>CAIQVJ010000013.1 GCA_903875225.1 uncultured Pseudomonadota bacterium
CCGAAGACAGGGCACGGTGACCGAGCGGACCTCGTCGGGCGGGGCCCCAGCCCCCGCCGGTCACCGGGATCGCGATCCGGTGGGGGACTACTTCTGGTGAGCGCTGGGGGACTACTTCGGGTGAGCGTCACAGAGGTCACACGGGTTGTCGGCGCCCGCCCGCCTTCCAGCGCCCTTGAGATGCCTCGTCGTCGTCGCCCTCCTGGGGTCGGGGGGCGCGTCGGCACAGCCGTCACCCAGCGGCGCGCGCCTGCTGGAGCGCGTGCACGCCGGCTTGCAAGACGGGTACCCTCTCCACGCCATCCTCCACCTGATGCATCGCGGAGGCTATACCTGCCGGTTGAACATGGAGTTGGCTGCCTCCGCGGTGCGGGAGGCCGACGATGAGCTCCACCACGCCAACGCCCAGTCAGCCAGGCTTTCGCTGCACCATGCCTACGCCATGGCGTCTGCGGCCGCTGGCGCCGAGCTCCCCTCTGCCTCCTCGTTTCCGGCCGACCACGATGTGGAGCGGGTTTGCGTCGATGCTGCCCGGGTGGCGATGGCCGAGTACGACATCGGTAGTCGAACGGGCGTCGAGGCGTTCGATCTGGCGAGCGCAAAGGACACCGTGGTCGCTTACTCCGCCTACCTGAGGTGGTTCCCTACAGGCTTGCAGCGCGACGATGCAGAGCATCGGATCGAGGACATCCAGGTGCGGCAGGCGCTGGGGCCGGGCACCATCGCGGACTATCAGCGAGTGCTGGCCTCGGAGATCGGTCTTCGTTACCACGCGCGCAGCGACCTCCGTGATCAGCTGGCGTCCCTCGTGCTTCATGAGGCGGCAAGCTCGGGCGCGTTGGAATCATTTCTGGCGGCGTTCCCGGATTCGAGACTGGTCCCAGAGGCCAGACGACGTTTGGATGAGCTCGGCTTTGCCGCGGCCGAGGCGGAAGGCATCGATGCCCTCCGAAGACTGGTGTCCGGCACCGAGAGCTCGTTGTCCACTCGGGCGGAGCGCCTGATCCTGCACCGCATGGCGCCAGACGGCTCGGAGAGGCAGCTCGCTGCCTACCTGAAGGACGCCTCCACGCGGTGCGCGGGCGCGGATTCGCCCGCCTGCGCCGCTGCGGTGCAACCCGTGATGATCGAGGCCGAACAGGCGATCTATGCCTTCTACAAGGCGCCAGACGACAATCACGGGTGTGTCCTTTTCCTCGACAGGTACCCGAATTCGCTCATCCGCGCAGCAGTCGAGGCCGACCTTGACCGCATCGCGGACGAGTCGCGCGTCAAAATGGAGAGGCTGCTGGACAGCATCAGCGCCAGGGCGCAGGTCCCGACCGCGCCGGCCGCCTCGCGGACCGCCTTCGAGCTTCGCAAGTGGGACGGAACCTACAAAGTGGTGGCTGATCGGACGGGCACCTTCGACGACAACGTCCACGTGTGGTCCGTGCGCTGCGGTGGCGCAAACTGGGAAGAGAAGGACGTCCGCGAAGAGCGCGGCATGTACGACTACGAATACCGGAGCCTGGACGAGGCGGCCCGGGCGTTCTGTTCGAGATTCCGGTGACCGGTGCGCTCTTGCGCTTGACGCGGTTGATGATCGCGCTGCGGTCCCCCGCCCAGATGTCCGCATCCTCCAGATCGTACCCGATCGAGAGCGGACGTCGCAGGGCCTCCCTCGCAGCCGGGGTATGCTCGGCCGGCGGGAGCATCGCGGGAGTGTCGGTCCGCGCTGCCTCGAGGGGATGCATGCCCTGGTCGAGCATGCCCGGGGCGCTGCTGGACAAGAGCGTTGGCGGCCGACGGAGCGCGCCGGTGCAGGTGTACTGCGTGGGCACCGGCTGCGAGGATCTCTCAAGCGACCTCGAAAGCACCGGTGCGGGCGCACCGGAATCCTGAAAGGCCTGCTCGATCGCCTGGAGATCGTCCAGGCGAAGCGGATCGGCAGGGAGGATCAGCCATGGTCCCGGTCTCGCCGGTCCGAATTCCCGAACGGTGGCGATTATGCGGTCGCGCCACGTGGAGGCACCGCCCGCTGCGACTGTCGGCCCGATTCAGCCCCCCGTTGCCGGCCCGATCTCCAGATCGTCTCCACGCCCCCAGCCATCCGCGGTGAACACGGCCCGTGCAGTCGCGCCGATGCGCTCTGGGGACGCGAGCACGAAGATCGTGACGGAAGGGGAGATCTGCCCCCTCCCAGATGCGCGGAACATGGGCGTGCCGCCTATCGTGATGTCCACATCCAACCAGTTGCCATCTGCGGCGAAGGCGTCCGCTTGCCAGAGTGCGCCCAGCGACTGCCATGTGGCCCACGGTGGCGCCTTGATCGGTCGCCCCGAGGTGCCGAAGGCGTCCTTCAACGAGGTGCAGGGGGGCTCTCCCGTCAGGCACAGGGTCTCGCCGACCAGCACCCCGAGATCCCGCCCCTCCAGTACGACATGGCCTCCGGTGGTCAACTCCACCCCCGGGAAGGGCTGCGGCGCACAGCCAGCCAGGATTACCGCCGCTGCTGACCAGCCCGCGCGGGTGAGGGGCAGGGAGCACCCATTCCGTCCAGAAGCGCGCTTTGCTGTGTCATCGAGCATGCAGTTGGTCTATCGCCCGCGGGGGCGGGCCGGGAGCGCCCGCGCTCCCTGCCGAACTACGGGATCACGCCCCACCTGGTCTTCAGCAGCTCGAGGGGGAACGCCATGACCGCGTCCTGGGACACGAGCCAGTCCGGGACGGTGCCGCCGGCGTTCGAGGTCACCTTGTAGGCGATGGTCCCGGCCGTCTTGTCATAGGTCCAGCCGCCCGTGTTGTATGGGGTGTAGACGGCGTCCGCGTGGGCGTTCAGGGCGCTCGCGTAGGGGCCGGTCATCGCTCCCGGTGCACCGTCGTGCTTCACGAGGTCCCACTCCACGCGGGCCCTGTCTGCGGTCTGCTCCACCACCTTCATGGCGATGACGTACTCGCGGGAGCTCACCAGCATGTTCCCGCCGGTGAGCTGGTAGATCACGGTGTACCCGTCGTCCCGTTTCTCCAGCGTCTTGCACTGTATCAGCGCCTTCACGCCCATCACCGACGCCCCGAGCGGGTAGTGATCGCAGTCCATGATCGCGGCCACGAACGCCGCGGTGCTGATGTCCGCACCCTTCGTCTGGACGGTGGTGCTCATGGTCTTGCCCCCCCCGTTGGCGCGGGGCACGAGATCCATGGCAGGGGCGGCGACGGCGGGCAGGCAGAGGAGCGCGAGGAACATGGACCCTCCTTTAGCCCGAAGTGCGCCCGAAGCGAAGCGCGGACACACGCGTGAGCCCCCGTTCTGCGCCTCCAGAGAGGGCAACCGGTCTGCGAGCCGGAACATGAGGGCATGCGCCTTGGAGTCCGCCGGCGGGCAGCCGAATTGTCGACGGTTGGACCCGGCGAACACCAACACGCGGAGGGGCCGGTCGACCGCTTGGAGAGAAGTGTTGGTGTCGTCCGGGTTCCTGTACGCCGATCAGGTAGCGTCAACCTGTCTTTCCAATTCCGTCCACTCGGCGTCGAGGCGCGCCCGCGTCGCGTCCCAGGACGACGCGACCGTGGTGTCCAGGCCGGAGTAGTCCTTCGTGAAGGCGTCGTACTTGGCTTCGACAGCCGCCACCCTCGCCTCCAGGCCGGCCTTCTCCTTTCCATTTGCCTTCTTGGCCCGGGCCTTCAGGTCTGCAATCTTCTTGTCCAGAGCGACGAGGTTGAGCGTGACCGTGTGGCGATAGTCCTCCCGAAGGGTCGTGAAGTTCGCCTCCATAGCGGCGATCTTCTTGTCAGCCTCCGCCTGCGCGTTTCGGGCTTCCTGGTCCGCCTTGGTCCTGGCCGCTGCGATCGCCGTGTTGGCGTCGACCTGGGCCTTGTCGGCGGTGCGTTGCATCTCTGCGGCATCGTCACCACAGGCGATCGCGAGGGGAATGGCGCAGAGAACGATTGATAGAACGTAGGTACGAAGCATGGGGCTCTCGGGTGGCATGGTGTGTACACGCATCCTGGCTGGATTCAACCCCGGCGTGAAACAAGGTCGGATCAGGGTGAGCCACCTGGCCGTGCAAAACCCGAATCTGGTGATTGGGTTTCGTGACGACGTGGTCGTCAACTCCGGTTCCGTGATTATTCCTGGACGACACCCCATTTGAATCCGGCCCCGCGGGCGGATACGAGCGCCATGAAAAAATCAAAGTCATCGTCCCCTGACGTCCTTCTGTGCCTCGAGGATGAACAGCGTCGGGCGCACAAGCGATCGAAGAAGGTCGACCGCGCGCGGGAGCAACTGGACCGACGGTTGCGGAGGCTCGCCGCCACGGAGAGCCGGGTCGCGAGGCTCGAGGCCATCCTCGCTGCACCCCGCAAGGAGCGCCTGGGGGACCACGCGGAGAGCGATGGCGCGCTCCAGGACGCACTGCTCATCTTCAACCCCGGGGCCGGGCGGGACAGTGAGGACAACGCGCTTCGACTCGCGCAGGTGGTGAGCGCGTTGCGCGCGCATGGGGTCCGGGCCCGCACCGAGATCAAGACCTCCGGGAAGGCAGCGAGGGCGCAGGCCCGCGAGCTGGTGAAGGCGGGCGGCGGGCTCCTGATCGTCGCGGGGGGCGATGGCACCATTGGGGATGTCGCTGCAGAGTTGGTGGGGAGCGACGTGGTGCTCGGGATCATCCCGCTCGGTACGATGAACAATCTCGCGCGATCCCTCGGGGTGCCCCTCGACATCGAAGCGGCCTGTGCCCTGATCGGCATCCGGACGACTCGCCGCATCGACGCCGGGCGGCTCTCCTCGACCGAGAGCCCTGACGTCCAGTACTTCTTCGACTGCGCGGGTGTTGGGTTGCTCGCGGTGGCGGCGGTAGCTGGCCAGGCGTTCGAGAAGCACCACTGGCGGGTGCTCCCGGGCGCGATCCGCAAGTTCTTCGAGTCCAGGCTTGGCACCGTGCAGGTCGAGATGGATGGGCGGCTCCTCGCGGCATCGACCTGCATGGTCACCATCTCCAATGCCCCGCTCATGGGGAACAAGTTGCTTGCCGCGCCCGGGGCCCGGATGGATGACGGCTTCCTGGACGTCGCCGTGTACGACGGGATGGGGAACGTGGCGCTCGCGGAACATTTCCTCGCTGCCGCAGCGGGGAGGGCCGATGCAGTGCCCTGCTACCAGGCGCGGAGCATTCGGATAACGGCGGAGGAGGCGCTGCCCTCGAGCGCGGACATGAACGTGAACCCTGTGCGGCACGTCATCGAGGTCGCGGTTGTCCCCCGCGCCGTCGAGGTCATCGTCGGCAACGGAATCGGCCTGACCACTCCCGTGCTGGCGGCGCCCGCGGCGCCGCCATTCGCACCGGACCCCCGGGTCGTCACCCCTGCAAGCGCGCCGGTGGGCGAGGACGGTCTCGCAAACGGGGCTTGAGGGGAGCGCATCGAGGCCGGCCCCGCCCGTCGGGTCACCCCGCCTTGCGGCGTCGGTCTACCTCGAGGGCGGACACGCACAGGGAGAGCCACAGCGTGCCCGCCGAGTACCCGCCCATCACGTCGCTGAGGTAGTGGACGCCGAGGTACAGGCGGCTGAACCCGATCGCCAGCACGAGGAGGGCAGCCGCCAGGGCCACGGGTACGCGGGCGTGCTTCCCCGCGTGGAGGATGGTCATGTAGGAGAGCAGGCCGTAGCCGCAGAGGGAGCCCAGGGCGTGCCCGCTGGGAAAGCTGAAGCTCGCCCCGACGAAGGCATCGGAGCCGAGGGGTCGGGGGCGGTGCACGAGGGACTTGAGCGCCAGGTCCACGATCCCGGCGCCGGCGAACGTGGCGACCCACCCGGTGCAGCCGACCCAGTCCCGGCGCCGCCCGAGCCATGCCGCCCCCAGCAGTCCGAGCGCGCCCATCGCGGCGGGTGAGCCCAACATCGAGACGACGAAGAAGGCGGAGTCACCAGTCGGAGTCGCGACCTGGCGCAGGCGGCCCAACACGACGGTGTCGAGCTTCGTTATCGCCTCCCCGTTGACCACGTCCTCCGTGAGCCCGGCGAAGAGGCGGAGCGCCAACAGGGCCAGCAGGAGGCCGAGGGTGAGGTGCAAGCCAACAGCACCCTTGCGGGTGAATCGTGCCGCGAGGAAGCGGGAGAGGGTCGCCATGGAGGCTTGTGGGTAAGCACGTGTTGGTCGTCCGGCGCGACTGTGTGAGAGTGCACACCCGCTGTCGCCGGACGAGGCAGTCGCGGGCGCCAGTCGGGCGGGAGCCCGGCCGGGGCGCCCGGATCACGCCAGGAGGGTCACTTCGGGTCCACCCTTCGGAGCGGGATCCACGCGGCGTCGGTCGGGGAGCGTGGGTCGAAGGTGGCATCGGGGTGGCCGACGATGCGGCCGGTCACCGGATGGACCCAATAGGCAGCGTTGGTGGCGGGGAGGTCGATGACCCTCCCGGCGACCGGGTCGACATACCCGCTCGAACCGCCCAACACGTCACGCACGCCCTCATTGATGCGCGCCTGCGAGGCGTCCCGCTGCTGTGTCACCTCGGCCCACTGAGCCTGCGAGAAGTCGCGGTCTGCCTGGGCCTGGCGCCCGAGCGCCATGGAGTTGGCCAGGTTCTGGGCGGCGATCCCGCTCGCGCCGAAGGCCGCGGGGTTGACGATCTGGACCGTCGCGGCCACCTGTGGCAACCAGCCCGCGTATCCCTGCCATTGCTCGGCCACCGACGCCGCCCAGGTGAGCACCATCGTGGCGCTGTCGTAGGCTGGGGCCACGCTGCAACGGGCCACGCCCCGGCACACCGCCCCGGCCACCTGATAGTGGGCGTCGAACTCCCATGCCTGCGGAAAGCCAGGAACCGGTGCGGCTGGGCGCGGGCGCCCGAGGGTGAGCCCCACGAGCCCGGTGGGCGCCAGCTTGTCGAACACGAAGCGGTCCGGCGAAATGTACAGCGGTACGCCCGCGTTCCCGACGACGGTGGTCACGGCACGGCGGTCCGGCGCCACCGCCACGACGGCGAACGGCCCGTCTTCGGTGATCTGCCAGCCGGGCGCCACCGCCACGCGGAGGTGTGAGCCCTGGTAGAACGTAGGCTGCTGCTGCATTTTCTACGCCTATCCCGGTCCGGGGGGCTCGGCGGCCTCCCGGTGGCTGGCCGAGGAGCGTCGCGAGGCATGCGGGGCGCCTCCGCCTCTGGCGCCGAGCGTGGGGGTGCGGGCCCGGGAGGCGGGCCCGCCACGATCGAGGGGGGCTGCCGGATGGAACCGGACTGCGGGTGCCTCGAGCATGGCACCGTCGAGGGGTGCGTCGCAGGGCTCACCGCGAGTGCGTCGGTGATGACGCCGGATGTGTCGACCTGCATCGCCGACGAGTCGTGCGGCGCAATGTGAGTGAGGCTGTTGCAACCGCTCGACCTACTCCGCGCCGATCACGTTCAACCCATACGGCGGCGAAGCGTTGACCAGCCAACCCTCGCGGCAGCGCATCACCCGGCTGTCGAACAGGAGCCCCGCCTTCTGCGCACGGAGCGTGTATCGCCCCGGAGGCACGTTCAGGAAGAGCACGCCGCCGTCGTCGCTGGTGCTCGTGAGGTCCGGGTCCGGGTAGATGACCCCGTTCTCGCTGTTGCGCGCGAAGTAGACAGGCCCGTGCCCGGCCGCGACCGCTGGCTCGATGGTGACGGTGGCACCGGGCTCGCCGTGAAACGGGCCATGCCACATGTCGCAGCCCAGACAGGTCACAGTCGTGGCGATCTGGCACGCCGCCGGGTCCGGCGTGACCCCCGAAAACGCCGCCATCAGCCCGTACATCTCCTGGTCCGGCACCTGGAATGTGACCCCCGAGATCCCCGCCTCGGGAACGTCGAGCGTGCCGGTCTGGATCGGCGGCAGCCCCGCGGCCGAGAGCGTGAAGGTGCCCTCCCCGCCGGCGGGGGCGTCGAGGGTGAACGTCCCGTCGCCGGCTGTGACGCCGCGGGCATCCGGCACCTCGAGCGTGGCCACCTCCGCGCCGACGACCGCACCACCGCCAAGCGCAAACTCAACGGCCACCCCGCTCGCCGGGGCCACCGGACCGGTCCACGCCTCCGCGGTGTCGTGGGTCCCCGAGTCATCGGCGGGCGGAGCTCCGGGCGGGTCCAGGCAGGCGAGCAGCAGCAGCATCGACACCTCCTATTTCGGACAGCCCGCAGGTGTTCGTGAGCGACACCAACCCAGGCGATGCGCCAAGGAGCTTGCGGAGTCTGCCCGCGAGGGTGTACCCTGCGGGGATGCGCTCACCGTCAGGCCCTTCATGTTCCGTGCCTCCGTGGTCGGGGGCTGCGCGGCTGCGTATCGAGCCAGAGCACGCCGGCGACGATGGGGTGCTCGGCGTCGGCATCCGACCCTCCAGCTGTGGACGCGATCTCCTGGACCTCGCCCGACCGCGCTCGACGGACCGGGCGATCCGCGCCGGCAGAGCCTGCATGGTCGACACGGCGGGCTCGGAGATGCGCAACCCGCGCAAGGTCGACTCGCCGCTGCCCCGCCGGCCGCGTGCCGCCAGGTTCCGACGGGTGGCGCGAGGGGCTGCCCTCGCGCTCTCCCTGGTGCTCGCCTGCGCTGCGGAGGGTTCGGCGGTCGCGACGCCTCCAGGCCCCGCGCCCCGGGCAGCCGCGATCGCACCCGCGTCGCCCGACACCGTCTCGCTCGGGTCTGGTTCGCTCGAGGCAGGCCTCGATTCCGATGTCGCCATGCCCCCAGCCTTTCTTGAGGGGGGCAGCGTCCCCCTCTGGGCCGTCGCGACCGAGGTGAACCGCCACCTCGGAGACCTGCAGCAGTGCTACGAACGGCGCCTCCTCGCCAATCCGGGGCTCTCGGGCGAGGTGGTCATGCACTGGAACATCACGGCCGCCGGGAACGTCGCGGAGCAGTGCGTCACGCAAGACACGGTGGGCGACGAGGATGTCCTGTCCTGCGTGAACGCGCTGGTGCGGGACTCCCGGTTTCCCGCGTCCCACGGCCCGGTGAGCGTCACGTTCCCGTTCGTTTTCGGCGCCACTCCATAGTCTGCGACCCCGACATCGACCCGGATCGCGGTCCTGCAACGCGGCTTTCGGCGTGACGAAGCGCTTGCGGAGACGGCCCTGGAGGGTGTACCCTGCCCGGATGTGCTCCGAGGTGACCCGTTCATGCTGCATCCAGTCCCACTCCGACGAGATCACCAAAGGATCGGTGTCATGCTGGAAATCATTCCGATAGTATGCCTGCTTGTTGTCTGCTTTCGCTTATTTTACGGCGCATGTGTCAACGATGAGGACCTCTTTCATGGGAGCCGGGTGGAGGGGCTTGTTTCCCTCTTTGGCCGGAGGGGCACCCGCTTCTTCTTCCTGTTCTTGAGTTGTTTCGGAATTGTCTTCAGCTTGCGTGGAATGTACAACTTCTTCCACTAGCTTCCCGCGTTCCTCCCCCACCGGTCACGTCCATGCCAGCCGTCCTCGCCCTCCTCGCCCTCCTCGCTTGCAGCCACCCGGATCGGCCGGATGCACGGATCGTCTATGGCGTCGACGACCCCTGCCTCGACGAGCTCGGTGGCTTCCCCGATGACACCGAAGAGTCCCTGGCGAACGAGGAGGCGGGCTGCGAGACCTACGGCGGCACCTCCTGCGATCGCGACCGGTTCATCGTCCTCTCCCTCTTCGCACTGTTCGCCAACGAGGCCGGGGCCGCATGCGATACCGAAGAGGACTATGCCCAGCGCTGCTCGGAAGGGGAGCGTTCCGCTTCATGCATCCTCTGACCTCCCCAACTGTCCGCGTCCCCACGGATGGCCCATCCGGTTCCCAACTATCAAAGGCGGTTCCGTGCTCCTGACCCTCTCTCTCGCCATGGGCGCCGATCACTCGGAGGCTGAACTGGCTGGTGAGTGTGCAGCGGGAGATGTGGCCGCCTGCGAACGGCTTGCGGGCGCCGCGCAACTGACCTGGGCTGCTGGAGCGGTGGCCGACAGCGCGGCGTCCGGCCGCCGCTGGGATGGTCAGGCAGAGGAGAGCTGGATGCTCGACGAGGCCACCTGGGCGCTGCGGCAGGCCTGCACCGGCGGCGACGGCCTCGCGTGCCTCTCGGCCGGGCTGGGCCTCCCGGGGTGCGAAACGGGGAACTGGGCGTCGTGCCATCGTGCGGCGCGCCGAGCCGGGGCCCCGGACCTCTCGTGGGCCACGTCCAGTTGGTTTCCGTTCGTCGAAAAAGCCGGGTTCTTCGACAATGGCGCTCCGTGGTTCGTGGCAGGGGACACCTTGCTCCTGGGTGCCAGGGCCCTCCCCGTCCAGATCCTGTCGGCCGACGTGCGCCCGACGGTCCTGGCCCTCTCTGCCTCCGGACACGAGTTCCGCGTGTTGCGCGACGACAGCTCCTCGGGCTTCAGTCCCTCGGGCCTCGGCCCCCTGGACGCCGGGCGCCAGTGGGCGATCGCCGAAAGCCACGGTCGGCGCTGGGTGGAGAGGGACGTGCTCCCGCCCGAGGGCTATGTGTGGGACGGCGGCGCGGTCCTGCTCCCAGCGGATCGCTTGTTGGCGATGGTGACCCGCGGCCGGGAAACTCTCGCCCTCGATGTCGGGGATGGCACGCGAGCGCGCCTGATCAGCGCGGTTGAGCGGTTGCTCGGGACCCGCACGCTCGGGCGCTGGGCGGTCGCCGGGGAGTGGCTCGTCGTCGTGGGCGAGGGATACGGCGATGCGCGGTTCACAGTGCTTCGCGTTCGCCTCGACGACCCGCTGGCCCCAGGGGAGACGATCTCCGTCTCCAGCTACGATCCGCCGGAGGTTTGGGCTGCAGCAGACGGTGCCGCGTTTCTCAAGGTGAATGGGGAGCTTCAGAGATGGGATCCTGGTACAGCGGGAGCGGTCCCGCTGGTGACGGAGACGGGCGATGCGGGCGGGGTCATGCTCGCGCGAGATGAGTCATTGGTTCAAGTTGGGGATCCGGTTCTTTGGTTCGACCCGGATGGGCATGCCGAGTCGGGCTTTCGGGTCGACGACATGCTCGCGTCCACGCGCGGCGCCATCTGGACCTCCGACATGAGCTCGACGGGGGCGGGCGTGCTCATCCAATGGGGCTCGCTCCCCCCCGCACCGCGGTGGGCCACCCGACTGGCAGGGCTCTCTCCGTCCGCTGCCCCCGACGCCGACACATGGGGTGAAGTGTACGGTCGCATCAACCCGGTCGCGGCTGGAGCCCGCCTTCAACTCCTCCAGGGGCCCAGGCACCTCGACGCGGTCCCGGATGCAAGCGGTGCCTTCCGGTTCCCCGACGTGCCTCTCGGAGACTACGTGCTGGTCGCCAGCGGGAAAGGGACCGCCGCAGCGTGGCAGGACATCACTCTCTCCCCTGACAATCGCTCCATCGAGGTGACGAGCACCCTCGCTCCGAGCCATACCTGCACTTTTCCGGTCGTCGACGCCCTTGGCAAGCCTGTGGCCGGCGCGCCGATCTGGGCCTCGAACCCCGCCACCCCCTCACCACCTCCCTACTCTCGATCGCCCGAGGGGCGATATCGCCGCGGACGCGGAGACGCCCCGAGCCCGCATTCGGAGGCCTTCGGCGGCTTCACGGACCCCGCGGGGATGGCGTCCGTCGCCCTTCCCTCGCTGGAAGGACACGTCAGGGTGACGTTCGAAGGCATGCAGGGGGTCGCCGAGCTCGATGGTTCCTGCCCGGACCGGGTGCAGCTCTCGACGTTCACCGAGCTCGCGCTCCGCGTGCGTTGGCCAGACGGTCGGCCGGCATACCCGGCCCGGGTGACCATCGGCGAAAAGGGCCAACGCCATGCAGAGACCGATTCACGTGGGAGCGTTCACCTACAAGGTCTCTCCCTGCCATACGGTGAGCAGGTTGGCGTCGAGGTCGCAGGGCTCAGCAAAGGCACAGGCGCCGCCAGGATCATGCTCGATGAGACCTGGCTCGCCGCCGGCGAGCACGAGGTCACCGCCGCGCAGGCGCAGCTTCGCGTGCCCCGCGAGGCGGGCACCGTACGGGTCATCCCGAAACTGGAGGATGGCACGCCCGGGTGGCAGTCCTGGGACCTCGAGAAGCCCGAAGGCAAGGACCTGCTCACGGCAGCAGACATAGGCGAAGCATCGCCGTTCCTCGTGTGGCACGGCATCGATTGGGCCATGGCTTCCACATGGACCGTGTCCGCGGATGGAGTGTTCGCCCCAGATTGGCACCCCATCGCGACGCAGACAGTGCGCCTGATCGGCAGCGATGGCCAACCGGTCCGAGGGGCCGCGGTGGCGGTGAGGTTTGGGGAGCAACTCTTCCCCATCGAGCTCGCCACCAATGGGGATGGGGCCGTCGTCGTGCCGATCGACCCGGGTGAGGGCCAGGCGCTGCGGTGGACGATCGAGGCGCCCGGGGAGCCTGATGCGAAGATTCCGGGCCTGCGTGTCGTGGATGCCCGCGCGAGCGTCATCGACGTAGGTGCCGTGCCCGAGGGGGAAGCACTGCTCGACGCGTATGTCGGGACCTGGCAGCCCGTCGCCACCCCACGCCATGGAGCGCCCGCCGGAGTCTGGACGATCGAGCGCCGGGCTGGCGGACTCACAGTCTGGCGGGACCGCGAGCCGATGCGCTGGGCTGGCATCATCGGGGGAACATTGTGGGTTGACCCGGATGTGCCGACGCCGACCGGCGACAACAACCTCCTGCTGGCCGGCGAGGACCACCTTCTCCTGACCACGACCGCGGCCACCCTACAACTCTATGAGCGAGTGGTGGCCCAATGAGCCCACTCTACCTGCTCCTCGCGGGCGTGCCGCGCGCGGCATCCGCGTCGCCCGAGCCCGGTGTCCGTTGCGAGGCTGGGGACGCTGCAGCGTGTGGGGAAGCGGCGCTCCATTGGCGTACTCAAGAGGCAGCGCTCGATGTGGAGCGCCTTCGGGGCACGCTGGTCGACCCGTCGGTGCTGCAGGCGGTCACCGCGTCCGCCGACCGGAGCCTGGCCCTCGCGTGCACCGCTGGCCTCAAGGAAGCGTGCCCGTCAGCGCCTCTCGCGCCTGTCTGGCGGCTCCCCGCAGACGAAGGTGAGCTGATCGAGCTCCCCGGGGGGATCCCGGCGATCCTCGGTGTGCTCGGCCTCCGCTACGTGGACGCCGACGGGCCGCATGCCGTACCGTTCGCCGGAGAGGCGCCGGACGTGATCCGGGCCGAAGGCACACGGGACCAGCTCATCGCCGTTCTTGGGGACCTCGGCGGTCTCAAGTCGGACGACCCTCTCCCCGTCCTGACCGTCGGAGCCGCCGGCGCCCGGATCGGGTCGCTGGTACCACCAGCAGGCACCCGTTGGACGGCTGTGACCGACATCGACGAGGACGGGCGTGTGCTCGGCGACGTGCAACCGTGCGCCTGGGGGGCCGGCGCTTGCCCCGCGATCGGTCGGGTCGACGCCGGCCCGGCGACGCGTCTGGATCGGGTGGGACTCCGCGCGAATGGGGACCCTGGGGCGGCGGCCCTCACCGGTGACACGGTGGGCGTCACCTGGGGCACGTCGGTGCTGCGAGCAGTGGTCACGGGCGAGAAGCTCGGCGCGATCGAGAGCCGCGACCTCGGCGTGGAGACCCGGGGCGTGCGTGTCGGCTCGGACGGCGCGCTTGCCATCGGCTCCAGCACCGGGGTCTGGACCTGGGCGCCCGGCGGCGAGCCCGTCCTCCGGGTCCGCGCTGCGGGCGACCCCATCGCCTGGAATACCGACGACACCCTCTGGATGCGAGCGGACGATCCGCACGATGACGAGGGGAGCTCTGCTGCGCACCTGGGGCCGCTGGGGGAGCTGATGGCCATCGTCTCGCACGGAGGGCGCTACGATGCGCTGTCTCCCGCGTTCTCCACGCTCCAGACGCCGCCGGTGTTCGGCCCCACCTGGGTGGGCACCGCGTCACTTCCCACCGGCCCAGCATGGCTTCGTTCGGTTGCTTCGCTGCCCGTCCCCCCGAAGCCCGAACCCGCCGCGCCAGGGCTCGGCGAGGTTTCGGGCAGCGTTTCGGATGGGTATGGTGACACCGTCGACCTCACGCTGGTGGACAGCGCCGGTCGCCGCACCCCGATCGTGGTGGACGACGGGGCATGGGCGGTGAGCGGCATCCCGTCCGGCCCGGCGAGCATCGAGGTCCGATGGACCGGCAGGGTGGGTCGCGATGAGCAGACGGATCCCCCCGTCCAGGCCGGGTGGGTGCTGCCCATCGGGGTTCCTGCGGAGGGCGTGTCCGTCCGCGAACCCGTCCGCACCTGGTGCGACATCCCCGTCCAGGCCGAGCAGGGAAGCGCCACCGGTGCGTTTGCGACCGTGCGTCCCCTCGAGCGGGCAGAGGCACCGCCTGTGAACAGCGGCTGGCTGTATGGCTCGGGGCCGCAGGACGTCCTGCCCCTCCCGCTGAACCCGGTCGACGCGAACGGCATGCTCCAGATCTACCTCGACCGTTCGCACGGAGCGCCCGTCGAGCTCGCGCTGCACCTGCCCGACGGTCAATCGGGTTCGGTGCTCATCCGCAAGGACTTTGAGTGCCCAGGCGCGCTGAAGCTCAGCACCACAGCGATCTCCCGCGTTCGCATTCTGGACGCGTCCGGCGGTCCCGTGGCAGACACTCGCGTGACAATCGTCGACGACGCGACACGGATCGGCGAACGTGCTGCGTACACCGACGCTGCAGGGGAGCTCACGTTCCGCCCGATCGCGCCCGCTGAGTTGGCGCTGGTCGGGACGAGCGACATGGGTGCAAGCTCGTGGTCCTGGCGCGCCGATGCCGACCCGATCGAGCGGGAAGGCGACACCGTGATCATCCGGGTGCCGGCCCGGGTGCATCCCGGACTGTCTGGGATGCGGCCTGCCCCAGAAGCTGTCCAACCCAGAGGGCAGAGGCCGGTCGTGCCGGACGACATCACCGCCAGCGTCGGCGACCCCCTTCCGTTTCAGGTCCGGTCCGCTCCGAAGGGCCTGGAGGTGGTGACGGTGCGTCACGGCTTCACCTGGATGAAGCCGGGCGACATCGTCCTTGCAGTGGGGGGCCAACCGGTCGTCGGTTGGTCGGCTGAACGCTTCGACGCATGGCTGCAGGCTGGCCTCGCGGTGATCCCTGTCTCGGCAACGGTCCTGCGCCAGGGATGGAGCCTGGATGTCAAGGGGCGCGGCTCCCGCCGGGAGAGCTTCCTCCCAGGCTGCACCTCGGTGGACCGGTTCGCGTTCATGTACTCGGAGTGGAGTGAGCTCGACGCGATGGGCTGGGGATCGGCGACCGCGTGTCCCGGCAGCCCGGGTGCCGTGCGGACGACGGCGCCGGAGCCGGGGGTGTCTCTGGAGCAGCTCAGCGGCAGATGGAAGGAGCAGGACCCGCGTGCCGAGCGTCTGCGAGCGGCTCTCGAGGCGACACCCGCCGCGCTGGCGTCGGGTGGGCCATCGACCCCCGGCTGGTGGGCGGCGATCCCCGATCCGTTGGTGCAGCTCGATACGCTCGACCTGATCTCGCCGCAGCCGGTCTCCCACGGAGACTACTTCACGATGGACGGGGTCGCGCCGGTCGCCGAGCTCAGGGCGCTGCTCGACGCCGCACCGATCCGGAAGGTGACCATCGAACGCTCACCGGACGGCTTCCTGGTCCGAATTGGATCCTCCGCGCCCCAACCGTTGCAGTCCCGGATCGATCACCTGGAGACAACCGGGGCGTTGTCAGGCTGGGGCCTCTACCCGGTGGACCAGAGGACGATGCTCGCGGTGGACCCGAGAGGCGAGCGTCATGTATTCGTCAGACGAGAGGGAGATTAGCCGCGTTGTGCACCGACGCCGGGTGGATGCCGAGCCTTCATCCGGCTTCACCCCCCCCTTGACGCGCGTGGAGACCTGCAGGCAGACTCACGGGCCATGAACCCCTACACGTTCGCGTTCCTGCTCTCGGCGTGCGCAGCCCCTTCATCCAGAAAGCCGACTCCTGATCCCGTCGCCAGCTGTGCGGAAGGTGAGCTCCTGGACGGCGACGGCTGCGTCCCCGAAGCCTGCGGAGTCGGGACGTGGGGCAGCCTGCCCGTCGGCGAGGACACCGTGTACGTCGACCTCGCCGCGCCTGGGGGCGACGGTTCGGAGGCCGCGCCGCTCAACTCGATCCAGGCCGCGGTGGATCTCGCCGGGGATCGCGACGGGGGGCTCGTTGCCGTGGCCGCCGGGACGTACGTCGAGGTCATCTCGATGGACAGCGGACATGACGGCGTGACGATCGGGGGGAGGTGCAGGGACCTGGTGACCATCGATGGGAGCGAGGGGGACGACGTGCCCACGATCGAGATCATCGGGGGGCGGAGGTGGCCGGAGATCGCGATCGAGGGGGTGGCGGTGACGGGTGGGACGTCCAACGGAATGTGGTTGGAGTGGGCGTACGTGAACGTTTCGGCCAGCGATGTGAGGGAGAACACCGAGGGTGGGATCGTGGTGGGGTGGGCAGAGGTGACCCTCGACGATGTCCGTGTGTCCGACTCGTTGCCAGACCGGCGTGGAGATCTGGGGCGCGGCATCAACGCCCAGGTCGGCGCCGCGCTGACCGCCACCGGTTGCACCGTGGAGCGGAGCACCGACGTCGGTGTCTTCGCGTCAGACGAGGGGACGAGGGTCGACCTTGTGGACACGGTGGTCCTCGACACCCAGCCGAGCTCCGACGGCAGCTTCGGCCGGGGCATCGTGGTGCAGGATGGTGCCGCGGTCACCGCCACCGGCTGCACTGTGCAGGGGAACACTGAATTCGGGGTCGACGCGTCCGGCGTAGGAACATCGGTCGACCTCGTGGACACGGCCATCCTCGAGACGCACGCGGGCTCGGACGGCGGCCTGGGCATCGTGGCGCGGGATGGCGCCGCGGTGTCCGCCACCGGCTGCACCGTGCAGCGGAACAACCGGGTCGGCGTCCGCGCGCTCGGCGAGGGGACGACGGTCCAGCTTCGAGACTCGGCTGTCCTCGACACGCTGGTTGGCCCCGAAGGAGACGCCGGTGTCGGCCTCCTTGCGCAGGAAGGCGCCGCACTGACAGCCACGGGCTGCACCGTGCAAGGCAACACGGGCCTCGGCGTCCAGGCGTCCGGCGCCGGAACGACGGTCGACCTGCAGGACACGGACGTCGTCGACAACCCCGACATCGGCATCCAGATGTCCGACGGCGCCGCGCTGACGGCGGCCGGTTGCACCGTGCAGGCGAACACCGGGGCGGGCATCTGGGCGGGAGATGTCGGGACGACAGTCGACCTTCAGGACACCGTCGTTCTCGACACACATCCGGGCCCGGACGGGGGGTTCGGCCGCGGCATCGAAGCGGAGAGCGGTGTCGTGCTGACCGCGACCGGCTGCACCGTGCAGGCGAACACGGACATCGGCATCTTCGTGGAGGGGAACGGAACCACGGTTGACCTTCATGACACCCTGGTCACGGAGACGCGCCGGGGGCGCACCACGGGGCTGGCCCTGGGCCTCGTTGCACAGGACGGCGGCCTTGTTCGCGCCACCGGCGTCGAGGTTTCAGAGACGGAGGGATGCGGCGTCTATGCCATCAGCGGCGGTCAGGTCGAGCTCGAGCGGACCCGGATCACGGGCAACAGCTTCGCTGGGGCGCTCGTCCTGAATGGCTCGATGACGCTGTCGGGCGCCACGGTCACCGACACCCTCCCCGACGCCGAGTGGGGCGGCGGCTTCGGTGTCTACGCCGGCGACATCTTCGGTGCCCCCTCCCTGACACTCACAGACACCACCATCGGCCCCCAGCCCTACGCCGCCGTCTGGCTCGATGGTCGGGGAACCTACGACATCGAGGGGAACGCGCTCTCCGGCAGCACCGGTATTGAACGGGGCGGCTTCACGATGCACGGGAATGCTGTCTTTGCCGAGAACGGCGTGACCGCCTGGGACGGCACCACCGGACTCCGGCTCGCAGGCAACACGTTTGACGGGGCATCGGAGGTCGGCGTCCTCCTCGACGGCTCGTCCGCCGATCTCGATGGCAACACCTGGGCCGACAACGGCGCCGACCTGCTCCAACAACGCTGTGACGGCGTGGTGCAGCTGACCGAGGACGAGCCCGACTGGAATCCGGCCTGGGCTGTCTGCCCTGCGGGCAACATCCTCACCGACTACGACATCGAATTCAGTACGATATCCCTGCCCACTGTGGAGACGGAGGAGTAGGGCCCTCCCCGGGGATCAGTGAACCCCGCGAGGCCGGTCGCGGCCTACCTCGAGGTCGATGCGACGGAGGATGACCCGCCTGCGAGCGCAGCCGCGGGCACCGGCGACAGACCTCGCGCGGCAGACTCCCCCCGCTGGGCGGCAGATCCCTGCCGCGGAATACCGGCCGTGGCGCAGTTCCACCGCGTCGGAGGACAGGCGAAGGCGGAGTATCCGCGGGTGTGCGGGGCACTCCGTCGTGGCACGACGCTTGCGCTCGACGGCGACACACCGGGAGTCCATGTGTCACATCTCTTCGCCCTCCTCCTGCTCGCGCCGGGCTGTTCCCTCGAAGACGTCGGGGAGGGCGGCGAGTGGGGGGAGCACGGCGGTGGCTCCGGCGGCGGCTCTGGCGGTGGTTCCGGCGGGGGCAGGGACAGCGGGTCGGGGGGAGGCTCCGGCGGGGGAGGGGGCGACACGGGCAGCGGCGGCGGCTCTGTACCCACGGACGACTTCTGCGGGGTGCAGACCCTGTTCAGTGACCACTGCACCAGTTGCCACAGCGCGCGCTCGGCGTCGGGCGGGCTGGACCTGGAGACGGACCCCTACGGGGCGCTGGTGGGCAAGGCAAGCGCCAGCTATTCGGGTCGGACGTTGGTGGTCGCCGGCAACGCGCCGGGCTCCTTCCTGTACCTGAAGATGACAGATGCGCAGGGCGCCGACGGCGGCGTCATGCCCACGAGCGGGCCCCTCTCCTCCAGCCTCACCGACGTGGTCAAGATCTGGATCGACGCGGGCGCCTCGTCCACCTGCAGTACCCCTGACACCGGCGGCGGTGGCGGTGGCGGGCACCACCCCTCCGGTTGGAGTGACCCCGCGGCGCACGGGTACGCCGCGAAGTTCCAGACCGAGGATTGCAGGAGCTGTCACGGCTCGGACCTGTCAGGTGGATCTGTCGGTGTGAGCTGCGATTCCTGCCACACGCGGGGGTGGACGACGGACTGCACCTTCTGCCACGGGGGCGGCAGCGGCGACACCAAAGGCGCGCCGCCGGAAGACCTGGACGACTCCACCACCTCGCTCACCTTCTCCGCCCACCGGGCGCACACCGACAGCAGCACGCTGCATGACAGCTTTGACTGCGCCGAGTGCCACGCCAACCACAGTACCGCTCTGGAGACCAGCCACTTCCTGGACACGTCGGACAGCGCCCCGGGCATTGCCGAGGTTGCCTTCTCCGCGGGCTTGTCCAGCGGCGGGCGGTACAGTGGCGGCACCTGCTCCAACAACTACTGCCACGGGGACGGGAGCGCGGCCAACGGCACGGTCACCTCGACGGAGTCGGTGTCGTCGTGCGAAGACTGTCACACGACCAGCGGGCTCAACGGGCACCACCGCGACCACCAGGAGGAGGGGGTGGGCTGCGCCGATTGCCACGGAGGGACCGTGTCGAGCAACACCACGATACGGGACCCGACCCTGCACGTGAACGGTGTGGTGGACGTGGCCATGCCCTCCGGGATCACCTGGGGGGCTGGGCATTGCGACGGAAGCTGCCACGGGGAGAGTCACAACAGCCGCTCCTGGTGAACCGCGGCCCTCGCCCACACTCGTGTTCACGGCGGCGGTCACTCGAGCGTGGGTCACCGTGCTCGCGCCGCTGCAGTCGAGAGGGCCTCTCCCGGCCCCCTACTCCTCCGTCTCCGCCACGCGCAGGTACAACGAAGTGAACGTCAGGTCGTAGGCGGTCAGGACGTTGGTCCCGGGGCAGACGAGGGCGCGCGGGACCCCGAGGAGGTCGCCCCCTGTCAACTCTGTGATGTTGTCGCAAAGCTGCTGCCGGACATCCGTGCCATTGCTGTACCACGAGTTGCCGCTCAAGATCGCAGATGAGCCATCGAGGAACACGCCGATGTCGGCTGAGCCGCTGATCGTGTTCTCGGAGACCAACAAGCCGGTCGTCCCGTTCCAGGCCGTCACACCGTTTTCGGCGAAGACCGCGTTGCCGTGCAGTGTCGCACTGCCTTGCGCGAAGCCGGCGCTTCCCGACAGGGTGTTTCGCTCGATGTCGTAGGTGCCTGGGCCGTCGAGCCAGATGGCCGCGAGCTCGTGGGGCCCGATTGCGGAGTCGAGGACGGTGACGGTGGGGGGGCCGAAGGCATCGGTGGCGTAGACCCCGAACCCGCCCCCCCACTCGGCATCGGGGACGGTGTCGGTGATGGAGGTCGAGGTCACCGCGAGCGAGGCGTCGATGGCAACTGAGCCGGCAAAGCTGTTGCCGCTCAGGACGGACCTCGCCACATCCAACTCCCCGGAGCTCACGGCATACAACCCGGGTCCCTCGTTGTCGCTGATCGTACAGTCCGCTGCCCGGATTCTTGCTCCAACCTGTGCGACGACCGCCAGTGCGAAACCCGTGGCGCGACCCCGCTGCGTGCCGGTCACCTCGGAGTGGTCGATTTCGATGGCTGTCCCCGTGCCCGAAGCGCCGATGCCGAACTCGCTGTTGCCACCTATTGCGCAGCCAGTGGCCTGCAGCGTGGCCCCGTCGGTCGCCTGGATGCCGCGTCCTTCTGTGCCATCGCGGCTCGGGACGGTGTCGAGGATCGCAGTGTCGGTCAGGTTCACCATCGTTCCCTCGTTCGTGGCGAAGACGCCGATTTGCGCGTTGCCTTGCACGGTGCTGCCGATAGCGGAGAGGAAAGCAGCACTCTGGACCGTGATGCCGCGGCCCATGGAGCCATCAGGGCTCGGCTCGGTGTCGAGGATCTCCACGTATGCCAGGTCGACTGTGCTGCCCGCATCGGTCGCGCCGACGCCGAACCCGGTGTTCCCCTCGAGTGTGCAGTCGGTGGCGGTGACGGCTGCGCCGTCTGCCACCTCGATGCCGCCTCCATCCATGCCTGCGGCGCCCTGGCGGGTGTCGAGGATCGAGGTCTCGGCGAGGTCGACGACAGTCCCAGGGTTCGAGGCGAGGAGGCCGAACTCGGTGTTGCCCTGCAGGGTGCAGCCTGTGGCGGTGACGGTGGCGCCGTCGGCGGCCTCCAGGCCGCGTCCACCGGCGCGGTCGGCGCCCGGGGAGGTGTCGAGGATCGTCGTGTCCGTGAGCTCGACGGTCGTCTTCGCCCCGCTCGCGAAGACGCCGCTCTCGGCGTTGCGCTCGACGGTGCAGCCCGTGGCGGAGAGCGAGGCATCGTCCTGGACCGTGATCCCACCCCCCCCGTCGCCGTCGGGGCTCGGGAGCGTGTCGAGGACGGCTGTGTCCGAGAGCTCGACGCGGGTCCGGGTTCCTTCGGCGAAAACCCCGACGCCGGCGTTGCCCTGCACCGTGCACCGCTCGGCTGTGAGCGAAGCGCCGCCCTGGACGACGATGCCGTCGCCACCGGTGCCGTCGGGGCTCGACGCAGTGTCCAGGATGGCCGTGTCGGTGAGCGCTACGACCGCGCCGTCCGACCCTGCGATGACGCCGACCAGCGTATTGCCCTGGATCGTGCAGCCGGCGGCACTCAGCGAGGCGGCGTCCTCGACGTCCACACCGAGTCCGTAGTCGCCACGCCGGTCGGGGACCGTGTCGTAGACCCTGACGTCATCCAGCGTGAGGTCGGCATCGCCGGTCACTACGCCGACAACCATGTTCTCCCGCACATCCGTCCGGGTCACCACTACGGTCGCCCTCTGCACCTTCAGCCCAATGTACGTGCCCCCTGTCACGGTCACCCCCTCGATCGCCACGGCGGGCCGCTTCCGGTCGCCGTGGACCTCGACCGCCGGTAGCGCATCCCCCTCCCGCCCGTCGATCGTCACAAGCTCCCGGCACCTGCCGGCCAGGGTGACGCCCTTGTGAGCATCTCCCAACGCAATGGTCTCGACATACGAGCCAGCCGCCACCGCAACGAGACCCCCACCCAACTCTCCAGCCAGGTCGACGCCTTCCTGCATGGACGTGAGGGGCGCGGCGTCTGACCCGTCCCCACCTGCCGCTGCAGCGAGGTCCACGTACACCGTGCTCCCGTCTACCGGCAGGTTGCCCCAGGTTCCGACCCCGCAGGCTTCGGGCACGCACGTCCCGCCGTCGAGAGCCTGGCCTGCGGGGCAGGTCGTGACCGGATCCTGCGCCGGTCCCGCGCCCGGAGGGGGAGGGGCGGTGCAAGCGTCGAGCAGTATCGCCAACAGCATTCCACAGCCTACCATGACGTTTCTGGTGCGGCTCCCGCCGCTCGGGTTGGCGGCCTCGCTCGCCCTCTCGCGCGGCTGACTGCCGCGGCGGAACGGCCGAGAGCACCGGACCGGTCGCCAATCGGGGGTCGAAAACACAGGAGCCTGCTGCGTCAGGTCAGCACTGGGCCGACGTCGATTGTCAGGTGAGGCCGGGCGGCTCCCCTACCTCTCGGGCAGGACCACCTCGTCCCCGATCTCGATCAGGTGCGGGTTGGGGAACCGCGACTTGTTGAGCGTCCACACTTCCTGCCAACGTTTCGTGTCCCCAATCTCGCGGTTGGCAATCCCGGAGAGCGTGTCGCCCGCCTTGACCGTGACCTTGCGCACCGAGGAGTCTGTCAGGGCGGTAGCTTCGCCGCCCTTGAGGTAGCGCTTGATCGCGTTCGCGTAGTCGTCGGAGCCGCGCCAGGCGTCGATCGTGTGGTCGACCAATGCGAGGAGGTCGCCGTCTCTGGCGCGCACGCCCACCGCGTAGGTCGAGTCTGTCAGGTTGTACTGCGCGATCCGGAAGGCACCACGCTTTTCCGGGTTGTCGGTGTACCACTTTGCGATCTCCGCGACCGCGTAGGGATAGTCGTAGATGAAGCCGTCGAAGTCGCCTCGGGCCAGGGCGTCCCAGTACCCGTTCTCCATGCGGGTGAGGGCCGAGTAGCCCTTGACGAGCTTGCGGACGTCTTCGGCTGCGGCGTCGTCGTCGAAGATCCCGACCTTCTTCCCGAACAGATCGTTTGTGGTCTGCACGGTGGACTTCGCGCCCACCACGAGGCACAACCCATACTCGAGGTAGGGCTGGGACCAGGTGATGCCGGCTGTCCCGGTGGGCGAATACCCGGAGATCAGCACGTCGGCCCGCAGCGCCGGGTCGAGCAGCAGCTCCTCGGCACCCGAATAGGCCACGTGCACGAGCTCCACGTCGCGCACACCCGCGGCGTCTGCGATCTTGCGGGCGAGCGCGTAGTCGAAGCCGTCGCGCCCGCCCTGGGCGTCCACGAAGAACATCGGCGGGGTGCCCGACATCGGCGGCTCCCCGGTGTCCATCGCCACCAGCAGGCGACCGCGCGCCTTGATCCGGGGGACGGCGTCGCCCGAAGCCGGCTCCGGTCCGGGCGCGGGGGCGGCGTCGGTCGCCGCCGTCGCACCCGTGGCCGGCCTTGCGGCCGGCGCCGACGCTTCCGGGCGCTGCGAGACCAGGAAGAACGCCGCCGCCGCGGTGATCACCGCGAGCGCGCCCAGGAACCCGACGACAATGCAGCCCTTGGCTGCAGTGGACCCGCCTGTCTCGCTCATCCGACCTCCGCAAGCGTGGCCTGCGCCGCGCGTTCGAGCATGTTCAACCGTCCCGACAGCTCCTTCACCTGCTCGCGCACCTGGCCGCCGGTTTCGGCCGAGCCGGGGTCGTCGAGCGTCATCCGGGCGACCCGCACGTTCAGCTCGTCCAGCGCAGCGTCCGCAGCCACCAGCTCCGCAGCGATGCGGTTCGCGAGCGTCGAGAGCGATTGCCAGGTCTCGATCTCACGCGCCTTCGCCTCCGACGCCGAGGTCAGCGAGCGGCGCACCTCCGGATCGCTCGCGTCGCGCGCCTGTCGTCCGCGCAGGTCCCGTTCGCGGATCAGCGCGTCCTGGTCGACCCCGGCGAGCATCGTCAGCACCGTGTCGCCGCGCAGCGCCGCTCCGGTCGCCGCCTCGAGGAGGTGCTGGCACTCTGCGTTCAGCTCGGCGAGCGAGGGCGAGAGCACGCCCTCGTGGGCCTGGATGCGGGCCTGCACAGCGGCGGCTGCGACGACCAGCCCGTCGAGCTGACCCTGCAGGCGGGGGGACGCGAGGGTCGTGGCTGGGCCCGGCGCCGGTTCCGGCTTCGGCGCGCTGACGAGGTCCCACGCCACCAGGGCCCCCCACGTGCCCAGGGAGAGCGCCCCCACGGCGAGCGCGAGGGGGGGGAGCCCCGCCATCACGAGGCCCAGGGCCGCGGCGCCGCCCAGACCGACGGGCAGGAGGTTCAGGGGTCTGGCGGCGGTGCCGACGAGTCGGCTACCCAGGGCGGGGGGCACGGGTACATCGTAGCCTTCCCGGCCTGGTTCGTCGCGGCGCCGCGGCTCGGCCCATCCGACGACGGGGAGTCACCCCGGCAGGGTGGTCGCCCTACTTGATGCCGAGGATCGTGTCGATCGAGATGCCGTCCACGACCACCGGCACGACGGCCCCGTCGATCTTCACGTTGAGGGTGTGACCCGATCCGCCGACGACCGCAGCGGTCTTGCCCGCGGTGCTCGTGCTCACGGCACAGGTGATCCCCGTCGAGGGGCCGTAGCACTTCACGTCCCAGGTCACCTTCGTGTAGGTGAACGTGGCCACCTTCACGGGTGCCGTGGCGGTCGCGATCTGTGTAGCCGTGACGCCGGTCACCGCGGTGGAGTGGATGGGTTCGGCGGCGAAGGCGAGGGAAGCGAGGAGGACGATCACGGAGACTCCGGAGCGGGGCGGCTGAGGGTAACCCGGGGGTGGGGGTGGATCGGGCTCCCGACGGCGCGGGCCCAGGCGGCCTGCGCTGCCCTACGGCGCTGTGAGGGCCAGGCGGAACCCGAGGTCTTCGTCCGTGAAGATGGTGTCCAACCGGGCGCGCCCGGCCGGGCGGATGTCGCCGGGCAGGTTCTCCGCCGACCCGCCGCGGTTGATCCGAGAGTCACCCTGCGCCGCGCCACGCGGATCGGTCACCGGGCCGGTCGGTGGTCGCCGTACCAGCGCCCATCACGTCCACTCCGCCTGCGTGACCTCGTGCTCCATCAGGTACACCAGACGATCCACACAGCCCCACCGGCAGCGATCGTCGCACCCGCCACCTGTCGCCCGCTCAGCCGCTCCTTCAGCACCACCCTCGCCAGCACGAGGATGTAGACGGTCGCCATCTGGTTGAGCATCGCAGCGAGCGAAGCCGGGGCCCACTTGAACCCGCCGAGCCACAACAGCAGCGACACGTAGGGCCCGAGGATCGCAGCCGGGATCAGCGACCGCCAGAGCGGCTGCGGCCGGAACGCGACGCGCGCCACCGGCCACTGCCTGGCCAGCGTGATCCAGGCGGTCTGCCCAGCCAGCCCGAAGAGCAGCCGGGTGCACGTCAACTCCACGAGGTTCGATGCGGCGAGTGCCGGTTTGGCGATCACGATGCCGACTGCGGTGCCGCCGATCGCCCCGAGGCAGTAGAGCATGCCGATCGCGCGGTCCCGGCCCTCGATCCCGGCGAACACGCCGCGCTGCACCGTGGCGATCGTCACCCCCACGACCACCGCCAGGGCGCCAATCAGGAAGCTGCGGCTGATCGGCTCGCCCAGCACTGCCCAGGCGAGGAACACGAGCAGGGGTGCATAGATGGTGTCCACCACGGCCAGCCGGGCGGCGCCCACCCGGCGCAGGCCCTCGAAGAGCAGGGTATCGGCCAGCGCCAGCCCGATGAGGCCGCTGGTCCCGAGGCGAACCCAGTCGGAGAGCGAGCGGTCGAGCGGGATGCCGATGCCCAGGACGAGCATCGTGAGGCCGAGGAGCCCGACCCCGGCCACGTTCTTGAACAGGTTGAGCGAGAGCGCCGGCGCGCCGTCGGACTGCTTGAAGAGGATGACCGCCACCGACCAGGCGAGGGGGGCGAGCAGCGCGCAGATCTCGCCGAGGGGCAGCATGTCGCGCCGTGTAACGCTCGCGGCCCGCAAGCACGTCGGGCACCACCACGTGCCGCCTGTGTCGTCTGCCTCTCGGGCCGCCCCGGGGTTCAGGTCGTGTGCGCTGCCGGTTGCCCTGCGAGCAGGGCTGGGATGCGCTGGCTCATCATCTTGATCCACCCGTCGCGCATGCCGTCGAACGCCACGCGCTGACGGGCATCGTCGAGGTCGAACCCGGCGTGCTCGAGGTGCAGGCGCGTGCCGTCCCCCTCCGCCTCCAGGCGCCAGGTCACCACGGTGTCCGGCGGCGGGTTCTGCCAGGAGTAGGCCAGCACGCGCTGCGGCTCCAGGGCGGTCACCTCGCACTGTGTGCTCCCCCAGCCGCCGGTGTCGAACGCAAAATGGTGCCCGACGCGGGGCCGGAAGTCGTTCTTCATCAGCCAGCGGCTGATCTGGTCGGGATCGGTGAGGGCATCCCACACCCGGGCTGGGGAGGCGGCGAGCAGGGTGTCGTGGGTGATCGAGGTCATCGCGTTCCTCTTGCGGGAGGGCGCTGCTATCTGGTCGGCGGGGGCGCTGGCGACAGGGTGCGCTCGTGCCGGGTGCGTTCCGGTGCGGCGAGGTGGGGTGCGCATGTCCCAATGAGGCGGGCGCGGAGTACCCCTCCTGCCCACAATCCGCATGACAGCTGCATCGTCGAGAGGCCGCGCGTTGGCACGGTTCCTGCTTCACCGGCGCAGAGGTCCACATGCTGCTCCTGCTCACCCTGCACCCCGCCTTCGCCGGAGACGTGGAGATCCACGACTCCCTCGCGAACTCATCCTCAGCCTCCGTGGTCTACGGCGGGACGTTCACCGGCGCGGGCTGGCGCGTGGACGACCCCAACTCCCGCATGTACTGGGACTTCGGGCAGCAGGTCGACACAGGCGACATCTCGGTCACCATCGACGACATCAGCTGGGACAACCTGACCGGGGAGAACAACCACCTCATCGAACTCTTCGACGCCGGGGGGCACTTCTCGGGGGCCACGCGGGCGATCAACCTGCGGGTGTACGGCGCAGGCGACGGCACCGCGGCGGACTGGGGAGAGGTCAAGCTGAAGGTGTGGGACCCGAGCAACGCCGCGGAGGCGCGCGCCTCGGCGCAGGACTGGGACGGCGGCCCGCACGTGTGGCGCATCACCTGGAACCCCTCGGAGTGCGTGCTCTACCGGGACGGCGCCGAGCTCATCCGGCTCGACGTGAGCGCGATCGACACCCGCGTGGGTACGCTCTGGCTGCCGCTCGATGACTGGGCCGGCGACTACAGCGCGCCGATCGGAACGCTGTACTCGCACCTCGATCTGTCTGCGAGCGCTCCGTCCACCGAAGACACGGGTGCGCTGCCCGACGACGGGGACCCCGCCACCTTCACGCCGATCGACGACGTCACGGCTGCAAGCTGGGAGAGCGCGGTCTACCCGGACGTGCACGATCTGTCGGTGGAGGGCGATGGGACCGCGGCGACCGCCGTCACCTGGATGAAGTTCGATCTCTCCGCCATCACCGCTCCGATCACCTCGGCGACGCTCACGCTCCATGCCCAGTCCATCGACAGCGCGGATGGTGACGGGGGAGAACTGCACCTCGGCCCGAACACGGCCTGGAGCGAGCAGACGGTGACCTGGGCCACGCGGCCGGAGCTGGGCGCCCTGCTCGGGACCTACCCGCACGTGAGCCCTGGAGACGTCGAGACGTTTGACGTGTCCGGTGCGATCACGGCGGGCGGGGTCTACGCGTTCGCGCTGGCCTCCACGGGCGCCAACGGAACGCACTTCTCGTCGAAGGAGGACGCAGGCGGGAGCGCGGCGCCCGTGCTCAGGATCACCACCGGGTCGGCCACCTCCGACACCGGCCAGGGAGAGGACTCGGCCGGGACCGGGGACAGCCACGCTCAAGGCGACAGCAGCCGTGACACGGCCGGTGGGCCCCAGGATCCCGTCTCGAACCTCGGGTGCGGCTGCGCCTCCGGCGGCGGGGGCCTCAGCCTCGCCGTGGCGTTCGCTGCGCTCGGGCTGGTCGCGGGGCGCAGGCGGGGCGTGCCTCGGAGCTCGTAGGCCCTCAGGCCCTCCCCAGCTCGATCCACACCCGGGCGCCGCCCTCCTTGCGGTTCTCGGCCCCGGCCTCGCCGCCGTGGGCTTCGGCGATCTGGCGCACCAGGGCGAGCCCCAGCCCTTCGCCGCGAGGACGGCTGTCCGGTCCGCGCCAGAACGGCTCGAACGCCCGGACCTCGTCGCCGGGCGCGAAGCCGGGGCCGTCGTCCTCGACCTCGAACCGCACCCGCAACAGGCGCCCGCGGAGGCGCAGCCGGACATGGGTGCCCCCGTAGCGCCGGGCGTTGTCCAGCAGTGTCGCCAGGGCCCGGGCCAGCAGCGTCGGGTCGGCGCGGACCGCCCCGGTCTCGGGTACCGGCCCCGGGTCGAAGGTCTCGGGCGGCAGGCGGGCGGCCTCCACGGCGCGCTGTGCGAGCTCCGCCGCGGAGATCTCCCGGGGCGCCACGGCCTCGAAGTCGATGCGCGCGGCCGCGAGGAGGTCCCCCACGAGGCCGTCCATGGCGTCGATCTCTGCCTGGAGGTCGTCGTGGAACGTGGCGGGCGCAGAGCCCTCGCGCGCCATCTCGATGAGCACACGGGCGCGTCCCAACGGGCTACGCAGCTCATGGGAGACCGCAGCCATCAGCGCGCGCTGGTCCTTGAGCTGCCGCGCCACGCGGTCTGCCATGCCGCGCAGCGCGCCGGCCACCTCGCCGACCTCCTGGGGTCCACCGTCCGAACCCAGCTGGTCCCGGCTCCCCAGCGCACCGTCCCGCAGGTCGCCCGCCACCGTGGCGAGGCGCTGCAAGGGCCAGGCGATGCGCATCGACGCCATCCAGGACAGCGGCCAGAGCGCTGCGAAGATCGAGATCGCCAGGCATGCCATCCCAAAGCCGGCGCCCCCCACGCTCGCCACGTGCAGCGCGAATCCGGCGCTAGCGCCGAGCATGGCCGCCACGAGGAGAAAGGCGACCAGCGTCCGGTGGATGCCGCGGGCGAGGATCCAGGCGAGCGGCGGGCGCCCACCGCGCCAGCGGTGGGGACGTCGGGGGCCTGTACGCTTTCCTTCGGGAGGCGCGTCGGGGGCTCCGGGCGGGCTCATCCGGGCTCCCGCACGAGCACGTAGCCAGCCCCACGGACTGTCTTCAAACGGGCGGGGTCTTTCGCGTCGTCGCCCAGCTTGGCGCGCAGGTGGGAGATGTGGACGTCCACCGTGCGGTCGTTCACGATGGTGTCGGCGCGACCGGCGGCGTCCCAGAGGGCGTCGCGGGGGACGACCCGACCGGCGCGTTCGGCGAGCGCGAGGAGCATGTCGAATTCGAGGGCCGTCAGCTGCAGGTGGCGCTCCCCGATCTGCGCCGTGCGTGCCCCGGGGTCGATCTCGAGATCCGCGATGACCAGCTTGCGGCCGGCGCTCGCGGGCGCCGTCCGGCGCAGGACCGCCCGGATGCGGGCCAGCAGTTCGCGGGGGTAGACGGGCTTGGACAGGTAGTCGTCCGCGCCGAGCTCGAGGCCCACCACGCGGTCCGTCTCGTCCCCGCGCGCCGTGAGCATCACGACGGGCACCGCGCTGTGCTGCCGCAGGCGCCGCAGCACCTCGAGCCCGTCCATCCCCGGCATCATGATGTCGAGGACGACGAGGTCCACCCCCCCAGCGCCCAGCGCGCGCAGCCCCTGCGACCCGTCCGGTGCGTGCGAGAGCACGACATCGTGCGGGGCGAGGTAGGCCGACAACAGCGAAGCGAGCTTCGCGTCGTCGTCGATGAGCAGCGCGCGGATGGGCATCGGGCAGGCTTATGCGACCGTGGCCTTCGCGAGCCAGTCGGCAGCCTTCTTCCGCTGCTCCGCGTCGAGCACGGCGTGGATCTGCTTCACCGCCGAGAGCGCTTCGCGGCGCGTGCGGGCCAGCGCGTCGTCCTGGCGCGCGAAGATCGCTGCGAGAGCGCCGTCGTCGAGCTTCTCACCGCGGAGCGCGTCGGCGAGCGGCGCGTGGGTGGCCGAGAGCTCCGCCTTGAGCTCCTTGAGCGACGCGTGCAGGTCGTCGAGCGCGTGGTCGACGATGGGCTCCTGCTCCTCGTCCACCTCGAGGCGGCGCTTGAGCACCTCCCCGGCTGCGCGGGCGACCTGCTCCCCCGCGAGGCCGGCGCCGCGCCCGCCCCACTTGCCCCAGCCGCCGCGCCGGCCGCGCCGGGGGCCGCAGCATCGGCCGGAGTACCCACCCTGCGCGAACGCGCGATGACGCCAGAACGCGGCGCGGGCCATGGAGACGAGACCGAACAGACAGAGACCGACAACGAGGCAGCTGGACATGGGAGTTTCCCTGGGCTTGATTCTTTACCGACATGAGCGAGGGCAGGAGCGCCGTCACACGAGGAGAGGATGGAGCCCGAGTGTGAAGCCCCGGTGCCGTGCAGTGTGAAGAAGTGCGAAGAGTCGGATAGGACGCCCGCGGACCGAGGTCCGGCATGCTCGCTCTGTCTTCACCCCGTGGGTCTCCGTGAGCCTCCTGGCCGCCCGGGCGAAGGGGCTCGCATGGGGGTGCGGGGTGCAGGCGGCCGCGCTCGGTTGGTTGCTGCTGGTGTGCAGCGCATTCGCGCTCACGTCGCCGTCGCTGCCGCGGGACGCGAGGCCCTGGGCGGTCTTCCTCGCGCTGGGAACCTGGGCGGGCACCACGCTGCCCGCCGTGATCATCGGCGGCATCGTCATGAGCCGCCGCCGGAACGCGACGCTCGACCGCGCCTTCGAGGGCCTGGGACCGGGCCGGGCGATCGGCCCGGTCGCTCGCGGCTGGTCCTGTCTGGTGAACGGGCGGGAGGTGAACGCCTGGTTCTCGCGGGCGCCGCAGATCGAGCTCTACGTCAGCGCGCGAACGAAGACGCAGGCCGAGTTTGCACGGCCCGGTGCGGGCTCCCATGTGGCCGGCGCCCTGTCGTGGGCGAACGGGCTCGTCGCGCGCGCGGCTGACGCCGAGTGGATCACCGCGTTCGTGGAGTCCCCGGGGGTCGCGGACACGCTCGGGGCGCTGCTCCCCGAGGGGGATGGTGCCCGGCGCCTCCAGGTACTCCCGGATTCGGTGAAATACACGTGGCGCGGCTTGAACCTCGACGAGCTCACCGACGAGAGCGTGGGCATGCTCATCGATCGGCTGGATGGGCTCGCGCGCGCCGCCGACCGTGTCCCTGCGCCCGCGACACCGGCCGCGCCGGGTCTGGCATCGAAGCTGCGCACGAACCGGGGGAGCCTCGGGAGCTTCCTCGCGCTCGTGCTGGGCGTGGTGACGATCGTCGTCGTGCTCTCCGCCGCGATCGCCGCGCTGGTGATCGGCGCAAGCTGGCACTGACCGCCCGGCCGGGCATCCCCGGGTGGGAAGGGGCTACCGGATGGTGGAGGCGTCGTCGCTCATCAACAGCGGACCCTGGGCGGGCGTGACGATCTCGTAGCGGGCGTGCGGATCCTCGAGCGGATGTACCGTGCCGAACACCGTGACCATCTCGCCCGGCTCGAAGGCGGCCTCGCGGTAGCGGAGCCGGCGGTTGAGCCCGAGCGTGTTCGTGTCGTCGCGCCCGTACTTGCGGAGCACGCTGAGCTCGACCTCGGTGGCATCGTCGAACAGCCCGGACCCGGTGGTGACGTCGCGCGGGGAGGCGACCCGCGGGTGCTGGCACCGCACGATGGCGACGGCGCTGCGATCGTCCAGGTAGAAGTCCACACCGCGCTCCTCGCGGATCACCTCGACCCAGCGCCCGGACCTGCCCGACGAGCGGTACTCGTCGACGTACATGCCGTACCAGACGCACCGCCGTCCCGAAAGGGGCCCCCGCAGCTCCTCGGAGGCCGACCGTATGCGGCCTGTCACCCGCACCTGCATCCCGTCGCTGGTGCGCTTGAGCGGGGTGACGGGCGAGGCCCGGAGCATCCGCTTCGTGACGTTCTCTTCGCTGTAGTACCAGAACGCACCCGAAACGGCGAGCGTGCCGACGACGATGGCGAGGAAGAGCGTGGGCTCGGCTGGCATGCGGACTCCGGTGGTGGAACAGTACCGCAATCCGCGCGTGGAGTCAGCCGGCGCACACCGGCGGGCGCCGACCGATCCAGGGGCGGGCCTCCTCGAGCTGGGCCGCGATCCGAAGCAGCGTCGCCTCGTCCCCGAATCGCGCCGCGAGCTGAACCCCGATCGGCAGGCCCTCCGGGGTCCAGTGCAGCGGCAGTGAGACGGCGGGCTGGCCTGTCTGGTTGAAGAGCTGGGTGTTGGGCGTACGCTCGAAGTTGTTGGCAGCGAGCTGGGCGAGCACCGCCCGGATGGCAGCACCCACCGGCAGCGTTCGGAGCGCCGCGAGGCCTACGCGTTCGGCGGGCTTGAGCCCCAGCTCCCCGATGCGGACCGGGGGGTAGGCCAGCGTGGGCCCGAGGAACAGGTCGTAGGTCTCATGGAACGCGGCCGTCTGTCGCCCGGCTTCCTGGATCGCGTCCCGCGCATGCTGCAGTTCCACGCCGGAGAGGGTGACGCCCACCTGGCGCAGGAACCAGGTCGCCGGTTCGAAGAGGTCCGCGCGGGGCGTTCGACCGCTCCAGCGCGCCATGTCGTCGATCTCGGCAGCCACCCCGATCCCGACCTGGGTGAGGTACGCCTTCACGAGCTTGTCCCGGTCGAACGCCGGAGCGGCCTCCTCCACGGTGTGCCCCAGCTCCGCGAGCAGGCGGGCGGCGTTCTCGGTGGCTGCGACGCACTCGGGGTGGGTGCTCTTGCCGAAGAACGAGCGCGTGGAGAAGCCGATCCGCAGCTTTCCGGGCGCAGCCCCCACCTCCTGCAGGAAGGGGCGGGCCATGGGGGGCGCGGCGTACGGATCGCCGGGCATGGGGCCGGCGAGCACGTCGAGGAACGCCGCGGTGTCCCTCACGCTGCGGGAGAGGACCCCCCACTGCACGTAGCCTCCCCAACCTTCGCCCTGCTGGGGACCGAGCGGAATGCGCCCCCGCGTAGCCTTCAGGCCCACGAGCCCGCAGTTGCTGGCCGGGATCCGCAACGACCCGCCGCCGTCTCCCCCGTGCGCGACGGGCACCGCTCTGGCCGCCACGAGGGCTGCGCTCCCGCCCGACGAGCCGCCCGTGGAGTGATCGGTGTTCCAGGGGTTCCGCGCCGGCCCGCGCCACTGGGACTCGGTGGTCCCGAGGATCGCCAGCTCCGGCAGGTTCGTCTTGGCGATGAACGTGACGCCCGAGCGCCGCAGGCGAGCGATCGCCTCGGAGTCCTCGGTGGGCGTCCAGCCCTCCATGAACCGCGTGGACGCGGTGAACGGCACGCCCTTCACGAACCCGTCGAAGTCCTTCACCACCATGGGCACGCCCCGGAAAGGGCCATCGGGGAGCCGCCCCTTCGCCGCCAGCCTGGCGCTCTCGTGCATCGCGTGCACCACGGCGTTGAGCTTCGGGTTCACCTGCTCGATCGCCGCGATCGCCGATTCGACGAGCTCCGGGGGCGTGACCTCGCCCGTCGCGACGCGTCGGGCAAGCTCCGTGGCGTCTACGTCTGCATAGTCGGTGATCGCCATCAGGAGCCGCCTTTGAAATTGGGGTTCTGCAAGAGGCACGGCACGTTGGCGAACGGCCTCATACCGTTTCGCCTGGCCGGATGTATCGGCGCCAGCGCTCGTCCGGCGCGTAGTCGATGAACAGCGGGTGATCGTCCACGGCCGCTCGGCGACGGCAGTGCACCAGCCAGATGCCGTACCCGGCCGAGTGCTGGCGCAGCCAGGGCTGGATCTGCGCGAGCGTCTGGTCCATCAAGGGCTCCCAGGCCTGCCCCTCGTAGGGGATGGGTTCGCCGAATGTCGTGACGTTCGGGCCGTCGGGAGGGCACCAACAGATCGCTGGCAGGATCGTGGCCCCGGATTCTACGGCCATCTCGAACGGCCCGGGCGCAAGCAGCGCCTTGCGATTCAGGTAGTCCTTGACCACGAAGTTTCGCCCAAGCCGGCCTTCGAACGCGATGCCGACGATCTCGTTGCGCTCGAGGCAGCCCATCAGGTGCGGCCTCGCAGGGCGTCCGTTGTAGAACACGGCGGGGAGGCGGTCCTCGGCGTCGTGTCGGGCCTGCCGCGCTTCTGCACGCCACTTGTTGTGCCCGAACACCTCCGGGTTGGCTGCTGCCACGTCGTCCGGAGCGAGCCCGCGGGCGGCGAACTGGGTGTATTTGTACCCCTGCAGCGAGAGCGCCGCGATCATCATCATGAAGTTGCCCGAGTGCGGGTACAGCAGGAGCACGCCCTTCCCGTACGACCGCGCCTTCTCGAGGTTCTCCAGGCCCTCCCAGCGCATGTACGAGGTGTTGGTCTTCTCGTCCACCGTGCTCAGGAGCAGTTCCTCTGCATGTACGCGAAACGCGACGCGGTAGGCGTCTGCCGCGAGCGCTCTCGGATCGGCGTCCGGAAAGCAGCGCTTGTACTCGTCCATCATCAGCTTCATGCCGTCGCCCGAGGTGAGCTTCTGCAGTGGCCAGAGCCTGCACATCGCGGCCATGCGGCCCGGCTTGTCTGCCGGCATCAGCTTTCTGAGCTGGACCCAGAAGGCCCAGCGGGCGAGGTCCCCAGGAGTGGCTTTCAGGTCTGGCGCGGTGGAATGATCAGGCATGGGGCGTGGATTATGCCCCCGTGGAAAGGGCGTCAACCGGGCCGTCCCCGACGTCCCCGCCCGTACTCGTGCCGTCTGCAGCGGCGTGGACGCGGTGCCGGGCGGGGCTTTCTGCCCCGGCCGATCCTTGATAGGCCGTACGGATGCCCTCCGCCTCCTGGAACGTCCCGCTCACGGCCTGCACACCCTCCGGCAGCAGCGGATGACCGGGGCCACGCGAGTCGCGTTCCTCACGCTCGAAGACCGTTCCGACTACGTCATCGACGACGATCTCGCCATCGCGGAGCTCGGTCGGCGCGGCATGCACGCACATGAGGTCCCGTGGGCTCGCCCGACGGACTGGCGTATCTGGGACGGCGTGGTCGTGCGCAGCACCTGGGACTACCAGCATGAGCCCCAGCGTTTCCTGGCCGTGCTCGCCGCGATTGGAAAGGCCGGGGCGAGGCTAGCGAACCCGCTCGACATCATCCGCTGGAACGTGCACAAGTCCTACCTCGTCGACCTCGAGGCGCACGGCGTGCCGGTCGTCCCGACCCGTTGGGGCAGGGGGCTCACCGGCAGGGAACTGGTGGAGTTGGTGGACAGCGAGTGTGTGCTCAAGCCGGTGATCGGGGCCAACGCCGGCGACACGTTCCGGCTCGCGCCCGGCGTGGCCCTCGCCGAGGCCGATCGCATCGCCGAGCTCTACGTGGATCGCGAGTGGATGCTCCAGCCGTTTGTTCAGAGCGTGGTGGCCGAGGGGGAGCACTCGCTCTTCTACTTTGGCGGTCGGTTCAGCCACTCGATCCTGAAGACTCCAGCGCCAGGTGATTTCCGGGTGCAGGAGGACCACGGCGGGACGATCACCGCGTTGGACTCCGCTGGTCCCTTGCGTCAGGCTGCCGATGCGGTGCTGGTCGGGCTCGGGCTCTGCGGCTTCGACGTTCCCGTGCAGGCGCGCGTGGATCTGGTGCGGATGCCTGATGGCTCCTTCGCGCTCCTCGAACTGGAGCTGATCGAGCCCTCGCTCTACCTGCGGATGGATCCGAAGGCGCCAGCGAACTTCGCCGACGCCGTCGAGCGCTGGCTCAGGCCCCAGCGGGGTGCCGCGAGGACAGGGCCGCAGTCGCGCGCGAGAGGGTGAGCGGCAGGCGGTGGGGCTTCAGCCCCCCGCGATGTGCTTCGAGAACCGGGCGGCTGTCACGCGCGCGAGGTTGAACAGCACCTGGTAGGCCACCTCGGGGTGGCGCTCGTGCAGGTCGTCCAACATCTTCCGGCCCAGCACCAGCAGTTTTCCCTCCTGCACCGCCTGGATCGTCGCGGATCGGCGGCGGTCCTCGGCGAGGAAGCTGAGCTCCCCGACCACGTCGCCCACCACCATCCGCGCGATCTCCTCGCCCCGCTTGGTGATCGCGAACTCTCCGTCCAGGATCACGTACAGCTCACGTTCGTGGAGGTCCTCACGGGTCACGGTGTTCCCCGCCTCCACGTCGATCACGAACCCCATGGCCGTGACCACGCGGATCTGGCTGTCCGCCAGCCCGTCGAAGAGCTTGGGGCGCCCGGACTTCGCGAGCATGGCGGTCTGCACGTCGCTCCAGACGTCGGCCTCGTCCGTCTCCACGGCGTTTGCAATTCCAAGGGCTTCGGTGATGAGATCGAAGGTTTCACAAGAGCCTGCCCGGAACCGCTCCCTCGCCAGGGAGTGCAGGGGGGAGTCCACCTTGCGGAAGTGGGCGACGTCGTTCGTGGCCATGACCAGCGGCACCCGCAGACCGTCGGGCGTGTTGATGAGATCGGCGCCGTAGGCCCGGTATCCGAGCCTGCGGTAGCCAGGGACGAGCCCGGGTGCGCAGTAGGCGAACGAGGCGAGCACGCCCCGGTCCACGGCGTGGGTGAACGCGCGGCGCGCGAGTGCGGGCACGATGAGCTTGCCGCGCAGGGCCCGGCGGACCATCAGCCGGCTCGCCTCGGCGATCGGCTGCGACAACAACGCGGGGAGCGCAGAGAAGCCGTAGCGGCGCGCCGCGTGGTGGGGGGTGCCGCCGGGCTCCCAGGTGTCCACGCGGAGCGTGCCCGTGACCTCGGCGGGAGAGCCGGTGTAGAAGATCACGACGCTGGGGGCGTCCTCGTCCGGGTCGCGGATCCAGCCGTTCTCGTGGTCCGCGTTGGCGACGGTCTTGTGCAGCTCACGCACATAGACGTCGTACCGGAACCGCCAGACCGCCTCCCGCTCGGCCGGCGAGGTGGCGATGTGCACCCGCTCCAGGCTGGTGAGGAAGTCGATGATCACCCGGGCCTCCGCCCGACGGCGAAGAAGGCCACGACCACGCCGAAGGGCTGCTGGTCGGGTGGCATCCGAGCGAGCGCGCCGAGCTCGTTCGAGAGCGCCATGGACTCGGCGCTGCCCACCTGGATCGCCTTGAACCGTGTGGTGATGTCGAGGAACGCGCCGAGCCCGAGCTCCAGCGAGCTCACGGTGATGCCGCGCATGCGGATGTCGGTCAGCCCAGCCTCGCGCATCAACCCCGGCAGCTTGCGGGCGACGAGGCGGTCCCCGCCGTTGTGCGCCTGCGCTGTGAGCGCCAGTTCGGTGAGGCGGCTGAACGCAGGAGGGCAGGGGTACAGCGTGAGGAAGCCGTCGTCGATGTCCATCAGGCACACCTGTCCGCCCGGGCGCACGACACGTGCGGCTTCCCGCAGCGCGTCGAGGGGTCGGGTCAGGTGCTGGTAGAGCAGGCGGCTGTAGAGGAAGTCGAAGCTGGCGTCCTGCAGTCCGGTCGCGTACGCGTTGCCCTGGACGAAGCGCACGTTCGGGTGGGCCGGCGCCACGATCGCCGAGGCGGCCGCCAGCAGCTCCGAGCTCATGTCGAGGCCGACGCCGCCTGCCTCTCCCGCGATGTCGGAGAGGGGCCCGGTGAGGAACCCGGGACCGCAACCGACCTCGAGGATCCGCTGGCCGAGGCCGAAGCCGAGCCGCTGGAGCTCCGCGAGCTCCGCTCCCAGGAGGACCGTGGCCTGTCGCTGGAGGCGATGGAGCTCGGCCGCACGATCCGCATCGCCGAAGCGATCGTAGTGGTAGGAGCGGGCGACATCCATGTGGGCCCTCGTAGCACGGTGCAGGCGGCAGAATGGGGCGGATCCGCAGCCCGGCGATCTCTTGTCGGCCGGGGCCCTCCCCGTCGCTGCCCGCGAGGAATCGGTGCGGACGGCGGTTTCTGGTACGCTGTCGTCTCCCCGGAGTCGTCCTTGCGCAGCGCCCTCTCCCTGCTCCCCGCAGTATTGTTTCCGCTCGCGAGCCTCGCCTGCCGCCAGGACGGCGGCCTGACCAAGTTCGACTCGAAGCCGGAGCCGGCGATCAGCTCGCCCGCAGACGGGGCAACGCTGGTGGAGGGCGCCACGGTCACGCTGTACGGCACGGCGAGCGACCCCGACGACGACACCTCCGATCTCACCGCCCGCTGGCTGGTGAACGATGCCGAGGTCTGTGCGCTCGGCGCCCTCGACGACGTGGGCGGCACCAGCTGCGAGACGGTGGTGCCGGCGTCGGCCGCGATGGAGATCCGCCTGGATGCTACCGATCCGGGCGGCAGCACCGGCTCGGCCTACTCGACGGTCACGGTCACGGCGAACGCGGGCCCCGTGGTCACCATCGAGAGTCCGGAGGAGGCCGGGACCTACCATGCGGACCAGGTGCTCACCTTCCGCGGGACGGTGAGCGACGCCGAGACCGCCGCGGCGGACCTCGCCGCGTGGTGGCAGGAGGACGGCGTGGAGCTCGGGATCGACGCCGTGCCGACCAGCGAGGGCGACGTCGTCGGCTACGGGACCCTCGACGAGGGCACCCACGCGCTCGAGCTGCATGCGCTCGACATGGCGGGCAACGAGGGCGTGGCCACGGTCGTGGTCGACGTCGGCCCCGTCAACTCCCCGCCGGCCTGTGCCATCACGGCGCCGGCGTCCAACACCGTCGGGGAGCCCGGTGAGCTCGTGACGTTCGAGGGGCAGGTCTCCGACGCGGACATCGCAGCCGACCGGCTCACCGTGAGCTGGGAGAGCGACAAGGACGGCGTCCTTGGCTCCAGCGCGCCGACGAGCGGCGGGGCGGTCACGCTCCCCATCGACACGCTGTCGGTGAACACGCACGTGGTCACGCTCCGCGTGGCGGACGAACTGGGCGCCACCTGCACGACGGACGTCGTCTACACCGTGGGGACGGCGCCCACGATCAGCGTGGAGGCGCCGCTCGACGGAGAGGTCTTCGCAGAGGGTGACCTGATCACGTTCACGGCGCTGGTCGGCGACACGGAGGACGTCGCCGCGGACCTCGCCGTCGTGTGGGAGAGCAGCATCGACGGCGCGTTCCACGAGGGGCCGCCCGACAGTTCGGGGGTCTCCCAGCTGCAGACCGACGTGCTCTCGCCGGGCGAACACGGGTTGCGGGTGACGGTCACCGACTCGAGCGGGCTCTACGCGACCGCGGTCAGCACGTTCGTCGTCGACGGGATCCCCACCGCGCCGGGGGTCTCCATCACGCCGGCGAACCCGCTGACGGACGACGACCTCGTCGTCTCGATCACCCGCCCGGCCGTCGATCCCGAGGGCGACCCGCTCACCTACAGCTACGCGTGGTCGCTCGACGGGGTGCCCAGCTCCGCCAGCACGTCGTCCACGGTCGCGGATGCCGAGACCCACCGGGGCGACGTTTGGTCGGTGGACGTCCGGGCGAACGACGGGTTTGCGGACAGCGCTGCGGGCACGGCCTCCGTCACCATCGGGAACACGGTCCCGTCAATCGGCTCGGTCATCATCTCCCCACCGTCCCCGACCCCCACGAGCACGCTCACCTGCGGCTGGGCCGGCTGGTCCGACCTCGACGGGGATGTGGACCACAGCACCATCGCCTGGACGATCGACGGGGTCGCCTCCGGCACCGGCACCACGCTCGCGGGCCCGTTCCGCGCCGGGGAGAGCATCACCTGCACGGTCACGCCGTTCGACGGCTTCGACCCCGGAGCCCCGAAGAGCGACACCGTCACGGTCGCCAACACGCCGCCCGTCGTCAACAGCGTCACCCTCGTGCCAGACCCGGCCTGGACGAACGACACCCTCGCCGTCTCCGTGAGCACGACCGACGCCGACGGCGATGCGCTCACCCTCACGTACCGGTGGATCGTGAACGGCGTCCTCGTCGCCGCGTCGGGCAGCACGCTCGACGGCTCCTGGTTCGGCCGCGACGACAGTGTGTACGTGTGGGTCGAGGCCGACGACGGGACGACCTCCGACTCGATGGCGTCCAACACGGTCGTCATCTCCAACGCCGCGCCGTCGGTCCGCTCCGTCAGCATCTCCCCGCCTTCGCCCGTCCGGTCGAGCACGCTCACCTGCGCCTACACCGGCTACTCGGACCCCGACGGAGACTCGGACCTCTCCACCTACGCCTGGGACGTGGACGGCGTGGCCGCAGGCTCTGGCAGCACGCTCCCCGGTCCGTTCGTGGACGGTGCGGTCGCCACGTGTACGGTCACCCCGGACGACGGGACCGACGCGGGCGCTCCGATCTCGTCCAGCGTCACCGTCGGGAACACGCCGCCGGTGCTCACCGGCCTCTCGATCTCCCCGGACCCGGTCTACACCAACGACGTGCTCACCGCCTCTGTGGGTGCCAGCGACGCAGACGGCGACTCCGTCTCGGTGTCGTACACCTGGGTGGTGAACGGCACCCCCGTCGGGGCGAGCGGCGACACCCTCAGCGGGGTGTCCTACTTCGACCGGGACGACACCGTGTACGTCGTGGCGCAGGGCGACGACGGCGCGGACACCAGCACGTCCACCTCCAGCACGATCACGGTGAGCGACACGCCCCCGACCGCGCCTGTCGTGGAGATCACCCCCGCGGACGCGATCTCCGGCGACGATCTCACCTGCACGGTCGTGAGTCCGGGCATGGACGTGGACGGTGACAGCCTGTCCTACGCGTTCCGGTGGGACGTGGACGATTCGGGCTACACGTCTGCCGCCAGCGGCGCGACCTCGAGCGTCGTGAACGGCGCGGACGTCGGTTGGTCCGAGACCTGGACGTGCGACGCCACGGCGAGCGACGGCACGGCGACCGGGGGCACCGGCACCGACAGCCTCACCACCGCCCACTGCCCACTTGGCTCGGATGCCCTCTGTCCCGCAACCGACTGCACCGAGATCATGGACGCCGGCGACTCCCTCGGAGACGGCTATTACCGGCTCGATCGCGGGGCCTACTGGTGCGACATGACCACGGACGGCGGCGGTTGGACCCGCGTGCGTGACAACGCCGCGGTCTACGGAACGAGCTGGGACTCCAGCTACTCCAACACCGAGGGCTTCACGTGGACCGAGACCCTGTTCGCCTACGACAGCGGCTCCATCAGCGCGCACTGCACCTACCCAGACAGTTTGACGGGCTGCAACGACCTCGGGTTCCAGTTCGCCTCGGAGAGCTGGGGCGTGCCGCTCAACTGGGGTTCCAGCATCTGTGGCATGGCGACCACGGACTACACGGGTGCAACCACGTATCCGGGCGGCTACGACTTCATCGTGGCCCGCGGCTCGTCCACCGCGACCATCCGCCTCGGATCGTTGGAGGGCATCTCCAGCTGCACGACCAGCGACAACTATGGCACTGCGTACGTGGACATCCTCGTGCGCAGGTAGGTGCTCGGCCGCTGCCGCTGCCGCTGCCGCTGCCGCTGCCGCTGCCGCGGCCAGTCACGGCGCCGGCACGCATGCGCAGCACGCACCCGGGTCTGTGCTGCCGGGCGCCGCGCAGAAGCCGTCCACCCCGTAGCCGGGCTCGCGGCAGGCCTCGGTGCAGTCCGAGTCGGCTACGCAGCCCCCGCAGCCGGCATCGGGATCCGCGGGGAGCGGGACGCCCTCCGGCAAGGCCTCTCCGATGCGGTTCCGGCACCAGCAGGCGTCCGACGCTCCGCCGAACAACAGCGCGTCGAGGCGGCTCCCGTCCGAGGAGAGCAGGAAGGGGGTGACCTGGCCGTGGGCGTCCCAGGCCTGTCCACTCAGCCCCAGCACCATCCCCTGGTCGCACCAGGTGATGCCGTCGGCCGAGGTGGCGGCGAGCGTACCCGTCCCGGACTCCTCCACCATGACCCAGGTGTCGGCGATGCGCTCCACATCGATGGCTCCGGCGTTGAGGACCAGTGGGTTCGCCACGTGGCGGGCAAAGGTGCGCCCGTCGGGGGAGGTCGCGAGCCCGACGTGACGCGCAGTCCCGTCGTTCCCGTCGTAGTAGAGCCAGAACGCGCCCTCGCGGTAGACCACCGAGGGGCGGCCCACCTTCTGGCTGTCCCAGGTCCCGGCGGCGCCCACGTCGAGCACGAGGCCCTGTTTGGCGAACGTGAACCCGTCGGTGGAGGTCGCGAGGTGGATGCGGTCGTCCTCCCCGGTCGCGGCATCGGTGTAGTACAGGTACCACACGCCACCCACCACGACCACGGATGGGTCATTGACGTGGTTCGAGCTTCCGTTGTCGATGATGGGGGCGGGGTTGGATCGGTGTGGCCAGGGCGCCCAGGTGGCGCAGTCGGTCGAGGTGGCGACGAAGATCCGGTCGTGTCCATCGGCGCCCTGACCGCCGTGGTACATCAGGCAGAGGTCGTCGGAGACGCGCACCACGTCGGGCGCGTAGATGTTGTCGGCGCCCTGGTCGCTGTCGGACGAGACGGGCGAGAGGGCGGGCGCGCCGGGCGGGGTGAGCCGGGGGATCACCGACGGGTCGCCGCACGGGTTGGACGTGCCGGTGTCCGGGGAGGTGCCCGTGTCGGGGGTCTCCGAGTCCCCGCCGGTCTCGATGTCGGAGTCCTGGGCGGGCGCCGTGTCGTCCGGGGCGCCCAACCCGGGCTTCGCCGGCTTCACGCCTCCGCCCGCGCCGCACCCGAGCGCAGTCAGGCTCCACAGCACCAGCAGGGATCGGGATGTGAACCCGAAGCCCGTCACCGTGCCCATGTCGCGTGGAACCCCGTCTCCCCGTCGCCGTCCACCGCGCCGCCGTGCTCGTCGTCCGTGCCGTCCCAGGCGATGCCGAAGCTCGAGTTGTCAGCCGGTGCGCGCACGTCTCCCTCGGGCCACACGTAGCTGTCCGCATCGCCGCCGCTGTCCATGAACACGGCGTTCGAACCCGTGTAGTCCGAGCGCGCCTCGCACTCGGTGGAGTGGTTTCCGAGCCCCGTCGAGTAGGTGGAGCTCACGAGGTAGGTGTCGCTCCCGTCGTTGTCCACGTACACCCCGCGTCCCTGGCAATTGCTGGCCCCGAGCGCGAGGCCGGGCACGACCAGCGTGTCGTCCCCCGACTCGTCGATCAGCACACCGACCGAGTAGTCGTGGCCCGCGCCGAGCATCATGTAGTAGGGCGCGAACCCTGTGTTGTGCTGGTCGTTCCCGCCGCCGTCCACGAGGATGCCGAGCGCGAAGTGCGCTGCGCCGCCCTCCGCGTAGTAGAGCGCGTTCCAGGTGTCGTCGCCACCGGCGTCTGCGAGCAGGCCCGTACCCTCCCAGTAGCCGGTGCCCTCGGTGAACACGCCGCCCGAGTAGGTGTCGTCCCCGCCGCCGTCCCGGAGCATGCCGAGACCGCCGGCCATGTAGACGCCCGCGCTGTCCCCCCGCAGGCCGAAGCCGGCGCCCTGCGTGAACGACGAGTTGCCCTCGCCGTTCGGAAGCTGGGGCGAGGCGTAGAGCGTGGTCCCGCCGAAGCTCGATCCCGGGTCGGAGTAGTACACGTCGGTGCCGTCCCCGGCGTCAGCGAGCAGCCCGCCGCTGCCCACGTACCCGAAACCCTGCGAGAAGGCCCACGCCGTGTAGTGGTCGTTGCCGCCGCCGTCGAGCAGCATGCCGAGCCCGAACACCGCGGCGCCCTGTGCGCCGGCCTCGGCCGCGTAGGTGTCGTCTCCGGCGTCGTCGTACAGCACGCCCACGCCCATGGAGCCAAAGCCCTGGCTCATGCGCAGGGAGGCGTAGCTGTCGTCGCTGCCGCCGAGGTCGAACAGCATGCCGATGCCCCAGCGGCCGGAGCCCTGCCGCCCGGTCGTCGAGGCGGAGATCTTGTAGCCGCTGGAGGACTGGCGCCCCTCGGCGTCGGAGACCAGCGCGCCGTCCACGTCTGCGGAGCTCGGCACCTCCACGTAGCCGTACCGGTCGGTGCCCTGCAGGTCCACGACGACCGAGACGGGGTTGTTCTTGTCGAAGGTCGCGCCGGCGGTGCCCGTCCACACGTCGTCACCCCCGAGCTCGATCTCGAAAAGCGTGGCGCCGTCGGAGTCGTCGTGGGTGTCCGCCGTGGAGGGATCGATGCGGATCGCGCCGGCGTCGGTGTGGATGACCCAGGGGTCCTGGATGGTCGTCGACCCGGCGAAGCGTTGCAGGTCGGCCTCCTCGATCGCGAACGCGATCCGGCGGGCGGCGTTGCCGAACGCGGCGCGCGGGCCCTCGTCCGAGGGGTACCAGCCGCCGAACCAGGCCAACTGGTCGGGGTCGTTGTAGTCGGGGATGGCGGACCCGTCCTGGATGACCATCCCGTAGCCCTGGCTGAAGAGCCGCGCGGGCAGGTGGGAGTCGTAGGCGCCCACGGTCTCGTTCATCGCGGCGCGGAGGTCCACGGCGTCGGCGATCGCCGAGAGGATGGGGCTCAAGGCGGCGGCGAGGTCCGGATCGAGGCCGGCCAGCGCGTCCGACTGCTCAGCGGGGTCCTCCACCACGCCGGGCAGGCGCCCGATCACGTCTGCGAGCGGGCTGTGGTCGTCGGGCGGGTCGCCGGAGAGGACGACGTCCACGTGCTGCGCCCAGGCCGCGATCGACGAGGCGACGGGGTGCGGCGTGGCGAGCGCAACGTCCACGTCGGCCTGTAGCTGCCCGGCGAAGCAGGGGACCTCCTCCGGGCTGTGGTGCACGTCGGTGAACCACGAGAGCACGTAGTCGTTCTTGACGTAGTCCCCCCAGATGTTCCACTCGCTGTTCGTGTAGCCGAAGTCCTCGCGGGCAACTCCGGCGTTTTCGAGGGCGCTGTCGAAGAGCGGGGCCTCCCCGCCCGGCGCGCAGGGGATCGCTGCGGCGGGCGAGTCCCAGACCGGCGGGGTGTGCTGCCCCGTGTCTCCCGTGTCGCCGCTGTCGCCGGAGTCGTCGGGCGCGGTCGAGTCGTCCGGTTGGGGGTGCTTGCATGCGAGGAAGATCAGGAGGGGGAGCGGCATGCCGACAGTTTACAGGATCGCCGGATAGCTTGTCCCCATGCCTCAAGCCCTGACTCGGACCCGTCGCTGGGGCATGCTGGCCAGCACGGCGGTCGTGCTGATCCCGATCTACGCCGCCGTAGGGGTCTACACCGCGCGTGCCGGCCAGCCGATGCACCAGATCCCGACGTTGCTGGATCGCATGATCCCGTTCCAGCCCGCGTGGGTGTTCGTCTACGCCTTCGTGTTCCTGCAGTGCATCGCGCCTGTCGCCGTGATCACCGACGCCCGGGTCCTCACGCGCACGGTGTTCGCCTACTTCGCCCTGTACGCGGTCGGCACGCCGATGTGGGTCTTCTACCCGGTGGGCGTGCCGCGCCCCCCCGTGCCCATCGTGGACATGTGGACCTACGGCATCGGCATCGTGCGGTACGTCGATCCGCCAGGGAACTGCATGCCGTCGATGCACGTGGCGCTGGCCGTGCTGGCCTCGCTGGTCGTGTACCGGCACGACCGGAAGGCGGGGACGCTGCTCGGGGTCTCCGCTGCGCTGATCTGGTGGTCCACGGTGGCGATCCGGCAGCACTATGCGACGGACGGGCTGATCGGCGGGATCCTGGCGCTGTTCGCGGACCGCCTGGCGTTCGACGCCCAGCCGTTGCCGCCGCAGGCGTACCTCCCGCTGCCACGCGCCTGGCACCTGACCTGGGTGCTCGGCTTCGTCGTCGCCGTGTCGGTGTTGATGTCCGGCTGGTGGCTCGGGTGGATGCCTGTGGATCAGCTTCCCCCGAACGCGAACAGCTGGTAGTCCCTCGCACCCCTTGACGACGATGGAGGCGAGGCCTACAGTCACTGCATCGGTCATTGTGCGTCCGGAAACCACCAGGCCGCGGAGGCCCGCTTGCACTCCACCCTGAATTCTCCCGACTCCGGCCCCCCCGTCGCACGCGCCAGCGGCGCTTCCCGGGCGTCCCGCCGGCGGCCCTCGAAACGCGGCGTGTATGCCGTGATCACGGCGCTGATGCTCGTCGTGCTGTGCGGGTTCGTGGCGCTGGCGATCGACCTCGGCAGCGTCCGCCTCACCGAAGCCCAGCTTCAGGCCGGGACGGACAGCGCCGCCCTGGCCGGAACCCAGAAGCTGGACGGCACGAGCGCGGGGATGACACGCGCTTCGGCCGCGGCGTCCGCGGTTGCGAGCGCGAACAAGGCCCTCGGAACCTCCATCAACGTCACGACGACGGGCCCGGCGGGCAGCGCCGTGACGCTCGGCACCTGGAACAGCACGACGAAGACCTTCACCGCGAGCACCAACGCCACGCTGGTGAACGCCGTGAAGGTGCGCTCCACCCGACCCTCGATGAGGAGCTGGTTCGCGGCGGTCGGCGGTGATCTGTACATGGGCGCTGCGGCGCAGTCCATCGCTTCGCACGTGGCGAGGGGCGCGGGAAAGGTGCCGTACTACCTTCCGTTCTCGCTTCCGAGCTGCGAGTTCGCCACGCACACGCTGGGATCGATGGTGAACATGGAGTTCACGCTCAACCCCGCGGGCGCCGACAACACGGGCTGGGGCGCCATCAACGCCACGCCGAGCGCGTCGTGGGCCAGCAGCGAGATCTCCGGCATGCTGCCCTGCATGCAGCAGTTCTTCAACACCGGGACCGTGAGCGCGACGTGCAGCACCGCCTCGGTGGGCAACACCGTGAGCCTCAACAACGGCGCGCTCGCCTCCTCCCTCACCGACCTCGCGAACGCGATGCCCTCCGGCGTGACGTGGCGCACCAGTTACTGGGGCGCGCTCCCGGCGCGTCACACCGGTAGCTCGGTGCCCGCCTCGAGCTACGGCCACGTGCTCGAGGGGCCGATCCCCGTGTTCGCGGGCGGGTCCCACTACTGCTCGGCCTCGGCAGCATGGAACGAGAACTACACGGTCACCGGCTTCGTCTGGGCCTCCATCTACGACGTCAAGGCGACCGGCCCCGTCGCGCAGCGGAGCGTCTGGGTGCGCCTCGACACGACCCACATCTACGACATCGGCACCGCCTTCGGCGGCCCGAACTATGGCGTGGTGAACACGGGTTCGCCCACCCTGGTGCAGTAGGCGATGCGCGGCGCCCCGGGCCAGCGACGTGGCTCAGTCGCGATCGAGTTCGGGCTGGTGCTGCCCGTGCTGCTCATGCTCATCGCGGGCACGCTCGACTGGGGCATGGCGCTGCAGCGCCAGGTCGCGCTGGTGGACGTGACCCGGGATGCGGCGCTCGCGGGGGCGCGCGCCACGGCAGCGCAGGGGCCGGAGGCAGTGGCCCGCGCGCGCGCCCTCGAGGGCCTCACGACCGCCGGGTTGAGCGCCACCGCGGCCACCATCACGACCTCCCGCGTGACCCTGACCGCCGGCGTTGCGCTCAAGGTGCACGTCAGCACCCCCTCCGACCCCGCGTTCGCCCTCGTGGGCATGCCCTCGACGTTCGGCGGGACGACCGTGGCCCTGCTGGAGAACCCGTGATCTCTCGTCGCCGCCGCCGGACGGGGGCCGCCGCGCTCGAGTTCGCGCTCATCCTCCCCGTGTTCATCGCGATCGTCTTCGGGCTCGCGGACTGGTCCTGGTACATGTACGAGTGGATGAGCGTGGACATGGCGGTGAACCACGGCGTTCGCCTGGGGGCAGGGGAGAAGACCTCACCGGAGGCCGTGGCGCTGGCCGGCGTGAAGGCAGACCTGACGGCCCGGCGCATCCACTGGGCGAGCACGAACCTCACGGCTACGAAGGTCCTGGCCTCCGGGAAGTACACCGTGAAGGTGGTCGCATCGATCCCGTTCAGCGCGCCGTTCGGGTTGGTCCCGACGCCGCCGTCGTTGGCATGCACCGCCTCGGTGGCGTGGTACGGGAACGACGTCTCCCCCTGAGTCCATGACGCTCGCCTCCTCGGTGCTGATGGTCCGCCCCGCTGCCTTCGGCTACTCGGAGGAGGCCGCGGCTTCGAACGCGTTCCAGGAGGCCCCGGTCGATTCCGCGCCCCTCGTGCAGGCGCGCGCCCTCGAAGAATTCGACGCCATGGTCGTCCAGCTTCGCGGGGAGGGGATCCACGTGATCGTGGCGGACGATTCGCACGTTCCTGCAAAGCCCGATGCGGTGTTCCCGAACAACTGGGTGAGCTGCCAGCCCGATGGACGGCGGATCGTGTACCCGATGGCCGTGCCCCCCCGGCGGGCCGAACGCCGGGACGAGGTGCTCGACCTGCTCGGCGGCGACGTGACGGACCTGTCCGGGTTGGAGGCAGACGGCCGCTTTGTGGAGGGGACGGGCAGCATGGTGTTCGACCACGCGGCCCGGGTGGCCTATGCGTGCCGCTCACCGCGGACCACAGACGAGGGAGTGCGTCGGGTCTGCGCGACGATCCGGTACGAGCCGATGCTGTTCGACTGCGCGCTCGATGGGCAGGCGGTGTACCACACCAACGTCGTGTTGGGGCTCACGCCGCGGGCGGCGGTGTGGTTCGGGGAAGGCGCCGGGGAGGGTCGAAGCGTGGTCGAGGCGCGGCTCGCAGATTCGGGACGCCGGGTGGTGCAGCTCACGGAAGGACAGGTGCGCGCCTACTGTGGGAACCTGCTGGCGCTGAACGGGGCGAGCGGCCCGGTGACCGTGCTCTCGGACACCGCCTGGGCAGCGTTCGCGCCCGGACAGCGCGAGGCGTTGGGGCGCGTCCTGATCGTGCGCGTGCCGACGATCGAGCGGGTGGGGGGCGGGGGGGCGCGGTGCATGATGGCGGAGGTCTGGTAGGCTCCTGGCTCACGGAGGGCGGGCGCCCAGGGTAGGAGGGGGCATGCACGACACCTTCTTCAGGGCCCTCCCGGACACGATCCGGGCGCGCGCCGAGTCGTGGGTGGGCACGGACGATCCCAACGACGAGGTCGGGGCCATCTGGAGGCGGATCGCCCGGGGCACGCTGGTCGGCGCGGGCTTCGGGCGGGACCTGTTCGAGCTCCGCGACGACCCTGCTGCAGCCTGGGTCGCGGCGTTCGGCGTGGTGTCGGGGGACGATCCGGTGACGATGAGCCTCACCACGCGGGCGATGTTTGCGCGCTTCGGGGAGGATCTGGTCGAGCCCGTCGAGCGGGTCGCAGCATACGTGGAGCCCGGTCGCGGAGCGCGGGTGGGGCGGGCGCTGCGGGGGGCGGCCGGCGAGGCGGGCACCCCGCCGGGCCTGCAGCAGCGCCTGCTGGGCCTCGCGGCGGCGCTGGCGCCCGAGGCGCCCCTCGCGGTGGAGGCCGATCCCCGCGCAGACGCGCTGTGGGCCGAGATCTACGCCCACCCCGACGATCTCACGCCCCGCTGGGTGCTGGCCGACGTGTACACCGAGCGGGGCGACCCGCGCGGGCCGTTCATGGTCGCCAGCCTGAAGGCGCTCGCGACCGGCGGGGGCCGGCCGCGGGGGGAGGCCGCGCTCCTGCTGCGGCACGAGGCGGCCTGGCTGGGTGACTTCCGACAGTACGTCGGGGCGACCCGCGTCTGGAGGGGCGGGGTGCTCGCCGGCTGCACCGTGCGCGGGATGTCGGGGGCCTCCCGGGAGCGCCGGGAGTGGCGCGTGATGCAGGAACTGCGCTTCGAGTCCTCGCTCGGGCTGGAGCAGCTCAGCAGCCGCGGCTTTCCGTCCCTCCGCGTGCTCGGGCTGATCCCCGTGAGGATGCTCCACGGGCTGGAGGCGAGCGGGTTGCTCGATCAGCTCGACACCGTGTACGTGTGGACGAACCCTGGGCCGCCAGACCCCGGGGAGCTGGGCACCCTCGCGGTGTTCTCCGCGCCGCAGAAGCTGGTCCTGCTCGCCGCCCGCCCGGGCCCGGGCCCCCGAGAGGCCCCGGACATCCTCGCCCGCTTCCGGCTCGCGGAGCGCGAGATCCCGCGCGGGGCGTTGTGGCCGCCTCGGCTCGAGCGCTGACAGGCAGGCGCCCAGTGGGCTGCCCTCCTCACGCAGCCCGAGCCCGCCGGCCCCGTTTCGGACTACGTTACCGTCGATGCTCCCGCTCCTGCTCGCGTGCGCCGCCAAAGCCGTCGACACCGGGATCCCGTGGTCCTACCCGCTCGACGACGTGCTGCGCGTGACGGACGGGCAGGTGATCGGCACCCACAACAGCTACCATCAGCGCGACGATCCGATGGTGACGGAGGAGTGGGACTATGCACACCTGCCGCTCGACGAGCAGGCCTCCCAGCAGGGGGTGCGCCAGTTCGAGCTCGACGTGCACCAGGAGCTCGACGGCAGCTTCAGCGTGTACCACGCGACCGGGCTCGACGACGTGAGCTCCTGCCCCACGCTGGATGCCTGCCTGAGCACCTTGCGCGGCTGGTCCGACCGGAACCCCGCACACTTCCCGCTGTTCATCCTCATCGAGCCCAAGGACGACACCGGCGGCGAGCCCATCGACGTCGATCTGCTCGATGCGGCCCTGCTCGCCTCGTGGCCCGACCCGTTCACCCCCGCCGAGCTGCAGGGGGACCACGCTACCGTGCAGGAGGCGGTGCTCACCGAGGGCTGGCCTTTCCTGGGCGCCGTTCGCGGGCGCGCCATCTTCGAGCTTCTCGACTCCGCGCAGCATCGGGACGCGTACACCGGCGACGGGCGCCCGATGTTCCGGGACCCCGTCGACCTGGCAGACCCCACGGCCGCGTTCCTCCTGCTCGACGACCCCACCGATCCGGCCATCGGGCCCGCCGTCGCGGACGGCTATCTGGTGCGCACCTTCATCGACGAGGATCTCGGCGCCGCGATCAGCGAGGACGGCGGTGCCCACATGCTCTCCACCGACTTTCCGGATCAGCACCCGCTGCCCGGAGGCGAGCCCGTCCGCTGCAATCCGGTGCACGTCACCGAAGGCTGCACGGCCACCGCGCTCGAAGACCCCGCTTTCCTCGAGGAGTAGAGTCCCATCATGCCCACCACCCGAACCGCCGCTCCCTCCCTTGCCGACCGCCTCACCGGCGGCCTCTACGGTCTCCTGATCGGCGACGCCGTCGGCGTCCCCTACGAGTTCCACCAGACCGCCTCGATCCCCGCCGCCGTCGACATGGTGCCGCCGCCCGGGTTCTCCCGAGCGCACCGCACCGTCCCGCCGGGCACCTGGTCCGACGATGGCGCCCACGCGCTCTGCCTCCTGAGCTCGCTGCTGGAGAACGGCCGCCTGGTGCCGGCCTCCCTGGGCCAGCACCTCGTGGACTGGTATGACCACGGGCACTTCGCCGTGGACGGCATCGTGTTCGACGTCGGGAACCAGACCAGCGACTCGATCAGCGCCCTGCGGTCGGGCGTGCCCGCCGAGGAGGCCGGTTCGGCCGGGGTGCACAGCAACGGGAACGGCTCGTTGATGCGGGTGCTGCCGCTCGCCCTCTGGCACAAGGGCACCGACGCCGAGCTTGTCGCGGATGCCATGCTCCAGTCGAGGGTGACGCACGGCCACGAGCGGTCGCAGGTGTGTTGTGCCCTGTATTGCCTGTGGGCGCGTCGGCTGCTGCACGGTCGGGAGGATGCCTGGGAGGACGCCGTGGCCACGCTCCGGGGGCTCCTGCCGCCTGCGTCGGCGACGGAGGATGCGCTCGAGTCCCACGTCCGCCCGGAGGAGATCCGTGGTGGGGGGACAGGGTACGTCGTGGACACCCTGGCGTCTGCGCGCATGGTGTCGCGGCTGCCCCGGTACCGCGACGTGGTGCTCGCCGCGATCCGGCTCGGGCACGACACGGACACGACGGCGTGCGTGGCCGGTGGCGTGGCCGGCGTTCGGGACGGGATCGACGGGATCCCACTGGAATGGCGGCAGGCCCTGCGGGGAACTGAGCTGGTGACGCCCCTCGTCGCCGGGCTCCTGGAGTGGCACGGGGTGGCGTGATCGGCTGGCGGCCTGCGCAGGTCGCGACTATAGGCCGGCCCTCGACGGAGGGTTCGTGCTCGTCCTCACACTACTGCTCGCTGGCTGCGCGGGTACCGCGCCGGTGGCCGGAACCACTCCGCCCCCAGCCCCCGTGCACGTCGAGGTCGCTGCGCCCACCGCGCTCGATCGCGTGCAGAGCGCAGTGGGCGTGGTCGTGGCGGTGGACTCCGTGGAGATCCGGCCGGAGATGTCGGGGCTGGTGCAGGCCGTGGGCTTCACGGACGGCCAGGCCGTACATCGCGGCGCGGTGCTCGTGCGCCTGCGGGATGCAGAGGCACAGGCCGGGCTGCTCGACGCGAGGTCCCGGGCGAAGCTGGCGGCGTTGGGCCTCACACGCGCCCGGGACCTGTTCGGGCGGGGCGACATGGCGCAGGTCGACGTGGACCAGGCGGAGGCCTCGGATGGGCTCGCCCGGGCCGCGGTCCAGCGCGCCGAGGAGATGGTCCGGCGCACGGTGATCGTCGCTCCCTTCGACGGTGTCGCGGGCCGCCGCGACGTCTCCGTGGGCCAGACGGTAGACCCCGGCCTGGTGCTCACGCGCATCGAGGCGTTGGGACACCTCGCGGTGGACATCACCCTGCCGGAGTCGGCGATGGCGGGCCTGCAGCCCGGGCTGGCCGCCCACGTGCAGGTGCCCGCGCTGGGGGAAGGGGAGCTGGACGCGACCGTGAGCTACGTGGCGTCCCGCGTGCGGGAGGACAGTCGCACGGTGGACGTTCGCCTCCTGCTCGACAGCGCGCCGGGCTTGCGCCCCGGGATGAGCGCCACCGCCCGCATCGTCACCGCCCACGTGGACGATGCGCTGCTGGTTCCGGCGCAGGCGGTGGTGCCCTCCGCGAGCGGGATGGCGCTCTGGGTGGTGGGGGAGGATGGCACGGTGAGCCTGCACCCGGTGGTCACCGGGGAGCGCACCGCGGACCGCGTCGAGGCCACGACGGGGCTCTCGGCGGGCGAGAAGGTGGTGGTCGAGGGGCTCTCGCGGCTGCGGCCGGGTGCCAAGGTCACCATCGTGGCGGAGCCCTCGGGACCGCCGAGCCAGCCATGAGCCTGACGGACATCTTCATCCGACGGCCGGTGCTGGCCGCGGTCATCTCGCTGCTCCTGCTGCTGCTCGGCTCGATGGGGTACAGCCTGCTGGCGGTGCGGGAGACGCCCGACGTGCAGAGCCCGGTGGTGACGGTCACGACCACCTGGCCGGGCGCCGATCCGGCGATCGTCGAGTCGGACGTGACCGAGATCCTCGAGCGGGAGCTCAACGGCATCGAGGGCGTGCGCACCCTCACGAGCACCAGCCAGGACGGCTCCTCGCAGATCACCGTGGAATTCAACCTGGATCGGGACCTGGAGGCCGCGGCGAACGACGTGCGCAGTCGTGTGAGCCGGGTGCGCAAGAAGCTCCCGAACGACATCGACGAGCCGACCGTGGAGAAGGCGGATGCGTCCGCCCAGCCCGTGCTCTTCCTGCGGCTCGCGGGGTCCGACCGCAGCGTGCTCGCCATCACCGAGATCGCCGACACCATCGTGCGGGACCGGATCGAGAACGTCGAAGGGGTCAGCGGGCTCGACCTCTACGGCGCCCAGGTCTACGCGATGCGCATCGAGCTCGACCGCGTGCGGATGGCCGCCCGCAGCGTCACGCTGGGCGACGTCCAGGCAGCGCTCCTGGCCGGGAACGTCGACCTGCCCGCCGGGCGCATCGAGGGCAATGCCACCCAGCTCACGCTCCACGTGCAGGGCGGGCTCACCACCCCCGACGAGTTCGGCGCGCTGGTGGTCCGGGCCGAGGGCACCTCGCGCGTGTACCTCCGCGACCTCGCCACCATCCGGCTCGGGGCCGAGAACGAGAACACCGCGGGCAGGGCCGACGGCGAGCCGGCCGTCTCGATCGCGGTCACCCCCCAGGCCAGGGCGAACATCATCGACGTCTCGGACCAGATCCGGCAGCGGCTCGCTGGCATCCAGGGAGATCTTCCCTCGGGCCTGTCGCTCTCGATCGTCTACGACCGGGCGGACGCCGTGCGCGCCTCGATCCACGACGTGCAGACCACGCTGCTCGTCGCGTTCGGGCTCGTCGTCGTCGTGATCTTCCTGTTCCTGCGCGACTGGAGGAGCACGCTCGTGCCCGCCGTCGCGATCCCGGTCTCCATCGTCGGCACGTTCCTCGTGCTGTGGGTCGCCGGGTTCACGATCAACGTCTTCACCCTCTTCGGGCTGGTGCTCGCCATCGGCCTCGTCGTGGACGACGCGATCGTGGTGCTGGAGAACATCGTCCGCCGGATCGAGGAGGGCGAGTCCCCCATGGACGCCGCCATCCACGGCACCCGCCAGATCGCCTTCGCGGTCATCGCCACGACCGTCTCGCTCGTCGCGGTGTTCCTGCCCGTGATCTTCACCGGAGGCACCACGGGGCGGCTGTTCCTGGAGTTCGGCACCACCGTCGCAGCCAGCGTGGCGATCAGCATGGTCGTGGCGCTCACGCTCACCCCGATGCTGTGCTCGCGCCTCCTGAAGGTGTCGCGGTCCACCGGCGCGAAGGCGCACGACGCCGAACCGCGCGGGATCGCGCGATTGTTCGCCGTGTCGCTGAATTTCGTGATGCGCGTGCCGTACCTGGTGATCCCGGTGCTCCTCGTCGCGCTCGCCGGTGTGGCGCTCGGATTCAACTTCCTCCCGCGCGAGTTCTTCCCCACGGAGGACCGCAACATCTTCATGATCCGGACGATGGCGCCGGAGGGGGCGAGCTTTGCGTGGATGGACGCGCGGATGAAGGAGGTGGAGCAGCAGGTGATGCCGCTCGTGCCGGAGCGCCAGATCATGCTCTCCCGCGTGGCGACGGGGCCCGGGGGCACTGCGGCCGGCACCAACACCGGCATGATCATCTTCGCGCTCACGCCGCGCACCGAGCGCGCGCGCAGCCAGCAGGACATCATCAACGCGTTGAAGGGACCGCTCTCCACGGTCACGGCGTTCCGCACCGTTCCGATCCAGTTCCCGACCGTGGGTCGCGGCTTCTCCCCGCCGCTGCAGTTCGTCCTGCAGAACGCCGACTTCGACGCGCTCGCCGCGGAGCTGCCGAAGTTCCTCCAGGCGATGCGCAAGCTGCCGGGCCTCTCCTCCGTGAACGAGGATCTCCACCTCGATCGCCCCGAGCTGTGGTTGCACATCGACCGCGACCAGGCCGCCGCCCTGGGCGTGCCCATCCGCGACGTGGCCCGTACCCTGCAGGTGCTCACCAGCGGCCTGCAGGTCTCCACCTTCAAGCGCGGGGTGCGCCAGTACAAGGTGATCGCCAGCCTGCAGCCGGGGGAGCGCGCGGACCCCCAGGACGTCGGGGCGGTGAACCTGCGCGGAGATGGTGGACGGATGATCCCGCTCGCGAACCTCGTGAAGACCGACGAGCGGGCAGGCACCGCCGCGCGGTACCACTACAACCGGGCGCCGTCGGCCACGATCAGCGCAAACCTCGACGGCATCACGCTCGGGGAGGGCATCGACCGCGTGCGGGCGATGGCCAGGACCGAGCTTCCGGAGGGCTTCCGGACCGCGCTGGCCGGCGAGTCCAGGGATTTTGCAGACAGCAGCACCTCGCTCGTGCAGATGTTCGTGCTCGCGCTCGCCCTGGTATACCTGCTGCTTGCCGCGCAGTTCGACTCGTTCCTCGCCCCGATCTCGATCATGCTCTCGGTGCCGCTGGCGCTCGCAGGAGCCTTCGGCTCGCTCTCGGCCCTGGGCATGACGCTCTCGTTTTTCGGGCAGGTCGGCTTGATCCTGCTCGTGGGGCTGGTCACGAAGAACGGCATCCTGATCGTGGAGTACGCCCGCCAGCTTCAGTCGGATGAGGACATCGACCCCTGGCAGGCCGCGCGGCGCGCGGCGCAGCTACGCTTTCGGCCGATCCTCATGACCTCGGTCGCGACCATCGGCGGCGCGTTGCCCATCGCGGCCGGGCTCTCGGGCTCCAGCCGCGCTTCCCTTGGCGTAGCGGTCGTGGGCGGCATGGTCACCGCCACCCTGATGACGCTGTACGTCACGCCGGTGGTCTACGCCGCCCTGGCCAGCGTCGGGCGCCGGCGGCCGACCGCGGGGTAGGCGGGGGGCCGCCAGGGGAGGGGAGCATGGGCTCTGGGCGCGCACGGCGAGCTCTCGCCGGAGTCTCCCTGATCCTCCGCGGAGTTACACTCCACCGCTCGAATCGGCAGTCTCTACAATCTCGTCACACTCCTGGCTTGTCTTGGATTGGGTCGACATTGTACACATCGCGAACCCGGAGTCTCCATGCGTCGTTCACCCTCCCTCGCCCTCATCGGCTCGCTGCTCTCGTTGATGGGCTGCGTGACCGCGCCGGAAGGGGACAGCGCGCACTCCACGGACAGCGCGGCGCCGGCTGCCGGCACCGAGGCCGCCTTCACGGCGACTGACGGCGGGTTCCTTTCGACGAGCCGTGCCTGGCGCTTCGACACCCGGCTCGACGCCGATGGCGCGCGCCTCACCGGTGGCCAGGACCAGTTGGAGCTGCAGTTCACGGGCTGGGGGCGCGACGTCATCGTCCCCGCCGTCACCAGCACGCCCTCGTCGACCGGTGCCCGCGTGACCTACGACCGCGGCTCGGTGACCGAGTGGTGGCAGAACACCGCGGCCGGCAGCGAACAGGGTTGGGATTTCGCCGACAAGCCCGATGGGGAGGGGGAGATCACCATCGAGGTGAAGCTCGACGGCGGGACACCCGTACTGGCGGCGGACTCGGTCCAGATCATCGGGGACCACGGCGGGCTGTGGACGTACGCGGGGCTCCGGGCGACAGACGACGCGGGCCGCGAGCTCCCGGTCCGGTTCGACGTGCGTGGCGACACCATCGGCATCAAGGTCGACGACGCTGGTGCCACCTGGCCGATCCACGTCGACCCCGTGATGAGCTTCGCCGTCGTCAACTGGTCGGGGGCCACCGGGGACAGCCTCGGTTCCGCCGTGGTCACCGGCGACTTCAACCACGACGGGCGCGCGGACATCGCCATCGGCGCGGACTACCACAGCACCGGCGTCGGCGCTGTCTTCGTCTACTATGGCACCACCACCGTCCCTTCGGTCATCCCCAGCGTCGTCCTCGCGCCCCCGCCCGGCGCCGGGCTGTTCGGGTTCTCGCTCGCCGCTGGCGACATCAATGGCGACAGCCTGGACGACCTGATCGTCGGCGCGCCCTACACCACCACCGTCGCCTCGATGGACGGCGCCGCGTGGGTCTACTACGGCAGCTCTCCCTCCGGCCTCTCCCCTGCAAGCAGCACCCGGGTCACCGGCACCGGCGCGGCCAACAACTACTTCGGCTGCTCGGTCTCTGCGGGCGACGTCAACGGGGACGGCTACGACGACGTGGTGGTCGGCGAGTACGGGTACAGCACGGAGAACGGTCGCACGTGGGTCTACGCCGGCTCTTCGACCGGGGTCGCCCTCTCCACGTTCCGATCGATCACCGGCCCGTCGGCGGGCTCCCGGTTTGGTTGGGCCGTGAGCGCGGGCGCGAGCGCATCCTCCGACGTGTACTCGGAGCTGGTGGTGGGCGCGCCCCAGTACAGCAGCGGCACCGGTCAAGCGTACCTGTACACGGGCAGCGCCGCATTCTTCACCACCACGCCCACTGCGACCACGACCTACACCGGAACGTCCGGCGTGCAATACGGCTACGCGGTGAACATGGGGCAGAGCTACAACGGCGATGCCTTCGGGGATCTCGTCGTCGGGGCGCCGACGGGTGCCGGGACCCTCGGGCGCGTCTTCTACTACCAGTCCGACAGCACCGCGATCCCCGCAACCAAGACCGCCAACTTCGACGGGACGAGCGCCGGCAGCTACTTCGGTGCCTCCCTGGCCGGGATCGGCGACACGGACGACGATGGGTACAGCGAGCTTCTCGTCGGCGCGTGGACGTCTGCGCTGCCGGGCGCTGTCACCTTGTACGACGGCAGCGCCAGCGGGCTGGCGGGCTCGGGGCGGTCGTCGAGTTTTGCCGGGACCGGCACCGAAGCCTTCGGGACCTCGGTCGCCGGGGGCGACGTGAACGGGGACGGCAACGCCGACATCGTGATGGGCGCGCCCGGCGCGAGCAGCGGGGCGGGGCGGGTGGTGCTGGAATATGGCGGGGCAGATGCGGACAATGACGGGTGGGTGGTGAACGGGAGCGGATACCAGGAGGACTGCCTCGACAGCAACGCGGCCGTGAGCCCCGGCGCGGTCGAGATGTGCGATGCGCTCAACCTCGACGAGGACTGTGACGGCCTCGCCGACAACAACGATCCCTCGGCCGTGAGCCTGAGCCCGTTCTTCCGCGACCTGGATGGCGACGGGTTCGGGGACCCCACCTCGATGGTGATGAGGTGCGACGCCCCGGTCGGCTACGTCTCCAACGCCACCGACTGCAACGACGCCAACGCCGCGGCCCACCCGGGCGCCACCGAGGTGTGCGACAGCTTCAACGCAGATGAGGACTGCGACACGCTCGCGGACGATCTCGACTCCTCGGTCTCCGCAGCCACGAAGACCCCCTGGTACCTCGACGGCGACGTCGACGGCTTCGGCGGTGCCCTGAACGGGTCCTACTGCGACGCGCCTCCAGGCTCGGTCGCGACCTCCACCGACTGCAACGATGCAGACGCCACGGTCCACCCCGGAGGCTCTGAGCTCTGCGACCCCGCGGATCGCGACGAGGACTGCGACGGGCTGGCGGACAACAACGACTCGTCGGCCTCTCCCGCCACGAAGACCCTGTTCTTCCAGGACGCCGATGGCGACCTGTACGGCAGCGGCACGGTGGGGTTCTACTGCGACCTGCCCACGGGCTATGCGATCGCCAGCGGGGACTGCGACGACACCAACTCCGCCGCGCATCCGACGGCCGCCGAGGTGTGCGACTCGGTCGACAACGACTGCGACGGAGCGGTCGACGAGGGCGCCACCAGCGCGTTCTACCGCGATGCCGACGGGGACAGCTACGGCGACCTCTCCGCGAGCGTCGTCGGGTGCACCGCCGCTACGGGGTACGTGTCGGTGGCGGGAGACTGCAACGATGCCAACGCCGCGATCAACCCCCTCGCCACCGAGGTGTGCGACGCGCTGAACACCGACGAGGACTGCGACGGTCTGACCGACGACACCGACGCCTCCGTGTCGGCCTCCTCGAAGACGACCTGGTACGACGACGCGGACCGCGATGGTTTTGGCGGGGCGTCGATCGGCAACTACTGCGACGCGCCTTCGGGAGGCCTCTCCACCTCCACCGACTGCGACGACGGCAACGCCTCGGTGAACCCCGGCGCCAAGGAGGTCTGCGACGCCGCGGACCGTGACGAGGACTGCGACGGTGTCTCCGACGACACCGATCCGAACGTCGCCCCGGAGACCCGCACCACGTTCTATGTGGACAGCGACGGCGACAGCTACGGCAGCACCACGACCGGGCTCTACTGTGACCGGCCCCTCGGCTACGCCACCAACGCCACCGACTGCGACGACGGCGTCTCGACGGCCTACCCCGGAGCGCCGGAGGTGTGTGACGGCGTGGACAACGACTGCAACGGCAGCATCGACGACGGCGCGATCGACCTCTACTTCCGCGACGCCGACGGCGACGGGTACGGCGACATCACCCAGAAGGTGACCGGCTGCGCGCCGCCTTCGGGCTTCGTGGCCGACTCCACGGACTGCAACGACACCGACCCTGCCATCAACCCGGGAGCCTCCGAGGTGTGCGACGCGCTGCACACCGACGAGGACTGCAACGGACTCGCCGATGACGGCGACCCCGACGTGACCGGCACGACGCTGTACTACACGGACAGCGACAGCGATGGCTACGGCTCCACCCCCACCGTCGGAGCCTGCCTCGCGCCCTCCGGCTACAGCGCCTTCGGCACGGACTGCGACGACACCGATCGCAGCGTGAACCCCGACTCCACCGAGATCGTCGGCGACGGCATGGACGCCAACTGCGACGGGTCGGAGACCTGCTGGGCGGACGGCGACGACGATGGCTACCGCCCCGACACCGCAGACACCGTGCTGTCCGTCGACACCGACTGCGACGACGCCTTCGAGGCGGTCAGCGCCGATCCTTCGGGCGACTGCGACGATGCCGATGGCGCCATCCACCCGGGCGCCACCGACGCCCCGGGCGACGGCATCGACGCGAACTGCGACGGCGTCGAGAGCTGCTACGTGGACGCCGACGGCGACGGCGCGCGTACGGCCTTCGTCGTCGCTTCGGCCAACGCAGAGTGCACGGGCCCCGGCGAGGCGCCCGCGACCGCCGACCTCGACTGCGACGACACGGATGCTGCCCGCTTCCCCGCGGCGGCCGAAGTGGTCGGCTCGGGCCTGGACGAGAACTGCGACGGCGCGGAGACCTGCTACCTCGATGCCGACGACGACAACTACCGCCCCGATGACGTGAGCACCGTCGGTTCGGCCGACAGCGATTGCGACGACCCTGGCGAGGCGCTGGCGACCGATCTCACCGGGGACTGCGACGACGCCTCCGCGCTCTTCCACCCGGGCGCGTCGGAGTCCGACTGCACCGATCTGAACGACTACAACTGCGACGGCTCCACGACCTCCGCGGATGCCGACTCGGACGGGTGGGCGGCGTGTACGGACTGCAACGACGCCGATCCGCTGGTCAACCCCGACGCTGTCGAGGCGCCAGGAGATGGCACCGACAGTGACTGCGACGGCGTGGACATCTGCTTCACAGACGCCGACGCCGACAGCTACCGCACGGATGAGACCTTTTCGGGCTCGACGGTCGCGTGCAATGCCTCCGGCGAGGCCCTGGCCACCGCGGACATCGACTGCAACGACACCGACTCGGGCATCAACCCTGGCGCCACCGAGCGCGCGGGCGACGGCGTGGACCAGGACTGCGACGGCGGCGAGGTCTGCTACGTCGACGCCGACGGTGACACCTGGCGCACCGACGGCACGGTCCCGTCAGCGGACGTGGACTGCTCCGACGCGGGCGAGGCCCTCGCCATCGCCGGTGCGGACTGCGACGACACCAACCGCAACGTGAGCCCGTCGGGCACGGAGCTACCGGCCGACGGCCTGGACAGCGACTGCGACGGTGGTGAGCTCTGCTATGCGGATGCGGACGGGGACGGCTTCCGCACGGACGCCACGGTGGTCAGCACCGACTCCGACTGCAACGACTGGGGTGAGGCCACCGCCAGCACCCCCTCGGGGGACTGCGACGACACCGACTACAGCGTGAACCCGGAAGGCGTCGAGATCCCTGGCGACGGCATCGACGGCGATTGCGACGGCACGGAGATCTGCTACGTCGATTCCGACGAGGACGGCTACCGGGCGGACGACTACGCCACGGTCGCGTCGGACGACCTGGACTGCGCGGATCCGGGCGAGGCCCCAGCGTCCGAGTTGATGGGCGACTGCAACGACGTCGACTCCGCCTACAACCCCGCTGCCATCGAGTCGGACTGCACCGACCCGAACGACTACAACTGCGATGGGTCGGTGGGCTACGCTGACGGTGACGGCGACGGCTTCGGGGCGTGCGAGGAGTGCAACGACGCAGACTTCGACGTGAACCCCGATGCCCTCGAGATCCCCGGCGACGGCGTCGACCAGAACTGCGACGGCGTCGAGCAGTGCTACGTGGACGCAGACGACGACGGCTGGCGTCCCGACGACTCGGTCACCGACAGCGCGAACATCGCGTGCGACGGGGCTGGGGAAGCGGTCGAGACGGACCCCGGCGTGGACTGCGACGACACCGACGCGGCGACCAACCCGGATGCGACGGAGATCACGGGCGACGGGATCGACGAGGACTGCGACGGCTCCGAGTTCTGCTACGCGGATGCAGACGGGGACGGGTACCGGCCCGACGACGGGATCGTCGGCAGCGCGGACACGGACTGTGCCGACGCCGGCGAGGCGCTCGGCACGAGCGGGTCCGGCGACTGCGACGACTCGAGCGCCGCGTTCCACCCTGGCGCCGACGAGAGCGACTGCACCGATCCAGCCGACTACAACTGCGACGGCTCGTCTGGCTACGCCGACTCCGACTCCGACGGGTTCGCCGCGTGTGAGGAGTGCGACGACGCCTCCTCCGCTGTGAACCCCGACGCCACCGAGGTCTGCAACACCGTGGACGACGATTGCGACGGGACGGTGGACGGCCCCACGGCGGTCGACGCCACCGCCTGGTACGCCGACTCCGACGCCGACGGCTACACCAATCCGGACGACAGCCTGATCGAATGCGAAGCACCCGCTGGCTATGCGGCGGCGACCGAGGACGACTGCGACGACACGGACAGCAGCGTGAACCCCACCGCCACCGAGATCCCGGGCGACGGCATCGACCAGGACTGCGACGGAACGGACGGCACCTCGGACACCGGCGGCGACGACACCGGTGGCGATTCCGCGGACGACTCCGGCACGCCCGACAAGGGCGGCTGTGCCTGTGCCAGCGCGCCCGGCGTCCAGGGTGCCTGGATGCTGGGCCTCGCGGCGCTCGTGGTGGGGCGTCGGCGCAAGGGGGCGACAACCGAAGCGACCGTGCTCGACAGGGTCATCCCGCGGGCGCGTTGATCGGGCTGCTCGGCCTGCTGGCCTGCGCGCCGGTCCCGGGGCCTACCGCTCCGCAGTCCGACGCGTTGGCCACGGGGCAGTGGGTATGGTCCGCGAAGGACCTCCCGTTGCTCGCCGCGGGGCGGGCTTCCGGGCGCGATTTCGCGGCCGGGGTCCACATCGCGACCGTGCACTACACCGACGGCGCGTTCGTGAATGAGCTGGCGCTCTCGCCGGGTGTGGTCGAGCCCGGCGTGCCGCTGGCGCTCGTGGTGCGGCTGGACGACAGCGTGAACGAGAGCTGGAGCCGGCGTTCTGTGGCGGAGATCGAGTCGGGCCTGGACGCCGCGCTGGGCCGCACGCTCGGGCTCGTGCACGACGCGGACGTCGACTACACCGAGGTGCAGATCGACTACGACGTGCCGGTCGCCCATCTCGCGGGGTGGGCGACGGTGGTCGAGGGGTTGCGCGCATCGTCGCTGAGGGGCGAGACGGTGTGGGTCACGAGCCTCGTGAGCCACCTGCGGGACCCGACGTACGGCACGCTCTTTCGGCACGTCGTGGCTGGGCACATCCTCCAGGTCTTCGACACCGGCGACGATCCGGTGGACGCGGGGGCGGTAGGTGCGCTCGCGGAGGCCGCCGGGCTGCCCTACCGCCTGGGCGTGGGCGCATTCGAGCGCGCTGGCACCGACCATCGCGGCTGGTTCGCAAAGACCGCCGAGGCATGCCTGCGGCCGCTGTGTGGCGGGGTGTGGGTGTTTCCCGCCGGCCGACCCTACCTGGATCTCCTCGGAGCCGCCCCATGATGCTCGCCCTGTGGCTCGCCGCCCTGCCCACCGCGCTGCCCTGCGGTGGGCCCGAAGCCTACATGCTCGACGCGCGGCTCGTGCCTGTGAGCGTTCACGTGGACGATTGGCTCCACGCCGGCTGGTACGAGGGCGAGGATCCCGAGCCGGTCACGACGTTCCTGTACCCCTTCCAGGTCTCGGACCCGCCGCTGTACGCCGCCCTGGAGGCGTCGCGAGCGTCGTGGTACGAGAGCGGCGCGCCAACCCCGGCGCCCGCAGCGGAGGCCCCCGATCTCACGCGGTTCCACCAGGCGCTCCAGGCGGGGGATCTCACCACGGCCCAGCACGAGGCCGAGCGGGCGGTCGAGGCGGTGATGGACCTGCCGGCGCCCGTTGCGCGCGGCTACGACGAGGAGCTGAGGCTCGCTGTCGAGTTCATCGAGGTTCGTCCGGGCCTGGGGGGCGTGCCGAGCGACGTGGTGGCGGCGTGGTTTGCGAGCACTCGGGCGGTGCCCGCGCTGAAGTCCGTGGCGCAGGTCCGGGGGATGGACCCGGCCGACGCTACGCCGGACGCCACCGGACTCCGCGCGGCCTCGATCCGGTGGCTTTGGCTGCGCCATGCCCTCACCGCGGGCGTTCCCGACGGCTTCTCCGCGGACGAGATCCGGCAGGCATACGCGAGGCCACCCTGGCGGAACGACGGGTTCGCCAGCCTTCAGGCAGCGCTGGATGCCTGGCTGCACGACTTTCCCGACCACCCGCTCGCGGACCTCGTGCGCCTCAAGAAGGTGCGTCTGTACTACCTGGCGGGCAACGCCGACGCCGCCTGGGCCATCCTGCTCGAGATGTACCCGCGACACCCCGCCCGCGTGGCCGAGGAGCTGCGGTTCCTGACGGTGCACGGCGTGGTCCCCACGAAGCTGGATCCGGCCCTTTTTCCTCCGGAGGTGCGCGTCGGGCTCGCCGATTCCGACCCGCTGACCGCAGACGAGTGGAGCGCGCTCTGGCACAGGTCGGAGAGCGCGATGAACGGGAGGCACCCCGCTCCCTGGGCGCTGCCGGTGCAGGAAGCGCTGCTGCTGACCACCGCCGTGCGCGGGGAGCCGCTGCCCGCCGCGTTTCCCGCGGTGGCCGCCGCCCCGAGCGCGACCTGGGCGAAGCTCCGGCTCGCGGCGCTCGTCCGCGTGGGCCGGGACGCCGAGGCGGAGGCCCAGCTTGCGAAGATCGATCCCAGCGATGCGCTGGTGGCGCCCGTCGCGGCCCGGATCAAGCTCGGCCGGGGCGACTGGGTCGGCGCCATCGACACACCGGGGCTCGACCCCGCCTCCATGCGCTACCTGGTGCGGATCCTCGCGCCGGTGGAGGCGCTGCGGTCGCTTCAGGGCGACGGGAACGCCACCATCCGCTGGGAGGCCCGCATGGCAATCGCCAGCCGGCAGTTGGCCTCCGGCGGCGACTGGGACGCAGGGGCCCGGCTCCTCGACGAGGTCGACCCGGACCGGGCGGCGCTGTGGCGCGAGGCCGGGCGGCTCGCGCACGACACGAGCCCAGACGGGGTGCTCGCCTACGCGAGGTTCCTCCGCGAGAACGGTGGGGCGATCTTCGTGGGGTGCGACTACGGCGAGGTGGTCTGGTACCGGTCGTTGCCGATGGATGCCCCGCCCGGCGCCCGCCAGACCGAGGCTCGGCTCGGCCTCACCCCGGGGCAGGAGTGGGAGGCGACGAGGGCGTGGCTGCTCCGCTCGTTCTCGACGTGGTACTCGCTCCAGGCCTATGCAAGGTGGCTTGAGGATCCGCGGCACCCGCCCGCCCAGGAGCGCGCCGTGCTGGACGAGACCGATCGCACCTACAACCTGCTGTTGAACTATGGGAGCGGCTCCTGGCACGCCTGGGGCCAGGTGCTCCCCCAGAGTCAGGTGGCGAAGGACATCCGCGCGGCGGGGAAGGCGATCCGCGCGAAGGCACCGAAGCGATAGCGGCGCGCCGGTTCACCCGGCCTGCACGGACCATCCGCGGGTCGCCGGGTTGAGGAACAGGTAGTACGCCGCGAGCAGGCTGCTGTAGGCGATCACCGCCCAGTAGATCCCCAGGCTCGCGTAGTTGAGGTGGTAGCTCAACGCGCCGTCTGCGATGTGCAGATACGGTTGGATGAGCACCAGGTCGTAGAGGAGAAAGGCGACGAGCTGTCCCTTCATCGCGTGCCAGGAGGGGCGGCGGAGGGCGTGCAGGAAGTACGTGGCCGACCCAAGGAACAGGAGGCCGAGCAACGTGGAGCTGGTGGGCTCGAGGGGCCACGGCCAGATCGGCTGTTGGAGCAGCAACCCGGTTGCGGCCAGCAGCAGCACGATCGCGAAGACCCAGAACGACGTGACGAGCACGCGGTCTGCTGGACGCTTGTCGCGCAGGGGGTGCCGGAGGGAGACGCGGAGGAGAGCGATCTCCGCAGCCGTGCCGAGCGTGAAGACGACGGCGCGGACGAGCACGGCGCTGTCGCGCTCGGCAGCCCAGCGTGCCCAGAGCCACGCTGCCGTGGTGGCGTTGAAGAGCCCCACGTCGATCAAGGCCCCGGTCAGCGCCCCCCACTCGCCAGTGAGCCCGATCCACAGCACCGCGCCGGCGCCTGCTGCCAGGAACGACGAGATCACCACGTAGTCCAGCGGTTGGGAGGTCCACGGCCACAGCGCGGTGGCCCAGCTCGCCTGGAGGAAGAAACCGACGGCGAGCGCGGCGTTCACCGCCGCGAGCACACACATGCCGACCCTTGGGACGTTCATCTGTGTAGGCTATCCTAGCGAAACCAGCCGGGCAGCAGGAAGCGGGCGACGATGCCGGGATGCAGGAGGTTCATCGGGTGGGCCCCCTCCTTGACCACACGAGCGATGGCGTCGGCGAGTGTCGGGTCGCGCGGCGCCAGCTCGAACGCACGGTCCACGAACCCGGGTGCGCGCTGCAGGGCCCCGAGGATCACTGCAGAGCGGCGACGGGCGGGCAGGAACGCTGCGGCCAGCGCGTGCGCATAGCCGTCGAGCGCGTCGTCGTTGCGCTTCTCGAGCGCAGCCCGCACGGCCGCGGCTGCGCAGATGCCCGAGCGCATCGCGGGCCCGATGCCCTCGCCACTCAGGGCATCCGCGCAGCCGGCGGCGTCGCCCAGCAGCAGGGTCTTCCCGAAGCGGACGGTCCGGGAGGGGCTCCACGGCGTGATCGGCGAGCCCTGCGGGGGAGCGCCCCGGGTGCATCGGAGGGGCTCGACGAAGTCGTCGTACAGCTTTCGCAGCGCCACCCCGCCGCCTGCCGCGCGGGGGACGTACACGCCGACGTTCGCGTGCCCGGGGGTCTCCCCGCTCGGGAACACCCAGCCGTAGCCGGGGCGCAGGGCGTGGGTCATGTGGAACTCGAACCCCGTGGGAGGCCGGGCCACGCCATCCACGTAGCCGCGGAGCGCGAGCCACTCGGAGGGCCGCAGTTCGCCGGTCAGCGCGCGCCGGATCGCGGAGAATTCCCCGTCCCCCGCCAGCAGGAACCTCGGGCGCACGTCCACGGTCTCGGCTCCGCGCCGAAGGCTCACGACCTCGCCCTGCACCTGAACGGTCCAGCCCGGCTCGAAACGGGCACCACAGGCGATCGCATGGTCGAGCACCGCAGCGTCGAACCGGCTGCGCTCCACCACCGCCGCGTCGCCCAGGTCCGGCTCCCAGCGCAGCCCGCCGGGAGAGACGAGCACGAGCTTCTCGATGCGGGGATTGCCCTCTCCGAGCCGCTTGCGGTCGAACCCCAGCTCGTCCAGGGCGGCCATCGCGCCGGGCGTGATCCCGTCCCCGCAGATCTTCGGGCGAGGGAAGCTCGACTTGTCGACCAGGAGGACGTCCACCCCGGCCCGGACGAGCATCGTCGCTGCTGCCGCGCCAGCGGGCCCGGCGCCGGCGATGAGCACCGTCTGTGAGAGATCGCGGATCGGTGTCTCAGTCATCTCGTCGCGGGTCTACTCCTCCGCCCGGGCGTCCGCCAGCGGACCGCCAATCCGGCCGGCCGGAGCCGTGCCTGCCAGGCGGGCCAATGCCCGCGCCGGGAGGTGGCCCCGCGTGTTGGGCGCGGGCTCGGTTGGTCGTCCAAGCCGTGCCGCCGGACCCCGTGTCAGCCGGCAGGCCGCGCCGGGCCTCAGCGGAACCTGCACATCGCAAAACCCGCGTCGCAGGCGATCACCGCGCTCTGTCCGTCCATGAGCGTGAGGGTGCCCATGTTCTGGGCGGAAGGGCGCCCGGCGAACTGCACCGACACGGTGTACGTGCCCGGGTTCAAGGCCCCAGGAGCGTAGGTGCGACCGCCGGACTGCAGCACCACGCGCTCCACGGCCCCCGTCACGGAGACGCGCGCTGTGGCCGACGACTCGGGCCCTGGCCTGGCGTCGGCAGGCTTTGGGTCGACCGGCGCGGCCGGGGCCGAGGGGGGGGGCGAAGGCCGGCGGTCCGCGGGCCGGACAGTCGCGGCAGGAGCGTCGGGTGGCTTCGGAGCAGGGGGCTCGTCCGGACCGTTTGCGGTCGGACCGGGCATGCCCGCCATCGCGGGGGGAGCCGGCACGTCCGCCGACGCGAGCTCATCGCCGGCGGCGACTTGCGGGAGGGCCGCGGGCTCCGCTGGAGGGGCCCGGCTCGTGGTCAACGCGTTCACCTCGCCCCGGGCGAACCACGCTGCGGTAGCCAGGGCGCCCGCTCCCACGAACCCGAGCCCGAGCGCTATCGTCGCGAACGCGAGGAGCGTCTTCGTGCTCGAGGCTGGGGCCGGCTCGGCCGGGACCGGCGTCGCAATGCGCTGCGGCTCGGCGGGGCTGGCGCCGATGGTGCTCGCGGCCTTCGGCGCTGCGATGCTGCCCGGCATCCGGGTGCCGGGAGGCACCAGCTTCTCCGCTGCCCGGGATTCGGTTTGCACGCCCTGCCACATCCGCGCGTTGGATCTGGACTCGGCGTCGTCCGGCCACAGCACGGCCCGCAGCGCCTCGCAGTCCGGGGTGCGGCGGTCGCGGTCGACCGTGAGCGCGCCGGCGATCGCTGCGCTGATCCGGCCCGGCAGTCCAGGGGCGAAGGTCTCGGGGGGCGCGTAGGCGCCGCTCGCGATCGCGTTGTAGAGGTTCAGGATGTCGGGGTCCTGGAAGGGCGGGCGGCCGCACACCAGGTTGTACAGGATGCAGCCCAGCGCGAACACGTCGGCGCGCTGGTCGACGGTCTTCGCGTCGCGGATCTGCTCCGGGGCCATGAACTGGGGGGTGCCAAGCGTCACCCCCGAGCGGGTCTGCGAATGGCCACGGTCGTCGTCAGCGAGGATCTTCGCCAGCCCGAAATCGGTGACCTTGGGGACCACCATGCCGTCCGTGACGTCCAGGAGGATGTTCCCCGGCTTCAGGTCGCGGTGTACGAGCCCGGCGCGATGCGCTCGCGCCACCCCCGCGAGGATCCCGCGAAACAGCGCCTCCGCCTGCTCCAGGGTCGGCCGGTTCGCCCACAGCCACTCCTCCAGCGTGGGGCCGTCCACCAGCTCCATCAGGAGTCCAGGCTGCCCCTCCACCTCGAGCACGTCGGTGACTGCGACGATGTTGGGGTGGTGCAGCGAGGCCTGGACCCGGCCCTCCTCCACGAGCCGACGCTTGATGTCGGGGCGTGCGACCTTCAGCAACTTGAGCGCGTGGTGGCTCCCGAGCGTGTTGTGCCGCACCCGGTACACGGCGGCCATCCCGCCCTCCCCAAGCCTGGCCTCGACGGTGAACCGTTCGATCGTCTGTCCGGCTTCGAGCAGCATCTACCAGTGACCAGCCACGACCGCCCCGACCCCGGCGCCCAGCGCGATCACGCCCGCGCCGACGGAGGTGACGAAGAACGCGTTGGTCCTGTTCTGGAGCGTCGTGAGCGTGGTCTCGTCGTTGGCCGCTGCGTCGTAGGCGTTGTGCGCCGCCCTGGCGATCCCCCAACAGGTGCCGCCGGCCGCGAGGCTCGCCGCAGCGACGAGCGTGAGCGGGACGTTCGGTCCGCGGCGGGTGCCCACCCGGCCCAGATCCGCGCTCATCGGGATCGAGGCCACGGCGCGGGCCGGTGCGTACTCGAACAGGGGGTCAGCGGGCCAGAGGTAGGCGCTGCGCTGCACGGCGCCGTCTGGATCCACGAGCAGCGCGAGCGTCGGCCGCGCGGTGGGCCGCATCGTGCTGTCCGAGCCGTCGAACTCCAGGTGGCCGGCCTCGGGAGCCGAGAGCGGGGTGGTCGCAGACGAGGTGAACATCGCCTGGGTGTAGAGCTGGCGGACCGGATGATCGGCGGGCACCAGGGTGTCGGGGAACTGGTAGTCCGGCTCGATCGCCCGAGCAGAGGCGAAGGCGGTGCGGGCCGCCGCTTCGTCTCCCGACACGAAGGCCCGGAGGCCCAGGACGCGGTGGAGGCGCGCTGCGACCGTGGGAGCCACCGGATCGGCGAGGCAACCGGCCTCGGCTGCAGCCTCGGTCGTCGCCGCCTGGAACGCCTCGGAGTCGATCATCGAGAAGGCGAGCTGTGCGCTGTCCAGCGCCGATTGCAGGCTCGCCGCAGAGGAGGGGCAGGCTGCGCTTGCACCGGTGACGCCGAGGAGCAAGCTCAAAAACATGGTGCAATATCGCACGGAATGCCACGAACGGCCATGCTTCGCCGGCCGTGCGCCCGCGTTTCCGTGGTACCCTTTGTCACAGCGAGGTCAAGCGATGTCACATCGAGCAAAGGTCGGTCGCCGTGTGCGGAACGTCGGGGCTCGGCCCCCGAGCCCGGGGCGCGCCCTTCTGCTGCTCGGGCTGCTGTGCGGGGCAGGGAGGGCGGAGGCGGCGACCGTGCCCTGGACGATGTGTTGGAACGCGGTGGCGAGCAGCTCCACGACCTACGACTACACGTTCGTGCTCACCACCTCGACCGCCACGACCAGCGGCTGGATGAACTGGCTCATCTTCGCCGACTACGGGCCGTACGCCCCCACGGGGGCGACGACCATCAACAGCCCCTCGCTGCTCAGCGCTCCCACGGGCACCACCTGGACCTCGCTCACGAGCTCCGGGGGCGGGCACAACGGACCGACATTCCTCGATCTGTCGCTCGGGATCTACACCAGCGGGTGGAACGTGACCGGTGCGATCGGGCAGACGACCACCTGGTCGGTGCGCGGCACCAACCTCGTCCCCGACAACGCGATGTACTGGAGCTGGCTTGTCGGCACCGGCATCCCCACGGTGAGCTACCAGCTCGCGACCAAGGGCTCGACCACGCTCTACCGCGACTCGGACGGCGATGGCTACGGCGATGCCGCGCACACGACCTCCGGCTGCGGGGCGATGTACGGCTACGTGACCAACGCGACGGACTGCAACGACTCGAACGCGTCCATCCACCCGGGCGGCACCGAGACCTGCAACGGGCTCGACGACGACTGCGACAGCGCGATCGACGAGGGCGTCGGGAGCGCATGGTACCGCGACGCCGATGGCGACAGCTACGGGGACACGTCGTCGGTCAGCGTCGCGTGTACGGCACCCTCCGGCTACATCGCCAATGGAACGGACTGCAACGACGCGAACTCGGCGATCCACCCCGGGGCCAGCGAGTACTGCAACGGCGTCGACGACGACTGCGACACGGCGATCGACGAGAGCGCGGTGGACGCGAGCACCTGGTACCGCGATTCGGACACGGACACCTACGGCAACCCTTCGGTCACGCTCGCCGCCTGCACGCGGCCCTCCGGCTACACCGCGAACAACACCGACTGCAACGACGCCTCCTCCTCCATCCACCCGGGCGCGACCGAGTACTGCAACGACATCGACGACGACTGCGACAGCCTGATCGACGAGGGGGCAGTGGACGCCGCGACCTGGTACCACGACGCCGACGGTGACACCTATGGCGACGCCAGCGCCACCTCGGTCACGTGCGACGTGCCCACCGGCTACGTCGGCGACGACACTGACTGCAACGACGCGAACCCCGCCGTCAACCCGGGCGCGACGGAAGTGTGCAACGGCATCGACGACGACTGCGACGGAACGATCGACGTAGGGGCCGCCGATCCGAGCACCTTCTACGCAGACGACGACAGCGACGGCTACGGCGACGACTCCGCCTCCATCGACGAGTGCACCGCCCCCTCTGGCTACATCGTCGACAACACCGACTGCAACGATGCGAACGCCGCAGTCCACCCCGGCGCGGACGAGGTGTGCAACGGCATCGACGACAACTGCAACACGCTCGTGGACGACGGCGCGATCGACGCCGGGACCTGGTACGCGGACTCCGACGGCGACAGCTTTGGCGACAGCGGCGTGACCATCGCCGAGTGTTCGCCTCCGTCGGGCTACATCGCCGACGACACCGACTGCGACGACAGCGACGCCAACGTCTACCCGGGCGCCGAGGAGATCTGCAACGGGATCGACGACGACTGCGACAGCATCGTCGACAACGGCGCATCCGACGCGAGCACCTGGTACGCCGACGACGACGGCGACACCTTCGGGGACATCACCGCGACCATCGACCAGTGCACGGCGCCCTCCGGCTACATCGCCGACGACACCGACTGCGACGACAGCGACGCCAACGTCTACCCGGGCGCCGAGGAGATCTGCAACGGGATCGACGACGACTGCGACAGCATCGTCGACAACGGCGCATC
>CAIQVJ010000014.1 GCA_903875225.1 uncultured Pseudomonadota bacterium
CAGCGGCTGACGGTGGAGATGTCGACCTCCATGCGGTCGGCGAGCTCGGCGAGGGTGACGCGCTGGTCCCGCCGCCGCTGCGCGATCGCGGTGGCGAGCAGCCTGCGCCGGTCCGCCAACCGCGGGCGGCCCCGCATCCGGAGCCAGCTCGGGGCCGCGTTCACCGAGCGCCCCGGATGACGCGGCGCAGGAAGGCGCCGATCTTGGCGACGTCGTCGGCGAGGGCGTCGACCTTGGGCAGCATGGCGCGGGCCTCGGTGGCGTCGACACGGCGATCGCCCCGGAGGGCCAGGTGCACGTTCGAAGCGAGCCCGGCCGCGGCCTCCACCAGCTGGATCGCGTTGCCCTGGACGTCGGTGTCGACGTCGCCCCCCTCGAGCTCGATGCGGGCGCCCCCGATCTCGGCGAGCGGACCGAGCACGAGGCGGGGGTCCGCACCCGAGGCCAACAGGCCGGCGAGCTCGTCGAGGTCCATGGCCCGCTCACCCGACCGGAACCGGCTGATCTCGGTGCGGCAGCACTCCATCGCCCGGGCGAGGGCAGCGTCGGTCATCGTGGGGTCGGCGGCCTTCACGCCGTCGAGGATGCGGCCCTGGACGATGCCGCGGCGGAGGGGGCTCATTTGTCACCTTGGACGGGTGGAGTGTGACGGGGGACCGGGCGATGCTGAGCGCATGACGACCCAGCGCGAAGAGACCTCAGCCCCGTCGCCCGACGTCCACCCGGCCTGGGAGGAAGTGCGGCGGCGAATCGTCGGGACGACGGGGCGAGGCGTGGTAGGCTCGAAGACCCGGCCCCCCGTCGCCAGCCGGGAAGGAACAACCGGCGACGACGGAGATCCGAGAAATGGAACCTCGAAAACTCAGCGATCGGGAGCAGCGACTGCTGGAGCTTCTCTTCGCGGCGCTGCTGCCTCAGTACGACTTCGACACCGTGAAGACGATCCGAGCGGCCTGGGCGAAGATGGACGAGTTCTACGATGCGCTTCGCGACGGAAAGGGCGTAGACGTCCGCTCCATCGGTATGCCGCCTCAGTGGCTCTTCATCTCGGGATCGGGCGGCTGGTACTACGCTCAGGAGGACGAGGAGGACGAACCCAGCAGCTGAAGCTCGTCCCGGAGCGCGATCAGCTCGATCAGCTTGGGCGCCGGAGCAATATCCGACGTGTCCCGAATCAGTGCGCAGACCTCGGCGAGGAGGGCGCGCCGCGTGTATCCGAGTTGCCGCGCGTAGCGCTCGACGAGCATGTCGTGCGCCGTCACGCAGGCGTCCGGAGTTCCGAAGGGGGGCTTCATGGGTGGTCTCCCGAAGTGCTACGATCCACATGCGCCACGGGCGCAGGAGTGACCGATGTTGATGCTGATCGCGATGGGGTGCGCCGACTTCCAGGGCACCGACTTCCGCCAGGGATGGACCGAGGTGGAGTGCGACGTGGGGACCGTGGACGGGGACGGCCGTCTCTACGTCGACGTAGACGCGGAGCGATTCGGTGGGCCTCGACCGACGTACGTTGCCTACACGCTGCCCGACTCCAAGATTTGGAACAGCGGCGGCGTCTCGCGCTACGAGGACGGCCGGTACCTGCTCAGCCTGGGCATCCAGCCCGAGGATGCAGACGCCTGCCGCTTCTGGATCGCGGAGTAGCCTCAAGCTCCGGCGGCCTCTGCGGAGGGCTCAGCCGGTTCCTCGCGGGGGAGCATCATCGCCTCGCCGACCTCATGGGTCGGCGGTGCGTAGACGTTGACGAGGCGAACCAGGAGCTGGGCGGACAGCGTCCCTCGTTCAGCCGCCGAGATGGTGGACTGCCCCACGCCGACCTTGGCGGCTACCGCCTCCTGGTTCAGGCCTGCGGTGGTTCGCCACTGCTTCAGGTACTCGCCGAGACGGTTCATCGACATGATAGATAGCTACCACATCGATGCGACAGCCGCAAGGGTGGTCGAGCACGTCTTCGATAGACGCGCGCCCATGTCCACCCTGGGTCAGCAGTTGAAGCATCTCCGCGCGTCGGCCTCGCTCACGCAGGACGAACTGGCGGAGAAGATCGGCGTCAGCCAGCCCACCGTCTCCTACGTCGAGCGTGGCGGAGCTACGACCTCCGACGTGGTCGAGCGGTGGATCGAGACATGCGGCGGCTCGATGTCGGTCGGACGCGGCGACTCCGACCGCCTGCAGCAGCTCGCCGCGGCTCTCCCTCCATCCGACCTGCTCCGTCTCATCCGCGTGGCCACGGCGCTGCCCGGTGTTCCCGAGGAATTCCGAGACCAGATCATCCGCACCATGGAGATGTTCAAGCCAGCGTCCGGCTGAACTTCAGCACGAAGAGGGCAAGGTATAGGCGCCATGGCGCCGCACCATGAACGGCAAACATGACGCGGGACGGGAGGCTGGTCGAGTCCATCGTGTTCCTGGGTGACACAGGTATGTACCGTGCGCCCGTTCAGGCTGGATACCAAAAAATGGACGGATCGGCAGAGCGCCGCACCGGGGCTGACCTGTAGTCCATCGCACCGGTATCTACAGCGGCGATATTGACACCATCAATGGAGCGTGCAATACTCACCGGGTCGATACGAGGCCCGGCGATGCACCGCACCCCAATCCCCCTTCAGAGCGCCGACGGGCGCCCCGTGCTCGAGGTCAGGCGCGGGGATGGCTCGTCGGCGTTCGTCCCTCAGGCTGAGCCCTTCGTCTCCAAGCTCGTCGACGAGATGCTCGTCGAGCATGTGTCCGCGGACGACCTCGCCGCGGTGATCGACATGCTCGAGGCCGGCTCGTCGGTCGGCAGCGTTGCCACCGCCTTCGGGGTCCCCGTGGCGGTGGTCATCGGCGTCGGCCGGGCCTTCAGCCGGGTGCCCGTGGCGCCCGTGGCGGCCGCGTGATCCGCCCGATCGAAGTGGTCGCCGTGCTCTCCATGGCGTTCGCCCTCTTCCTCGCCGTGCTGGCACTGGCCGAGCCAGAGCCCCACGTCGTGGATGACCTGTTCTCCCCCCATGTCCTCAACCCCTGTGAGCACCACTGATGTCCATCCTTACCGCTGCAATCCTCGTCGAGAAGGGCGCGTGCGCAGAGCACGTCGAGAAGTTCAAGCAGGCCTTCGGTCCCGATGGGCTCGACCTTGCGGACACCAGCCGTGACGCGTTCTTCGTCGAGGTCGCCGTGCTGGCGGATCTCGACTTCAACTGGGCGGCTGACAACCTGCTCACGCCCCCGGCGGGCAAGGCCTACTCGGAGGCGATCGCCCCGGCGGGCAGGGCCTACTCGGAGGCGATCGCCACGGCGGACAGGGCCTACTCGGAGGCGATCGACCCGGCGTACAAGGCCTACTCGGAGGCGAACGACCCGGCGTACAAGGCCTACTCGGAGGCGATCGCCCCGGCGGGCAG
>CAIQVJ010000015.1 GCA_903875225.1 uncultured Pseudomonadota bacterium
CGTCAGGCCCGGGGGGTTTGGGGGGGCACCCCCCAAAGCAGACAACAGCCCGTAGTCCCGCCACACTCAAACGACGCGGGAGCGACCGATCAACCCCCACCTTCGCGACCCGGGCCCCCCCTACTTGATCTGGTTCGCGACCCGCTTCAACTCACGCACGCTCTTGATCTCGAACAGCTTGCCACGCACCGCGAAACTCGAGAGCTTCTGCGCCTGCCGCACGTACTCGCCGTACTGGTAGGCCTTGCCCCAGAGCCAGTCGTACTTGCGCTGGTTGAACAGCCGTACGAACCGATCGTTCGCGAGGAACTGGACGAATTCCTTCGGGAGGTTGTTGAACAGCGTGAGGAAGAACAGGAAGTTCAGGTAGCTGCCGTTCGGGGTGTGGAACCCGCGGCGGTACACCTGGTTGTACTCGTCGGTGACGAACCCGTCCTCGATGCTCTTGTGGTAGAACTCGGTGCCCGGGTAGGGGATGAGCGAGCTGGGGAGCAGGTTGTAGGGGGGCGGGAGCGTCCACAGGAGCCGCAGGCCCTTCATGACGTCCTCGGTCGACTCCCACGGGTTGTCGAGGATCATGTGGTAGTCGGGGACCTGGATGTGGTCCTTGTACTTGCTGATGATGTTGACGGCCTTGAGCAGCTGCTCGTTGGTCATGCCGCGCTTGTACATCTTCATCGTCTCGGTCGAGCCGGTCTGGATGCCAAGCTCGGTGAAGCAGAGGCCGGCTTCGATGAGCGCTTTGTACTTCTCCTCGTTGATCGTGGTCGGCGAGCACTGGGCCCGGAAGGGCATGCCGATCTCCTTCTGCCAGACCTGGGAGAACTTCTGGATCTCCTCGGTCGAGGTGGAGAAGAAGACGTCGTCCTGGAAGTGGACGATGCCGATCTCCGGGTGCGCGCGCATGACCTGCTTGATCTCGCCGATCTGGTGCTCCACCGAGCGGCGGCGCAGGTAGCTCTGGCCCTTGTAGAGGTCGTGGTTGAACGCGACGCCGCAGTAGCTGCACTTGTGCGGGCAGCCGCGGGTGATCATCGTCTTGTAGGCGGGGCGCAGCTCGCCCTGGCGATCGGGGTAGGTCGGCATGATCTGGCGGTAGAAGTCCCAGTCCAGGCGGACGAGGTGCTCCTTCTTGAGATCGTAGGTCCAGTCGTCGTCGAAGCTGAAGTCCTGGTAGGGCAGGGAGTCGAGGTCCTGGATCAGCGGGCGGTGCGGGTTCCCGACGACCTTCCCGTTGGGCTTGCGGAACCAGAAGTTGCGCACGTCGTAGTGGTCCTTGCCGTCCTCCATGCGCTCCACGAGCTCCAGGAAGCTGTGCTCGCCCTCGCCCACGTGCACGATGTCCACGAACTCCAGGCCCTGCTGCGGCATGGTCGTGGGGTGGAAGCCGCCCCACAGCATCGTCTTCTTCGGGTACTTCTTCTGGATGGCGCGGGTGGCCTGCACGGCGACGTCGAACATCGCGGTGAGGAAGCTCACGCCGACCATGTCGACGTCCTTCACGAGCTCCACGAGGTCGTCGACCATCGGCTGCGGCATCTGGATGATGTGCGACCAGGTGTTCGAGCGCCAGGAGGATTTGAAGCGGTTTCCGTAGGTATCAGCAGGGAGAAAGATCTGCCGGACCTCGTGCCCGTGCATCTTGAGGTAGCCCGTGAGGGTGCGGATGCAGGGGCTGTAGTGGTCCATCGGCGTGGGGCTGATGAGCGCGATCTTCATCGAGTGTACCTCGGTTTCTGGGTTTCCGGCGCGCAGGACGCCGATGCCCCGGGACTATAGCCAAGGCCCAGACGGACCGCTATGACTGCAGCGAGGCGGCGAGCGGAAACGGTAAGCTGCCCGGCAGGTCTGCCGACGGGCGGGGGATCGTGACCGGGTCAGGGGCCGATGGCGCAGGCGAGCGCGGCGGCGAGCGCGCGGCTGTCGGAGGCGGCGACCTTGAACGTGGTGGCCCCGGAGTTGAAGAGCTCGTGCCGGATCGAGGTGATGGTGCCAGAGGCGAGCTTTCGTGCGTCGTCGACCGTCAACAGCCCCACCGCGAGGTGCGTCGTGCGGATGCCGACGACCCCCATCACGGTGGTGAAGGGGTCGAAGGCCTGCGTCGGCGGGCTCGATTCCACCACGTGCAGCCCGACGACCGAGGCGTCGTCGAGCAGGAACTGGACGGTGGCGTCGATCTGCCGGATGGACGCGCCCGACTCGCCGAAGCCAAGCCCGATGCGCACGCTGTCTCCCACAGCGTGGTGAACGTTCAGCCCCGCCCGGCTCCGGCGATTGTTCAGGGGCAGGCTGCTCGCGAGGTACCGCCCGTCGGTGTGGGTGAACGGGTCGTCCGCTTCGCCCTGCCAGCGGCACGTGTCTGCGAGCGCAGGGGAGAGCAGCGCTGCGAGGAGAACGATCATGCCGGCCTCATGGGCGCGCGAAGATAACCCGCGCGCGCCCGTGGCTCTGCGGGCGTCTGTCGTTCACTCGGCCTCGAGGATCACCAGCCACTCGCCTCCGACCCGCTCCCTGTGTGTCAGCCGACTCGCTCCAAAGGCGGCCCGGGCGCCGGCGTGATCGCGGCCGGCCTCCGAGAGCGCGAGGAGCACACGCCCCACGCCCGCTGCGGCGGCCTCCTCCCGGTACCGTCTGATCGCCTCGAATGCCTTGCCCGCGTACATCGCCCGGCCGAAGGGCTCACCCGCCCCCTCGCCCGGCCAGAAGGGCGCGTTGTAGACGACGCCATGCGCTGGACCGACCGCGCCGAACAGATCGCTCAACCGCGCATCGAGATCGACCCGGCGGAGGGCGGCGTTCGCGCGGGCATTGGCAACACAATTCGGGTCGATGTCTGCGCAGGTCACCCGCGCCCCGGCCCCAGCCATGGCGAGTCCGACGACCCCGGTGCCGCAGCCCATGTCGAGCCAGTGTTCCCCTGGCTTCACGACCCCCCGCATCGTCTCGCCCAGCCAGGCGCCGACCTTCGTCGCGACGGGGTCGAGCACGCCGGGCAGCACCAGCAGCGGGCCTGTCCGGGTCTCCACCACGTACGCCCGCCGCGACTTCCACAACAGGTGGCGGGCGGCGACGCGGTTTCGGAGGCGGGAGAGCATCGTTCCGGGGGGTAGCCGGTGGGCGGGGTATGCTCAAGCCATGCCCCGCGGGTTCGGCCGCCCGCCCCCGCCCGATCCCTGCCGCCTGCGTTACCGGTGGAGATGTCGTTCGGCCGTGATTCGGACCCCCGCTTCGGCTCGTTCGTCCTGCGTGGCGACTGCCCCACCTGCGCGGGGTCGCTGCCGGTGAACGGTGCGGTGGAGTCCGTGGTGTGCGGGGCCTGCGGCGAGTCGGTGAGCGTGCCGGGGAGGATCCTGCGTGACCTGCTCGACGACTTCGAGGCGGGCTGGCCCCGGCCGCCGTCCGCCGGCATGGCCAGGGTCGGGGCGGTCCAGTGGCGCTGGACCTCACGACCCCTGCGTGCGCCGGTGTGCCCCGGGTGCGGCGAGGACGTGCGCGTAGAGGGTCTCGCGGAGGGCTCCGTGCCCTGCGCCTGCGGTGCGACCCTCCACGTGGAGCCGGTCCCCGGCCCGCTCCAGGTCGATGTGCCGTCGGCGCAGTGGCTGTTCCGGCTCGAGGAGGCGCCGGTCGCGGAGGGCGCCCCTGTCGCCATGGGCTGCCCCCAGTGCGGCGCGAACGTCATCCTCCCGGGCGCAGACGAACGCCTCGCGCGGTGCGGGCACTGCGATGCGCAGGTCACGGTGCCGGAGGCGCTGTGGCGTGCCCTGCACCCTATCCGCGCGGCACATCCGTGGACGGTCCGGTTCGAGGGTCCGAGCCGGCGCACGGTGGAGGCGCAGGCGGCTGACGCGGCCCGGGCGGAAGCGGAGGCGGCGGACCAGGCGCGGCGGGTTGTCGAGGAGGCGGAGCGCGCGCGCGCAGTGGAGGCGGCACGCGTCGCGGCGGAGGCGGAGCGCGTCTCCGCGGAGGCCGCGCGGGCGGCGGAGGTCACGCGATTGGCCGCCGAGGCGATCCGCACCCGACGGATCGTGGTCGTCGGGGTCGTCTTCTGCCTGCTCTGCGTGGCGTTCTTCGTGGCCGTGAAGGGCTGAGGAGCGTCCTGTCCGGGCGTCCGTGACTGGGGGCGGGGCCTCGGAGAAGAAGTTACTCCCCGCCGCTCTTCGGCCTGTCGTTGCTCCTGCTCCTCGCGCTCGCGTCCAAAGCCTTCGCAGATCCTGCCGTTCCTGCGGATGCAGCGGGCGCCCCGGTCCCACCGTCCAGCTCCGTGGGCGCACCGGCTCCCGTGAGCGGAGTCGTCGGGCGCGTGCAGGTCGTCGGCCTGCGACGCGTAGAAGAGGCCGCGCTGCTGGACGCGATCCTGCTCCGCGAGGGCGAGGCGCTGGCGGACTGGAAGATCCAGCGGGATATTCGGGCGGTTTGGCGGACCGGATTCGTAGATGCGGTGGATGTGCGTGTGGCCGATCCGCCGCCCGCGATCGAGGGTGCACCGCCTGTAGACCCGAACCGCAAAGATGTCATTTTTGTTGTGAAGGAAAAGCCCGCGGTGCGGGAAGTACGCGTCACGGGCGCCAAGAAGGTCAAGGAAGACGACATCAAGGAGCTGCTCACCATCGAGCCGTTCACTGTGCCGTCGGAGTCCAAGATCCAGGCCAACATCCGGGCGATCCGGGACAAATACCTCGAGAAGGGCTTCTACCTCGCCACCGTCACGCCGGTCGTCAAGCCCGTCGGGGACGACCTCGTCGAGATCACCTTCGAGATCGTCGAGAACAAGAAGGTCATCGTCCAGCAGGTGGACATCACCGGCAACGACGGCGTGCCCGACCGCAAGATCCGCAAGTTCATGCAGACCAAGCAGGGCGGCATCCTGCCCTGGCTCACGAACTCGGGAACGTTCGTCGAGGAGAACCTCGACAGCGACGTCTACACCGTGCGCCAGGTCCTCATGGAGGAGGGCTACGTGGACGCCGCGGTCGACCCGCCCAAGGTCTACCTCTCGCCCGACAAACGGTACATCTACGTGGACATCCACGTGACCGAGGGCCCGCGCTATCGCATCGGCAAGGTCGCCATCACCGGCGACTTCGTACCTGACGAGGGGCTCACCGAGGGCGCCGCGCGCGCGCTCGTCGACGGCAAGAACCTCAAGGACGTGCAGGGCGCCTTCCAGCGCGACAAGGCGGCCGGCGTGACGATCGGCGAGGCCTGGGTGCCCCGCGTGCAGCGTCGCGCGTTCGACTTCTCGGGCGCCGGCACGCCGCTCAAGACGGGCGACTGGTTCAAGCTCACGAACCTCCAGGCGGCCGCACAGCGCATCAACGATCTGTACGGCGATCAAGGCTACGCCTTCGTCAACGTCGTTCCGGACCCGAAGACCGATCCCGAGTCCAAGACCGTAGACCTCACATTCTACATCCAGCGCGGCGACAAGGTGAAGGTCGGGCAGATCAACATCACCGGCAACGACCCGACCTACGACAAGGTCGTCCGCCGCGAGATCCCGATCAACGAGGGCGAGACCTACCGCGGGTCTGCCATCCGCGAGGCGCGTGAGCGCCTGCAGCGCCTCGGGTTCTTCGAGACGGTGGACATCGCCACGCCCAAGGGTGACGGCGAGGATGTGCTCGACATGAACGTGGACGTGAAGGAGCGCCCGACCGGCAGCTTCTCGGTCGGCGCCGGCTACGGGTCGGCCGAGAGCTTCCTGTTCACGGCCAGCGTGTCGAAGTCGAACTTCCTCGGCCTCGGCTACCTGATGAGCCTCTCGGCCAACATCTCGGCCAAGTCCCAGCAGGCGAACGTCAGCTTCTACGACCCGCACTTCCTCGACAGCCAGTGGACGATGCGCGTAGACGGCTACTACAACCAGCAGGACTACCAGTACGTCGAGAAGCAGTTCCAGCGCGGCGGCAGCTTCGAGATCGGGCGCTACATGGACAAGCGCGACGACGTGCGCCTCGCGGTGGACTACACCCTCGAGGATGTCGGCCTGCTCTCCCTGGACGAGTACAAGGAGCGGCTGTACGGCGGCGAGATGTTCCGCAACGGCCTCGCCAGCGAAGTCGGCATGTCGTTCTCGGTCGACAAGCGCAACAACCGCATCAGCGCCACGCGCGGCTTCCTGGCCACTGTGTCCACCACGCTCGCGGGCGGACTGCGCATCGATGACCAGAGCGTACTCTCGTTGTTCGGCGGCGACTTCAACTTCTGGGAGTCCAAGGCCAACTTCCGGTTCTACCAACCGCTCGTCAAGAAGGGCGACTGGCTCGTGTTCCGGTTCAACACGTCGCTTGGGCACATCCAGTCGACGGACGGCACGATCGTCCCGTACATCCACCGGTATCGCGCGGGCGGCATCACGTCGGTGCGCGGCTACGAGCCCTATTCGCTTGGGCCGACGGTGCGCATCACCGGCTCGAAAGACTACACCCAGACCCGCACCAGCACCTACGGATCCGACGATCCGTCCGCTGCGGACGACAAGCTGGTCATCGGCGGCACGGACACCTGGATCAACAACTTCGAGCTGGAGAGCCCGGTCGTAAAGGCCGCGAGCATCTCGCTGGTCGCGTTCTTCGACGCCGGCAACACCTTCGGGGATCCCTGGGGCAACGGCGGCATCGATCCGCTCGGCCTGCGGTTCTCCTACGGCCTCGGCGTGCGTTGGTTCAGCCCGATCGGCCCGCTCCGGTTCGAGTGGGGCTTCCCGATCGCAGCAAACCCCGACGAGCGCAAGAGCGTGTTCGACTTCACGATCGGCAGCGCTTTCTAGGTTGGTTGGGGGCCCCGGGAGCGGGGTTGGGATCGGGATCGGTCGCTTCCGCTTCGTTGGGCGGGGGATCGGGGTTGGGAAGGTTGGAGTTGGGCGCCTACCGGGCCGCGGACTTCCAGAGCAACCACACGCCTGCGGTGCCCAGCATGCCGAACGTGGTCACGGTCAGACTCCACATGGTCTGCCGTCGGTCCCGCGCTCGAAGGGCCAGAACTGTGGCGGCGCCTCCGCAGAGGACCGCAAGAAGTGGGGCGAGCGGGAGACCGAGGCACGCCATCCACAGCAAGCCAGACACCAGCTCGCCCGGGTGCGCCACGGAGCTGGTGAGGTAGAGGCCGGTGAACCCGATGTCGGCCAGAACGAAGGGGATGCCGATCGCCGGCCCCGACATTCTCCGCGCGGTCGCCTCCGGCCCCACGTCCCGGTTTGGATTCGTGTCGCTGGCCAACAGGCTGTGCATGGTCGCTCCGTCATCGAGAGTGTAAGCGCCTTCTCCCTCGCCGCGAAGTGTGCGTCAGCCGGCGCACGTTACATCGTCTCGATGCAAGCCCTCAAGATCCCCCACTTCACTGAAGCCGAGTACCTCGAGTACGACCGCACGCACGAAGGCAGGCACGAGTTCGTCAACGGCGAGATCATTGCGATGGCGGGCGCGTCGTTCGCACACCTGCGCCTCGCCAGCAACGCCATGATCGCGCTCGGCCGCACGCTCAGCGGGCGGCCGTGCGTGCCCTACGCCTCGGATCTCCGCGTCGCCATCGACGAGACCGGCCTCTACGCCTACCCGGACATCACCGTCGTCTGCGGCGAGCCCGACCTGGCGGCGACCACCCCCGAGACGCTGCTCAACCCCACGGTGCTCATCGAGGTGCTGTCGGAGAGCACTGCGAGCTACGACCGGGGCGAGAAGCTGGAGCACTACCGGCGACGGGCATCTGTGCAGGCGGTGGTGCTGATCGACTCGCGCGAGGTGCGGGTCACCGTGGTGAGCCGCAACCCGGACGCGACGTGGACCATCACGGACGCCACGGCGGGCGCGATCCGGGTGCCCGGGATCGACGTGGTGCTCGATCTGGCGGAGTTGTATGCGGGCGTGACACTTGGGGCGGCTGCAGCCTCGGCCGGGTAGGGCGACCGATCGGGGGTCGAAAACACAGCGCCCGCACCGATCGATCACTGTCGGTGTCTGTCCGTGGTGGCGAGTCGCGAGCCCGCCCCGGGCACGGATCGCCGCGCCCCCCGCCCGGGCTCCAGCCGCGTCCTGCGGCCGCAGGCTGACCGCGATCCCGGGGAGCAAGCCGCCCACCCCCCGCCGCGCCTCCTCCCACGCGGCACCCGATCCACCCCAGCCCCCGCAGGTTACCCGACCGCATGGCCCGCCTCGCGATCATCGACATCGGCTCCAACACCTCCACCATGGCGGTGTACGAGGGCAACCTCGAGAACGGGGTCAACCGCATCTACCAGCACGGCGAGACGTTGCGGCTCATCCGACAGCTCCGCCCCGACCGCACGTTCGCGCCCGCGACCATCGAGCGGACGGTCGATGCGATGCGCATCTTCGCGCAGCGGGCGAAGGCACTGGGCGCCGAGCACATCGAGGCCGTCGCCACTAGCGCGGTGCGGGACGCCCGGAACCAGGATGAGCTGCTCGCCCGGATCCGCGACGAGGCCGGCATCGAGGTCCGGATCGTGGACGGGGAGCACGAGGGCGTCGCAGCGGTGGTCTCCGCGGTGAACTCGCTGCCCATCCACGACGGTTTTGTCGTGGACATGGGCGGGGGGAGCGCCCAGATCGCGCACGTGGTCACGCGGCGCGCCCGCCAGGTCGTGAGCCTGCCTCTCGGCGCGCTGCGGCTGACCGACCGGTTCTTCACCCAGGATCCGCCTACGCCCGAGGCCGTCACGCAGTTCCGACGGCACGTGCAGGAGCAGTTGGCGCCGCTCGGCTGGCTGAATTCCACGGGGGGAACCCTGGTGGGCGTGGGCGGATCGCTGCGCGCGCTCGGCAAGATCGACCGGCGGGACCGGGTGCTGCACTCGCCCTCGCCGGTCTCGCACGGGCACGGCTACAAGCTCACGCTCGACGCGATCGAGGCGATCTGGGAGCGCGTGAGCCGGGTGCCCGTGGACGGTCGGCGGGACATCCCCGGCCTCGCCGCGCACCGTGTGGACACGATCGGCGCGGGGGCGTTGTTCTTCTTCCTGCTGCTGCGGGCAGGCGGGTTCGATCACCTGCGGATCTCGGCGTTCGGCATCCGCGAGGGCATGGCCATGCGCTGGCTGGCGGCGCGCGAAGGGGATGACCGCTCGGCGTTGGTGCCGGACGTCCGGAAGGCCGGCGTGTGGAGCCGGTTCTTCCCGGCGGATCCGGGGTCCTGTCGCGCGGCGGTCCGGCGGGCCGTGGTGCTGGCGGATGCCCTGCGCGTGGAGGAGGGGCGCCACGCGCTGCTCGCGGCGACACACATCGCGGCGAGCGGAGCCCGGCCGGATGCTGCGGTCGCGGCGCTGCTCGATGCCCCGCTCCCCGGTTTCTGGCACGAGGACGTGCTCGACATCGTCGACATCCTCGATCTGGCGCCGCCTCGCCACATGGCGGCGATCCGGAGGGACCGCCTGCGCGCGCTGATGGACATCGCGGTGAGCGGCGTCGACATCGGGGACGTGCGCGTGGGGGAGGACGGCGTCTCTGTCTCCGGCGGACCGCTCCCGCCGCACCTCGCCGCCCGGTTCTCCCAGACGTGGGGGCGGCGGGTGCTCGGGTGAGGGTGCTGCTCACGCATGGCTGGACGCTGGCCGACGACCCTCGCGAGCAGGAGATCATGCGCCCCTTTCCGCCGCTGGGGCTGCAATACCTGGCGGGGTTCCAGAGCGACCACGAGGTCGAGGTGTGGGACCCGACCTTCGGCTCGCTCGCGGAGTGGCCGGCGGTGTTGGATCGGGAGCGCCCGGACGTGGTCGGGATCTACGGGCACACCGTCACGCGGCCGTTCCTGAAGGCCATGGTGGCCGAGGCGAAGGGGCGCGGGATCCGGGTGGTCGCGGGCGGGCCGGACCCCGTGCAGTACCTCGACGACTACCTGGCGATGGGCGTGGACGTGGTGGTGATCGGGGAGGGGGAGCACACGCTGGCGGAGCTGCTGTCGGCGCCGGCCTGGGCCCCCGAGCACCTCCGGAACATCGTCGGCATCGCGTTTTTGGACGGTGGGGTGGTCAAGACCGCGCCACGCCCCCTGATCAAGAAGCTGGATGAGCTGCCCTGGCCGAGACGTCAGCGCCGGGACCTGGATCGCTACTTTGCGGCCTGGCGTGCCCGGCACGGGCTGACCGCCATGAGCCTGACGACATCGCGCGGGTGTCCCTACCACTGCACCTGGTGCTCCAAGCAGGTGTACGGGGACACGTTCCGGCGACGGGAGCCCGACGCCGTCATCGACGAGATGATCGCGGTCCGGAGCGAGTTCTCCCCCGATCAGCTCTGGTTCGTGGACGACATGTTCACCATCAACCGCAAGTGGGTGCACCGGTTCTGTACCCGCGTGGTGGAGCGCCGGGCGCAGGTGCCGTTCTACGTGATCGGACGCCCGGAGACGCTGGACGAGCCGCTGGTGCACGCGCTCCGAGAGGCGGGCTGCTTCCGCATGTACGTGAGTGCCGAGAGCGGCGCCCAGCACGTGCTCGACGCCATGAAGAAGGAGAGCACGGTCGCGGACATCGAGCGCGGGGCAGCGCTGCTGCGCACCGCGGGCATCGAGCTCGGGGTGTTCACGATGCTGGGGTACCCCGGGGAGGAGAAGGCCGACATCCTCGCCACGCGCGACATGTTGCGGCGCATCCTGCCGGAGGTCACGCTCTTGTCCGTGGCGCACCCGATGAAGGGCACGGCGTTCCACACGCTCGTCCAGGACCAGATCACCGGGGAGGACGCCGGCCGACTCACCTTCCAGATGCGGCACTCCGCGGCGCTCTACGACACTGCCCAGCGCATGATCTGGGCCGACCAGGACCTGCGCCGTGAGCTGGCTGCGCGCCCGCGAAGCCCGGCTGCGCTGGCCGGGATCCTGCGAGCCGCCCTGCGCTACCCCTACTGGCGCGCGCGGTTCGGGCTCGCCTCGTGAGCAGCCTTCGCGCCTCCGCCGAGCGCGCGTTGTTCGGCACGACGCTGGCCGACAAGCTCGCCCCGTTCGAACTCGACGATCACCTGCCCGGCGACGCCATCGCCGTGCCCCTGATGCCCGGTCGCCCGCCCGGGTTGGCGCCCTCGGCGACCCGCGCGCCGTTCCCGCGCGACCTGCACAACCCCGACTCCCGCGCCCGGGTCCTTCACTTTCTCGCCAACCACGAGCTGCTCGCGCTGGAGCTGATCGCCCTGGCGCTGCTCCGCTTTCCCGACGCCGAGCCCGGCTGGCGGCGGGGCATGGTCGCCATCCTGGGCCAGGAGCAGGATCACCTTCGGGGCTACCTCGATCGGCTCGCCGTCGCCGGGTTGGCTTTCGGCGATCAGCCGCTCAACACCTACTTCTGGTCCGCGCTCTGCGGGGCCCGCACCCCGCAGCAGTTCATGGCGGGCCTCTCGCTCACGTTCGAGCAGGCCAACCTCGATCATGCGGTCGCCTTCGCCGCGCGTTTCCGCGCCGTCGGGGACGAGGAGGGCGCCGCACATCTCGACCTCGTGCTCAGGGACGAGACCGAGCACGTCGCCCACGGCGTGCGATGGCTCGGGATCTGGCGACCCGATACGGACTTCTGGACCGCCTGGACCGATCTGCTCGAACCGCCGCTCAGCCCCGCGCGCGCCAAGGGCACCACCGTGGTTGTCGAGCCGCGGCTCGCGGCGGGCATCCCCCAGGCGGTGATCGATCGGCTCACCGTCTGGTCGGCGTCCAAGGGGCGCCCGCCGGTGGTCGGGTGGTTCACGCCCGACGTGGAGAGCGAGGTCGGAGCGGGCGAGGCCCGGGCCCCGAGGGGCACCGGATCCGCAGGGGAGCGGATCGGCGGAGACCTCGCGACCCTGCCGATGTTCCTGCTGGGGGCGGACGACCACGTGCTGGCGCCCGAGCCGGGCGTTCGGTGGCTACGCGGGCTTCAAGCGGTGGGGTTCGCGATCCCCGGGTTCGGCGTGGACTTGCCGGAGCGGGTCGGCGGCTGGCTGCCGTGGGGGTGGAGCCCGACGACCTGCGCGCGAGCGGGTGTGCCCTGGGATCCGCGGTGGCGCGATCTGTACAGCAAGGCTTGGCTCCAGGAGGGCTTCGGAGAGGGACGGGTGGCGCGCACCGAGGCGGAGCTCGAGGCGTTGGGCGCACCCGGGATGGTGCTCAAGGCGCCCTACTCGACGGCGGGGCGCGGGTTGAAGCGCTGGGAGCGCCCGGACCGGCCCGGCTGGGCGCGCCGCGTGCTGGCCGAGCAGGGCGCGCTCGTCGTGGAGCCGTGGGAGGAGCGGGTCGTGGACCTCTCGGTGCAGTTCACTGTCGGCGGAACGCTGAAGATCCAGCCCTGGAGCCGATTTCTCGTCGATGCCCAGGGAAGGTACCGCGGCGCCTGCGTGGGGCGACAGCTCGAGGGGCTCGACAGGGACGTGCTGCGCTGGATCCGGTCGACCGACCCCCAGGCGGAGCTGGAGCGCGTGATCCGCCCGCTCGCGGCGGCGATGGCCGAGCGGGGGTTCAGCGGGTTCGCGGGCATTGATGCCTACGTTGCTCGCACCCCGGGCGGCTACCGGCTGCGCCGCCTGGTGGAGTTGAACCCGCGGGTGACGATGGGCCGGATCGCGGCCGCCGTGGGGCGCAGGGTTCGCCGGGAGCGCTTCGGGCTGATGCGCGTGGTGACCGCCGGCCAGCTTGCTGCGGAGGGCACCGACCCCGTGGCGTGGACCTCGCGCATGGCCGGGCTTCCGACGCCCAGGCTGCGGGATGGGCTGATCGACGAGGGGACCCTGATGCTCACCGAGCCGCTCCCGGACCGGCGGGCCTGGGTGGTCCTCGAGGTCGGCGCTACCGGGTCTTGAGCTCGGTGTACTTCTCCAGGCGCCCACGGCTGGCCTCGACCGGGTAGCGTTCGGCGTTTGCGAGCAGCTTCCGCTCGACCGCCGCCGCGAGGTCGATGCCGGCCGCGTTGCACAGGTTGAGCAGGGAGATCAGCACGTCGGCGGCTTCCTCCTCGACCTTCGTCGTCCGGGTCGCGACCGGCGGCTGGGGCCCGCCATCGGCGGACCACAGGTAGAGCGCCAGGAGCTCCCCCGCCTCCGCGGAGACCGCCATCGCGAGGTTGCGCGGCGAGTGGTACTGGGACCAGTCCCGTTCGGCGTTGAACGCCTGAAGTTCAGCGCGGATCGCGGCCAGCGGGGTGTCGGTGTCGGTCCAGCTCATCCTACGGCTTTACCCCGGGAAGCGCCGATCTGCGGGGCGGAGTCGTGCGGGGTCGTGTCCAGCGGTTACAATAGCAACGAGGTGTTCCGATGGCCGAGCCTGTCTCCTGGGACCAGCGCATTCGCGGGGCGGGGCTGCGGGCAACGGCGCCGCGTCGGGCAGTGCTCCGCCTGCTCTCGGCCTGGGCCCGCCCGGCCACGCACGCGGAGGTCTCCGAGGCGCTCGCGGCCGACTCCTGGGACCGCGCCACGGTGTACCGCAACCTCTGTGATCTGGCGGAGGCGGGGCTGCTCTCCCGCAGCGACATGGGCGACCACGTGTGGCGGTTCGAGCTCTCGCGTCCAGAGGCCTCTCCGGCGGACCACCCGTCTGCCCACCCCCACTTCGTCTGCAACACCTGCGGTGCGGTGAGCTGCCTCCCGGATCTCCCGCTCCCCATCGAGCACGTGCCCGCCGCCGTGCGTGCGGGCCGGGTGGAGGTGCGCGTGCACGGGATCTGCGACGGGTGCGCGGCCTGAGCGGGCTCCGGCGCGCGGCTGATCAGTCGAGCGTGAACCCGACCGTGTAGGTGGCCCCGGCCTTGTTCGTGTCGGAGAGTCGTGCGGTGTGCGCGCCGAGGTCGGCGCTCAGCTCCGGCTCCCCGTTCACAGGGGTCGGGTAGGGGTCGACGAAGCCGAGGGGGGCGCCGGTCGCGCCATCGGCCAGTTGGCACTCGTTGTAGCCCGTGCTGCCCGCGCCGTAGATCACCTTGCCGCCGCACGTGAGCGTCACGCGGCAGGTCTGCTTCGTCGCGAACCCGGGCGAGATCTGGAGCGTGCAGGCCCGGGACGAGAACGGGGGTCTGCCGGTCTTCGAGGTGACCGTCGCGGTCTTCGTCACGACGTCCGGGAACGGCGGCAGCGTCTGGGCGAACACCGGCCGACCCCGGCGGATCGGCGACTCCTGGTCCACCTCCAGCTTGATCCGGAACGACGGGGCGTCGTCGCGGAAGGCCTCCACCATCTGCTTCTGCGTGTCCAGCGTGATCTGCGCCCGCTCCCCGGTGCGCGACCCGAGGTCCTTGAGCAGGATGCCGTAGCGATACGCGCCTGCCTCGCCAGCGACCGGGGCCTCGCTCAGCTGGAACGAGTAGCTCTCCATGCCCTCGAGCTTCGCGGCGGAGTCGTAGTAGACCCGACCCGCGCACCGCAGAACGAGGTGATCGCATCGGGGTCTTCCGGTCTCCGCGACGGAGAAGGAACCCGTGAGCGTGCACGCGGCGCCTACGCGTGGCTCGGGATCCGCCGAGGAGCGCACCGTTCCACCCCAGGTGAGGGTGAACGGGCCGGGCTCGAGGTCTGCCCGCGCGCTCACCTCAGGGGCCGACGGGGCCGGTGCCGTTGATGGCGGGGCCGCCGGCGCCGGCTTTGGAGCGGCCTGGACCGTGGGCGGGGCAGTCGTTGCAGCAGTGGCGGTCTCCGGGGCCGGCGCGCGGAACACCATGAAACCGCCTGCGACCACGACGGCGACCACGACCAGGGTCCCGATGGCCAGGGCCCAGGGCAGGGCGGGCACGGTCGACGGGGGCACAGACGCCGAGGGGACGTTCGGCGTGGACGCGGCCGCCACCGGTTGATGCGGGGGCTCCTTGCGCTCGAAGTCCCGGCCGCAAAACCGGCAGTGGATCGGCCCCACGTCGTCCGGCGCCTGGATCGGCGCGCCGCAGGTCGGGCACTCGTGCGAAACCAACACGGACCACCTCGCGGGCCCACTCTATTCGGTTCGCCGGGCGCCCCCCAGGTCAGGAGCCGATCGCGCTGATCCCGGTGGGCGAGAGCGGCCAGGCGACGATCCGGTCCGAGACCGCGGGTGCTCCCAGGGCAGCGGTCAGCGCAGCCAGACACCCCTTCGGGTTTGGCGCAAGCTCGGGGACGAGCACCAGCCACTCGAACCCGTCGGTGCCGAAGTTCGCCACCTCCTTGAGGTCCCAGTACCGCGGCAGCGGCTCCTGCGGCGTCTGCCGGGCCCCGCACTCGTGGCTCAACCACCGCAAGGCTCCAGACCGGCTCACCTCGTCCGGACCCTCGTAGTTCTCCGACACCGCACGATCGAAGTACACCTGCCACTGGTTGTAGGGCCGGCGGCTTCGGCGGCCCGGGGGCGGGTCGATCGTGTTGTCCACCGGCACGAGCAGGATCGGGCCCTTGCCCGGGAGCGCGAGCAGCGAGGCGGGCACGTCGGTCGAGTAGCCCTGTCGGGGAAACCCGCCGCCGCCGAACGCGAGCGCGTCCACGCCCAGCAACAGGAGGGCGAGCCCCGGTGCCCACCAGCCCCGCGTGGCGAGCCGAGCGACCCCGGCGCCCGCGACCCCGGCGAGCAGCATGCCAGCAGGGACCTGGGCCCGCTCCCAGTGGGTGATCGCGCGCAGGGGCGGGATCAGCGAGGTGAGGATCGCCTCGGGTCCCGTTCCCAGGATCACGGCGCCCGCAAACCGGACCCGTTGGCCGAGGGCAAGCGCGCACAACAGGGCGGCCGCGCCGACGAGCGCCAGGGCGGCCCGGCGGGGTGCGGCGGCCCGGATCACCGCGTAGATCACGAGCCCGAGGACCACCCAACCCATGTACATCGAGTGGCTCACCATCATCCGTTCCGGGGCGGGTCGGAACATCGCCGCGAGGTCCGCCCCACAGAACGGTCGGGCGATCCACGCGGGGTTGAACGACGGGTCACACTTCCCGGTCAGGCGGCTCGCCCAGAGCGCGAACTGTTCGTGGGTCTGCCACAGGGCCGGCAGGCGGGGCAACCCAGCTACGACGAAGGCCAGGAGCGGCTTCCAGGACCACCGCGAGCAGGCCAGCAACAGGAACGGCTCGAGGATCGAGAGGAACACCACGTTGTACCAGCCTGAAGCCCAGATCGCTGCCGCGGCCAGTGTGCTGGCCACCAACGCCCGGGTGCTGCCGGTGCGGCCCCAGCGGAGCAGCGCCGCGGCGTGCAGCCCGAGCCAGCCGACCGTCCAGGCCTCCGTCACCCCAAAATCCATGAACCCGAGCAGCGGCGGAGATGCCATCGCGGCGAGGGCCCCTCCCCAGAACGCTGCGCGTGGGGAGCCGCCTCCGGTCGCCGAGAGCTCGGTGGCGAGCAGCCCCCCGCCGAGCCCCGCGAGCACGAGGTTTGCCCAGAGGACCGCCGTGTATCCGAGCTCCGGGCGGATCCAGCCCGTGGGCATCGACCACACCAGGTTGATCGGATCCATCATCGGGATCTCCCAGCCGTGCGGCGCGTCCCCGAAGAACCCCGGGTGACCGAGCAGGCGCTGGGCGCCGACCCAGAGCATCCAGAAGTGGTTGTCCACCTCGCCGCCCTTCGCTCCGTACAGGTCGAACGGGTGGAGCGCCTGGGGCCAGGTGAGCGCGATCGCGACGAGCCAGAGCCCGGCCACCCGCAGGAGCACGCCCCGCGCGTTCACAGGCCGGCCGCGTCCAGGGCCTGGCCCACGCGCTGCGCCACGGCCCGCGCGGCGCGCGAGGATCCGATCAGGTCCTGTCGCAGCTCGATCTCGAGGTAGGGGCACCCCGCGTTCGTGCCGTGGCGGGCTGCCGCGTAGATCAGCCCTGCCTTCCCCGAGTAGGGCTCGTTCGGTTCGGTGCGCAGCCCCTGTGCGCGCAGCGTGTCGACGAGACGGACGGCGAGGTCGTCGTGCTCGTCAAACAGCACCCCGGCCTCGACTGTGCGTTGCACACCACGAAAGACGGGGGTGAAGCTGTGGATCGAGATGAGCACGCGGGGAGCGCTCCGCGCTGCGGTCGCGACGGCCGCGTGGAACGGCTCGTGGAAGCGCGCCACACGCTGGTCGAGCCGGGCGGCCTGGTTGAACGTCGGGGTTCCGTCGTCGCAGGTCGAGAGCACCGCCGTGGGGTCGAGCGGGTCCCGGTTCGGGTCGATGAGCAGCCTCGAGAACCGGGAGAGCACCGCCTGGGAGCCGGGCGTCCTCCGGACGAGCGCCCGGGTGACCTCGGCGGCGCCGATGTCGTAGCCCCAGTGCATCGCCAGCAGCCGGCGGTCGGCGGGACGCGGCCGGAACGGGCGGGGCACCCGGTTGGAGGCGTGCTCGCAGGTGTAGAGCCGGAAGCCCGGCTCGGGGGCGGGCGCGCCGATGGTCTCGCTGGCGTCGGTGATCACGGCGGCTGGGTAATCCGGCGCCCGGTGGGAGGCTTGGGAGGCACAGCGTGGAGGCCCATACCGTGCTCCCGTGGTGCGCGCCCGGTCCACAACTTGATACCGTCTCCGTCCATGCACCTCCGCACCGCCACACTGCTGCTCCTCTACGGCTGTGCGGGCCCCGACCCCGACGCGCTGCTCCACGCCGCACGGGTCACCGAGGCATCCGCCGCGTACACGAAGCAGACGGGCCACGTGATCGACTTCGGGCACCCCGCAGCGGACGGTCTCGCCAGGATGGCGGCCCATGATCCGGCGATCACCTGCGCGGAGATCGAGCGCCGGATGCGTCCGGTGCTGTTGCTCGACCGGGTTCCGTTGCGCGGCCGGCTGGACCTCGACCTCGAATTCCCCTCGATCCGACCCGTGCTCGTGTCGGCGTTCGACCTGGGTGCCGTGGTCGTTGCGGTTGGGCGCAGTACGAACCCGAGTGAGCGGGAAGCCCAGGACGGTGGGGAGCTCCCGTGGATCGATGGGAGGCTCGTGGGGGGTGCCGAATCCGCGGCAGAGGCCGAGGCCCTCGGGAAGGCCGTGGACGCTCACCCGCCCCCGCGTCTCGTCACCATCGGCATGAGCGACGGCAGCCACTCGTTCTACTACACGGCGCAGTTCAAGGACGGCGACTGGCACGCCGTCAACTCGCTCACCCCCGGGGCTGCCGGGGTGTGGATCAACTTCGCCGACTACGCCGCGCGGGAGGGCGTCGCTGCCGCCCACGCGCGGTTCGGCACCCGCCTCCCGGTTACCGTGGCGGCGGAACCCGGGCATCACGAATGAACAGCCGACTTGCCTCCCTCATGGTGCTTTGCGGGCTGTGCACGCTCATCCCGCTCCCGTTCCTGGACGGGTGGTGCGAGCGTCGGGTCACCCGAAAGCTGCTCGACGCCACGGCGAAGGCTCGGGGCGTGGAGCTCGATGCTGCCGTGCTGTACACGCTCACCCACGACCGCTCGAGCATGCTGCTCGGCTGCCTGTACGCCGTGTTCATCTGGCCGTTCAAGAAGCTGTTCAGCACCCTGTTCGTGATCCTCGTCATCAAGCAGGCGTTCGATGCCGCGGCGCTGGCTGCGCATCGGGCGGCGATGCTCCGGCTGGCGCTGGACCGCGGTCTGTTGGCTTCCCCTGCGCTGCAGGCCATCGAGGGAGAGCGTGTGCGGGACGCGATGGACGCCACGCTGTCGGATGTCCGGACTTCGCCGCTCGGCCGGGCCCTCCGGCGGCTCCGGAACCCGGCCGTCCCCGTGCCGGAGGATGCGGATCCGCTCGTCCGGGTGGTGGAGAGCATGCGTCGCTACGCGGGCGCCGGCCCGGTCCTGGACAAATTCGCCGCGGTGTTGGACGGGCGATAGCCCCAGGGGATGTTGCGGCTCGCCAACTCCCTCTTCGCCTTCTCCTTCCTCGCGCTCGTCGCGTGCACCGGCAAGCACGACGACTCCAGCGGGCTGACCGCTCCGGACGGTCTCCTCGATCAGGGCGCGCTCGGCCCGTTCCCGAACGCGGAGCTCGTCGTCGATGGGCACATCGCGATCCCCGCCGGCGTGTTGCCGGCGGCGGTCACCCCCTGGGACGTGAGCCGGGTCGCGTGGCGCACGGGGTTCAGCCCGGTGCAGGTGTCCGTCGCGCGGCTCTGGGACCTCGCCGGGATCGATCCTGCCTCGCTCTCGGGGCAGGCGGGCATCGGTGTGGGTGGCAGCGTGCGCATGCTGGACCTCGACGACGGGAGCGAGGTGCCGTGCTTCGCCGAGCTGGACGCCTACCCGGATGCCGTGTCGGACGGCGAGCGCGCCCTGCTCGTCCGCCCGATGATCGCCATGACCGTCGGGCACACCGTCGCCGTCGTGGTGACCGACGGCGTTCGGACGGTTGACGGCGCGAGCTTTCCGCACGACGCCTGGGACCGGGCGGTGCAAACGCTGCCGCACTACGCCGATCTCGCCGCAAAGCTCGATGCTCTCGGCGTCTCCGGGGTCGCGCTCGCGTGGGACTACCCGATCGGCGACGGCACGGCGCCCGTCCGCTCCCTCGCCGAGGGCGTGCCCGTGCCCGCGACCTATGCGTTGGACACCGTCCGCACCGCCGACACACCGGAAGATGGCGCAGTGCCTCCGGGCACGTGGAAGAACGCAGAGGGCACGTTCTCGTCGGCGAACTGGCTCGTGGACGACGACGCCTTCGAGCTTGACGCCGATGGCCTGCCCATCGCCCAGGGCAACGGGGACGTGTACGTGTACGTGCACATCCCCGAGAGCGCGCGGGACGCCGCACCCGGCACCGTGCCCGTGGTGCTGTTCGGGCACGGGATCCTGTCCAGCCCGGAGAAGTACCTCAACGATCCCGACGATCCAAGCGGCGTCGTGGCCTTGTCCAACCGCATGAACGCGATCGTGATCGCGACCGTCTGGCGGGGGTTGACCTACGACGATCTGCTCCACGCCGTCACCGTCTCCGGGGACTTCGGGCGGTTCCACGAGCTCACGGACATGCTCTCCCAGGGGGTCGCCAACACCCTCGCGCTCGAGAAATTGATCGATGAGGGCACGCTGCTCGACGACCCCATCTTCGAGGGCAGGGCCGATCGTTCCCAACTCTACTACTACGGCATCTCGCTCGGCAGCATCGAGGGCGCGGTGACGCTCGCGAACCAGACGCGCATCGACCACGCGGTGCTGCACGTGGGCGGCAGCGCCTGGTCCACCATGCTCGAGCGCAGCTCGGACTGGCCGGCCTTCGAGCAGGGGATCAGCCGAACGATCCCGGACCCCTCCGACCGTCAGATCCTGTACAGCCTGATGCAGCTGTATTGGGACCCGGTGGATCCCGTGAGCTACGGGGCCGAGTTGTCCAACCGCAACATCCTGTGGCAGGAGTCGATGGGCGACAACCAGGTTCCCAACATCAGCACCGAGACGCTCATGCGCACCGTCGGCGGGCAGTTGGTGGAGCCCTACGTCACGCTGCCGTACGGCATCGCGGGCACCACCCCCACGCCCACCTCCGGCAGCCCGGCGTTCGCCCAGTACGACCCGGAGCTGGGCTATCCGGCGATGGAGAACCGTCCCGCCGAGGATACCGGCGCCCACAACGTTCCGCGGCTCTGGCCGGGCTGTGCCGAGCAGACGGCCCACGCCCTGCTCAACTCGGGGGAGGTGTTGCACTACTGTGGGGACAGCGCGTGCACGGCGGAGAACACCGGAGAGTGACAGGTTGGTCCTCCCGCTTTTCCCACAGGCAGGTCGCCGATGCTGGAATCGGGCTGGCGACGGTGGTGGCGGCGTTCGCTCCGCAACACTGGGCGATGGTCCCGCTGTTCCTCCTGGCCGCATGGACGGGCGTGCCGGCGCTCTGCGCAGGCGCGGTGCTCGCCGGCTGGTGGGGAGCCGTGGACGGAGACCTCGGCTGGGTTTGCCTCCTCGTCGCTGGCGCGATCTGCGTTCGGGAGCGGAACCCGGTCCCCCTGGGGCTCGCGGTGGTCGTGGCCTGCCGGCAGTCCGTGGCGGCGCTCGAGCTGCCGGCTGCGATCTCGGTGGTGCCGGAGATCGTGGTGCTGGGCATCCTGGCCTCGGGGGTGTGGTCGCTTGGGCGGGCAGGGGGATCGGGCCTCGCCGTGCGGGTCGGGCTCGGTGTGCTCGCGGTGGTGGGGGCAGGCAGGATGGGCGCCGTCTTCAACGCTACCGGCGAGGAGCGGCTCCTCCTTGCCGGCGCCGTGCACGCGGAGCGCTGGGTGGTGCCGGGGCTCCTCGGCCTCTCCCGGCGGCTCGACATGGAGGCGCTGGTCGCCGTGCCCGACTCCGACGCCGCCGCGGCCCAGGTGGGGTGGCGGAGCGCACTGGACCTCGGCTGGAGGCCGGTGCACCCTGCGAGCGATGTGCTCGACATCGCCTCGGAGCTGGACTCGCGCGGTCGGGGGGGCGAGGCTGAGCGCCTGCTGGCGCGCTACCCCCGGGAGGGGGCGGTGGACTATGCCCGAGCCGCCTTCGAGCGCTGGCAGGGGGAGCCGGACGGCTGGCGAGGCGGGACGAACGGCGAGCCCCTCCTCACCCCGGGCTCGTCACTCGAGCTGGATTGGGCGCTGCTCAGCGACGGCAAGCACCGCGTCTCGTTCGGACTGGCGGTGCGCTCGGCGCTGCACCTCGCGGGCCACGTGGAATCGTTCGACGGGGACCCGAGCGTGGAGGTGCGGCTCGACAGCCAGGTCGTGCGTTGGGTGCCCTCCCAACCGTTGGACCTCGGCGAACTGGCCGCGGGCCCGCACACGCTGCAGGTCACCTTCGACACGGACAAGGAGGCCTCGGGCGGGGACAGGAACGTGTGGGTGGACCGCCTGAAGATCGGGGACTAGCTACTCCGCGACCACGATCTCGATCAGGTCCTGGTTGTACACCCCGCTGCCGAACCCGATCGCCTCCACGCGCGATGGGTCGATCCCGCGGTCGATGAGCGCCTGACGGACGTGGTCGGCGCGCACCTGGCTCACCGCGAAGTCGTCGAGGCCGGGCGTCGCCTGCATGTGGGCCTCGACCCGGACCCGGATGTCCGGGTTGTTCTCGAGGTACTCGGCGAGGGTGTAGAGCCTGTCGTGCCCATCCTCTGCGAGGAGCACGGCGCCGGGCAGGAAGAGGCCGGGGAGCTGGATCGGGAGCTGGATCGCTGGGGCGGGGGGGGCGGCGGCGGGCGTCGCGACGACGTCGGCAGAGGGCCGCCTGGGAGCAGGTCGCTCGTGAGCGGTCAGGGCGACCCACATCCGGACAGCAGGCTCGCCTGGGACAGCCAGGAGCGCAGTGCCGACGCCGGCGTCGACTCCCACGGGCCCGAAGCGGGTGCGCGCACCGACGCGCAGCTCACTGGCGACAGCGTCCCAGCCCTGCGACTCGGACTCGACGTAGAGGTCGGCGTTCTTCGTGCCGAGCGCGAGGCCCCCACGCGCGAAGAACCAGCCCGAGCGTGCGCCGCCGGCCGCCGCAAGCGTGACCGGACCGCGCTCCCAGAGCAGGGTCAGGTCCGGCGTGAACAGGAACCCGCCATCAGCGCTCGCCAGCAGCTCGGTGCGCGGGGTGTCCCCCGCCAGCCCCAGGCCGAGGCGAAAGTCACCGAACCCGTGCGCCACGCGCATCCGCAGGTGGGCGCGACCGAGCGCGGCGCCGTTCCATGGCAGGATGGAGTCGGGGTCGTACCCCTCGTCGTGCATCACGATCGGGAGGGATGCCTCCAGCGCGACGCCGAAGCCGATGTGGAAGGCAGCCGCGGGCGTGAGCACCATGCGGTTGGAGACCGGCACGCCGGCGGCAGTCGTCCAGGACTGCACGTCGTCCTGGAACCACAGGCCACCATCCACGCTGCCGGTAGGCGCAGACTCCAGGTTGTCGGTGGCACCGAGGATGGCCAGCGGCGAGGGCCGGAAGGTGTCGAGCTCCGGCGGCGCTGCGGCGAACGCGCGCGGAGCACCGGCCAGGGTGAGGCAGAGGAGGGTGAACAGCGAGAGCCGCGGCATTCGGCAGCAAGTTAGCCGCTCTGACTCCACCCTGCCCGAATTGCCGCCCCCCGCTCGTCATCAGCTCACCATCCTGTTGCTCTGCGACGATGGGCTCGCGCTCGCGCAGGAGCTGATCCGCCGGGGATGGCTCTCCCACCAGGCAGGCCGCACCGACCTCGCCGCCAGGTTCCTGCCCGGCCCCACACCCGTGGTCGGGGGATTTGCCCACGCGCGGATCCTGAAGTTCGATCGGGAGCAGTTCGTGAGCTCGGGTCAGGGCGGGTTCCGGGTGTGGTGCCCGGTCGAGCGGCGGAACATCACGGCGGCCTTCGTGCCCGCGCTCCGGATGTGGCGCGCCGGTGGGGAACGGGTCCTGGGCTGCGGGTGCGGGGCTGCGCACGACCTCGCAGCGCTCGACTACCAGCCGGTGTGCGGCTTCTCACAGGAATGGATCGAGCTGACGGACGTCGGCTCGGCGAGCCTGCCGCCCGATCTGCCCGACGGCGTGCGGGTCGTGCTGCGGCGCGGATAGGCGCCGCTCACGGAGCGCGACGTGGGCAGCTACTCCCCGCCCAGGCGGGTGAAGTCGGCGAACCCCGCGAACCGGTCCAGGATCGAGCGGAGCAGTCCGAGGCGGTTCGCGCGCAGCGGGAGGTCGTCGCACATCACGAGCACTTCGTCGAAGAAGTGGTCGACGACCGGGCGCAGGCGACGAAGCGCGTCGAGCATCTCGGTCGCGGGCCGATCTGCGCTTGGGAGCGCCTTCACGGCGACGTGCAGGTGGTACTCGGCGTGGCCCTGCAGCAGGTCGAGCGCGTACGCCGCCGACCTGTGCTCCCGGGCGAGCCCCGCGACGCGCCGGAACGTGGTCCGCACCGCGCTCAGCTCGTCCTTCGGGAGCGCAGCGAGCCCGCGAACCCGCGCTGCTGTCGCCCGGATGTCCGATCCGCCGACCGCCATGACGGCCTCCACGAGATCGGTGGGATGGCCCTCGGCCAGGAGGACGGCCCGCAGCCGGGCGACGACGAACTCGGCCAGCGTCGCGGGCAGCGGCACGCCGGCCTCTGCGTACAGCTCACCGAGCGACCCGGCCTCACCCGGCAGCGCGAGGACCAGCGCCACGAGCCCGACGGCCGCGCGGCGCAGCCCCTGCGGATCTGCGGAGCCCTTCGGCTCCATCTCGGCGGTGAAGCAGCGCGACAGCAGCGTCATCCGCTCGGCGAGCGCAAAGCCAAGGCCCTCGGGGGTGGAGGGCAGCTTGTCGCCCGAGTGCCGGGGCAGCCAGGCCTCCTCGATCGCGATGGCGTTCGCGTACCCCTCCGCCGTGGCGAGCAGGTGCCCCACGTGCCCCTGCAGCTCGGGGAACTCGCCCACCATGAGCGTGGCGAGGTCTGCCTTCAGCACGCCGCCGAGCGCTCGCAGGTTGCCCGGATCTGCCCCGGTCGTGCCGGAGAGTCGGATCGCCGCGGTCGTGATCTCCGCCTGGCGCTCCGCGACCGTCCCGAGGCCGCGGATCCACACGGTGCCTCCGAGCTTCTCCGCGTGCCGGGCGAGCGGGCGCTTCCTGTCCTCCGCGTAGAAGAACTTCGCGTCATGGAACCGCGCGGCCAGCACCCGGCCGTTGCCCTCCGCGATCAGCTCGGGGTTCCCCTGCGGGTTGTTGGTGACGACGAGGAAGGCGTTCGTGAGCCCGTCCGCACCGAACAGCGGGAAGTAGCGCTGGTTCACCTTCATCGACTCGATCAGGAGCCGCGGGGGCAGCTTGAGGAGCTCCATCGGGAAGTGCCCGAGCACCACGCGGGGGCTCTCCACGAGGTTGACCACCTCGTCCAGGAGGTCGGCGTCGGCCTCGATCCTCAACCCTGCGGCCTCGGCCGCGGCGGTGAGCTGGGCTCCCACGCGTTGGTGGCGCTCCGCCCGATCGGCGTAGATCCCGAGGTCACGAAGGTGCCCCAGCCAGGCATCGGCGCTCGAGACGGGGAAGGACTCGGGCGAGAGCAGCCAGTGGCCAACCGAGTGAGCACAGGTCCCGATGCCTGCCACCTGCGCCACGACGAGGCTCCCGTCGAGCAGGCAGGCGACGTCGTGGATCGGGCGGGCAAAGCGCGCGGGGCTCGTTCCCCAGTGCATGGTCTTCTTGAACGGGATGCCGAGGATCAGCGCCTCCAACCCTGCCGCGATCACCCGGTCGGCCGACTCGCCGCCCTCCACCGAACGGATCGCGGCAAAGCCGTTGTGCTCGAACAGGGCGCTCGCGTCGCCGCCCCGCTTTCGTGCAAACCCCAGCGCCGCGGGCGTCCACTCGCCGTCGGCGCCCTTCGCCTGCGCCAGCGGCATCCCGGTGATCACCTTCTGCACCGCCGGACGCGCTCGGATGACCATCGCGGCCACGGCCAGCCTTCGCGGGGTGGAGAACACCCGCACTTCGCCCACCAGCAGGTTGCCCAGCAGCTTGCCGAGGCCCGCCGCGAACCCCTCCATGGCCGGGGCCACGAAACGTGCCGGGATCTCCTCGCACCGCACCTCGATGAACAGCTCCACGGGATGTACGGTGTTCATGCCACGCTCCGCCCGGCTTCGATCCGGCGTTCGTCCAGTGTCATCGCGTCCTTCCGGACGTACTCCCGGCCCACGAGGATCGCGAGATCCCGTACCCGCTTCATGTACTGCGCACGTTCAGCGACGCTGATCGCGCCGCGAGCCTGCAACATGTTGAACGTGTGGGAGCACATCATCACGCAGTCGTAGGCCGGGAGCGGCAGCCGTCGCGCGACGAGATCCTTGCCTTGTGCCTCCCAGATGTCGAACCCACGCAGCATCTCCGGCACGTCGGCGTTCTCGAAATTGTCCTGGGCCTGCTCCAGTTCGTTCCACTCGAACACGTCGCCGTAGGTGACAAGCTCCCGGACGCTGCCGTCGGCGTTGACGCCGGGGGGTACCCACACCAGATCGTAGACCCTGTCCACCTTTTGAAGGTACATCGCGAGACGTTCGAGCCCGTACGTCAGCTCCACCGGGGTGGAGACCAGCTCCATGCCCCCGCACTGCTGAAAGTAGGTGAATTGGCTCACCTCCATGCCGTCGAGCCATACCTCCCAGCCCAGGCCGGCAGCACCAAGCGTGGGAGACTCCCAGTCATCCTCCACAAAACGCACGTCGTGCTCCTTCAGGTCGAGCCCGATGGCCGCGAGCGACCCGAGGTAGAGCTCCTGGATGTTGGGCGGGCTCGGCTTCCAGATCATCTGGAACTGGTAGTAGTGCCCAAGGCGATTTGGGTTTTCACCGTAGCGCCCGTCGGTGGGGCGGCGCGAGGGCTGCACGTAGGCCGCTCGCCACGGCTTGGGCGAGAGCGCGCGCAGGAACGTCGCGGGGTGAAAGGTGCCGGCGCCCATCGGCATGTCGTAGGGCTGCAGGATCGCACAGCCCTGATCCGCCCAGTAGCGCTGCAGTGTGAGGATCAGCGACTGAAAAGACTCGCGGGGCGTAGCTTCCATGGCGCGGCGGGTATCGCGCGATGGGGTGGGGGGGCAAGGGGATCGTGCTGGCCGGGATCCGCCGGGCTACACTGGGGGGGAGGATCCGCCCATGCTGACGCTGCTTCTGCTCGCTTGCGCCCCCGACACCGACACCGGGCACCCGTTTGGGGACGAGAGCAACCTCTGTGGGCACGCGGACCGCCCCGATGGTGCGCCCCCGGTCTCGGGGGTCTCCGTGGTCCAGGTGCTCGACGGTCAGACAGCTTGTGTTGGCGGGGACACCGGGGGCGCCGGTTGGTGGGGGGACGTCGTCGCGGAGCCCACGCCCGACGGCGATGCGTTCGAAGCCACGGTCCCCGTCGGCTTCTACGGCGTCGAGGTCTACGCGGGCGGCGACTATGGAGGCTGCGCTGCGGCCGACGTGGCCGACGAGACCACGTGCTCGGCCGACATCGTCGTCCCGCTCGCCGAGCACGTGCAAGCCGACAAGCCCAACCTGTACCTCTACCCGACCACGAAGACCGACGTCTCCGTCCGTTTGCCGGCCTGGCGCAGGATCACGGAGTCTGATCCTCGCTACCCAATCGATGGCTGGCGGGTGACGGCGTGGCCGGACGGTCAGTTGCAGACCCCCGCCGGGGGGCGTGATTTCCTGTTCTACGAGATGAACTACGACGTGGACCGGTTCCAGCAGGATCAGGGATGGTGCGTGCAGGGCCCGCTGGCGCAGCTCTCGATCGAGTCCGCGATGAATGATCTCGGCTTCCTTCCTGACGAGATCGACGATTTTTCGACAGGGTGGGACGGCGAGTTTCCGGAGACGCCCTGGATGACCGTGTACCCGCAGGTCGACGGCCTGGCGAAGCTGGTGATCGAGCCCGCCCCAGACAGCCTGCTTCGCGCTTGGTTCTACGTGGTACCTGGCTGCCACCCGGTCGACCCGTTCGTCCTGCCCCGGATCACTCGGGAGGGGTTCCACGCTGCGGAGTGGGGCGTGGCCTTCGGGACCCCGCTGCAGACCCCCGACGTGGTCGTGCACGGGGGCTGACCGCCGGGAGGCGGCGAGTGCGGTCGCCGGGCTACTTGCCCGCCATGCTCCTCCTCGCCCTGCTCCCCGCAGCCCAGGCCGCCATCGAACTGCCCTTCACCCAGCTCGAGACGGGCCACGTGATCATCCCGGTCACGCTCGACGGTGTGACCACGCCGTTCGTGCTCGACACGGGCGCTTCGGCCACGGTGGTGCTGCCCGCCACCTGGGACGCCGCTGGCCACGACAGCGAGCATGGCATGGTGGTCGGCGGAAAGGGCGCGGGGGGGAGCGTACAAGGGGTCCGATTGATCAAGCTGCCGACGCTCGGGATCGGGGGGCAGGACGTGAAGGTGGGCTACGCCGTCGTGATGGACGTGGCCGCGGTGGCGCCCGTCGAGGGCGGGGCGCCCCAGTTCGGGGGGATCCTCGGGGTAGACGTTCTTCAGCACTACGTCGTCGAGCTGGATTTCGGGGCCCACGTGCTGAAGCTCTACGGGCCGGACGAGGCGGCGCCCGTCGCGAAGGCATGGACCCCCACACGGCGGCTCCGGGGCGGGCTGATGGGCATCGATCTGAAGCTCGCCGGCGCCACCATCCCGGCGGTGCTCGATCTCGGGGCCACGGGCACGATCCTGAACACCGCTGCGGCGGCGCTGCCCGGCGTGACGAAGGTCGACGACTGCGGGTCCAGGGCGTTTGGGGCGGACGAGCACGAGCTCACGCTCGACTGCGTGACGGTGGAGGATCTCGCCGTGCAGAGCCGCGATTTTGGCGCCACGGCGCTGAGCGTGGCGGATCTGCCGATCTTCCAGACCATGCGCCTCGCGACGAAGCACGGAAAGCCGAGCCCTGCCGCGATCTTCGGGGTCGACCTCCTGGGCCAGGACGTGCTGATCCTGGATGCAGCAGGAAAGCGGTTCGGCTGGCGGTAGCGGTTCAGGCCCCGAGGCCGGCGAGCAGCGAGGCGACGTATGCCGCGCTCACAAGTCCCAGCACGATGGTGCAAGCCCAGCAGACGAGGTTGTAGACGCGACCGTTCACGTGCGCGCCCATGATCCGCTTGTCGTTGACGAGCAGGAGGATGAACGCCAGCACGACCGGGAGCAGGAGGCCGTTGATCACCTGCGACCAGAACATCACCTGCACCAGCGAGATGCCGGGCAGCAGCGCCGTGGTGGCCCCGATCACGATGAGCGCGGCGTAGAGGGTGTAGAACTGGGGCGCCGTGCGGAAGGGGGCGTCCAGGCTCGACTCCCAGCCCAGCGCCTCGCAGATCGTGTAGGCGGTCGAGAGAGGCAGGATGCTCGCGGCGAACAGGGAGGCGTTGCCGAGGCCCAGAGCGAAGAGCAGGGCGCTCCAGTGGCCGGCCAGCGGCTCGAGCGCCGCCGCCGCCTGGCCAGCGGTCTCGATGCGCACGCCTGCCGGGTGCAACGTGAGCGCGCACACCACGACGATGCAGGCCGCGACGACGTTCACGACGACGCAGCCCACCACCGTGTCGAGCAGCGACCAGCGGTAGTCGGCGACGCGGATGTTCTTTTTCGCGATGGCTGCCTGCTGGTAGAACTGCATCCACGGAGCGATCGTCGTGCCCACGACCCCGATCCCCATCACAAGGTATGCGGCCTGGAATTCGACGTGGGGGTGGATGACCGCTTCGGCGATCGCGCCCATGTCGGGCCGGAGGATCGCGGCTGTCACCGGGTAGGCGACGTAGAACACGCAGGCTCCGAGGAACACTCGTTCGACGAGCCCCGAGGTGCCCCTCAGCACCAGGACCCAGACGAACGCCGCGCTGGCCGGCACGGTCAGCCAGGCGGGCAGCCCGAAGACCTGCCCTGCCGCGGCAACGCCGGCGAATTCGGCCATGACGTTTCCGACGTTGGTGATCAGCACCGCCACCATCAGGTAGAACGTGACCTTCACCCCGAAGCGCTCACGTACGAGGTCCGAGAGCCCCTGGCCCGTGACCACCCCCATCCGGTTGACCATCTCCTGGACCATCACGAGCAGGAGCGCGACCGGGGGCAGGATCCAGAGCAGCGCGAGGCCGAACTGGGCCCCCGCCTGGGAGTACGTGGTGAGCCCGCCGGCGTCGTTGTCCACGTTCGCGGTGATGATGCCCGGGCCCACGATCGAGGCGATCAGCGCGAGCCGTGCCTTCCACGGAAGGGCTGCGGCGGGGCGGGATGCCGCGGCGGGCTCGGCCACGTCAGGCTCCCTGGCGGTGGTAGATGCCGACGAGCTCGGCGAACGAGTGCCGGAACGTGACCACGCCGCACATGCTCCCCTCTGCGTCGAGGACGGGGAGCGCCTTGAAGTGGTACTTCAGGAAGTCGTCGGCGACCCGCTCCCACGGATCGTCGACCGCAAGCGCAGTCACCCGCGTGTTCATCACGGTGCTGAGCGGCGCGTCGGGTGGTCCGAGCAGGAGGTCCCTCATCGAGACGACGCCCACGAGGTGGCCATCCTCGACGCAGTAGACGTACGAGAGCTCCTCCACGTTGGGGGCCTCCGCTCGCAGCGTGTCGAACGCCGCCCCCACGGTGGCGCTCGCCGGGCAGGTCACGTAGTCCACGCTCATCAGGGCTGCAGCCGTCCGCTCGCCCGCCTGGGCCAGGAGCTCCAGCCCCTCCCGTTCTCCCTCCTCCATGTGGTCGAGGATGGGGGCGGCAGCGTCGTCCCCGAGCTCGTCCACGGCGTCGGCGGCGACCGCCGACTCCATCTTCTCGAGCAGGTCTGCCGCGCGGCCGGGCTCCAGGTCGCGGAGCACGGAGGTGCGGACGTCGCCGTCCACCTCCTCCAGCGCATCCGCCGCGTCGTCGATGTCCATGCCGGAGAGGAGCGCGAGGCGCTCGTCGTGGTCGAGCTCCTCGATGATGTCTGCGAGCTCCCCTGCGTGGAGTTGGCGGATCTGCTCCTGCCGCAGCGAGACCTGGAGCGGGCCTCGGCGGCTCTCCGGGAAGGCCAGCACCGACTTCCAGCGGATGAACTCGTCGTGCATGTGGGCGCCGAAGAGCCGCACGATCCGGCGAGCCGTCGCTTCGTACCCCAGGCGGCGCAGCAGACCGGTGATGCCGACGTCCACGTGCATGAGCGAGAGGGAGCTGCCCAGCATCGCCAGCTGGATGTCGTTCACGCGCCGGATGCGCGCGCCGGTGACGTCGACGATCTGCTTGTCGTAGAGCGTCTCGCGCACGAGGAACTGGTGGTCCGTGGGAGCGAGCGGTTGTGCGGCCGCCAGGTCGACGGTGCCCTGCGCGCTGCGGGCCATCGCCAGGAGCGCCGCTGGTTGCATCGGGACGAAGCCGATCGTGGCGCCCCGCGTCACGACGACGCCATCGATGTCCGGGTGGCGAGGTGACAGGGTGGCGAGCACGTCGTCCACCCGCCCGAGCACGCCGCCCGAGCCCAGCACGCGCTTGCCGAGGAGCTGCGAGAGGAAGCAGGTGCTGCGTGAGGGAGAGCGTCCGGGCGCCATGCCGCCTCCGGTGGCGGCGGGGCTAACACGGCGAGTGGGGGCGGCTGTACCCTGGTTCCCGCTACCTCAGTGTCGCGGCGACCACCCCGGCCAGCTCGTCGCCGGCGGAACGAGCGTTCACCGCCGGCAAGTTCAGCTTTTCGATCACGAAGTTACGGCCGACCGAGTTGTCGGTGGTCGGTCCGGAGATCGCCGTCAGGTGGAGTCCAAGCTCCTCGCGGAGCCACCACATCGCGCCCCACGCACCCACGGGGTCGTTGGCGCAGAGCACGTGGGCGCGGGTCCAGGCCATGAGGTCGGGGGCGCGGAGGATCTCCTGCACGCCGTACTCGCCCATGATGCCGTCTCCAAGCTCCATCACGATGCAATCCAGGGGCAGTCCGTCGACCGGCTCGTTGAGCGCCGCGACGAGGTTTCGGGCCACGGCGGGCGCGGACTGGGGGCGCGTGCTCACGATCCCGGCATCGTTGAAGTTCAGCGCCCGGATCGCGCCCACGTCGTGCATCTTGAGCGTGTCCCTGCGGAGGCTCACGCCGGTGAGCTTGGCGGCGCCCACCCGGAACCCACGGGTGGTGAGCCCGCGGATGATCTCGCACGCGGCGAACGTCTTGCCCGCGTTCATGCACGTACCCGAGACGTAGATCAGCGGGATCGAGCGCGTGATGAGGTCCACGGCGGGGATCGCGTTGGTGCGGATGGTGGCCGGCTGGCCCACGCGCTCGCCGAGGTGCGGGAAGTGCTGGACCTGGCCCAGCACCTCGACGCGGCACGCGGGACCGACGTCGGGGTTGGCCGAGGTGCACAGCCCCAGCACGCCGCCGAGGTTCAGGAGGTGGATGATGTCCCCTGCGTCGACCTTCTCGGGGATGATGCCCGAGTAGCCGTGGAGCGCCCGCCGTTCGCCGAGCACACCTGCGAGGATGTCGCCCTGGTTCACGGTGGCCATGCGCCCGTGGATGTCCTCGACCTCGTTGTAGGTCGACTTCCGGTCGAGGGCACGCACGGCGAGCACGGAGCCCTCTTCCGCGATGATGCGCGGGGAGAGCATCACCTCGCGGGAAAGGCGGGCGTTGCGGGTGGAGGACGTGATCTTGTTGAGCAGGACTTTCATGGGGCGCGCGTATATGGCGTGCGGCCGCCAGTGACACGCCCGCGGGCCAATCCGGTCGTTGCCCGACGATCCCCTGGCGCGTGGCATCGCCGGGTTCGTCGCGGTACGGTGCTGCGAATGATGCAAACGCCCATCCGGGCCGCGGTCGGCCTGGGCTCCCCGTTGGGTCAGCATCAATGGATTCCAAGGTTTCTGGGCTGCATATGCGTGGTGTCGACCTGCGCCGAGACCGTCACCTTCGCGCTCACCGATCGGGGGTACCTGCCGCTCGGAGATGATGCCTCGCTGATGCGCCACGCGTTCATCCGGACCGAGGCCCTCCAACAGGGGCTCTGCGCGGCGATGACAGTCTGCCCCAACTCGGGCGCACCCTACCCTCCGCTCGTGACCCTGTTCGCAGGGTCGGTGGCGAGCATGACGGGGGGAGGCATCCCGGCGATCGTCGCCTCCCAGGCGGTCTGGATGCTGGTGGGTGGGGTGTCCGCGATCTTCTGCGGCGAGCTACTGCTGGGGCGCTGGGGGGCGCTGGCGGGCCCGGCGTGCTGGTTCTTGATGACGCGCATGCTCGTGGGCACGTTCTACACGGAGCCGGCCGTGGCCGCGCTCCTGCTGGCGACCCTCACCGCGCTCGCCTGCTCGGACGGCCTGCGTCGGGTGGACCGTGCCGCGATCGCCGGGGTGACGGCGGGGCTTGGCTTGCTGGCGAAGTTCACCTTTGCGATGTTCGCTGGTCCGCCCGCCGCGATGTTCCTGATCGGTTCGCTGACCGCGGGCGTCTGGCGCGGGCCGCGCCGGGGGCTGGCCCGGGTCGCAACTTCCGTTGGCGTCGGGCTCGGCGTGAGTCTGTCCATCGGCCTCACGGTCGCCTGGGCCACGTGGGGGACGGGGGGGGCGTTGCTTGGAGGGGTCGTTGTGGTCACGGCCCTGCTCTGCGGCTTCGGGCTCGGCGGAGCGTCGCGAACGGTCGGGGTGGGTGCGCTGCTCTTCGTCGGGCTCTCCGGGGGCCTCGTCTGGCCCTGGTTCCATTCGTGCGCGTTCGAACTTCGCAGTTTTCTTGAGGGAAACGCGGCCCGCAACTTCGAAGGCGACGCGATTCCGTTCCCGCTGGCGATGCGGTTCTACGTCACCATCCTCGGGCAGCATGCGCTGGGGTCCATCACGCTGATCCTGGCGCTGGTCGGGGCCGCGCGGACGATCCTGCGCCCCAGCCTCCTGCCGGGTCTTGGTCTGCTCGCGGTGGCTTCCGGCGTCGTGCTGCTCGGGGCGGCACCGTACCAGAACGCCCGCTACATCCTGCCTGCGTTGGCGGCCCTGGTGCCTGTGGCGCTCTCGGCCATCCCCCGACGCATGGCGCCTCCGGCAGCCGTCCTCGCGTCGGCATGTGTCGCTGCGCTCCTGGCAACGCGCGACCCGACGGTGCACGCGCGGGTCCTCGCCCGGTCCGGGCTCGGCGAGGGGGAAACGCGGGTCGGCGGGTTGGCAGAACCGCGAGGAACCTCGCGGGACGGGGTCGAGGAGGCGGTCCGGACCCCCTGGCTGGTGCCGCGGATGGACGTGGCGCTCCCGCTCCCGGAACCCGCGCTCCCGCCGATCCGGCTCGCCTTTCTCGAGATCGAGCGGCGCTGCGCGAGCGATCACCCGGTGGACCTGACGTTCCAGCCCCCCGAGGTCAGGGGGGCGTTGGGCGCGCTCAGCGAATGGGAGTCGAACGGCCGGATCCTGTACGTCGAAATGCCCGTGCCGGTCGGCAATGTTGCCCGGGTGGAGGTGCAGCCGGCGGCGTCCCCGCCCTACCGCCTGACGTTCCCCACGTCGGATGGTGCCTGCAGGTAGCGCGCAGCCCGCGTCGATCCCGCGGAAGGGTCACCCGACGAACTTCAGGATCCTGCGCGCCACGCTGCGCGGCCGCTCGATCTGCGGGGAGTGAGCCTCCTGCGCCTCGTCGTCCGGGTCGGCGCGCTGCAGGCCGGGGATGTGCTCGACCAGCCAGTCGCGGACGACCGAGGGGAGCACGCCGTCGCGCTGGCCCCAGGAGAGGAACACGGGAATGTTGATGGCGCGCGCCTGGTCGGGGGAGATGAGGCCGTCATGCCGGAAAGCGAGCCGTAGACGGTGCAGGCTCGGCCTCGCCCACACCGCGAGCACGAAGGGAGCGATGACAGGAGAGTTGTAGGGGAAGGTGGCGAACAATCGGGTGAGGAACTCGCGCGCCTCGGAGTAGGTCTTGATCTCGAACTGGCCGATCACCGCGTCGAAGACGTGTGGTTCCATCGGGGCACCTGCCGGGCTCAAGAGGAACAGTCCCTGGACCTTCGCGGGCAGGCGGACCGCGAGCAGCAGCGCGATGGCGCCCCCGAGGGAGTTGCCGACGATGATGGACGCCGGCAGCGTGTCCACGGCTCCGACGATCATGGCACTCATGGACTCGACGTCGACGGGTTCGACGTCCTCGCTCTCCCCGTGGCTTGGGAGGTCGAGCAGGCGCAAGGTGTGGCGACGTCCGAGGTAGGGGACGATGGAGAGCCAACTGGTGACGTCGACCCCGATGCCGTGGATGAACAGCAGGTCGCGGCCCGAGCCGTCGCCCGCCTCCGTGGCTCGATGCTTTCGGGCCGGCCGCTCCATGATGTGCATGCCCCCGGGCAGGGTCCTGCTTCGAAAGCCGAAAAGCCTCAAGACCACGCGCCCGAGTATCGAGATCCAGCCGGCGATGTCCCGGCGCGAGGCGTGCGGCCCGAACCGGGTCACGACCGCCCTTTTCCCGCCCGGCCGGCTGCGCGTTCGGCGAGCACGCCCTGAAGGCCCCACACGGCGGAGAACCCGCGGGCATCCTCGGCGGACCAGAGGCGATTCTCCTCGCCGTAGGTCCCTGCACCGGCGTCCATGAGGCTCCACTGCGAACGCACGCCGTGGACCTCGATGCGGCCCTGTGCGACGTGCACCCGCACCTCGCCTGTCACCCGACGCTGGGTGGACGTGAGGAACGTCTCGATGTCGCGCATGACCGGGTCGAAGAAGTTCCCTTCGTGCAGCATCTGCCCGTAGAAGCTCCCGAGGCTCTCCTTCTGCGTGAGCTGCCAGCGGGTCAGGACGAGCTTCTCCAGCTCCCGGTGCGCCTCGATGAGGATCGCCGCGGCGGGCGCCTCGAACGCGATCCGGCCCTTGATCCCGAGGATGGTGTCCCCGAGGTGGATGCCGCGCCCGACCCCGTGTCGTGCGCCGAGGGCGTTCAGCGGCTCCACCGCGGCCAGGCCGTCGCTCGGCAGGCCCTCCACGAACGAGATCGTGAACGTCTCGCCCGCCGGGTCGGCAGCGGCCGGAGACGTCGTCGTGGGCCACGCCTCCTCGGGGAGGTACTGCCAGGCGTCGTGCGTCTCGCGCCCACCGATGGTCACGCCCCAGAGGCCCTGGTTGATCGAGTAGTCCTTGCGCGCCGCGGAGATGGGGAAGCCCTGCGCTGCGAGGAACGCCGCGGAGGTCTCGCGTGAGATGCGCTCGTCGCGGATCGGCGTGAGGATGCGGGCTCCGGGCAGGAGCGTGCGGATCGCCACGTCGAAGCGGATCTGATCGTTCCCGGCGCCGGTCGAGCCGTGGCAGACCGCGTCGGCGTTGCGCAGCAGCGCCTGCTCGGCGACAGCCTGGGCCTGGACGACGCGCTCGGCGCCGACACACAGCGGGTAGACCCCACCGCGCTTGACGTTCGCGCGGATGAGCCAGGAGATGTGCTGGTCGTACACCCGCTGCCGGGCGTCGACACAGGTGAAGTCGAACGCACCGAGCTCTTTTGCCCGCGCGGCGATCCGGGCGCGCTCCGCGTCGTCGAGCCCACCCGTGTCGACGATCACGGCGTGCACCTCGTGCCCCTCGACCACGAAGCGGCGCAGGAGGTAGCTGGTGTCGAGGCCGCCGGAGAAGGCGAGGAGAATACGCATGTGCTGGCTCGGGAGTCGTCGGGGGTATCAAGGATCCGAAGCGGTGGGGAGCCCCCGGGGGCACCCCGCTCCCGACCGCAGACACCCGGTTGGGGGTTTCTGTCGAAGTCGACAGAAACTATGGATCCAGGGCCAATTTTGGCCAGAATGCTTGTCGATGGTCGGTATGGCCGCTTACGGTTCGCTGCCTCCGGAGCGCCCTTGCCCCCCACCGTCACCCACGCCCGAGCGTGTCAGGTTCCGTCATGACAACGCCCGGCTTCTCTGACCGCGTCCCGCTCCCCTGCGGCGCAGTGCTCCCGAACCGTATTGGCAAGTCCTCGCTGAGCGAGCAGATCGCGGATCGGGAGAATCGACCGACCGCCGGACTGATCCGGCTCTACGAGCGGTGGGCGAAGGGTGGGGCCGGGCTGCTCGTGACCGGCAACGTGATGATCGACAGGAAGGCGCTGGAGGAGCCGCGAAACGTGGTGATCGACGATGAACGCGACATCGTGCTGCTGCGCGAGTGGGCGAAGGCTGCGCAGTCTGGAGGCGCCCATTGTTGGGTGCAGCTCAGCCATCCGGGTCGCCAGTCGCTTCGCACCCTGGTGCCCGTCCCGGTCGCGCCGTCCGCCGTGCCGATGAATTTCGGACGCGGCCTGTATGCCACACCCCGGGCCCTCGAGGAGCGCGAGATCCTGGCGATCATCGGGCAGTTCGCGCGTTCGGCGGGCATCGTGAAGGAGGCGGGGTTCTCGGGTGTCCAACTGATGGGCGCGCACGGCTACCTGATCAGCTCGTTCCTCTCTCCGCTCACGAACCAGCGCGAAGACGAGTGGGGCGGGTCGGCCGGGAAGCGGTCGCGGTTCATGGTCGAGACACTGCGGGCGGTTCGCGCTGCGGTGGGGCCGAAGTACCCGATCAGCATCAAGCTGAACTCCGCGGATTTCCAGCGCGGCGGGATCGAAGAGGAGGAGTCGTTGGCAGTGCTCAAGACGCTGCAGGCCGAAGGCATCGACCTCGTCGAGATCTCCGGTGGCAGCTACGAGAACGCCGTGATGATGGGCCAGGACGTGGCGGTCCGTGAGTCCACGAAGGCCCGTGAGGCCTACTTCCTGCAGTTCGCCGAGAAAGCCCGCCAGGTGACCTCGGTGCCCCTGATGTTGACTGGCGGCTTCCGGTCCCAGGAGGGGATGCAGTCTGCCCTCGCTGGCGGCGCGGTGGACGTGATCGGGCTCGGTCGGCCGCTTTGCCTGGACCCCGACCTTCCGCGTCGGCTGATCGAGGGAACGGCCCCGACGATGGTGCTGCCGCCTCGCCGGATCGGCATCCGGGAGGCTGACGCCATCCTCGAGGTGTTCTGGTACACCCAGCAGCTCCACCGGATCGCGGAGGGCCTCGAGCCGGATCCGGGCCGCGGCAACTGGTGGGCGCTGCTCGTGGCGCTGTCGAACAACGGGATCGACACCTTCCGCCGCAAGCGCTCGTAGCACCCAGGCGCGGGCCCCTGGGGCAGTCGCCTCACGGGGCCGGGCGTCTGCCCAGCACGACCCTGCCCACGCCGCCCAGGTCGTTGTGCACCGCGGCGGGAAAGCCCGCCGTGGCGAGCAGTTCGGCGACTTCGGCGCCCTGGCCGGCGCCGACCTCGAACGCGATCCCGACCTGGGCCCTCCGGGCCGCGATCGGGATCAGGCGACGGTACATGTCCAGCCCGTCTGCCCCGCCGTCGAGGGCCAACCTCGGCTCATGCTTCGAGACCTCCGGGGCCAGCGCCGGGATCTCCGCCGCGGGGATGTAGGGAGGGTTCGACACGACCCAGTCGATCTTCCGGGCTGCCGGCACGGCGAGATCCCGACCGCCGAGCGCGGCGACCCGCTCCTTCAGCGCGTGCTTTTCGATGTTCCTGCGGGTGTACTCCAGCGCCTCGGGCGAGGCGTCGATCGCGTACACCCGGGTGTTCGGATCCTCCAGGGCGAGGGTGATCCCGATGCAGCCGGAGCCGCTCCCGACGTCTGCGATGTAGGTCGGGGGCCTCGGGTCCGCCGGCTCTCCCGTCCCGGTGGCCAGCTCCCGCAGGAGGACCTCGACCAGCGTCTCGGTGTCGGGCCGCGGCACCAGCACTCCAGGCCCAACCAGGAAGTCGCGGCCGTAGAACTCCTTCTCCCCGAGCACCCAGGCGAGCGGCTCGCGCTCACCGCGCCGCCGGACGAGCCCGCGGATGCTCTCCAGCTCGGGTTCGCTCATCGGGCGATCGAAGTTGAGGTAGAGCTTCACCCGGTCGAGCGCGAGCACCTTCCCCAGGATCAGCTGGGCGTCGAGGCGCGCCGTGGGGATCCCGCGGCCTTCGAAGAACGTCGTCGTGCGCTGGAGCACGTCGACGAGGGTGATCACCGCGGGCCTTCCTGCTCCCGGAGCAGCTCGGCCTGGAAGTGCGCGGTCACGCCGGTGATCACCTCTTCGAGGTCACCCGTGATGATCTTGTCCAGCTTGTAGAGCGTGAACGTCGAGCCGTCGGCGCCGGTCACGCGGTGGTCCGTGAGCCGGTTCTGGGGGAAGTTGTAGGTCCGGATGCGCTCGGAGCGGTCGCCCGATCCCACCTGGGCCTTGCGGTCCGCGGCTTCGGCGGCGGCCTGCTGCGAGCGCTCACGCTCCAACAACCGCGCGGAGAGCACCTTCAGCGCCTTGGCCTTGTTCTTGATCTGCGACTTCTCGTCCTGGCAGATCACGACCATCCCGGTGGGGATGTGGGTGAGTCGCACCGCGGAGTCCGTGGTGTTCACGCTCTGCCCACCCGGTCCACCGGCGCGAAACACGTCGGTGCGCAGATCCTCGGCGCGGATCTTGATCTCGACCTCGTCGGCCTCCGGGAGCAGCGCGACAGTCGCGGCAGAGGTGTGCACGCGCCCCTGCGTCTCGGTGAGCGGCACGCGCTGCACACGATGCACGCCGGCCTCGTACTTGAGGTGGCTGTACACGGTGTCGCCGGAGATCAGGACGATGACCTCCTTGAACCCGCTGGCCGAGCCCGCAACGCTGATGTCGGAGCTGGAGATGATCTCGGTCTTCCAGCCCTTGGTGTCGGCGTAGCGCGTGTACATCCGGAACAGGTCGCCAGCGAAGAGCGCGGCTTCGTCGCCACCGGTGCCCGCCCGGATCTCGAGGATGACGTTGCGCCCCTCGTAGGGGTCCGGAGGCAGCATCAGGAGTCGAAGCTGCTTCTCCAGCTCGGGGATCTGCGCGTCCAGGCGCTCCTTGTCGGCCAGCGCCATCTCGCGCATGTCCGGGTCGGCCAGCAGCTCCGCGAGGTCGGCCCGCTCGGCCTCGGCGTCGCGAAGCTGGTGCGCGATCCCCACCAGGCGCGACACCTCTGAATGCTCGCGCGTGACCTGCCGGTAGCGATCCCGCTGCCCGGAGATGGAGGGGTCCATCAACTGGCGGTCGAGCTCACCCAGGCGGGTTTCGAGGTCTTCGGTGCGGAGGAACATGGGGCACAGGCGGGTGTGGAAGGTGGAGCGAAGAGAGCAGATACACGAAGCCCCCGCCGGCGTTACCGAGCGGGGGCGTGCAGCCGGGCCTCGCGGACCGGCGGACGAGCGTAGCTACGCCTTCGCGATGCCGTACTTCTTGTTGAACTTCTCGACGCGGCCGTCGACCGCGATCGCGCGCTGCTTCCCCGTGTAGAACGGGTGGCTGGCGGACGAGATGTCGACCTGGAGGACGAAGTGATCCACGCCATCGATGTTGCGGGAGGTCTTCGACGTGAGCGTGGACCGGGTGACGAACTCGGTGCCGGCGCCGGTATCGACGAAGACGACGGGGTTGAGCTTGGGATGGATCTTGTCTTTCATGATGAACACCGGAGAGAAGGAAATTGCAGCGCGGCCGGTTTCACCCGGGGCGGGCGAGTTGTCAAGTGGCCGAGCGAGGCGTCGCTCACTCTGGGCGCTGACCCGTGAGCAGCGCCAGCAGGCCCTCCACGTCCCGCACGTCCCGCAGGCGCGCAGCGTGGGCGTCGCGGTCTACGAGCAGTTCAGCGCGGTGCGTCTTGCTCCGCACGGGGTCGAGCGCCGGGAACAGGCCCGCCATCGCGGCGTCCCCATCGAGCACGATGCTGGCGTTCTCCGTGCCGTGGAACGCAGACGCCAGGGAATCGCCGCCCCCGGTCTGGAGCGTTGCGACCAGCGTGAGCGACCCGCCCTCCCGCAGGGCCCGCCCGGCGCCGAGCAGCCTGCGCACGCGTTGGACCGCCACGGCGTCGTACCCCGCGGTGGATCGACCGGAGGGGGCGGCCGTGGCGTGGGTGGCCTGCACCAGCTTGTTGACCGAGTCGAGCAGCACGACGACGTCGCGCTTGTGCTCGGCGAGACGCCGGGCCCGCTCGACCGCCATCTCCGCGACCTGGACGTGTCGGGCGTCCGGCTCGTCGAAGGTCGTGGCGAGCACCTCCGCCGAGAGGGACTGCTCGATCTCCGTCACGTCCTCCGGGCGCTCGGCCACGAGCACGACCATCACGTGCACATCGGGATGAAACGCGGTGAGCCCGCGGGCGATGCACTTGAGTACGGTGCTCTTGCCCGAGCGGGCCGGGCCCTCGACGAGCACGCGTTGCCCGCGGCCGAGCGGCACGCAGAGGTCGATCGCCCGGGCCGTCAGATCGTCGTCGTCGCCCGAACCGCCCAGCAGCAGCGCCTTTGTCGGGTGCACGGCCGTGAGGCTCTCGAAGAGCACGGCGTCGCGTGCCAGCTCCGGGTCGGCGCCGTTGACCGCACCCACCTTCGTGAGTGCGAAATAGCGCTCGTTCTCCTTCGGGGCACGCACCGTGCCCGTCACCATGTCGCCCGTCCGCAGGTTGAACTTGCGGATCTGGGAAGGGGAGACGTACACGTCGTCCGGGCCGGGCAGGAAGCTGTATTCGGCGGCCCGGAGGAAACCGAACCCGTCGGGGAGGATCTCGATGACCCCGGCGCCCTCGGTGCTCTGCTGGCCCGCGTTCGTCGCCCGCAGGATCGCCGCCACCAGGTCTGGTTTCTTCAGGGAGCTCGCGTTCTCGATGTTTGCGGCGCGGGCGTAGTGGACGAGCTCTGCGACGGACATCGCGCGGAGGCTACCGAGGTCGGGCATGGCGGGGAGCCAGGGAGGAAGGGGTTTTCCGCGGATCGGGGTCCGAGGAGGCAGGGGAGGGCGGCGTTTGTCAGGGCTTGAAGCAATCCTTCAGCAGCAGGAGGAGCCCGGGGTCGTTCGTCTTGAACCGGCCGCGGGCGATGTCGAGGGCGCCCGGGGCCTTGCCCTTGAGCACCAGGTCGGAGAACACGTCGGGGTGCGCCTTGACGATGCAGTCCGCATCGCCGTCCCGCCCTGGCGTGACGGTGCACGCGGTGGCCGAGAGCACCATCGTGTACTTGTCGTCCCCCACGGAGAAGTAGTAGCGGACCGTCTTTGGAGCCTTGCCGGGGATGAACCGGGCGGCGAGGCCGTTGAGGATGGTTGCAGCGGTAGAGGCCATGCAGCGCCGCTAACTGGTTCCGCGGCAACTCGCGGATCCGGCACCGGTTACGCTTTGTCGTGTTCAGCACGCAGCCCGATCGCCTCGCCCGCCCCTGTCTGGCTTCCGGGGTGGATGCCCGGACCCGGCTCCGTTCGGCGGCGCTTCTCGCGCTGCTGCTCGCGCTAGCGGGATGCAAGACCCGCGCGGTGGAGACCATCGCCGGACCGAACGCAGACGTGAGCGTGGCGCTGGTCAACCCGACGACGTGCTCGGCGTGCGACCCGTTCGCCGGCGTGAGCACGCTCCGGGTCGACATCGTGGATCCCGGGACCGCCGACGTGCTCTACACGGACTCGTTCCCGTGGCCCGGAGGCGTGCCCGCGCTGCCCGACCTGACCGGCTTCGGCGTCGTGCGCGTGGAGATGTACGGCCTCGCAGGCAACCGCGTGGTGAGCGCGGGCCGCACGGCGCCCTTCGCGGTCAAGCCCGAGAAGCCCGTCACGTTGCCGATGCTCTTCCTCCCGGCGAACCAGGCCGTGCCGCTCACCGGAGATCTGTACGCCGAGCGCTCCCGGCACGTCTCGTTCACACGCCCGGACGGCCGGGTCGCGCTGCTCGGCGGCGTCGACCCCCGGGGCACCTCGAGGTTCAACTCGGTCGAGCTCTTCGACCCGGCCACGTTCACGTTCTCGCTGGACACCACCCTCGCCGCAGCGCCAGTCTTTCCGGCGGTGACCACGGATGTCGATGGCGACCTGCTGCTGGTGGGCGGGGAGTCTGCGGGCGGCAGCCGGGAGACCACCACGTTCGTGTACAGCGTCGAGGGCGAGGGCGCCCAGGGCGTGGCCACCCCCCAGCAGGAGCTGCCGGAGCCGCGCTCTCGGGGCTGCGTCGCCCGCGTGGACCAGAAGGGTGTGGTCATGGGCGGTGCCTCGGGTGACGTGCTCTTCGAGGTGATGCGGTTCGGCGCCGACACCTGGGAGTTCACCCGTGCGCAGACAGCCGGCCTCGACGACGCCGCGGTGCAGGGGTGCATCGGCCTCGAGGACGGCCGCATCTTCGTGCTCGGCGACGAGGGCGGCCAGACCGGCTTCTTCTACTTCAACACCGACGAGACCCTCGGGTTCGACGCGATCGCGAGCGGGCACGGGGATCAGTTCGTGAGCGGTGCGACGTTGGCGTTGCTGGGGAACGGCCACGTCTGGGAGGTCGGCGGGGCCACGAGCAACGGGGCCGCCCGGGCGCAGACCTGGGACTTCCGACCGGAGGAGGCGTCGTTCTCGGTCTCGACCGAGCTGATGACGCCGCGCATCCGCCCGGACGTCGCGCCCTGGATCGTGCCCGACACCGAGGCCGTGGGCTGCGGCTGGACGGAGTCCGGGCTCGCCCAGGGCACCGGCACCGTCGAGATCGTGGGGCTCGACGGGAGCGCCGGCGTGGTGGTGCAGCTCGACCGGGAGCGGCCCGGGTGCGGCATGAGCGTGCTGCCGGACGGCTCGCTGCTGGTGACCGGAGGCTTCGACGTGAACGACAGCGGGCAGCTCGGTGCCGTCGTCATCGTTCCGGCGATCTAGTCCAGCTGATCGACGAGCGAGGTGAACGCGTGCTCGTGCGGGGCGAACGCCAGCACTTCTGCGTTCGCGAGGTCGAACCACCACGCGTGCAGGGTGATGCGGCCTTCGGCGAGACGGTCGGCCACCGCAGGGTACGAGCGCAGATGGTCGATCTGCTGGAGCACGTGGGCCTGGGAGAGACGGTCGATCTCGGGGCGTCCCGTGGCGAGCCCGGGCTCGGCCAAGAGCCGCGCGCGGGAGGGGGCGAGCTCCTCCAGCCACCGATCGAGCGCCGGTGCGTCCTCAGGGCGGTCGTGGTCGAGCACCGCGCGCATCGCCCCACAGCTGGAGTGGCCGCATATGACGATGTCCCGTACCCCCAGCGACAGCGTGGCGAACTCCACGGCCGCACCAGCGGACCCTTCGGCGCCCGAGGCGGCGTGGAAAGGGGGGACGATGTTCCCCACGTTGCGGAGCACGAGCAGGTCACCCGGGTCGGTGGATGCGAAGAGGTTCGGTACGACGCGGCTGTCCGAGCAGGCGATGAACAGGCAGTCCGGGGACTGCCCCAACGCGAGGTGCGCGAAGCGCTCGCGGTAGGCGGGGCGGACACGGTCATGGAAGTCGCGGATGCCGGCGAGGAGCTTTTTCACCCGGAGGCGCTATCTCGTGAACAAAGCCGTGACAGCAGGACCTTCCAAGACAGCGCCGCGCGCGGTAGGTCTGTGGGGTGTTCCTCTCCCTCTTCTTCACGCTCGGCGCCAGCCTCTACGGGTGCCAGGAGCCCTTCGCGGAGGACCGGCACGATCTCGCCGCATTCCGCATCGCAGCGGTCTCTGCCGAGACCGATGGCGACGGCGTCAGCACCCTCACCGCGGCGGTGTGGTCCGGCCTCGGGCCCTGGCACGATACGATGCCGACCCTCGATTGGTCGAGCGCGGGCGAAAGGGCGACGGGGGAGGGCGCCGTGCTCTCCATCGATTTCCCCGGCTCCGTCGACCTGACGGCGTCGAGCGCCGACGCCACCGAGACCGCTCGGCTCGACCTCGACCACGCGGTGGTCCCCCCGGTGATCGCCGGGTTCACCCGCCAGGCCGTGGACCTCGACATCTCCAGGCTCGCCGACCCGGTGGACGATCGCGCCGCCGTCACCCCCACAGACGACGTACCCATCGCGGTCGGGAGCGCCGTCCGGCTCACCCTCGACGTACCTGACGACATCGTGGTGCACTGGATGGCGACCGGGGGTCAGTTCTCCGAGTTGGACACGCACACCACCGACTGGTTCGCCGGGACCGCCGTCCTCAAGGACAACGCCGTGGACAGCACGGCGAGCATCGATCCGGGGATCTACACCCTCCTGGCCCTGGCGTTCGACTCGGCGGGGGCGAACAGCTGGTTCTGGCTCGACGTGGCGGTCGAGACCGACGGCCCGATGCTGTACACGGCCGGTCGCATCTTTCCGGTCGAGGCCGAGCCCGGCGGGGGCCCCTGGACCGCCGACATCGCGGAGTCCGCGGACCCGGCGGGGGTCGCGCTCGAGAACCTGCGCGCAGCCTCGGACAGCCAGGTCGCGCTCTGTGGGAACGACGCGGATGCGCCGTTCGACTTTGGCCACGTCGCGGAGGGTTGGTGTGCGCGGTCGGACGTGATCGGCCAGTCGGTTCGGCTGGACGGGGAGGTCCGATGATGCTGCTGTTGCTCGCTGCGAGCGCCTTTGCGGACGACGTGCCGCTGGTCGCGCCACCCCCGGCTGTCCCGACGATCGAGGGTCGGGTGACGGAGCAGGGCAGGGGTGTGCCCGTGCAGGCGACCCTGGTGCTGCCGGATGGCACTGCCGTCGAGACCGGCGCGGATGGCCGGTTCCAGGTCCAACAGCAGCCGGGCGTGCTGATCACGGTGGCGGCGCCCGGGTTCGTGACGGTGTCGCTCCCGGTGCCGCAATCCGGACCCCTCCGCGTGTACCTGCGGCGCGGAGCGGGTGAGGGCGAGATCGTCATCGAGGCGCGCCGGGATGACCCCGTGGTCGCGGAGGTGCGGCTCGACCGCGAGCGCGTGGCCCAGACGCCCGGCACCTACGACGACGCGATGCGCATCGTGCAGTCCCTCGCGGGCGTGGCCCAGACGGCCGAGTACTCGCCGCGTTCGGGAGACATCGCGGTGCGCGGCTCCTTCCCGGGAGACAACAAGTATTACCTCGACGGGATCGAGCTCCCCTACCTGTTCCACTACAACAACTATGCGTCGGTGCTGCCCACGAGTACGGTCGACTCGCTCACGCTGTACCCGTCGACCTTCGCCGCCCGGTTCGGGGACTCCACGGGCGCCGTGATCGACGCCGACAGTGTGTGGGAGAGTCCCGATCGCCTGCGCGGTACGGTGAACCTCTCGCTGATCATGGCGGCCGGCGGGATCGAGGTCCCGCTGCGACGCGCCACGGCGGATCACGGGTCCTGGACGCTGCGCGCCAACGCGCGCCGGAGCTACCTGGACATCGTGAGCAGCTCCAGCCTGCAGTACACCAGCTTTCCGGTGTTCTCGGACTGGTTTGCCCGGGCCGAGCATGTCGACAAGCACGGTCGGCACTGGTCGGTGGGCGGCTTCGGAGCGGGCGACGCCTACGTTCGCTACGCGGGCGAGCCCACGCTGCTCGACCCCTCCGAGCAGGCCGCCAACCCCGAGTTTGCCTACGATCGCCAGTTCCAGGTCGCGGCGCTGCAGCACGCGGGGGCCCGGGAGTCGGACACAGTCCAGGGGAGCCTCTCGTTCACGCGGTACCAGGTGTCAGGCGCGCTCTCTGGCGCCAGCGGCGTGCAGCGGGACCTCTCGGTGGCCTGGCGCGAGGACGGTCAGGTGAAGGTCCAGGACCACCTGTGGCTGGGGCTCGGCGGGGAGGTCGTCCTCGCGGATGACCACATCGACGTGGAGACCGCCGCCGCGTGGCCGGAGGTCGAGCGGGAGTCGGAGCTGCTCGCACGCGGTGTGAGCGATCGGGAGGACCTCTACCGGGTCAAGGGTGCCTTGTACGTCGAGCCCCGCTGGGAACCCGGGATCCTCCGGGTGCAGCCCGGCGTTCGCGTGGCGGCGGACTCGCTCTCGTCCACCGTCGTGGCAGACCCACGGCTCGCGCTGCGGGTCCATCCCGCCGAGGACACCTTCTTTCGAGGGGCGGCGGGGGTGTATTCCCAGTTCCCGACTGCCGTTCAGCTCTCCTCCGTGCTCGGCGACCCCGGGTTTGCGCCCACGCGGAGCATGCAGGTGGCCGGAGGGGCGGATCAGGCGATCGCCAAGCGCTGGGAGCTCTCGCTCGACGGCTGGGTGAAGTGGGGCCACGACGTGATCGTGAGTGATGTCGGCATCGCGCCGGTGGGGGGGCACGACACGCGTGCGTTCGGCGGGTCGTTCAGCACCCGTTACCGGCTCCGCGATCGGTTCTTCGCATGGGCCTCCTTCGACGTCTCCACCGCCACCGTGGACGAGGACGGCGCGTGGGTCCCCACCGACTACGATCAGCCCTTCGCCGTCAACCTGGTCGCAAGCTGGACCTTCCGGCCCACCTGGAACGTGGGTCTGCGCTATCGGGTCGCGGCCGGGTTGCCCTACACCCCGATCGAGGACGGCCGCTACCTCGCAGCGTCCGACAGTTACGAGCCGGTCTACGGCGCCACGAACAGCCAGCGCCTGCCGCCGTACCAGAAGATCGACCTGCATTTCGAGAAGCGGTTCGACTTCCACGCGTTCAACCTCACGCCCTACCTGGAGGCCTGGTACGTGCCGCAGCCCGGGAACGTGATGTACCTCGCGTGGAGCTACGACTACGATCAGGTCGAGGATGTCCACGGGCCCGGGTTCATCCCGTTGGTGGGCATACGCGGAGAGCTGTAGCCGCCGCAGGGCGCGCTCCGGCGCGGTCGACCGGGATAGATTCATGGGCAGGAGGTCTGCGTGCCCACCTGGTCCCTACGCCTCCCGTTCGGGGTCGGCCGGAAGCCCCTCTGGGCGCCAGAGCGGATGGCGTGGACGCGCGTGGACTGGATCGGCCTCGGCCTGGTCACCATGGGGGTGTGGACGCTCTGGTGCTCGCTCGCGTCGAAGGCGCAGGACCGCATCCAGACGCTCAAGACCGTGGAGGGCTACGCGATCGCCGTCTACGATCAGCTGGTCTGGAACTTCGCGTTCAACGGTGTGTGGCGGCAGACCATCCACTTCGGCTACGACGACACGTGGAACTGGTCCGGGCATTTTGCCTTGTGGATCTTTCCCATTGCCTGGCTGTACCGTGCCTTCCCGGGCCCCACGACCCTGGTCTGGGCCCAGACCGCGGCGGTCGCCTGCGGCGGCATCCCGATGTATTTCCTCGCCCGGCGCGCGTTCGGTGCCCGGCCGGCAGGGCTCCTCGCGGCGCTTGCCTACCTGTGCTGGCCGGCGCTCTGGGCCGTGGCGCTCGCCGACTACCAGGACCTCGTGCTCGGGGTACCGTTCCTGATCGCCGCCTATGCGATGAGTCAATCCGGGCGGGCGGTTCCAGCAGCCATCTTTGCCCTGCTCACGTGTGCCGCGCGCGAGGAGTGGCTGTTCGTCACGCCCTTCGTGGCGCTCGCGGCCCCGGGCGGGTTCCGGGAGAAATCCCGCCAGGGCGCGGTCCTCGGGCTTGCGCTGGTGCCCTACCTCGCGTTCCTGGTGTCCATGCGGGTGGCCGCCACTGCCCATTCCCAGCATGACACGCCGCTCCTGCAGCAGCTCCACCAGTTCACGCGCTGGCCGCCGCCGTTCACGCGCACCTACGTGGACGTGCGGTGGTTCTACGCGCACTTCCTCGAGCCGTTCGGCTGGCTCGCGGTGTTCAACCCGATGACCGCGGTGCCGACTGCCTTGTCATGGTTCACGCATGCGTGCTCGCCCCCCCAGGGCGGGGTGGAGACCCGCTGGCTCGGGCACGTCCACCACATGGCGCCGATCTGCGCGATGCTCGCCGTCGGCGCGACGTTGGGCGCAGCACGCGTGTGGCGGTGGACCAGGGGGCTCTGGGGCCCCGCGCCGTTCCTGCCGGCGCCGCGCGGGCTGGCGTTTGCCCGCCGCATGGCGGGTGTTGCGGTGGCGATGGGGGTGGTGGGTTGCGTAGCCTGGGCTGCTGCGGACACGGCCCGGGTGATGCCCTGGCTCCGCCTGGGGCTGCATGTGACCCCCTACGGCAACGCGGCGCGCGCCCCGGAGTGGGGATTGCTCGAGCAGCATGTTCCGCCCTACGCGACGATCGCCACCGACACGGACGCCGCCCTGATGGTGTCCTCGCGGCAGACCTCGTACACCTACGACGAGAGCCTGCAGGAGAAGAGCCGGAACCGGAACCTCGCCGCGGTGCAGTTCGTGCTGGTGAGGAAGACCGACACCGCCTGGGTCGCTCGCATCCAGCACTGGAACGGGGCGCAGAAGCTCGGGGAGACCACGACCTACGAGCTCTACAGGCTCAATTGATCCTGTACGTGCGCACCGGCGCGCTCGGGGACTTCTGCATCACGCTCCCTGTGCTGGAGGCCCTGTTCGCCACCGGGGAGCGCGTGGACGTGATGTGCCAGCCTCGGTTCGAGGTGCTGGTCCGGGAGGTCGGGACGCCGGGCCGGGTATGGGATGCGGGTGGGGTCGAGTCGTTGTGGCTGTTTGGCGGGGGAGGTGAACATCGCGGCGGCGATGTGCCGCACCGGTACTCGGTGGGCGTGGGGTTTTCAGCGGCGCACGCTGCGGCGTTGCGGGCGTGCGGCATCCCGGACGTGCGCGCCGTGGAGGCCCGACCCGCCCTCGGCGTGAGCGCAGTGGACCACTTCCGGAGCGTGTGGCCGCGGGTGGCGCGCCGGGGCCCCCGTGCGCCCGCCGCGGGCCCGGTGGTGATCGCTCCGGGTGCGAGCGCCGAGCGCAGGTGCTGGCCGATGGAGCGGTGGAGGGCGGTGGCCGACGGGTTGGCGACGGCCGGACGGGAGGTGCGGTGGATCGGGGGCCCGCTCGAACCCTGGGCGACGGACAGGCCTGATCTGGCGGGGCTGCGCGCACTGGCACGGGCCTGCGGCGCGTGGTTGGGGGCCGACAGTGGGCCGGCGCACCTCGCAGCGTGGGCCGGGGCGCCCGTCGGTATCGTGGCGCGACCCGAGAGCAACGCCTGGGCACCCGAGGGGGCTCGGGTGTTCGGGTGGGAGGCGGAGCCGGCCGGGGTCGTGGAGTGGGCAATTGCCGCTGGCACGCCTTCGCCGTGAAGAGGCGATCCGGAGCCGGCGCGGGCCGTGTTTCGGCGAAAAACGACGTAGTCGCCCCTGGCGGGATGAAATGTTACGTAGCCGCCACACTGGAGATCTTGATGATGCTGTTTCTCATGGCCACTGCACTGTTCGGATGCACCTCTGCCGAGGGGACCTGGGCCGGAACCTGCGAGGGGAGCGGCTACACCGTCGACTCCACGCTGGACATCACGGACGACAAGGGAGGCGACCTCACCGGCACGTTCTCTGTCACCAACTCGGGCATGACCCTCACGGGCGACGCCACGGGCACGCGTGATCACACCACCATCGACCTCGACATCGACGTGACCAACTCCGGGTACACGATCCCCACGACGTTCTCGGGCGAGATGACCGGGAACGACCTCGCTGGCGACTGGGTCATCGCGTACGGCGGCTCCAGCCAGTCCTACGCCTGCACCTTCGCCCGCGAGTAGTCGCGCAGGTTCGGGCCTGATCCAGCGCCACCGGTCGCGCCGGGATTCCCTCCCTGGCGTGGCAGGTGTTGCGTCTGGCTGACCGGTGCGTTCCCGGCGCAGCGGTCGGCGGAGCCGTGCGCTTGGAAACGGACCCTCGGCCCCCTATTGGGCGGTGACGCGGTGCGGGTGGGTGGCAGCGCCGTCCGTGAGCGTGCCGGCCGGCGTGGCGGCCTTGATGAAGTATTCGACGCCGTCGGTGAGCGCCGGGTCCCGGATGGTGATCGCGTAGCGGGTGCCGGAGGCGACCATCACCTTGTCGTTGTACTGTCCGCCGGTGAGTGGTCGGTAGTACACGCGGATCGCCCAGTCGGTCCCGCCCACGGCAGTGAGCGTGAGCGGTCCGCCGGGCGGCATCGACGCCGGGGGGGTGTGCTGTAGCGTCGTCGCCGCGACCCGCACCTCGGCGTCGGGGTTGGGCGTCGGGGCCGGGGCGGGCGCCGGATCGGGGGTGGTCGGCTTTTGCGAAGGCGTGCGCACGGCGTCGGATCCGGCGTCGGCAGGCTTCCCTGCGGGGGGCGTCCCGACCGGCAGCTTGCCTGTCGCCGCTTTGTCGGTCGGAGGCTTGTCGGTCGCGATGTCGTCCGGTGCGCCGTTGTCCGGCGTCCCCGGTGTGGGCCCGACGGTCGGCACCGCGGGGGGCTGGGCCGGCGCCGTTCCGGGCTGCGTGGCCGTGGCATCCGGCCCGGGGACCGCGTCGGGCGCGGCGGTCGACTCGACGGTGTCGCCGCGATGCCAGACCATGGCGATCACGCCCATCGTCCCGACAGCGGCGAACGCCAGCACCCCCGCGATCCCAAGGCCCAGCCACGCGCCGGGGCGGGCCGGCCTGGGTGGGCCCCCCGCGTTGCTGGTCGATACGGGAGGCCGACTGGCGGGCAGGCTGCGCTCGGCCCTGGCCTCGGGGTCCAGGCTGTCGGACGGGCGGCCCGCGGGCGGAGGCACTGCGGTGGCTTCGGGATCGGCGGGGGGCCTGGGCCGCCGGAGCTGCAGGGAGGGATCGGGACCCAGGTCCGGCACCATCGTGCCGACCCGGGTCGTCTCCTGCTGGTCGTCCGTGGGGTCGATCGTGCCGGAGTCCGCGGGCGGAGCGAGCGTGCGCGTGAGCACCAGCGGGGGCACGAACTCCGGGTCGGGCGTCAGCGTGGTGAGCACCTCACGGAGCGCGTCGGCCAGCGCCAACGCGGTGGGGTACCGCTCCTCGCGCCGGTACCGGGTCGCCTTCCGGACCACGTGGGCGAGCGTGTCGGGGATGTCGGCGAACGCCCCCTCCTCCGCGTACAGCTCAGGCGGTGTGTCCGCCTTCATCACCGCCCACAACGTGGCTCCGATGCTGAACACGTCGGCGCGGGCATCCACCGACTTCGCGTTGCTGCGCTGCTCCGGCGCCATGAACCCCCAGGTGCCCATCACCGCCCCGGTGCGGGTGAGGCCGTCGTTCGCATCGCTGTGCACCTGCGCGATGCCGAAGTCGGTGATGCGGATGTCGCCGCTGCGCGTGAGCAGGATGTTGTGGGGCTTTATGTCGCGGTGGATGACGCCCGCGAGGTGGGCGACGTGCAGGCTCTCCGCGATCTGCAGGGCGACCTGCGTGGCGAGCTGGGGTGGGAGCGGGCCGGCCGCGTTCACCCGGTCCACGAGCGAGCCGCCCTCGACCAATTCCATCACGATGTAGACTCGACCTTCGTCCTCTCCCATGTCGAACACGCGGACGACGCGGCTCTCCTCGAGCGTGGCCATCGTCTGGGCCTCGGCGAGGAACCGCTTTCGCAGGCTCTCCCGCTGGGCGAGCGCCGGCGCGAGGATCTTGATCGCGCGAAAGCGCTGAAGGCGCCTGTCGAACGCTCGGTATACCGTGGCCATGCCGCCCACGCCAAGGACTTCGAGCAGCTGAAAGCGGCCTGCGGCCAGCGATTCCGTCAGCGGGGTCGTCATCGCGGAGGAGCGTAGCATGGGGGGCGCTGCGAGTCGCACGGTGGCCGGCCTGGAGCGTGAAGTCTGAGGGGCGTCTCGCGGGGCTCGCAGAGAAGTTAGGGGAGCCCGGCTTGAGTCTGCCCGAAAAACGTCGGCTGGAGGTTCCTTGTTGTTGCGCGCGTTCATCGGGTTGCCGGCGCTCCTCGGGGCCGGGTGCGCGGCGTCCGCGGCCACGCCCGCGGAGTCACCTGCCGGGCCTGTCACCATCGAGACCCTGGAGCTCTGCTCGGTGGCGATCCCGCTGCAGAAGGACACGGATCTGTTCGTCGTCCCCGGCGGCGTGGCGCCACGCACCCCGTTCGTGCAACTCGCGGGCCTGACGACAGTGCGGTTCCCCCCCGGGTTGGATGGAGCGGTCACGTTCAGCCCCTCGGCCTCGCCCGACGGCCTGACGATCCCCACGAACGTCGAGCTCCGCATCCCGATCCCGCCGAACCCCACGCCCTGCTACGCGCTGCAGTTGCTCACCGCCGCGCAGGGGCCGATGGATGCGCGAGGCATCGCCGCGGAGGGCACCATCGTGTACTCCGACGGCTCGGAGCAGCCGATCCGGTGGATGGTGGGAGAGCAGGCCTGGCCCGCCATCGCAGGAGCGACGGGGCGTGGGGCCGCGCCCATCGATCTCGGGGTGAACAGTGCGGGGGACCACATCACGGGGTCGCTGCTGACCGTGCCGCTCGCCCCGCCGGACGGTCGTGCCACGCCGACGGCGTTGAAGCTCAAGGGGCGCGGCGGCCTGGACCTCGTGCTGCTCGCAGCCGGGCTCACGCTGCCGATCGAGCCGCCGCCCGGCACGCGCTACACGACGTCGAACCTCACGCCGTTCTCCTGGCCGGAGTGGTTCTCGACCTCCTACCTGCCCGCGCTGCCCGCCGAGCCGGGTCCGGTGGGTGTGGCGCCGGCTGGCAGCGAGTGGACCTCCGGTCACCTCGTGTGGGCGAACGACAGCCCCGCCCGGTTCTGGGGCGTGAACCTGACGGCCGATGCCGCGCTCCCCACGCTGGCCGACGCGGAGCCCTTCGCCGCCCACCTCGCTGCCCTGGGCTTCAACCTCGTGCGGCTTCACAACATCGACGGCGACACCGGGCTCGCCAACCCCCGGCGGGGGCTGCCAGGGGAGCCGTTGACGAATTCCGACGCGCTCCTCCGCCTCGACAAGTTCACCGCGGAGCTGGGCAAGGCCGGCATCTTCCAATACCTCGAGCTGCTCAACCAGCACGCGTTCCTCGCGCTCGAAGGCGTGAACAATCCGGCAGACGTGCCCGGCAGCAACAAGTTCGTCACCAGCTTCGAGGCCGATTGGGAGGCCGCGGAGAAGAACTGGGCGCGTGCGGTGTGGGGGCGGGTGAACCCCTACTCGGGAAAGACCTATGCGACCGACCCCCACGTGGCGATCATCGAGCTGGAGAACGAGAACAGCATCGTCGCAGCGTGGTCGGGGGGCCAGTTGGAGCGCCTCCCCCCTGCACACCAGGCCGCGTTGGACGGCCTCTGGACGGCGTGGTTGAGGAGCCGCTACGGGGATGACGCCGCTCTGAACGCGGCCTGGGCAGGATCGCTGCACCCCGGCCTGCGACCGGCGGAGTCCCTGGACGCCGGCACGGTGCACCGCGAGCCCTCCCAGCGCTCGCGGACGGACCAGTGGCCGGTCCAGCGGGCCTCGGATCTGGTGCACTTCTATGGTGAGCTCGAGGCGCGGCACCAGGCGCATCTGGCGGACTTCGTGCGCAACGATCTCGGGTTCCGCGGGCCGATCGTGTGCAACACGGCGTTCGGGGTGCCGCAGGCCGATGCCCTGCTCGGTGCCTGCGACGTGATCGACGTGCACATGTACTGGGATCCGAGCCCCGAGCCCAACGCATTTTTCGACAGTTCACTGCTTCGAACGCCGTGGGCGGGTCGGTTCCTCGAGCGGCTGGGATCGTGCCAGGATGGCAAACCCTGCACGATCTCCGAGGTGGGCCACAGCTTTCCCAACCGCCACGGGCAGGAGGCTCCGTTGTTGTGGGCGTCTCTCGCGTCCCGACAGGGTATCGACGCCGTGATCTGGTCGGGATGGTCGCACGCGGATCGCACCGCGACAGGTCCGGCCGATCCGCAGGATCTGCAGGGGCGCTGGAGCACCCTGATCCAGATGCCCACGGCTGCGTGGCTCTACCGCTCCGGCTTGATCGAGCAGGGCGGGACGCAGTTCACGCGGTGGTGGACCCCGGCCGGCCTGATCCGTGACCTCGCCGAGCAGCCCGGGCTGTGGCTCTCGGAGCTGACGGACCCCTCGAGCTTGATGCGCCAGCGCGTGCGGAGCGCCTTTGGCAAGGATCCGCCGCCCGTGGCCCTCGATCGCAGGTCGTGGACGCGCGCCACGTGGTCGCCCGGAGCGGCGGGAGCGCCCTTGTTGATCGACACGAACCCGGGCTTCAGCCTCGGTCTCGAGGCCGTCGTGGGGGGCTCGGGCTCGTTCAGCCCCGAGTTCACCGTCGAGGTGCTCGACGGCGCGCCGGACCCCGCTGTCTCCCTGCTGCACCTGCCGGGCGGGAGCGCCCGGCTCGTCGTCGCTGGGCCCACGATACGCGCGGGCACGGTGTTTCGGGATGACGGTCTGGGAACGGCGGTGGCCGGCCAGGGGCCCGCTGGACTCGTGGCGGAACACGTCCGCATCACGCTGGAGTGGCCGGAGAAACCCCTCGTGATCCCGCTGCCGGGCACCACATCGGTGCCGAAGGTCAAGGGCGGAAAGAAGCTCGGGAGCTGGATCGTGGAGGTGGAGACCGCGGGGTGGTGGACGCTGAGGTAGGGGCGCCTAAACAGGATCGCTGCTCAACGTAGCGGTTCGAGGCCGTCGTTGTCCGAGATCGACTCTCGAGCGTCGAGTCTCGATCGGCGAATCTCGACTTTCGAGACTCGATAGTCGATCTCGACACTCGTATCTGCGACTTCAC
>CAIQVJ010000016.1 GCA_903875225.1 uncultured Pseudomonadota bacterium
ACGACGCGGACGACGAGCCGGGCGCTACGGGCCATGAGCCACCTCCGCTTCGGGTTCCTCGGGCGGCTCGCGCCAGAGGTCGTCAGGCGAGAGCTCCGAGAAGGGCGCGTTGGTGAGCAGCCGTCGCCGGACCTTCGGGGAGAGCGACCGGCGACCGGCGAGGAGCTGCGAGAAGTACGAGCGGGATACGCCCAGCTTCTGCGCACCTTCGGTGATCGTCAGGTTGCGGCGGCCGAGCAGCGCGCGGACGCGGTTGCCGCGAAGGAGCCAGGCGGGGCGGGAGGGGTTGAGATGTGAAGTGGTAATCATGTGTCCTATGTTGCACATCGTTTCCGACCCGTCCACCAGATTGCGCCGACACGCGATGAAGATGTGTACTTTTCGGTGACCGCAGGGTAAGGTGCCCCATGCCCACCCGCTCCCCGACCGAGATCGTCCTGAAGAACGCGCCGCCCGATGCGCCTCCCGTCGGCGTCGCCGCCATCACCTGGGAGAAGCGCGCGTCGTTCGGCCCCTACCTGCGGGGCCTGCGCGACGCCGCCCGCTTCTCGCTCCGCGCTGCGTCGGAAGCCAGCGGCGTCTCCTTCAGCTACCTCGCGAAGCTGGAGACGGGGGAGAAGGCCACCCCGCCGACACTGAAGGTGCTTCAGCGAATCGCCAATGTCTACGGCCGGGATCTGCGTGAGATCATGCACGAGGCTGGCTTCCGCTTCGAGACGCCGGCCGAGGTCGACGCGATGGAGGAGAGCCTCGACGCCCGCTTCCTGCGGCTCGTCACCCACCCCGATCTCCGCCCGATGCGGATGGACGCGCTCGTCATCGAGATGATCCCGCCGCTCGTGAAGCGCCAGTGGATCGAGTTCGCCCGCAAGCTGGAGATGTACCTCCTCGACTCCTCCGAGGATGTCGACGACATCCTCAACCAGAAGCCCGACTGGCGCGAGGTGGAGGTCGATCACTCGCGCACACCGCGCACGCCGCGCGCCGCGAAGCCTACAACCAAAGGAAAAACGCCATGAAGTGCGTCATCTACTGCCGGGTCAGCACCGACCGCCAGCGCGAGGCCGGGACCATCGAATCCCAGCGCGAGTCCCTCCTCCAGTTCGCCCGCGCCCAAAACTGGACGGTCGTGTCCGTTGAGGAGGACGACGGGTTCAGCGGCACCGTGCCCGCGTGGGAGCGGCCGGGCATGAGCCGCGCGCTGCGGCTGATCGAAAGCCGGGCAGTGGACTACCTGCTCGTGGTCGACCTCGATCGCACCTCGCGCGCCGAGGACCCGTTCGAGCGCGCCATCGTGCGGAAGGCGCTGCGGGACCACGGCGTCCTGCTTGCCACCCCCAAGGGCATCCTCCGGGACATCACGCCCGAGGAGAAGCTGACGCAGGACATGCTCTCGTCCGTCGCGTCCTACGAGCGATCCAAGACCCGCGAGCGCACGGTGCGCGGTCGGAAAGACGCGGTGTTGCGGAAGGGCGGTCGCCCGCTGACGCAGACGCCGCTGGGCCTGCTATGGTCGCCGGAGAAGCACGGGTACATCGCCGCGCCTGTTGAGGCTGCCGTCGTCCGCGAGATCTTCCGGCTCGCGACGGAGGGCATGGGACCGCTCCAGATCGAGCGCGACCTGATGCGCCGCAACATGCCGTCGGGGCGCATGCAGCGGTACCGCCCGCGGGGCACGCCGAAGGGCACCGCGAAGGAGCTGGGTACGAAGTTCATCGTGCGCCGCTCCATCCAGGACATGCTGGCCAACCCGGTGTTCTGCTCCGACCGCTGGGCGCCGAACCCGGCGTGGGACCCCAACTTCACCGTGTCCGTCGAGCCGATCGTCACGCGCGCCGTGTGGGATGCGGCGAACACGGCCCTGCATGGGCGTCCCCGTCCTCCCGCTCGCCCGCTCAAGTACGACTACCTCCTTCGCGCCGTCGCGCACTGCGGCCCCTGCGGCCGGAAGCTGCGCGGGCACACCACGACCTCGAGAGGGATCGCGTACTACCGGTGCTCCTTCGGGTCCCGCGAGCAGATCAACTGCGAGCGTTGCACGGCGCGAAAGTGCATCCGCGCGGACGAGCTGGAGGCGGTCGTCTGGAAGTACGTCCGACAGCTCATCACGGAGCCAGGCTACTTCCGCGCCGAGGTCGAGCGGGCGGTGGACGCCGACGCGAAGAAGAACTCGGTCGGGGCCGATGCGGCGCGCACGCTGCGGGCGGACCTGGAGCGGCTTGCGCTCGAACGCAGCAGGATCCAGGCGGCCTTCCGCAAGGGGCTGTACACCGAGGACGAGCTGGCGACCGAACTGGAGACCATCGAGCGCGAGCGCGCGCCGCTCCTGAACCGGCTCGAATTGTCGCAGATGGACGAGCGGAATCATGGCGCACGCTCGGCCCGGCTCGCTGCCGCGGACAAGCGGCTCGCATCCATGCGCGCCGCCGTGGAGACGGTGGACCGCGACCAGCAGCGGGCGATCATCGCGGAGCTGATCGAGCGGGTCACGGTGGACCCCGAGACCCGCGAGGTGGAGATCCGGGTGCTCGTAGGGGACGCACCGGCCACCGACCACGAGGCGGCGCCCGGAGCGGCGGGCGGAGACAGCGGGGCCGGGCCTGCGCCGCACAGTTCGAAGGGCGGGCGGCGGAAGGCTTCGGCAGCTTTACAAAGTTACGGGAACGGACTCTCTCCTGGGAATCCCCCAAGCCGTCGAGCCGCCTCATCCCATCTCCTTCGTCCGTTCGAGTTCAGCGCGCAGCGCGTGGGATAGCGCCACCCGTTGCGATAGACGGCCGCCTCACCGGACCGCGTCGATGTCGCTCGCTGCCCTTCCTCTCGCCCTCGCGCTCCAGCTGTCCGCCCGAGCCATGGCAGCCGATGACCTCGCGGTGCGCCTCTCGTTCCGGGCGGGACCGGATCTCGTGATCGCCGGGGACGCAGAGCTGGACGGCGACGCGTTGACCGTGCGGCGCGCGGGGGGGAATGGCCGTCGACTCTATGACGACATCGTCGGACCCTTGCTCGCAGCGGGATGGACGGCCTATGACGAGCTGCTGGAACCCGGAGAGCGGCCCGGGGTTTCCCAGCATGCGGTGTCGGTGCGGTTCAAGCACGGGAACCAGGCGCTGAGCCTGGACCTCTTTGACGCCGGGTACGGGCAGGAGAGCGTCGCGATGCTTCGGGTCCAGTACGCGGGGATGACGCCGGGGTTGGTCGGACCGGGCGTTGGATTGGGGCTCGGGGGTGCGTTCAAGCTCTCCCGCTCGGAGGCGTGCCAGGAGGCTGGTGACCCAGCGCAGGTCGCGGCAGCGTGGAGCTCCGCGCTGTTGTCGGAAGGCTGGGTGGCGGCGCCGGGGGGCTGGCTCGCCCGCGGAGGGAGGCAGGTCCTGCTTGATGCAAAGATGAACGAAGCCTGCGCGCAGCTCGACATCCCGCTCCCGGAGCGCTGGGCAGCGCTGGGCCTCCCGGCGCAGGGGGGCATGGTCACCGGCCTCGGGAAGGCGAGCCTGCAGCTCCGCCTCGCGGACGAAGCCGCGCTCCAGCGTTGGCTCGTGGCGCTCGACTCCACGCTCGTGCACGCCGGCTGGGTCCAGGGCCCCACCACGCGCGCAGGGACCCGAAGCTACTCCCGCCCGGGCGACCACCTCTCCGTCATCTTCGGATCTACCGAAGGCGCCTCCGCGTACGTGGGCCTCACCCGCGCCCCGCACTGGTCCCAGCCCGACCTCGCGATTTCCCTCGTGCTGCCCTACGGCCGGCTGCAACTCTCGGGCGGCATGGACACGGTCGGCACCCAGGGGGTGGAGCTGTGGCGGCGGGACGAGTCGCCGGACGACGGGGCCCAGTTGTTGTTCGCTGCCGCGAAAACGACGCTGATCGCGCTCGGGTGGTCGCAGCGACCTGCGGAGCCGGACGGACGCGTGGTGTTCAGCCATGGATCCGACACGCTCGGGCTCAGCTCGGGGTCGGGTCTGGACCCGGAGCGGCAGGGGTCCACCGCCCTGCTTCGCATCGACCTCGCCCCGAAGCCGCTCACCGCCCCGGGGGCCAAGGCGCCGCGGGCGTCGCCAGCCGCGCCGGCGGCCCAGCCGTTCTCCTTCGTGCTCACCGTGCCGGGGGGCGAGATCGCGGTCAGGGCGACCGGGGCGGGCGCGGAGGAGGGGGCGCTCTGCCTGGAGCATCCCGACCTGACACCCGTGGACATGGACGGCGCCTTGCATGCGCTGGGGTGGCGTTCGCTCCCGCAGCCCAGCTGGTACGCCCGGGACGGCAAGCATGCGCGGGTCCGACCGGCCGACGGGTCGATGTGCATCGTGATGGATGTCCCCGTGGACCCCGCCTGGGCCGGCATCGTGGACGCCGCGTCGCTCGTGACGGCATGCTCGGAGGAAGCTTGCTCGCTCGGGTACCCGGAGGTGTCAACCGCCGTGGCCGAGCGCGATCGCGCGATCGCAGAACTCACGCGCAGGGGTTGGACGCAGAGCGCCGAGCCCCGGGACGTCGTGGAGGACGAGACCCACCACTATGAGGAGCGCCGCTACGCGCTCGGGGACGAGGAGATCACGCTCGGGCTGCTCGAGGCGGGAGAGGTCACCACGCTGGATCTGACCCGCCGGGGCCCGCCGATGCCGTGGTGACCAACGCGGCGACGCGACCGGCGCCTTCTTTGTCGCGGCCGACGGGATTCCACCGGTTCGGTCCCGCATGGAATGCCAAGGTTCATAGACCGGAGTTGTACGTGCAAGGACGGCCGACGACCGCCGCCGGGGCCTCGTGTTGTGAGCCGGAGTGCGGACAAAGGGCTCCCCAACTGTAGGCACGCAGCCGAAACAACGCCGAGCCGAACGGCCGGGCCGTCAGAGGCCTCCCAGGTACGTATGTCCATACCAGTAGTACGTCTCGTGTATCGTCCAGTCGTAGGTGTAGGTGGTCTCGTCCACGTAGCCCGCGGAGAAGTTGAGCCAGTCCGAGTCGAGGGAGCCGTAAAAGTCGTAGTAGAGCGAACCGTCGAAGTCCCGGATGATGGCCGAGCCATCGGAGTTGATGTCCACCCCGAGGGTCCACTCGAACGGCGCCCCATCGAGCCCCGGCACCCAGCCCGGGCACCCCACCCCACCCCTCGACAACGCGTAGACGGCGGTGAATCCGTACTCGCAGTCTGCACAGGGCGGCGTCGTTGGACACCACTCGCCGGTGTAGGACACGAAGCAGTCCCAAGTGACGACGTCGCCATGCCACACGTCATAGTCGAACCGGAGAGTGCCGTCGTAGCAACACTCGTCGACGATATCGTCGCAGTCGTTGTCGATGCCGTCGGCTTCATCGCAGCGATCGCTGGCGTCCGGGTTCAGGGCTGGGTCCGCACCGTCGCAGTCTCCGCCCTCGCCCAGGTGGTAGCTGCTTCCCGGCGATTCGCAGGCGGCGAGGGCCGTTGCGTCTTCACCATACCCGTCTCCGTCGGCGTCCACGTACCAGGTGCCAGCGTCCGTGGCGTCGTCATCCACCGCCCCGTCACAGTCTTCATCGACGTCGTCGCAGTGTTCATCGGCGCTGGGGTGAATGTCGGCGTTCTCATCGTCGCAATCGCCGTCCGCGGTCGACTCGCCTTCCTCGACGGGCTCGCCCGTGCCCGGGTCGTAGGTGGGCGCGTTCGGATCGTCCAGGCTTGCGACGACGTAGCCGTCCCCATCTTGATCGTAGTCGCTGTTCTCGTCGCAATTGCGGTCCCAACCGTCGTACCACACCTCTTCGGCGGCGGGGTTCACGGAAGAATCGTCGTCGTCGCAGTCTCCAAATTGGCTCGAATAGCCTTCGGTCGGCTCGCAGAAGTAGACCCAGGCCGTGGGATCGCCGTAGCCATCGCCGTCTTGGTCTGCGTAGTAGGTCGTGAGCGTTCCCTCGTCCACCAGGTCGTCGCAGTCGTTGTCGCTCCCGTCACAGGTCTCGCGGGCGCCCGGGTATGCGTTGGCGTTGTTGTCGTCGCAGTCGCCGTCGCCAATCGTATAGCCGTCGGCATCGTCGTCGGCGTCGAGATCGACGGCGTTGCTATCCGAGTCGGTGCCGTCGCTGCTTTCCGTGTTGGTGCCGTCCGATGCACCCGACCCGTCGCCGGCGCAGGCCCAGAGGGAGAGCAGAATCAGGCTTTTGGGAGAGAAGAGGCACACGTGGAACTCCTTGATGGACAACAACGGCGCATCATACGCCTTCTTGTCGCGTCCGGAAAGTCTGGCGGGTTTGGTCGTCGCGCATGACGAGCACGGCATCCTCAACAAGCCCGGTTGCCGTGAGGATCCGGTCTGCGGGGTCTTTGCGGTGGACCCAGCCAACTCGAACGTGCGGCGATGGCCGAGATCAGCAACTCATTTGCCGGGTCCTCACTACTCCCCTGCCCGTCGCCGTCAGCTCGTCGGGACTCTGGGAGCCCCCCCGCCGTCGATCCGCCGCCCCCGGTCAATCCCCCTGGATTGACGCACACGGGTCGTGCGGGTAACCTATGCGCATGAGCCACGCACCCGCCTCTCCGACCCCGAAGCGCTCAGTCAATGTCTCGATCAGCGCCTCCCTCATCGACGAGGCCCGAGCCCTCGGGATCCCCCTGAGCGCCACGCTGGAGGCCGCGCTCCGGGTGCGCGTGAAGGCCGAGCGGGACCGGCGCTGGCAGGAGGAGAACCGGGAGGGCATCGAGCAGTACAACGCGATGATCGAGCGCTACGGGGTCTTCAGCGACGACGTACGACTGTTCTGATGGCTCGCTACGATGTGCACCGGAACCCGAACCCGCGCAGCCGGATGCACAACCCCTACCTGCTCGACGTGCAGGCGGACGCTCTCACCGGGTTGAAGTCCCGGGTGGTCGTGCCGTTCTCTCCGGTGGAGGAGGCGCCGATGACGCCCCGCGCACTCTACCCCCTGTTCGAGGTTGAAGGCCGCGCGATGGTGATGCTCACGCCTCTCGTCGCCGGCGTGCCGCTCTCGAGCCTCGGGGAGCGCGTCGGGACCCTCAAGGATGAGGGGGTGACGATCCTCGCTGCGCTCGACCTCCTGCTCACGGGGGCGTAAATGCGGGGGCCCACGTGATCACACCGAGGAGCAGGTCGGCGAGCCTCGTGGTCGCGAGGTGCGTGGGGCTGATCGCTCGTCACGACGTACACCGCCGCCCAGAAAGAGGCTGACGGCGCCCGCTCCGAGGCCGTGCGCGAGGCCCGCAACTCGGCGATGAACGCTCCGGCTCCCGCCGAGGATCTGTTCCGGTCCTACCTCCGCGCGCAACAGGGCTACGACACCAAGCGGCAGGAGGAGGGCACTGGGGGACCCACGTACGATCCCGGAGCCGACGCCTCGACCGCGCCCAGCTACTGCCACCGAGCGCAGCGGGAAAGCTTGTGCGCATCGCTGTCCCGCAGAATCCGACGAATGGCGGATTTGGGTAGCCAAGCGCCGCGAGTATCCTTGCACCGGCTTTCGGCGGGCCGTTGCGCCGTCTGTGACGCCGGCGAATCCCAGGTGATCCAGCCTGCGACCGCGCCCGCGTCCTCGATCACCGCTCGGTGGTCGCCCGGCTCCGCCGGGGATGCCCACCCTGTTGTTATGCCTTGTTCGAAGAGGTATTCATGCGTTCCGACATGATGCGTCTCCTCCTTGTTGCAGCGCTCCCGATGCTCACCACATGCTCGTCCCGGGGCGGGGCTCCGGACGGGGGTGTCACAGACCCCGTGGACGACTCCGCGAGCGATGCCGATGACACCGCGGACCAGGACTCGAGTTCCGACGCCGACACGGATGCCGACACGGACGCGGACACGGATGCCGACACGGCCGAGGTCCCGTCGGTCTGCGCCGGGTATCCTGGCCCAGCAGAGGGCCCCGACTTCCCCGAGGCAGCCTTCTTGACGACCTGGGACGAAGACTCCGGCTCGGGCTCACTCGTCTCCGTCTCGCTGACCAGCTACCTCATCGAGGATGCGCTCCTTGAACTGACGGCAAGAGCCTCCGTCCGGGTGTTCGATGGGCGCGTGTTCCTGTTCGACGGTGTCGGGGGGATGGGGTACGACCCCGGGGACTGGACATCGCCGATGACGTCCTGGTCCTGGGAGGATGGCAATTGGGCCGTGGACGTGGAGTCGTGCGGTGGCTCGCTGTGGCCGATCCTGTCAGATGCCTCGGTGCTGCCCTACTACGACGCAGACACAGGCGAGCGCCTCGGGGCGGTCGACCTCCGCGCCTTCTCCGGATCGGAGAGCTGGGTGGGGCCCAGCAGCGCCGCGGTCGTGGGTGGAACCCTGCTTGTGAGGATGAGCACCGGCGTGGTGTACGTGGACTGCGCGACCGCGACGGCTACCCAGCCATGGGTGACGGACACGGAATTCGAGATCGAGGACAACTCCGCCGCGCCCGAGACCGTGATCGTCTGGAACGGAGGCTCGGTGTGGCTGCTCGAGCCCAGCGGGCCGGAGCTCGTCGGCCCGTGTTGGAGCCTCCCGGAGACCTCCCCGCCCCCGGCCTGCGGGTATGTGCGCACGGTCCATTCAAGTGCGACCGGTCCGCTGTTCGTGCACGACAGCGAAGCCCTTTGCGGTGATGGACCGAGCTCCCTCGGGTACTGCTTCGACAAGGACTGGGCCGGGACCGGGTACGTCCAACTCTATCAGGGGGACGGACAGGTCCTGGTCCAAGCGGCGGACCCGCAAGGGAACGCCTGGGTCGCCTCGAACTCAGAGCTGCGGGTGTTCAGCATGACGGGCTGCTCGGAGGAGACCACGCTGTCGTTGCCTCACGTCCAGTCCGTCGCGTTCCTGTAGTCGGGTGGTCACCGGGAGCCGGAGGTCCGCCTCCCCACCAACATCCCGCACGCCGAATCCTTATCCTGGCCGACCGAGTACCGGCGAACCACCGGCACCTTGAGCACCTGCAGCCGGTTCAGGAGGTCGCGCAGCTCCAGGGGCGTCGCGCGCCGGTAGCCGTCGGGCCGCGGGTCATTCACGTCGATCAGGTTGAGAGGGCGGAGGTACACGCCTCCCCGCTCGCCTCGTGCCTTCGGTAGGTCGAGACAGTCCATGTTGTGCCGGGTGGGGCACCCTGAACGCGTCACGGGCTCGTGTCTGCCAGCCGGAGAGTGACCTCGGCCCCGGCGAGCGCCGCGTCCTCGGCCGCCAGCGCGTCCCCTGCGCTGGTCGCAGACCCGCCGTCCGTGAATTCGAAGATGACCCCGAAGAACGAGGGCACGATCGTCTGGTAGTAGATCACGCCGGTCGATCCCTCCAGGGAGACGGACGAGGACCCGGCGATCACCGCGACCTCAGAGCGCACCAGAGCTGCCGAGATGTCCGATTCCGCGTAGTCGCCGGTGGACACGGCCAGCTCGATCGGCGCCCCATCGAAGCCCACCGCCTGGGGCGGCGTCGCGAAGTTGAGGCGGAGGATGCTCTCGTCCGCAGCGTAGTCGGTGGTCAACCATTCCGTCTCCAACAGGGTGCCGGTCACGGTGAGCACGACCGCACAGACGCCGTCCGGGGAGCAGACCTGCGAGGCGCAATCGACGTCCTCCCGGCACTGAAGTCCGTCGCCACACCGCGCTTCGCAATCACTGCCACCGCAGTCGATGTCCGACTCATCCCCGTTCGTCACGCCGTCGTCGCAGGTGTTCGAGTCGGTGTCGGTGTCGGTGTCGGTATCGGTGTCTGCGTCTGTATCGGTGTCAGCATCCGCGTCCGACGCGGATGTGTCGCTGTCGAGCTTGTTGGCGGCACAGCCGGCGATGAGGGCGAGAAGGGAAAGCAGCATGGATGGACTCCTGGATAGGGTCAATTATCGGATGCCAGGCTGTTGGCAGTGCAGGGCGGCGCGCTGTGTGGACAGGTCAGGCGGGAGCACATGGGGCGCAGCCGGGGATGGCCGAGCGCTCGGCCGGCGGTGCATGCTGGGTCAGCATTGGAGCCCCCGTGACCGCACTCGGGAGGGGGGACGGCGCATGAACGCATCACCTCGGAGCACACCCCTGCAGGGTACAGCCTCCCGGGGCCGTCTCCGCAAGCTCTTCGTCACGCCAAAAGCCGCGTTGCAGGAACGCGATCAGCCCGCCTCCGCATATCCGTGTGCAGCTCCGCCGTTCCGGCCCCCGCGTGCGCCTCGGGCGCCACGCCCCCTGCGAACGGGTACGACGATGGGGTGATCACACCGAGGACGAGGCCTCGCTGCAGAGCGAGACACGGAGGGCGGTCGCCCGCGAAAAGCTCACTTCCGCCTCCTGCGCTGCCTTCCGGGCCCCCTCGATCGGGCGATGGCCTCGTCGATCGTCCGGAAGTCGGAGATGGCGAGCCAGCCGTCGAGTGCCTCGGTGGCGCCCAGCGCGGAGGCGATCTTCAGGAGGGCGACGAACGCGATCCCGCCCGTGTGCTCGAAGCGCTTCAAGCTCGCCTCGCTCACGCCGGCAGCCGCTGCCAGTCCCGGGATCCTCTCCGTGCGCTGGAGCTTCCGTCAGGGGCCGAGGTCAACCACCTCCATGCGGCGGCTCTCCCCCGAGCGCCGGCGGCCCCGATCGGGGTGACCGCTTCGGGCAGTCGCAGTCGTTCTCAGGGTCGGCTGGCAGGGTCCCGATCACGGCGTAGAGTGTCCAGTCCTTCTCGCGCGTGACCTCCTGCAGGGAATCCCGATACCGCTGGATGGAGCCGCACGCCGCGTCAGGACCGCCGCTGCCACGCGTGACCAGGTAGTCAAAGCCGAGGCCGTCCCCAGCGAGCGCAGCGCACCACGGCTGCGTCTCTTCGCCGGCGACCACACGCGGGTAGTGGAGCGCGTCCTTGTAGACGACAGGGTTGGGCCGGAACTCGGCGAACGAGAACTGCGCCCGCCCGAGGGTGCGCTCGGCGTACCAGCCGATGAAGTGGACGTAGACGAATCCGTAGGCTGATCCGGACGTCAGCCGGTTCGCCCAGAGCATCACACGCTTCCCCGGCTCGATGCGGTCAAGGATGGTGAGGGCGGGGGCCGCCTCGGACTGAAAGCGCTGGAAGGTGACGGCTTGCAGGTACTGCGTCTCTACTGCACCGGCCGCGTAGAGAACCAGCAGGAGTTGGTGGGACCGCGCCCTGAGGATCGGGCTCGCAGCCGGCACGGCAGCGAGCAGAACCCAGGGGGCCATCCGCGTTGCGATCTGGAACTGGCCCAGCACGTTGACGGGCGCGAACAGGTAGCAGCCGAGCGCGGTGAGCGCGATGGCGCACAGGGACGGAAGCCAGTCGCGACCCGGATCGTTTCGAACCCAGACGGCGCGACCGAGAAAGAAGGCGGCGGCCGCAAGGACGCCGGCAGCGAGGCAGTCATCCACCTGCGACCACTTGAGACTGGCCGTGGCGTTGACGAGCAGGAACTGGAGCAGGACGCCGGCGTCGTCAAAGCGTGGCTTGAGGCCACCGAGCAGCGTCGCGATGGGCGCCACCCCCTGCGCAGGCGTCACCAGATCCGTGACCGCGAAGGGCAGGAAGAGCGCGACGGACGGGAGAGCGACCAGGGCGAGCCCCCCAAACCGGGGCAGCAGGCCCCGCAGGCCGGCAGCGGCGCGCTGAAATGCAAGCGCAACCAACACAAACGCCCAGGTCTGTGCGTGGAGCAGATACACGACGACCAGGAGAGCGGCGAGGCCGAGCGTTCGCCATGGGCGAGCATCCGCACCGGGGCGCTGGGCGGATGCGTCCAGCGCCAGCGCGGCGATTCCGACGGGGAGCGAAAGGGAGTAGTTGAGGAATCCCCAGTACAGCGGGCGCGTCCAAGCGACCCACCAGCCCAGCGTCAGCGCGAGCCCGGCGCTTCGGCCCAGCGACCTGGCCCAGGCCCCGAGGGCGAGCGGGAGTGTCACCACGGCGAGGGCACACCCGAGGCCGAGGCTGCCCTCCGGGGAGAGGACCCGGGAGAGGGCGGCATCGACCACGAACCAGAGCGAGTTGGTGTGCCAGGGTCGGAGGGTGACGACGAAGGCATCCGAATAGCTCGCCGGATTCCGCAACATCGCGAGCGTCCAGGCGTGCTGCGGCAGGTCGGTGAACGGAGGCACGTCGCGGGCGAACAGCGCCGCCGTCCACGCGGAGGCGCCAATGAACAGCCCCACGGGGACCGCGCGGGTGAGCAGGCCGGCGGGTGGGCCGATCAGGGCGCAGCGATTTCGCAGCTGAGCCCCGCCTCGCCCCTCGTGCAGGTCAGCCCCTCACAGCACGGAGGGAGCTCCGTGCCGCACGTCTCGCTCTCTCCGAGGCAGTCGGTACACGCGGGGTCGGTGGCGCAATCGGAGTCAAGGCAGTCGATGAGGCTGTCGCCGTCATCGTCGATCCCGTTGCCGCAGTCCTCGGGAACGCTCGCGCACGCGGGGTCGTTCACACAATCGGAGTCCGCACAGTCGATGTCCCCATCTCCGTCGTTGTCGACAGTGTCGCCGCAATCCTCGGCGGGCACCCCGGTGTCACTGGTGTCGCTGGTGTCGCTGGTGTCGCTGGTGTCGTTGCTGTCGCTGCTGTCGCTGCTGTCGCTGCTGTCGCTGCTGTCGCTGGTGTCGCCGGTATCGTCCTGGCACCCCTCCGTCGCCGTGTCGCAGGAGTGCTTGTGGACGCAGGCGGGCGCAAGGCCAAGCGCGAGGATCGGGGCGAGGACAAGGAGGAGGCGTGACATAGGGTCTCCGGTGTGGACGGATTGTTGGAAGCGGGCAAGTGGCGACGTGAGGCCGTAAACCTACACCAGCCGAGGCCAAGGAGCAAGCGACAGAATGACCGATTCGCCGTGCAGGAAGCCCACTCGCGGCGAACCCGCTACGCCACGAACAGCCTCGCCCCGCGTTGACGAAGCCCCGGACCGCGCCCGGCCGGTCCAGCTTCGCGAGATCGAGCGGCTCGCTCGACGCGCGGGCGCACTCTTGCAGGATGCGGACCTCGGTGCCGTCGCATCCCGATCGACGAGGCACATGAGCCGCCTCACCTCGAGCAGGCGCTTCGGTTCGGGCGGGCTGCCCAGCGCCTGCTGCCTCCAGAGACAAAATGCCCTCAGGCGGTAGGAGGATCTCGCGGGCCGGGACCCCACGGCGGGCAGAACCGCCCAGGATGGCACCATCCCCGCAGGTTACGTCGCATCGCGCGACGCAACTGCCGAAGATGGCCGTATCATTCAGAGTTGCGTCGCGTAGGGCGACACAGGTGCCGAAGATGGCCGTATCCTTGCGAGTTGCGTCGCGTAGGGCGACGCAGGTGCCGAAGATGGCCGTGTCCTTGAGAGTTGCGTCGCGTACGGCGACGCAGGTGCCAAGGATGGCCGTGTCCATGCAAGTTGCCCGGGTTGGCCCCGACGGGGCGGCACGGCGGGGCGCAGCGGCGTTCGACGGCGGCGTCCGGTCCCGCCGCTCGCGGAACGAGCCGCCCGATCTTCGCCGATCTGGCTCACGAAAGTGCCTTGCATCGGCTCCGCGTCGAGATAGCATGTCGCATGGACTCAGGGACCTCCATTGGCTATCAGCTCGTGCTTCGTCTGCAGGATGATCGTGTCATCGCGCCGCACGCCACGAGTCGCCGTGCGCTCGCTCGCTCGGTCCTGGCCGTCGGCCGGGAGCGCGGGCTCCTCGCGTTCGGGGCGGCCGACACCCACCTGCACCTGCTCGTGCTCTGCGATCGGGGCGCCGCGGGGCTGCTCGCACGCAGCCTCGAAACCGCATTGGGGTCGGAGTTGGAGCTGTCCGTCTCGTTCAGCACGCCCGCGATCACCCCGATCCACGATCAGCGCCATCTGGGCGCGGCGTTCGCGTATGTGCAGCGCAACGCCAGAAAGCACGGCATCGCCGACCCTCGCACGACGGAGGCTTCGAGCCTGCACGATCTGCCAAGCCTGCGGACGATCGCGCCCTGGCTCGCCGAACGGGTGCGTCAAGCCCTTCCGCGTGTGCGACGCACGGACCTCCTCGAGATACTCGCGATGCCCCAGCTCGGGGTCGACGGCGATGTCAGTGGGGACCTGCCCGACGCGTGCGCCGCGGTGTTCGGTCTCGCCGATCTCGCAGGGAGGTCGACAGAGGCGGTCCGGGCGCGGGCGACGGGCGTCGCGCTCGCGACGGGGCTCTGGACCTCCGGCGCGATCGCCGCAGCGCTCGGCGTGACCGGGCGAACCGTCGAGCGGCTCCGGCTCCACCCCGTCGCCCCCGCCGATCTGGAGGGCCTGCGTCGCCAGTTCGCCTGGCGGGCGGCTTTGCGACCGGCGGGCACGGGGCCCAACTTCTGACGGGACACTGCGGCCTACTGCCCGAAGATCGACGCAATCAGCGGAGACGCGGTATCCTTGAGAGTTACGTCGCGCTGGGCGACGCAAGTGGCGAAGATGGCGGTATCCTTGAGCGTTACGTCGCGCTGGGCGACGCAAGTGGCGGAGATGGCGGTATCCTTGAGAGTTACGTCGCGCTGGGCGACGCAAGTGCGAAAGAGCGGCCTATCTTCGAGAGTAGCGTCGCGAAGGGCAGGGGCGCCCAGCAGGGCAATGTCCGTAGAACAGGGCTGTCCCCGCGAGTTGTGACCCAGGGGTCCAGGCCCCTCAGGTCGGCATTGGTGAGCGCACGGTGGCCGGGGTACTCCTTCGCCTGCCCTCCACAGGTGATCGTGGCGGGCGAGCCTGGTGGTCGCGAAGTGCGTGGGACTGATCGCCGCAGGAGACCACACCCCGCGAGGCCGAGCAGGAGCGCGACTGGCGAGGCTGCTGCTGGGCCGGAGCCTCGCGCTGCGAGGGTTGCGTTCCGTTCGCCAGGATAACCTTCTCCAATGCTCCTGCTCCTGCTCGCCTGCAAGCCCGACCCTGACACCTGTACGGCGCCTGCAAACGTGCGGGAGGACACCACCGCAGACGCCACCGCCGCAGCCGCCAGCGTGAACACGCTCGGCCTCGCGCTGCTCGACGCCCGGACAGACACCAACCCGTTCGTGTCCCCCCTCTCGATCAGCCAGGCGCTGGCTTTCGTGCTCGCCGGTGCCGTGGGTGACACCCTCACGGAGCTGCAGGCCGTGCTCGGCTCCACGGACGACGCCGCGTACCACCAGGGCCTGGCCGACATCCTGGCTGCGTTGGAAGCCGCGAGTGGAGACCCGACCGCGGAGTGTCCGACCTGGTCGTTCTCCGGCGGAGCTGCCGCCTTTCTCGATGACAGCCTGGAGCCCACCGACGGGTGGCTCGCGACGATGAACGACCCGTACGGCGTCTCCCCCGACGTCGTGGACTTCGCGGACCCCTCCTCCGCCGCGCAGACCATCTCGGACTGGGCGAGTGAGGCCACGTCGGGCCGCATCCAGGACATGGTCCGGCCCGACCAGATCGAGCCGGGCTCCACGATCTTCATGCTCGCGACGGCCGTCGTGTTCGACGCGAAGTGGGAGAACCCGTTCGACGCGGCGGACACCGTCTCCCGGCCGTTCACGCGGGCGGACGGAAGGCTGGTGGACACCCCGATGATGTCCTCCACGTCCACCGCTCGCTTGATCGGCGTCGAAGGCGGCGTGGTGGGCGAGATCCCGTATCGCGGCCAGGACGTGGGGATGGTGCTGTTCGTCCCCGACGACCCGGCGGGGCTCCCGGCCATGATGGGGGCCCTGGATCTGGCGCAGATCGGGCACCAGCTCGACGAGATGAGCGGCTCCGACGTCGACATCCGCATGCCGGTTTTCGAGTTGGAGTCCCGCGCTTCGCTCACGACGCCACTGCAAGCCCTGGGCATGCTCACCGTGTTCGACCCGGAGTTGGCCGACCTCTCCGCCCTCGCCCCGCCCCCCATGGGCTTCGACAACATCTACGTCTCCGACGTGGTGCACGACGCGTGGGTACAGGTCGACGAGTCCGGGACCAAGGCAGCGGCTGTCACCACGGTGCAGGGCTCAGCCGACTCGGCCTCCGAGACGTCGGTGCTCTACGCAGACCGCCCGTTCGTCTACGCAATCCGCGACCGGGTGACGGGCGTGTGGCTCTTCGCAGGACGGATGGACGAACCTCCAGAGTGACCAGACGCCGGGGATCCCGATCGGGATACCCTGCCCCATGATCCTGCTCCTGCTCGCCGGATGTGTGTGGAGGCCCTCTTGCGGCGACCTGAAGTGCAGCCCCCCTGTCCGTCGAGCGATCCGTACTGCGGCACGGCCGACAGCGGGGACACCGGCACCGACACAGACTCCGGGACCGACGACACAGGCACCCCGCCCTCCGATCCAACCTGGTCCTGCCCCAACGACGAGACCATGGCCTTCGACCCCTCCCCGGTCAAAGCCTCCGTACCGCTGACCGTCTCGATCACGGGGTCCACCGGGTACGTCTACGTGGACCTCACGCTCACCGGGCCGGGCAGCGCGAACGTGCAGTGGCTGGGCGTGACCGGCGCGGGGCCCTACACCTGGAGCTATGGGGTCACCGGGCTCTCCGCGGGGGATTGGACCGCGAATTTCACCGCCGACAACGGTGCCACAGAGGTGTGTACCGCCACGGTCCCGGTCACCGGCCACGGGTCCGCCGGCACCGGGATCGGGGGGGCCGGCACGTCGATCACGCTCGACGGCGCGCCGTTCCGCTTCGTCGGGTTCAACACCCGCGGCCTCGTGCACTACGGCGGCGGCGACATCCTGCCCTACACGTCGTCGGCAGACATCGGCACCACCCTCGACGCCGTGGCCGCCGCCGGCGGCACGGTCATCCGCGTGTTCGCCGCCGACCACGACGTTGCGGACGACGTCGCCGCCGAGCGCCTCGCTTCCCTGCTGGACGCCTGCGAGGCCCGCGGCATCTTCGTCATCGTGGCCCTGACCGACGAGTACGCCACCGGGTTCTCCCCGCAGGGGGATGACGCCGCCTACTCCGTCGACTCCAATGGGTACACCGTCCTCTCGCCGGATTGGTACGCCGGGGGATGGCACGACCACTTCGGGCCCTGGGTCGACACCGTGGTGACGCGTAACGCCGGCCACCCCGCGCTCTTCGGTTGGGAGCCGGGGAACGAGACCAGACAGCCGGCCGATCCGACCGCATGGCTCGCCTGGCTCGCGGACGTGTCGGCGAAGATCCGCGCGGACGACCCGGACTCGCTGATCGTCGCCGGCACCATCGACATCGCCTCGACCTTCGTGACGGATCCGGCATCCATCGGGGTGGACGTGCTCACCGTGCACCTCTACGACGGCGCCACGAGCGTCGATCTCGCCACCGCCGAGTCCCTCGGGGTGCCGATCCTGGTCGAGGAGGCCGGCTTCTCGGATGGGGACAGGCCCGCCGCCACCGGGGACCACGCGGCCTGGGCCTTCGGCGCAGGCGCCGACGGGTACATGCAGTGGGGCCTGATGGCGACGGGCTCCGACAACGGCGACGGCGACCGCACCTACGGCATGGATCACGTGTTCCACGCCGACTGGGACGGGTTGGCCGCGAGCTATTCGGGGATCGCAGTGGGGTTGTAGGCGCCGATCAGAACCGCGCCGACAGCCCGACACGCGCGTCGATCACCATCGACCAGAGCACGACCCCGGCGTCTCCGGCGACGAACAGGTCCACCGAGTCGGGGACGACGGTAACGCCAACCTCCGCGCCGCCCTGCGCCCAGAAGCCGGCGGTGTGGTCGTCGAGCGTCTCGCCCACGTTGTCGATCGCCCCTTCGAACCAGTAGGTCGCAGGCGCATCCGCGAAGTCCACCCCCACGTCCGCATGCGGCACGAGGCGCAAGCGCCCGAACGCAAACGGCACACGCGCGCCCAGCCCCACGTTGGTGAACCGGGTGTCCCCACGGATCCTTCCATCCGTGACCGCCGCCCAGTCGCCCTGGTGGATTGCGCTCTCGGCCACCCCAACCACCTGCACCCGCTCGATCCCGCCGCCAAGCTCTACCCGCACGAACGCCGTCCCGAGCGTGTTGGAGAGCTCCGGTCGGAAGGCAGGCAGGCACTGCCAGCCGATCGACGTGGACGCATGGAACACCGGCTCGGCCAGCGCCACGGCAGGCCACAGCAGCATCAGAACCACAGCAGCACCTCCCCACCGAGCATGGCGTACTGCTTGGTCTCGAGCACGTTCGAATCGATGGTCTCCACGTAGCCCGCCCACTCGGCACGCACCCGGACGCCCCAGTGGCCGCTCGTGGCGTCCCAATACACCCCGGCGACCGGGCCGGGGTGGACCTGTCTGGCAGTGGCGAGGAACCGCGGATCGTCGTCGTTCACCTGCAGGGCGTCGGGATCGTCCACGGTGTGCGTGAGCGCCGCCCCCCCGAGCCCGCCCATCGAGAAGGTCCAGGCGACCGTGGGGTAGGTGAGCACGCGAATGCGGAGGACGGCCTCGGCCTGCCAGTCGGGCCGACTGATGTCCACCGAGACCCGGTTCTGGGCCGCGAACCCCTCCCCGGAGAAGCGGTGCCCGAGCGGCGAGAGGTCCGAGTTGGGCCCGAGGAGCTGACCCGGGAACACGACCCCGGCCACCCCGATCTCCACCCAGGGGACCGGCGAGAACGAGGCCCCGAGCCGCGCGGCGTGGTGGTTCACGAACGGGTCGTTGGTAGACGTCTCCACACCGGCGTCGAGGCCGAACCGCACCAGGGCGCCGTCAGCGGCCTGGGCCACGAGCGCCGTGAGGAGCAGCATCACAGGTGCACCATCACGTCGAGCTCGACCACGCCGCTCGCGTAGACCTGGTTCGCGAGCGGCACGGGCTCACCGTTCGCCTGGACGTCCCCGTAGCCCGGCTCGGGCGCCACGTAGAAGCGTTCGAGCCCCAGGATCCGCAGCGCGACGCGGTCTGCGAGGCTCGCCTCGAACGAGAGCCCGGCTGCGGGGCCCACGTTCACGCTCATCGAGCGCTGGTCGGGGTCCAGCACCGCGGGATCCGCCGAGTCGTCGCCGTTCGCGTAGTCCGGGTTCACGCCGGCGACCGGATGCGTGATCAGGAACCCGGTGGCCCCCACCGCACCCGCGGCCCAGAGCGCGAGCCCGGGCCCATGCGGGCGCCTCCACGGGCTCGCCACCACCAGCAGGTCCACCGACCCCAACTCCAGATCGGCCGGGACGACGAACCGGGTCTGCTCGTCGCCCTCGTACGCGATCATCACCGACGTCTGGGTCAACCCCGAGAGCGTGCTCCCTGGAAACCGCCCGTACACCCCCGCCTCGAACCCGACGAACGGGCACAGGAGCACCCGACCCGTGGCGCGCAGCCCGTAGTGTCCCTGATACCAGACGCTGGGCGTCGACCGCACGCCCACCCCGACATCGACCTCCGCCGCCATCGCGAGGGATATCAGGATCGTGAGCACCGTCGCCTCCGGGGTCAGCCCCCCATAACACCCGGCCGGGCGGTTACACGTGCCCGCGATGTTCCGTGCCCTCCTCCTCCTCCCGCTCGCGCTCACCGCGTGCTCGACCATCCACGGCGTGAAGCCGGTCGGCAGGGGCGTGATCCGTCCCGAGCTCTCCGTCGGCGGCCCGATCACCCAGGTGTACGGCGCACCGATCCCCATCCCGCTCTCGCAGCTGGGCGCCACCTACGGCCTCGACGACAAGACGGACCTTCACGCCGCCTGGCACACGTCGGCCGCCTCGTTCTACAACCTGTTCGGCGCGGATGTCGGCGCCTCGCGTGAGCTGCTCGAATGGGCTGGCGTGCGCCCCCGGCTGATGGCCGACCTCACGGTCCTGACCTTCGCGGGCGACAACGAGCCGGGGGGCTCGCCCGGCGGATTCCGCCTGTTCGTGCAGCCGACCGTCACGGGGAGCTGGGACTGGGGCAAACACAAGCGTGAGACGGTGTACGTCTCGCTCACCGCGTTGTTCCAGCCCTTCCCCAAGCTGCACCTCGTCCCGGCGCTCGCGGTCGGAAACGAGTGGGCGCTCGGAAAGCGGCTCTCGTTGACCACCGAGTTCAAGTGGATCTCGTTCTACAAGAGCAACCTTCCCGTCGTGCCGGACTACTACGGGCCCGGCAACATCGGTGCGCTGGGGTTCAACCTCGGTCTCGGATATGCGATTGGCAAGCTTCCAGAAGACCGCCCGACGGAAGCAGAAGGAGCCGCCCAATGATCCTCCTCACCCTCATCGGCTGCATGACGATGGACTCGTTCTTCTTCAACGGAGTCGCCGTCGACGAGTACGCGCTCGGCGGGGACGTGATCCCCGAGGCCGACGTCGAGCAGGTCTCCTTCGAGACCACCGACGGCTGGACGGACTACGGGGTGTGGGCCCACGCCGAGGATCCGGACGCGCCGGTGTTCGTGTACTTCCACGGCAACGCGGACAACATCGACCACTATTGGGGGCCCCAGGAGCCCGGGACGATCGGCCGCGTAGAATTCTACTGGCAGATGGGGTACAACACCTTCATCTTCGACTACCGCGGCTTTGGCAAGACCGGTGGGGATCCAACCTTCGACACCTTGCTGATCGACGCCGACAGCGCCGTCGAGTACGTGATGAGCGCCACGGGGAAGCCAAGTGAGGACCTGTACTACCACGGGCTCTCGCTTGGAGGCTGCGCTGCGGTGCACGCTGCCGCGGACCATCCACCCCTCGCCCTCTCGACGGAGGACATGTTTGCCAACATCAACATGATCGTCGACGAGGCGAGCGACCTGGACGTGCCGCCGGGCTGGTTCGTGGAGAGCGACTGGGACAACGCCGCAGCAGCCGCGAACGTGCACGTCCCCTACCTGATCATGCACGGGGACTCGGACACCTACATCGACCCGGGTTCGGCCGAGCTGGTGTATGCCGAGGCCAACGATCCCAAGATGATCTGGCATCCGGTGGGTGCGGACCACGACACCACCCCGGACGTCGATCCCGAGGGCTACGCCGCGCACCTGTCGGGCTGGATGTCGGGCGCCGACTGGCCGCAGTGAACGTGACCGAGCGCTACCGGTTGGAGGGGCTGGCCGCCGCCGGCCCCGAGCAGGTCCGGGTGCTGGCCCACGACACGGTCGAGGACCGCGCTGTGGAGCTGCACGGGCTCAAGCACCACGTCTGGATGCGCCCCGAGGCCCGCGCGCAGTTCGCCGTGCGTGAGATCCCGGCGCCTGTTGGCCTGGAGACGCTGGGACAGACCGAGTACGAGAAGCGTCCCGTGGTGGTCCGTCCCCGTCTGCAGCGCTCCTTTCGTGGCTTGCGGCTCTCAGACGTCGAGGCGCTCACAGCCCTGCGCTGGCTGGCCCCCGCGCTCCTGTGCTCGCCATTCAAGGGCCGCCTCACGGTGGACGACATCTGGCTGGACACCGGGGGGCACCCGCGGCTCGCCGGCGTCGTCTACCCCGAGGACGTGCACCTGCTCCCTCCGGCCACCGAGGCCCCCGAGATCGGCGGTGGCAGCGTGCACGCCAACAGTGATCTGTACGCCCTCGGAGCCATCCTCTACGAAGCGGTCTCCGGGAAGCCAGCGGGTCGTCCGCCCGTCGATCTCGCCCACCAGCACGCGCTCCAGCCCGAGGCGGCGGCGGCCATCATGCGGCTGCTCTCCGAGGAGCCGGCCGCGCGCACGGAAGGGCTCGCGGAGCCGGGCGAGCCGCCCGTGATCGCCCTGCCCGAGTCGCCGCTCGCCCCGACCGCCGCCATCACCCGCGCCAACGTGCCTGTACGACGAGAGCGGTGGGCTGCTGCGGTGGTCGTGGACCTCAAGGGGCTCGACCCCGCGGGTCGCACGCGGCTCTCCGTGCTCTCGGGCGTGCCCCTCGTGGCGGTCGAGCGCGCCTGGAAGCGGGAGCTGCCCTTCGTCGCCGGCGCCTTCACCGAGCGGGAGGACGCCGAGCGGCTCACGGGGCGCCTCTCGCGCCGCAGCCTGCCGGCCACCCTGACCGACACGCGCACGCCCCCGATCGTGCAGTGGGGCGCGGTGTCCCTCTTCGCGGCGGTGCTGGGGTTCGCCTCGTCGGGCGGCGTACGCTACGGGTTTCTGGGCCTGGCCCTCCTGCTCTTCGGGTTCGCGGTCTCGCGGATCGCGCGCGGGCTGGCCGTGGCGCGCGTGGGCGTCGCCATCGTCGACCGGTTGCAGGCCGGGTTCTCCGAGGACCCCGCGGGCGAGGCCGCGCAGGTGCGTGGCCTGGTCGTCCGGTCGGACATGCCCTCGCCGGTTCGCACGGCCGTGCTCGACCGGCTGGACGCTGCGGTGGACGACCTCGCCGACCTCGCCGCCGCCGAGGTGGTGAACCCGGGTGGGGTCGCTGCCGCGGAGCTTCGGGCGGCAGAGGCGGAGGTCGATCAGGCGGCGCGGGCCGGGCGCGAGGCGCTGGCCGAGGGGGAGCGGGGGTAGGGCGACGGACCTTTGCGGCGGGGGCGCCAGCCCCGGCCCCGGGCGCGCCCTGGCTGAAACCAGTCACGAGCACCCCCAGCTACCCGGCAGTGTGGAGGTCCTGCTCCACCTTGGCGCAAGTGTCGTGGGCATGTCTTCAAGGGATGGTGCGGACAAGACGGAGACCGTACCCGGTCCCCCGGCCGTCCCGAGAACGGCGGCTCGCAACCTCCGCCTCGTCACGGGCATCTGCAGCCCACAACCCGCCGCGGCTCCCGCGCGCGTCCCCTGACGAGGGGCCTGCCGGGTCCACAGCCGGAGCGCCATCGTAGTACCCACCGTACTGGAGTGAATACCAGTCGTTGACCCACTCACACACGTTCCCACTCATGTCACAGAGTCCAAAATCGTTTTCGGCGTCTGGCGTGGTGCACACAGTGTGGCTCCTGCCAGCGCTGTTCTCGTTCGTCCAGGCGACGTTGGTGGCGATGTCCCCGCCGGAGTACGTCGTGTCCGCCCCCGCGCGCGCCGCGTACTCCCACTCCGCCTCGGTCGGCAACCGGTAGCCGGGGCACGAATATGGATCGACGGCATAGGCCGCCTCTACGTCGCCGCCGTCGGACAGGTAGCAGTCGGGGAGCCCCTCCTGGTCGGAGAGCCAGTTCGCGTACTTCGCGGCGTCCTCCCAGGAGACCGAGTCGGCGGGGCAGTCGCGTGTCCTACACCCCCCCGAATCGTAACTCCAGGAGGCATTGTCGCCGGCGTCAGCTTCCCACTCGGCCCGCGTGACTTCACTCCGGCCCATCCAGAAACCGTGCGTCAACGTGACGTCGTGATCGACGTATCTGGCATGTGGATCGCCGTTCCCGCTCCCCATCGAGAAGGTGCCTGGGGGCAGCGCGGTCATCTCGGCACCATTCGCCGCGATGTAGTCCGTGTCGGGATTGGTGTCGGCGTCCGCGTCGGTGTCGGTGTCGGTGTCGGTGTCGGTGTCGGTGTCGGCGTCGGTGTCGGTGTCGGTGTCGGTGTCGGCCAACGCGTAGCAGTTCCCGTCCGCTGCGCGACCGAATCCATCGGCACAAGGTTCAGCGGTATCAGCTGAGGGGCGCGTGCAGGCCAACATGAGAAGTACGAGCATGAAAACTCCAATGCGGGAGATCCCGGTAACCCGGCGCTCCTCGCATCCCGGCCGCGGGCGCGCCAAAGATGGCGAGGATACTCGCATCCCCAGGACCTTTGGCGGCGGGCGCGCCAAAGATGGCGAGGATACCCGCATCCCCAGGACCTTTGGCGGCGGGCGCGCCAAAGATGGCGAGGATACCCGCATCCCCAGGACCTTTGGCGGCCCGGGCGCCAAAGATGGCGAGGATACTCGCATCCCCAGGACCTTTGGCGGCCCGGGCGCCAAAGATGGCGAGGATACCCGCATCCCCAGGACCTTTGGCCGC
>CAIQVJ010000017.1 GCA_903875225.1 uncultured Pseudomonadota bacterium
ACGACGCGGACGACGAGCCGGGCGCTACGGGCCATGAGCCACCTCCGCTTCGGGTTCCTCGGGCGGCTCGCGCCAGAGGTCGTCAGGCGAGAGCTCCGAGAAGGGCGCGTTGGTGAGCAGCCGTCGCCGGACCTTCGGGGACAGCGACCGTCGACCGGCCAGGAGCTGCGAGAAGTACGAGCGGGATACGCCCAGCTTCTGCGCACCTTCGGTGATCGTGAGGTTGCGGCGGCCGAGCAGCGCGCGGACGCGGTTGCCGCGGAGGAGCCAGGCAGGGCGGAAGGGGTTGAGACGTGAAGTGGTCATCATGTGTCCTATGTTGCACATCGTTTCCGACCCGTCCACCAAATTGCGCTGACACGCGATGAAGATGTGTACTTTCAGCTGACCGCAGGGTAAGGTGCCCCATGCCCACCCGCTCCCCGACCGAGATCGTCCTGAAGAACGCGCCACCCGATGCTCATCCGGTCGGCGTCGCCGCCATCACCTGGGAGAAGCGCGCATCGTTCGGTCCCTACCTGCGGGGTCTGCGCGACGCCGCCCGCTTCTCGCTCCGCGCCGCGTCGGAGGCCAGCGGCGTCTCCTTCAGCTACCTCGCGAAGCTGGAGACGGGCGAGAAGCCCACGCCGCCCACGCTGAAGGTGCTCCAGCGAATTGCGAATGTCTACGGCCGGGATCTGCGCGAGATCATGCACGAGGCCGGCTTCCGCTTCGAGACGCCGGCGGAGATCGACGCGATGGAGGAGAGCCTCGACGCCCGCTTCCTCCGGCTGGTCACCCATCCGGACCTCCGCCCGATGCGGATGGACGCGCTCGTCATCGAGATGATCCCGCCGCTCGTGAAGCGTCAGTGGATCGAGTTCGCCCGGAAGCTGGAAATGTACTTGCTCGACTCCTCGGAGGACGTGGACGACATCCTCAACCAGAAGCCCGACTGGCGCGAGGTCGAGGTCGATCACTCGCGCACCCCCCGCAACCCGCGCACCCCGAAACCCGCAACCAAAGGGAAAACGCAATGAAGTGCGTCATCTACTGCCGCGTCAGCACCGATCGCCAGCGGGAGGCCGGGACCATCGAGTCCCAGCGCGAGGCGCTGCTCCAGTTTGCCCGCGCCCAGAACTGGACGGTGGTGTCCGTCGAGGAGGACGACGGCTTCAGCGGCACGGTGCCCGCATGGGAGCGGCCGGGCATGAGCCGCGCGCTTCGGCTGATCGAGAGCCGGGCCGTGGACTACCTGCTCGTGGTCGACCTCGACCGCACCTCGCGCGCCGAGGACCCATTCGAGCGCGCCATCGTGCGGAAGGCGTTGCGCGACCACGGCGTCCTGCTCGCGACCCCCAAGGGCATCCTCCGCGACATCACGCCCGAGGAGAAGCTGACCCAGGACATGCTCTCGTCGGTCGCATCCTACGAGCGGTCCAAGACCCGCGAGCGCACCGTGCGCGGCCGCAAGGACGCGGTGTTGCGGAAGGGCGGACGCCCGCTCACGCAGACGCCGCTCGGCTTGCAGTGGTCGCCGGAGAAGCACGGGTACATCGCCGAGCCGGGAGAAGCCGCGGTAGTCCGCGAGATCTTCCGGCTGGCGATGGAGGGGATGGGGCCGCTCCAGATCGAGCGCGAGCTGATGCGCCGGGACATGCCGTCGGGGCGCATGCAGCGGTATCGGCCGCACGGAACGCCGAAAGGAACCGCAAAGGTTCTTGGTACGAAGTTCATCGTCCGCCGGTCCATCCAAGAAATGCTGAAGAACCCGCTGTTCTGTTCGGATCGCTGGGCACCGAACCCCGCGTGGGACTCCAACTTCACCGTGTCCGTCGAGCCCATCGTGACGCGTGCGGTGTGGGACGCGGCGAACGCCGCCTTGCGCGGCCGGCCTCGCCCCCCGGCGCGCCCTCTCAAGTTCGACTACCTGCTGCGGGCCGTCGCCCACTGCTCTCACTGTCAGCGGAAGCTGCGCGGCCACACGACGGTCGGCGGAAACGCCTACTACCGCTGCTCCTTCGGGTCGCGCGAGCAAATCAACTGCGAGCGTTGCACGGCGCGAAGGTGCATCCGCGCGGACGAGCTGGAGGCGGTCGTCTGGAAGTACGTCCGACAGCTCATCACCGAGCCGGGCTACTTCCGGGCCGAGGTCGAGCGCGCCGTGGACGCGGACGCGAAGAAGAACGCCGTCGGTGCTGACGTGGCGCGCACGCTTCGGGCAGACCTGGAGCGGCTCGCCCTGGAACGCAGCAGGATCCAGGCGGCTTTCCGCAAGGGGCTGTACTCCGAGGACGAGTTGGCGACCGAACTGGAGACCATCGAGCGGGAGCGTGCGCCGCTCCTGAACCGCCTGGAACTGTCGCAGATGGACGAGCGGAATCACGGCGCACGCTCAGCCCGGCTCGCTGCCGCGGACAAGCGGCTGGCGTCGATGCGCGCCGCTGTCGAGACGGTGAACCGCGACCAGCAGCGGGCGATCATCGCGGAGTTGATCGAGCGGGTCACGGTGGACACGGAGACGCGCGAGGTGGAGATCCGGGTGCTCGTTGGAGATGCGCCCGCGACGGATGACGAGCGGTCGCCCGGTGCAGCGGGCGGAGAGGGTGGGGCCGGGCCTGCGCCGCACAGCGCCAAGGGCGTGCGGCGGAAGGGTGGCTCGGCAGCCGCGCAAAGTTACGGTAGCGGAGTCGCTTGTGGATCAAGCCCCTTTCTTCTGGTGCGGGGAATCCCAGCGGGAACTTGCCGGTCGCAGTCTGGATCGAGAGCCCTCCCCAGCCGGAGTACCCGGCGAGGACCGTGCGCTCATCGTGGTTCGGGGCCCGCTTCTGGGCGTAGAGGTTCGCAGCGGTCGCCATCGCCGCGACGTTCGCTGCGGTGCGCTTCGAGGCCGTCCAGAACTCCGGGATGTCCTCGACCGGAAAGCGGGCGTTGTTCGAGGCCTCCATCTTGCGAAGGATGGGGCCCAGGTTCTGCTCGATGACCACTTCGAGCATCGAACGGTTCCGGTCGACGAAGTCGTCGAGGTACTCGATGTCCACCCCGCGCGGCAGGCGCGTGCGGACGATGGGGACGACGGCGTCGAGGAGCTGGGCGGCGGCGGTCATGGACCCACCGGGCGGCGGGAGCGGAAGCGTGCGCATGGGCAGGGTGTACCAACGCGATTCGTCAGATGGAAGCTGGGCTAACTTGCCTCTTTGGGGTATTGCTTGCCACGGCGGTCGACGGCTCGTGGTTCGTGAACGGACCCGCGTTCTGCCGATGGCGCCGATCGAGGTTCAGACCATCGACTCCCGGTGCGCCGACCGTCAAAACAGCCACCCTGGAGAAAGGTTACAGGCTTCAAGTACGTCGGACGGCCACATGCGGTTCCTCCCAAACCCCATCCTTGTCACGCTGGTTCTTGCCGGCTGCAAACCTGGCCACGACTCCGAACCCGGCCCGCCCGACGGGTCGTCGCCGACTGTCACCATCACCGCGCCTGCGAGCGCCACCTCCCTGCGGGGCGATGTTGCCATCGAGGTCGACGCCAGCGACGACATCGGCGTCACTTCAGTGCAATTCTTCGTGGACGATGGGTTGTTGATCGAGGACGACTCCACCCCCTTTTCCACGACCTGGTCCACGGACGAGTTCGCCGAGGGCGCGCACACGCTCAAGGCGATCGCGACGGACACGTCGGCACAGACCGGGGAGACCGAAATCACCGTCACCATCGACCGGACGGCGCCCGTCGTGGCCGTCAGCGCGCCGACCCAGGGGGGCGTCGTCTCTGGCAGTGTGGACGTCTCGGCGGACGCGAGCGACGACGTTGCGCTGGACAGCGTCGTGCTCAGCGTGGACGGTGATGACCTCGCGACCCTGGACGCCGCGCCCTACTCGGACACCTGGGACTCGACCGCCGCCGCTTGCGGCGCGCACACGATCGAGGCGACCGCGACGGACAAGGCCGGCAACACGACCACGGACGCCATCACGGTGAACGTGGACAACGCGCCAAGCGTTTCCCTCACGTCGCCGGGCGATGGAGATGGGGTCTCCGGCCAGGTGACTGTCGAAGCTTCCGGCCGCGACGACTGCGGGGCGCTCGACGTCGAGTTCGAGTTGGACGGCTCGCTCATCGCGTCGGACGGTACGTCGCCCTACACCTGGGAATGGGACACCTGCTCTGCGGCCCAGGGCTCCCACACGATTCTCGCCCGCGCTCGCGACCAAGGCGGGAACACTGTCTCCGAGACCATCACCGTGGATGTGGACCAGCCCGTCGAGGTCGAACTGCTCGGACCGAGCGGCAACCTCGCAGCGACCGAGATGCTCGAGGCCGACGTCTCCGACGACGACGACATCGCGGCCGTAATCTGGGATCTTGATGGCGCCGTGATCGGCAGCACGTCCACGTCTTCCGGCAGGGCGGACTGCTCGCTCGACTGCTCTTGCGACCGTTACGAGTACGTTTGGGATGCCTCCGACGTCGCCGAGGGATCCTACATCCTGTCAGTCACGGTGACGGACGTCGTCGGGGACACCGCCACCGACTCCTGGAGTGTGACCGTCAGCTACGACCGCGACGGTGACGGCGCCGACGGGGCGGAGTGGGGCGGGGATGACTGCGACGACAGGAGCGCCGACGTCAACCCCAGCGCCGCTGAGAGTTGCACGACCGGGTTCGACGATGACTGCGACGGAGTGACCAACGAGCAGGACGCCGTGGATTGCATCACGTTCTACCGGGACGCGGACGCGGACGGATACGGCGACGGGACCGACGGCGCTTGCTGGTGCTCCGCGACCACCGATTACGCGATGGTCTCCGGGACCGACTGCGATGGAGGGGACCCGACCGTGAACCCCAGCGGGAGCGAGACATGCGACGGCGTGGATGAAGACTGCAACGGCACCGTCGATGATGGGCTACCGACGTACACATACTACGCCGACGTCGACGCCGACGGCTTCGGGGATGACGCCACGGCTGTCACCGCCTGTGCCGTGCCGAGCGGCGTCGTTACCACCGGCGGAGATTGCGACGACGCAGAATTGAATGTCAGCCCGGGCGAGGCCGAGGTTTGCGACAACGGCGTGGACGACAACTGCGACGGGGCCGGGTGCATCGAGTCGGCGAGGCTGTCATCCGCCTACGAGTACACGGGTGCGCCGTACGAGTACTCCGGCTTCGCGGTGTCTGGAGCGGGGGATGTGAACCTCGACGGCTACGCCGACATGCTCGTCGGGGCTATCGCGAACGACGACGCCGCGAGCGACGCTGGAGCCGCCTACCTCGTGCTCGGGAGCGCATCGCCCGCGTCGGCGAGCCTCTCGACGGCCTACCAGTACGGAGGCGAGTCTGAGTCCAACTTCGCTGGATATTCGGTCGCCGGAGTCGGAGACTTCGACAGCGACGGCTACCCTGACATGGTCGTCGGGGCCTACGGGAACGACGACGGGGGGACCTACGCGGGCGCCGCCTACCTCATCCTCGGAAGCGCGGTCCCCGCCTCGGCGAGCCTCTCGGCGGCCTTCGAGTACAGGGGCGTGACGGCGAACGACCAAGCTGGGGGTTCAGTCGCGGGCGCCGGAGACTTCAACGGCGACGGCTACGCCGACTTGCTCGTGGGGGCCTACTCGAACGACGATGGCGCGACCAACGCCGGCGCCGCCTACCTCGTGCTCGGCCGCGCGTCGCCCGCGTCGGCGAGCCTAAGTTCATCGTACCAGTACACCGGGGAAGCGTCGTCGGACTACGCCGGCACGTCGGTGGCTGGCGGAGGAGACGTGGACGGCGACGGCTACTCCGACCTGATCGTCGGAGCCTACCAGAACGACGACGGCGCCACTAATGCCGGTGCCGCCTACCTCGTGCTCGGGAGCACCTGGCCTGCGTCGGCGGGCCTGTCCTCGGGCTACGAGTACACGGGCGAGGCGTCGTCTGACTACGCGGGCTGGTCTGTCGCCGGTGCGGGCGACGTGAACTGCGACGGCTACGCTGACCTGCTCGTCGGGGCCAAGGGGAACGACGACGGCGCCTCTGGTGCCGGTGCCGCCTACCTCGTGCTCGGGAGCGCATCGCCCGCGTCAGGGAGCCTCTCGACGGCTTACGAATACTCTGGCGAGGCGCTCAGCGACTCCGCCGGTGCTGCGGTGGCCGGCGCCGGAGATGTAGACGGCGACGGGTACGCCGACCTGCTCGTCGGGGCCTATTCGGCCGACGATGGCATAAGCAGCGTCGGCGCAGCGTACCTGCTGCTCGGCAGCGCGTCACCCGCGTCGGCGAGCCTGTCCGCGGCCTACAAGTACCTCGGCGAGGCGAATGGGGACCGCGCGGGCGCGGCTCTGGCAGGCGCGGGAGACGTGGACGGCGACGGCTACGATGACCTCCTCGTCGGCGCCTACCAGAATAACGATGGCGGGGGCTACGCGGGCGCAGCCTACCTCATCATGCCCGGAACCGGGCTTTGATGATTCAGCGCTCGCCCGTGATTTCCGGCACCAACACCTTCACCGCCTCCGCCGCCTCCCTCGGGTCCACCCCCCGCTCCATCGCGAGGATCGCGATCACGAACATGTTGCACAGCCAGAGCAGCAGCACGACCCACGGCACCCAGCGGAACGGCGGGCTGTTGCGGACCACGCGAAGCTCCGCCTTCAGCTCACCGAGCGCGGAAACAACCGCGGCCCCGTTGCCCCGGATCTCGGCCACGAGCGCCGATTCCAGCGGCGTGAGGAACCCCTCGGCGAGCTGCGCGTCCGGGACCAGGCGCGGGCCGATGGCGGGCTGCGTGGCGGGCGGGATCTGACCGGGCGGGGTGGCCGCCTCGACGTTCACGGTCTCGGCGCCGTTCACGACGCACCTCCCATCTGTTGCGCGGCCTGCTTGATCGCATCCGCGAACGCCGGGATTGGCGTCGCCGGTGCCGGGGACGTCGATGGAGACGGCTTTCTCGACTTTCTTGTGGGCGCGTACAAGAACGACGATGCTGCCTCCGACGCGGGGGCCGCGTACCTCCTCCTCGGCCCCTGAGCCGCACTGTCCCGCCGACGAACACACCGCGATGCTCATCGGCCCTGCTTGCGCGCGGCCGGACCTCCGTGACGCCGCGCTGCGGGTGAAGCAGCTACGCAGGTTGGCAGGCTTTTGACGGGCGGTGCCGCTACGCGCTCCGAGCGCCCGCGTGAGGTGCCCGAAGCGCCGAATGGGTTGGGCGCACTGCAAACTCGTCTACGTGGCTCTGACGTAGGGCCGCTCGCAACTCGCGAACGAGCAGCGGTTCCTGGGGCGGGGCCGCCGGAACCACGAGGAGACGTTGCGGCCCGCCAGCTCCTGGAAGCGGCGGCTTACGGCTTCCTACTTCCTGCTTCCTGCTTCCCGGAAGCGCTTCCGTTGAAAAGGTGCTTCCGTAATAGTCGGCCGCTTCCCTATGGAAGCACGGAAGCATGGGCCGCCCCCGGACTGCACGCCGGGCCAAATCACGGCCCCAGCGCGGCCGCGAGCGCGACCTGCAATTGGTCCCCGAGCACCTTCCCCGGGAGCAGTTCGGCCTTGGCCACGGTGCTCGGGGCGACTCCGAGGAGGTCCGCCGCCGGTCGCTGGGCAAGCCCACGAGCCGCCCGCCATCCGGCCAGGTCCGCGCCGGTGAGGACGCGAGCCGGGACGGGAAGGGCCGGGCGGGTGGAGCGGGAGACGACGACGGGCAATGGCGCGGCGGCCGGGCTGCCGAGCGAGGGCCCCGCCGGGGCGGTGGTCGAAGCCGAGAGCGGCGGCGATGACGCCGCGGGCGGTGCCCACGCGGGCTGCGTCGAAGCGGGGGCGACTCGGCACTCGGGCTGCAGGCGCAGCGGCTTCGCTGGCTGTCGAGCGAGTTCGGCCGTGGGAGAGGGCGTCGCAGGCCGGGTTTGCGACGGCGGCCGGATCGGCTCCGGCGACCTCGGGCTGGTCTGGCACGTCGGCGTCGTTCGAACCGGTCGCGGCTCCGACATCATGCGATTCGCCGGGGCGGCCGCCGCCGGGATCGTGGTCGGGAGCGCGGCCGGCGCCGCCTGCGGGTTCGTCGCCGCCGGGCTGGCCCGTCCCTGTTGCGGTCGCACCTCGCTCATGCGCTGCGTCGCCACCTGCATCGGCCGCGGTCGCACCTCGGCCTTCTGCGCCCGCTCCGCCGCCTCGCGCTCCTCGCGCCCAGCTTCCCACGCCGCGTTCGCCTCGCGCGTCTCCTCGTCGATCCTCGCCCATCGCGCGTCGAACTCCACGCAGAACTGCCCGATTGACTCCCGACTCCGTTTGGCCCTCTCCTCGTTCTCCGCCTCCCTCGCCGCAGCCTTGGCAGCAGTCACCCGCGCGGCCTTCTCGTCCGAGGTAGCCTTCACCCGGCGCTCGCGTCCCTCCGCCAGCGCCTTCTTCGCCATCCGGACCCACATCCGCCGATGATCGGCGTTCGTCTTGCCGCTCCCGCCGACCTTCGCGGCTGTGGCGATGTACACCCCGGCCTCTTCGCGCCCCTGGTCGTCGGAGGCGGCCTCGTCCGCGCCAGTGATCTCGATGTGCTCGCCGTCGTCGTGCTCGTCGAAGATGTTGTCGTACTTGTTGAACCTGCTCATTTCGCCCTTCCTTCGTTGCTGGTGGTCGTTGTCCTGGTGGCCCACTGCTGGCCCAAACTTCCTCGTTTGAGGTTGGGCCAAATTGGGCCAGTGAATCGGCTTGCTTGAACGGTCGCTATTTGCTGGCCCAACCTGGCCCAACCTTGATCATGCAATTTCGCTACGAGGTTGGGCCGGCTCCCAGAGGTACTTCCGTCCGGCCTCGGCACGGCGTGGCCGGAACTTGGTACAGCCCAGGCGGTGCAGCATCCCGCCGAGCTTCATCGCCAGCCCGCGGTCCACCTTCTCGACGGCGATCCCGAGCCCGCAGGCGACGGCCTCCTCGACGCTGAACGAGCGACCGACCCCTGCGACCCAGATGCCGAGCCGCTCAGCGAGGGGATCGCTCTGCTCGTACACCTCGGCGGCCAGGCGCTGGGCCTTCTCCAGCCGAAACGGGAGGTGCCAGCCCTCGCCGCGATCGACGCGGGCGAACGCCTCGGCCCAGAGCTGGTCGCGGGCGGCGGTCAGCCCGGCGACGTCGATCCGCTTGACCGGGACCGGCCAGAACCGCCTGGCACCTGACGAATCGACAAGAAACTCGGGCTCGTTGGTGGTCGCGACAAAGAAGCACTGTCGAGGATGCGCGCCCGGAAGTCGCCCGTAGGGTGCCCGGTAGGTGTCCACCGCGCTGGTGAGGAACGCCTTCACCCGCTGAGGGTTGCGGCCCCGCAGGCCCTCCATCTCGGCGAGCTCGTAGAGCCACACGCCGCCGAGGTTCTGCATGCAGTCCTTCGTTCGGAGGTCCAGCGGCGTGTCCGCGAACAGTTCAGGCCACGGCACGAGGCTTTTCAGCGCCGATGACTTCCCGATACCCTGCTCTCCGACGAGGACCAGCACGGTGTCGAGCTTGCACCCCGGCGTCCGGACGCGCGCCGCGCCGCCGACGAGCCAGGCGCGCGACATCTCCCGCGTGAGTTCGTCGTCCGGCGCGGAGAAGTAGGTGGTGAGCATCGAGGGCAGCCGCTCGACACCGTCCCAGGCCTTGGTCCGCTCCCAGTCGAGCACCGGATGGAAGGCGTTCTCGGCCGCGACCGCGGACAAGCACTCGACCATGAGGTCCTTCGACGGGTTGATCTCGTACACCTCCTCCGCCCAGCACGCGATGATGGTGAGGTCGTGGTCGTTCACACCCTCGCCGTCGATAAGCATGGCCCCGCGGAAGCGGTCGAACCGGATGCGCCCGTGCCAGCGGGGATCGGAGCGGAGGATGGTCAGCATCGTGCGCCGCGTGGCGCGGGGCCTCTTGCCGGGGCCGATGCCGAGGGAGAGGAGCACGTCGTCGTCGGGCACGTCCACGACGCGGACATCGGTGAGCTGCTCGGTGACGGTGGGCTTGCGGGTGCAGGCGGTGGGCTTCATGGGGGTGGATCCTGGTTGGGTTGACGGTGGTGGACAGGGCTCCGCCATGCGCCGAAGGCGGACGCACGGCGGCAGCGGGGGAGGGTCAGGTCAGGCGGCGGCGGGCTCGGTCGGGAGGACCTCGAACAGCTCCGACTCCGGAATACCGGCGAGCCGCGGGTTCGCCAGCAGGGCACGGCAGACCTTCGCGGAGAGCGGCCGTCGCCGGTTGAAGAGGAGCGACCAATGCTGGCGGGAGACGCCGATCTCCGACGCGAAGCCGTCCTGGGAGAGGTGGTGCTGGAAGATCACGGCGGCGATACGGTCGGCGCGGAGGAAGAAGCGGTAGGCGTGGATGGTCATGATACGACTCCGAAGTGGACGCACATACTTTACTCACGCGACAGCGAGCCGTCAACTTGACGATGCCACATCGGAGCCATATACTTGTCGCCATCCGAGGTCTCTCCGCCATGCCCCGCCCGCACCCCCGCATCGTCTCCCCCCTCGCGCTGAGCGCCGGAGCCATCCCCGACGATGACGCCGGGAACAGCATGGCCCGCCTCTTGTGGGGGTCGAACCCCGCCTTCGGAGGCTACCTCGCGACCGCCCGCGAGCACGCCAACCTCTCCCTGCGCGCCGCCGCCGGAAAGGTCGGGATCTCGCACACCTACCTCGCTCAGATGGAGCAGTACGACCTTCGTTCCATGCCAGAGGTCAAGCTGCTCCGTAAGCTCGCGCGGGTCTACGAGGTGGACGAGCGGCAGATGCTGCACGAGGTCGGCATTCGCTACGAGCTGCCCGAAGAGGTAGCCGAGGAGCTGTCGAACCTGAGCGAGCGGCGGTTCAACCGGCTGATGCTCCACGAGCTGTTCCGGCCGGACAGCTTCACCGAGGACGACATCGCCAAGTTCCCGCCCGCTGTCTGGGCGTACATCGTGGACTTCGCGAAGAAGGTGGACGCCAACGCCCGCGCAGACGGCCCGACCATCGCGGCGATCTTCTCGCCCCGAAAGGCACGGCAATGAAGCTCGCGTCTGCCGTCGCCGCTCACGAGGAGCGGTACATCGCCCGACAGGTCGCGGGCCTGCGGGACACGCTGCGCGAGCGCTACTCGGTGTTGTACGCCTTCGACGACGAGGACGGCGCGACCACGCGGGTCGATGTGATGGGCCCGAGAGGGATGAAGGGCGGCAACGACGGCGGGTTCCTGGCCGCAACGGTCCCCACGGTGCGCCTGTGGTCACCGTCCGCGCTGACCCGCCCGCTGGCCGTTGCCGCCGCCAACCGGAACTTCCCGGAGGCCCTCGATGCGCTCGCGGAGCGGGCTCGGCCGCTCGTCGGGCCGGCGTACGGGGTGCTGTTCGCCTTGCTCGCCTGCGTTCGGGAACATGCGCCTCGCCTGCGTCCGCGGGTGCCAACGGTCGGGCTGGCGTTCACGTCGTCGGGCACGCCATCGCTCTCCGCGTTCACCTCGTGCCTGGGTCTGGGCGACCTCGAAGAATCCTTCGTCCGGGCAGTCGCGTAGCCCCGAAAACTATGTCTACTTGTACCTCCCCTTTGGAGTCTCCCATGCCCATCATCGGCGCTGCCTACCTTCGCTGTTCTGACCCCCGACAAGACAAGAGCATCGAGCAACAACGGGAGGAAATCTCCCGTCGCGCTGCCGCCGACGGTGTCACCATCCCCGACAACCTGTGGTTCATCGACGAGGGGATCAGCGGGCGCTCGGCGAAGAAGCGAGTCGCGTACCAGTCGCTGCTCCGCGCTGCCGAGGCCCAGCGCGACGCCCGGCTCGGCCGGGGCAAGGTGCGCGTACAGGGCATGGATCGCCTGTATGTCTGGGCGTTCTCCCGCGTCGCCCGGAACATGATGGACTGTTTGAAGGCCCTCGCGACTCTCGACGAGGCCGACGTGGACGTGATCTCCCTGACCGAGCCGGACGCGGGCGACAAGTCCTTCCGCAAGTTGATCCGGCCGATCCTCGCGTGGCTCGCAGAGCGGTACTCCGAAGAGCTGTCCCGCAACGTGAAGCGCGGGATGCACTCTCAGGCAGAAAAGGGACATTGGCAG
>CAIQVJ010000018.1 GCA_903875225.1 uncultured Pseudomonadota bacterium
CTGGTATTCGAGGTCGATCAGCGCCCAGATCCCGCCTTCGAGCAGCCGCTCGTAGCGACGGTGGAACTCGTCGGGGATGTGGATGCGCGCGTACCCGAAGTTGTCCATCGCGGCCCAATACTTGGACTCGCTCGGGTTGAAGCGGACCTCGATCCGGTCGATGAAGCGGTGGCGGCCATCGCGTTCGACGAGGGCCTGCGCCTTGTTGGCCTCGTCCTGGCGGAAGTAGTGCTGGCGAAGGGTGTCCTTGACGGCGGCGATCCCCGCCGCGATCTCCGCGTCGTCATCGGTAGAGCAGTAGCGCCCGAGCAGGTACTCCAGGACGTAGGACGGCACGTTCTCGCCGCCCTTGATCTGCTGGAGCAGATCCTTGCGGACGACCTTGCCTGGGAAGGCGTCGAGGAGCTTGCGGTCGAGCGGATCAATCTCCATGCGTCACCTCACCAGGCCGTGCTGGCGTTCTTCAGTTTCTTCCGGCCGAGTACGACGCCGGTGTCGGCGGCGTCGAGCACCTGGATCTCGAAGTCGGACCCGGTGAACTCGTCCTCGATCCGCACGGTCACCGACGTCTCCTCGTTGACCCGAAGGCGCAGGATGCCGGTCCCGGCGTCGAAGTCCGTGGCATCCGTCGCGCGCCCGACCGGGCGAGCCGTCCCCGGGGCGATGGCGACCACGCGGACGAGCGCCTCGGCTTGCAGAAGGCCGCCGAGCCGAAGCCGGATCAGCGGCGTCCGCGTCGTGACCTTGTCCGACTTGTACAGCACCTCGACCTCGCCGACGCGACCGCTCTGGGCGACGCTCCCGGCCGGGCTGAGCGTGACCACCGGCACAAGACATTCCTGGAGCGACACGCCCTCGTGGAAGTAGGTGGCCCCGGCGGAAAAGACCCGCAGCCCGCTCGCGACGGCAACGTCCTTGACCGGGCCGACGATGCCGAGCTGCGAGGCGGGGATGATGCGGACGCCGTCCGAGGTGCCGGCCGCGGCGCCGAGGCGACAGCGACGTTTGGTGAACGGCCAGTCCCCGGGCGGGGTTCGCACCACGTCGCCAGCCGGCACGGCGGAGAGCAGAAGGTGCCCGTGATCCGCGACGAACACGAGGCGCTGAACCCCGGCGCGAGCAAGGCGCGTAGCGACGCGGAGGGCATCATCGAGGATGCCGGTCATGAACCGACGCGCGGCGGGCGCGCTGGCCTTCTCGCCGAGGGTGTCGATGTCGTCGCTCCGAACGACGAGCAGCTGGCAGGAGGCGACGAGCGCGCGGAGCTTGTCGTCGCGCATCTCGACCACGTCCTCGAATCGGGCATCGGCGTAGCGCGTGCCGAGCGCCTCCTCGAACCTCTTCTTTCGAGCCTCGACGTTGGGCGTCTGTTTCCCGCCCACGGTGGGAACGAGCGCGTCACCGACGACGGCGCAGCCGAAGTCCGCGTCCGCGCCGGGGAGGAGCGCGGCCATCCCGAACTCGGTCGCCGTAGGAACCACCGTCGCGGCCCATTCGACCTTCACGGTTCCAAGCGGGTCCAGCATGCGAGCGAGATCCTGCCCCATCTCGAAGCGCATGGCGTCCAGGAGCAGGTACGCGACCTTGGTGCCCTCGGAGAGCGAGGGCGCGACGTGGCGAGCGTACACCTGGGTCTGGCGCAGGCCCTCGGGCGGCCAGCCCTTCGCCGTCACCGCCGTCAGGAAGGCGTCCTGGGCGTCCTCGGCGACCTTTCGCCAGACGCCACGCGCGTGCTCGAACAGCGGTTGCAGCACCTCGCGTTCGACGCACTTCCCGGCGACGTGCTCCATCAGGCGATGGCAGCGGTCCACCCGCCAGAGCCCATCGGCCTCGGAGACGTAGGCGAGGACGTGTTCGCGCGGCGGCCGCGCGCTGGCGACCGCGCGGTCCTTCCACCGCTCGACCGCTTCGAGCAGTTCGAGGGCCTGGGTGGCGAGACGCCAGAGCTCGCCACGGTCCGGGAGGGAGAGCCAGATCGAGCGGCGCCGGCGGTCGAGCACGGCCCGCGCTGATGCGAGCCGCCCGGCGATGCCTTCTGCCTGCACGAACCGCAGGGCCGCCCGATCCTCGGCGGCGAACGTGTCCCGCCCGCCGAACTCCCTCGCCTCGTTCGCGAGCGCGGCGAGCTTCAGCGCCGTCTCGACCTCGCCGGCGAGAGCGACGTAGGCGTCCCGCCGATCAACGTCCCCCCGGAGCCGGTCGCTGAGCGCGAAGATCGCCGCCCGATGCTCGATGGCGGCGCGCGGAACCGTCGCGGTGTGCGGCGGAACGTCCCCCGCGACGTCGAACGCGAATTCGGAGTAGAGCGCCCACCGTCCGAACGCCGACCGAAGCTCGACGCCGGGCTCGGGCGCGGGGAACCCGAACGCACCGGCGAGCAGCCGCTCCAGGTCACGGGAGACACCGGCAATCGCGAGCTTGGGCCGCACCTGTTCCCAGGTCGCGAGCACACGCGCGGCCACCTCGACGGCATCCTCGGTCCCGAATTGCTGGCGCAGGAGCGGGAACCCGCCGGTCGCGCCGAGCGCATCGAGCTGCTCAAGCGCAACGCGGCGGTTCTCCGAAAACAGGCGATCCACCTCGGCCTCGCGACCCGGGAGCGCCGCGCGAGCGAGCGTCTGGAGCCGCTCAGCCGCGTCGAAGCCGAACGTGGTCCCGAGGTTCGCGAACGCCTCGAACGGCTCCTCCACCCGGCGGTCTTCCTCCTCCTCCCTTGCCCACGGCGCGTAGATCAGCAGCGTCGGCCCCCGGGGCGGCGGGGTCCTCGGGTCGAGCACGCGCACAAGCGCCCGGTCGGCCTCCCGCCGGGCGAGCAGCGCCGAGCCGCGGGCGTCCACCTTCACGAGATCGGGCCGGAGAAAGCCATCATACAGCGGGGCGAAGTCGCCGTTCGGGTCGTACCAGACCACGACGCGGTGCTCATCGAGCCGCTCGGCGATCCGCGTGAAGATGAGCTGGCTAACGGGCGACGACATAGGGTCCAGCCGGGGCGGAGAGGGTGCGGACGGCGTCGAGCATCCCCTGGTAGGTGGGAGAGCGACGGCGGATAGGCGCGCGGAGAGGCAAGGACACGAGGTTCGCGAGGTGCTTCTGGTGAACCGTCTCCCGGTACCGGGTACCGAGGATGTCGGTGAGCACGCCCTTGCAGTCGGAGAGCCGCTCGGGCTCCCGCCAGCGGGGAAACTGCGCCTCCGAGGGCAGATGTCCCCGAGCGCGGAGCGAGTGGAAGTCGGCGAGGTACCAAGCCTCGAACTCGTGATGCGGGACGGCCACCGCCATCGGGATGGCTCCGGCGTGGGGCGCGGCGCGGTCGCGCAGCTCGCGCGCGTAGGTGCTCGCGTCGATCCCTCGCTCGACACAGCGCTCCTCCGCGTCCACTACCACGAGGATCGCGGCTGGCTTCTCGCGAGCCGCACGACGGACGTACCACTCGACGCCAAGCTCTCGGGCCTCGTCAAAGGGCGCCGCGATGCGATCCCCGTTCTTCGCGCACAACACGCGGACGGGATCGGCAGCGAGTCGGCGGTCCCGACGCAATTCCTTCAGTATCCGGTTCACGAGGCGCGGAACCGCGTGGACCTCGCCCTGCCCCTCCACCACGCAGATGATCGTTGCCGTCATGCGTCGAACGCCAGGATGTCGCCAACCACCTGGTCGGGCTCGCTGGCAGACCAAAGGCCGTTCACCCGAAGCAGATCGCCGACGGACGTCAGCGAGCCGACGCTCTCGGTGGTCCCCTCGGAGAGCGGGTACAACGCGCTGTGACCGTTGTCCCACTGGACGATACGGGTCCGGTCTGGCGTGACCTGGTGCTCGGACAGCACCTCGGGCGAATGCGTCGTCAGGACGACGGGGAATTCGTCCGCGCAAACCTCTGCCGCTTCCACGAGCGCGCTCAACGCCATCGGGTGGATGGAGTCCTCGATCTCGTCGATGACGAGCAGCGAGGGCAATGGCCGCTGGCGGAGGGCGAGCAGGACGCCGAGCGCCCGCCACGTCCCGGACGAGACCGCCCCGCCCCAGAACCCTTCCACCCCGCGGTCGAGCGTTTGCTCCACGACGATGCGCCGCCGACCGTCCCGAACGCTCGTTCCGATCCGGAGCAGGCCGGGAAGCACGGCTTCCAGCGTTTCCCGGATGAAGGTTTCGTCCTCCGGGCGGGACTGGCGAATTTGCTCCAGCACATTCGCCGCGTTGCTGCCGTCCCGGTCGAGCGAAGGCACGTCGAGGATCTTCTGCGACTCGGCGATGCGCTCGCTCACAAGTTCGTAGCCACGCATCGCGCGAAGCGCGTCGAGGGTCAGCGCCCACAACTGCTCGCCAGCGATCAGAGGGAGCATGAGCCGACCGGCGGGGACCGCTGGATCGATGCCCGGAACGCCGGTGACGAACTTCCCGTCCCGACGCTCAAATCCGAGCGTCTCCTTGCCTTCCACGCGAAGAACCTCCTCGATCTGGAGGCCGAGGCCGCCGACGCGGAAGCCGTAGAGAAGGCGGATGGGGCGGCCGCCGTTCTCGGCGGGCGTTGTGGCGTTCGGGCCACGCGGGACGATGGAGCGCGAACCTGCGATGGAGCGAGAGCCGGAGATCGAGCCCCTGCGCGGACCGGATGCGCTGCCCGAAACCGACGTCGCAGAACCACCGATCTCCACGGTCAGGATGACCGCCAGCCCCATCGGCGCGGCGCCGGGATCCGTGACGCGACGATGGAGGTTCACGAGCCCCTCGCGGCGGTCCAGGGCGTTGGGAAGGCTGTCGGAGAGGGCCTCGCGCATGAACTCCACGGCATCGAGCAGGCTGGACTTGCCCGCGCCGTTCCGGCCGACGAGAAAGGTGAGATCGCCGAGCCGCAAGCGGGCGCTCTCGAACGCGCGGTAGTTCTGAAGCCGGATTTCCTCGATGCGGACCTTCATGACGCCTCTCGCGGCGGGGCCATACCCGGCAGGCCGACCTGTTGAGGGGTGGGTTCGCCCTTCGCACCGACCGGCGGGGCCTCGGCGTTGGCCCCGGCCTTCTTGCGTCCGCGCTTTTTTGGCTCGGGCTTGAGCAACTCGGCGGCCTTGTCGGCGAAGTTCTTGCCGACGACGGCTGCGAGGTACTGGTCCTCCAGGGCGTGCGCGCTCGCGAGCGAGAAGCTGGGCAGCGTCGGCGGGTCGGTGTTCCCGTCGTAGTCCACGCACTTCGAGCGAACCCGCGTCGGCCAGAGCGCCATCGCGAGGTGCGCCCAGTCGAGGTCGCCCTTTTCCAGTTCGTTCGACGTCTCCTTCAGCAGATCGCGCCACCGAGGAAGGCGGAACGCGAAGTGGATCGGTGCGGCGGTGACCGCGAAGCCGTCGTCGGGGTGGGGCCGGTAGCCATCCGCGAGGAGCTTGGAGAGTCGGGCGTGCATGCCCTCCCGCTCGGTGATCTCAGCCCGAAGCTTGGCCAGTTCGCCGTGCTTCGAGGGGTCCAAGGCCGCCTCGGCGGTGACTCGATCACGCCGCCGCCGAAGCTCGTCCGTGGAGGCGCGCAGTCGCACGAGTAGCGCGGGGATGGTGTTGCCGTCGAAGCGGGGGGCGTAGATCCAATAGGTGACCGATCCGAGCGCGAGCGGCCAGTAGATCGGCGCGGACCGCCGACTCTTCGTGTACCGCCCGAGGTGGTCGTCGAAAAACCCGGTCGGGGACCGGAGCCAGGTGGCGACGTCCGCGACATCGAGGGCACCGGCGATGTCCTCCTCCCACTTGCGCTGCCCGGCCCCAAACACGAACCCGAGCACGCGGCTGACCCGATCCACGAAGCTCGTCCGCTGGTCGTGGAGTAGCGGATCGTCCACCAGGAGGCCGTCCCACGCGACGTCGAGGGGGTAGGCGCGGGAGCCGACGGCGGGGAATTCGCCTTCGGGCGGCAGTTCCGGCACCGGGAGGGTAGCGCGGGCGGCGAGCCATGCGTCGGAGGCAATCCGGTCGGCGGTGGCCGGGAGTCCGTCCGGCGCGACGAGTTGACCGAGCGGGCACGCCGGGAGCGCGGCGAAGGCATCGCGGAAGGTCGGAATCCACTCTGGATGCGCACACAAGCGCACGTCGAAGCGGCCGAAGGCGACCCCCACGGCCCAGCTCACGATGTCGGAGGCGGCGCGGGCGCGGTCGGCGGCGCGGAGCAGGCCAAGCTCGCGGCGAACGGCTGCGATACGGGTGGGCGGGGACTGGAATACCCGGCAGAGCGCGGCCTCGTCGCGAGGCCGGACCTGTTTCCCGCGTCGGTGCTCCACGCGAACGTCGGTCTCGGCTTCCGAGCCGCCGGGAAGGCGGTCGCCATCGAGAGCCTCTTTCGTCAGGTATGCCTGCGTGAACAACACGCGATCGATTGGCTGGGTACCGGGGAGACGGTCGAGCGGGGGCTCCAACTCCTCGTTCATGACCTGACGGTCGCGCTCGGTGAAGCCGTAGGCGTCGGCGACGAGGTCGTCGATCTCGGCTTGGATTGCGGACAGTCGGGCGACCCGATCCTCGCGGGCGGCAACTCGGGCTAACGCCGCATCGCCGAGAGAAATCGGCCGCTTCCGGTGATCGGCATCGGGAACAAGAGCTGTTGGAACCGCGAAGGCCACTACCGACTCGCCGGTATCGTCGCGGTCGATTTGACCTGAGCGGACGAGTGAGACCGCCTCGGAGCTGAGGCTCGCCAGGCGTGTCACCGCGGCTTCTGCCAGTTTCGGCCAAGGAAGGTCTCGGATAAGGTTGACCTCGAACGCGGGCGAAATCGCCTTCGGATCATCGTCCGCGATACCCAGCCGCGAGGAGAGGAGTAGCGCCACCGGCGACGATGTGAGCAGCCCCAAGAGGGCTTGCAGCGACATCGGCCCGCCGTGTCCCGCCGGCCCCTTGTGCCCGAACCCACAGCCTTCGGGGAGAACTCGGGGGCCGAATTGCTGATTTCGCAGCGGCCAAGTGACGCCAGCGGGGCCGAACCACTCGACCTTCCCGCGCCGCCATGACGCGGCCTGCATCGATGCCTCCCGCGCGCGGAACGCCAGGTGGACGTCGTCGTAGAATTGGCGGAAGTTCCCACCCTTCGCGAACCGAATCCACCGCCCACTCCGGGAGATGGACGCGCTGTCAACCTCCCAGGCGGTGCGAATGAAACGTGCCTCCTTCCCGACCGAGTGCGCCTCAGCACCGAGCCGGGCGTTGACGCCAACGGTCGCCAGCGTCCTGCCCGAGATGTAGGCTTGGACGAGTCCGTCGGACATCCAGTATCCGTAGAAGTTGCTCGGCAACCGGGCGAACTTGCTCGCCGGAGCGAGGGTGACCGCGGGATGCGCGGGTGCGTGGCGAACCGCGTCTTCGAGCGTCTGCTCCTTTCGGGAGGTCTTGACCAAACGAACCCAGAAGGCTCGGTGTTCCGGATGGCTCCCTTGCCGCAACACCGTGAGCGCGGTTTCGACCTTCGCGTTGAGCACGCCGTACCCAAGGTCCGCGGCGACTTCGACCGTGCCGAGCTTGCCAAGTACCTCCGTCCGAAAGGACGCCAGCGTAGGGAGGCCCAGCCAGGAGCGGCTTGTGATCGCGCCCACGCTCCCGCCTGCCCTCAACAGTTCGAGAGTCCGAACGTAGAACATCGCGAATAGGTCGTGGCCGGAGTGTGGATAAGCCGCGAAGAGAATGGGCTTCGTCGCCTCCGACGGATCTCCAAACGGCGGATTCATCAACACCACATCGAACCGCATCCGCGCTACGTCGAAGAACTCCAGCCCGTGCCGCACGTCGTCCGCGAACAGGCGCGTCCCGAACCGATCCTCGGTCGCGTCCTCCACCAGCTTGCCGAGCGCCTCGGCGAGTCGTGTCTCTGCCTCGCCCCAGAACGCCTCGTCCCCCATCTCGCGCAGCGCCGCGAAGTCCTGGATCGTCGCCTGCTTCGGCCCGCCGAGCGTCGGAAACAGCTCGCCCTCGCGGACCTTCTCGTCGCGCTTCCATCCGAGGTACGCCTCCTTGACCTGGGCGACGGTCTCGGCGAGCGCCGTCTCGACGCGGAGGAGCAACCCCATCTCGCCGGCTTTGGCGAACAGCGCCTCCACCAGCCGCCCGAGCACCGCCGGCTTGAGCCCTGCGAGCAGCGCCGCCTTGGCCTTGGGCTCGCCCCCCAGCGCCTGCGCGCAGACGAGGTTGACCTTCCGCACCCGCGGGCGGGCGCGGGGTTTCACGCCGAGATCCTCCCAACTCTTCTGCGCGCGGAGCCAGAGCGCGAGCGCCCCCTCCTGCACGCAGCGCGGGTCGATGTCCACGCCGTAGAGA
>CAIQVJ010000019.1 GCA_903875225.1 uncultured Pseudomonadota bacterium
CGCCCGGCGCCAAAGGTGGCGAGGATGGTCGTATCCTCGCGAGTGTTGGCGCCCCCGGCGCCAAAGGTGGCGAGGATGGTCGTATCCTCGCGAGTGTTGGCGCCCCCGGCGCCCCTTCCGCCGCGGTCGCCTTCGAGGTCATCGGCGTGGTGCTCGCCTCGAGCAGACCTCAGCCGACGCCGCGTCGCGCACGGTCGACGTGAAATTCGGCGAGGCATACGCAATCATCGTGGGGCCGGGTGCTCGTCTCCCCACGCCACGACCGTGATCTCCGGCGCTACCCCCCAACGCAGGTCGATGATCGAGGTCCCGATGCCGCGGCTGACATACCCGTCCAGGGTGGGAAGGTGGACCGGGCCCTCGACCACGCGCCGGCCGGCTACGGTGCTGCCTGCCGGCACCACCGGCGCCCAGCCGAACACCGCCACCTGTCCGCCGTGGGTGTGCCCTGCCAGCACCAGCGGGCGAGTGGGCCCGGCAAGGAGCGCCGCCGCGATCGCGTCGAGGCTCTGCGGGTAGTGGGCCAGGACGAGCAGTGGGACTGCGGCGTCTGGCGCGAGCAGGTCGGGCGGCTGTGCGGTGCGCGGTGAACCGCCGTCGTCCAGGCCGACCACGTCCACCACCCGTCCACCGATGCCGGCCCGCACCCGGCGGTCTCGAAGCCACTCCACCCGGTGTGCCGCATACACCCGGGCGAGGGCGTCGAGGCTCGTCCCAGACCAGTACTCCCAGTTTCCGGTGACCGCGTAGATGGGCGCCGTGTTGCCCGCTGCGTCGATCGCGTCGAGGAACGCCCCGAGCGCTTCGAGCCGGTGGGCGTCGTCGATGACGTCGCCTGTCAGTGCGACCAGGTCGGCGTGCGCAGCGACGGCGCGGGAGGCGATGGCTGCGTTGAGCGCCGGATCGGCGCGAAGGTGCAGGTCGGACAACTGGGCGATGCGCAGCCCCGGGCCGCCGCGGATCCGGACCTCGTGCAGTACGGGCACCCTTGGCGCGGCGCCGCCGTAGAGCACCGCCGCCATCGCGAACACCGCGACCCCGGACCATGCGCCGATTCGGGCACTACCCAAGCTGATCGCGGCACGGGCTCATCGGGGGCCCATATCCGCATCCGCTCGCCGCCCGCCGCCCGCCGCCCGCCGCTCGCCGCTCGCTGCTCGCCGCCCGCCGCTCGCCGCTCGCGGCCCTCTGCCCTCTGCCCTCTGCCCTCCGCCCTCTGTCCTCCGGCCTCCGCCCTCTGCCCTCCGCCCGCCGCTCGCCGCCCGCCGCCTCCAGCCACTCATCTCGCGGCGCTCCCCACCTCCCTGCGCTGGCCCTCCGTCACCGACCCGGCACGCCCGATCCGTCCCGCTCCGCGGGATGGCAATGCGGGTGGTGACGATATCGCGATATCGCGATATACTGTTTTCATGACCCGCACCGACCGCTTGAGAGTCCTCGCCGAGCCCGTCCGGCTGCGGATCCTGGCGCTCCTGCAGGCCGAGGAGCTCTCGGCGGGTGAGCTGCAGGACCTGCTCGGCCTCGCGCAGAGCACGTTCGCCGGGCACATGGCGCAGCTCAAGCGCGTGGGCCTCGCCGACGCGCGCCGGGCGCAGGGGCAGGTGGTGTACAGCCTCGCGGCCGTCGAGGACACCGAACTCGCCGCGCTGATCGCGAGCGAGCCGCTCGATGAGGCCGACCGGTTCGCCCTCGAGCGGATCCTGGCCGCCCGCGGCGCCGCGATCGACTCGCTCGACGCAGACTTCCTGCCCGGACGCAACTGGGAGGGCCTGGCGCAGCTGCTGCTCACCCTCCTGCCCCCGCTGCGGATCGCGGATCTCGGCGTTGGCAGCGGCGAGTTGACGCGACTGCTCGCGTCGTCCAACCCGGCGTCCCACCTGATCGCGGTCGACCTGCAGGCAGACGCGCTCGTGAACCTCGGCCCCAACGTCGAACCCCGCTGCGGCGACCTCGCAGACCCCCCGCTCGCCCCCGGCGAGGTCGACCTCGTGCTCTACTCGCAGTCGCTGCACTGCGTCGAAGACCCCCTGCTGGCCCTCCAGAACCTGCACGAGAAGCTCGCCCCCGGCGCGCGCGTCGCCGTCCTCGATCTCGCGCCGCACGCCCACACCTGGGTCCAGGGTCGACTCGGGCACAAGCACCTCGGCTTCCCCGACCTCGCCGCCCTGCTCACCGCCGCCGGCTTCCACACCGTCTCCTGCGCCGTCGTGCACCGCGACCGTCGCCCACCTGCCTTCACGACACTCCTCGCCCTGGGTACCCGATGACCACGATCCCGCTCCCCAACTCGCCGATGACCTCCTCTCCGCTGCTCGACGCGCTGAATGACCGCGTGCTCATCTTCGACGGCGGCATGGGAACCCAGATCCACGGCTTCAACCTGCCGCTCTCGGACTACAACGGCCTCGAGAACTGCTCCGAGATCCTGTGCCTCACGCGGCCCGACGTCATCGAGGCCATCCACAGCCGGTACTTCGAGGTGGGCGCCGACATCGTGGAGACCAACTCCTTCGGCGGCGCCCCCTGGGTGCTGGGCGAATTCGGGCTCTCGACGGAGTGCCACGAGATCAACAAGCGGGCGGCCCAGATCGCGCGGGCGGCAGCGGATCGCCACAGCACGGAGGCGCGACCGCGGTTCGTGGCGGGCTCGATCGGCCCCGGCACCCGGCTCCCGAGCCTGCTCCACATCCGCTGGGACGAGATGCACGCCGGCTACAAGGAGCAGGTGAGGGGCTTGATCGACGGGGGCGTGGACGTGCTGCTCGTCGAGACCTGCCAGGACCTCCTGCAGACCAAGTGCGCGGTCTCCGCGATCTTCGACGTGTACACGGAGCCCGCCTACGCGAGCCGGCGCGTGCCGGTGATGGCGCAGGTGACGATGGAGACCACGGGGACGATGCTGCTGGGCTCGGACATCGCGACTGCGGTCACCGTGCTGGAGGCCTTCCCGATCGACGTGATCGGGCTCAACTGCGCGACGGGCCCGCAGGAGATGGCGGCCCACATCGCCTACCTCGGGCGCCACGCCCAGCGGCGCATCAGCGTGCTGCCCAACGCGGGCCTGCCCCAGCTCGTCGACGGGAGGACGCACTACCCGCTGAACCCGCGTGAGCTGGCCGAGTGGCACGAGCGGTTCGTCGAGCACGACGGCGTCAACTTCGTCGGCGGGTGCTGCGGCACCACGCCCGACCACATCCGGGCGGTCGCCGAGAAGATCCTGCGGCGCAAGCCGAAGCACCGCACGCCCGAGTTCGTGCCCTCGTTGGCGAGCCTGTACGGCACGGTGCCGCTGCGCCAGCAGGCCGACATCTTCGCCGTGGGCGAGCGCACCAACGCCAACGGCTCCCGGGCGTTCAAGCGCATGCTCGACGCCGAGGACTGGGACGGCATGGTCGGCATGGGCCGCACGCAGATGAAGTCCGGGTCCCACGCCATCGACGTGTGCACCGCGTTTGTGGGGCGGCCCGAGATCAACGACATGGACACGCTCGTGTCGAAGATGGCGACGGCCGTGCACGGGCCGCTGGTCATCGACTCCACCGAGGTGCCCGTGCTCGAAGCCGCGCTCAAGCGGATCGGCGGAAAGGGCCTGGTGAACTCGATCAACCTCGAAGACGGCGAGGGCCGCCTCGACAAGGTGTGCACCCTGTGCCGCCAGTTCGGCGCGGGCGTCATCGCGCTCACGATCGACGAGGAGGGCATGGCCAAGAGCCCCGAGCGCAAGCTGGCCATCGCCGAGCGCCTGTACGACCTCGCGGTCAACCGCCACGGCATCGCGCCGGACGACATCCTCTTCGACCCGCTCACGTTCACCATCGCGACCGGCAACGAGGACGACCGCAAGCTCGGGCTCTGGACGCTCGAAGGCATCCGCCTCATCGCCGCTCGATTCCCCCGCTGTGGAATCCTGCTCGGCCTCTCCAACATCAGCTTCGGGCTCAATCCGCCGGCGCGTCACGCGCTCAACTCGGTGTACCTGCACCACGCGCGGGAGGCCGGGCTCACCGCAGCCATCGTCCACGCCGACAAGATCATCCCCCTCTACAAGCTGCCCGAGGAGCAGCGGGTGGTGTGCGAGGACCTGATCTTCGACCGGCGTCGCCCGGCCAGCGTCAGCGTGACAGGCGAGCCCGTCCCCGCCTACGATCCGCTCCAGGCCCTGCTCGCGCTGTTCGCCGACGTCAAGACCGCCACCGTGGTCAAGAGCGCCGCCGCGAACGTCGAGGACAGGCTCAAGGATCGCATCGTGGACGGGGACCGCATCGGGCTGGAGGTCGATCTGCAGGAGGCGCTCGCGAAGTATCCGCCGCTCCAGATCATCAACGAGATCCTGCTCGGCGGCATGAAGGTGGTCGGCGAACTGTTCGGGTCCGGACAGATGCAGCTCCCCTTCGTGCTGCAGTCGGCGGAGACCATGAAGGCGGCGGTGGCGTGGCTCGAGCCGCACATGGACAAGGCGAGCGGCCCGGCCAAGGGCACCATGGTCCTGGCCACGGTGCGCGGGGACGTGCACGACATCGGCAAGAACCTCGTGGACATCATCCTCACCAACAACGGGTACCGGGTGGTGAACATCGGCATCAAGCAGCCCATCGACCAGATCCTCAAGGCGGCGAAGGAGCACAACGCCGACGCGATCGGCATGAGCGGCCTGCTCGTGAAGAGCACGGTGATCATGCGTGAGAACATGGAGGAGATGCGCTCGCAGGGGTGGACGACGCCGGTGGTGCTGGGCGGCGCGGCGCTCACCCGCGCGTATGTGGAGCAGGACTGCTCCCAGACCTACGGTCGAAAGGTCGTGTACGCGAAGGATGCGTTCGCCGGGCTGCACTTCATGCAGAACCTGCCGACGTTCGACGACACGTTGGATCCGGTGGTGGCCGTCGCCGAGGACACCAGGAAGATCACGGCCCGCCACGAGCGGCCGGTCCCCTACGACGCGCGCGACGCCGAGCCGATCAAGGCGGCGCCGGTGCCGGTCCCCCCGTTCTTCGGCTCCCGCAAGCTGGAGGTCCCCTTGCGCGCGCTGCTTCCCTGGATCAACGAAGACGTGCTCTTCAAGTTCCAATGGGGTTTTCTGCGCAAGAACCTCTCCGACGAGGAGCACGCCGCGCAGCTCCGCACCGTGGTGAAGCCCATCCTCGTGGAGCTCGCCGACCGCTGCGCCCGGGAGGAGATCCTGCACCCTGCTGCGGTGTACGGGTACTTCCGTTGCGCCCGCGAGGGCGATGCGCTCATCCTTGAGGACGGGACCCGGCTCGGGTTCCCCCGCCAACGCTCGGAGGGCAACCGGGCGGGGCTGTGCCTCGCCGACTACTTCCGGACCGCGAACGAGGGCGGCGACGTCGTCGGGCTGCAGTGCGTGACCGTGGGCCAGCACGCGAGCGACGTCGCGCGCACCTGGTTCGACGAGAACAAGTACACCGAGTACCTGTACCTGCACGGGCTGGGCGTGGAGGTCACCGAGGCCCTCGCCGAGTTCGTCCACAAGCAGATCCGGGCGGATCTCGGGATCGCGGATCAGGACGCCCGGGACATCCCCCAGCTGTTCCACAAGCGCTACCAGGGCTGCCGCTACGCCTATGGCTACCCGGCGTGCCCCGAGATGGCCGACCAGCGGCACCTGCTGCGATTGCTCGGCGCCGAGCGCATCGGTGTGGACATGGCAGACGAGGACCAGCTGCACCCGGAGCAGTCCACTGCGGCCATCGTCGTCCACCATCCGCAGGCGCGGTACTTCAGGGTCTGACCCGGCGTCGCCGCAGGCCGAGCAGCCCGAACATCAGGACGGCGCCGTGCACGCCGGTGCCGCCACACCCCCCCGCGAAGTAGCTGCCGACCTGCGGCTGCGCGACCGGCGTGCCCTCGATCACGATGGTCTCAGGCGGATCCTCGTCCCAGGTCGGGGTCGCGTTCATCCCGACGGCACCCACCCAGGCGCCGTTGGTCCACACGAGTACGGTGTCGTCGCCCGGGACCCAGTCGAAGGCGAGCGCCGTACCGGTCTGCAGGGTTCGCAGCAGGGGGTGCAGGGCGCGGACTGGCCCGCCGACGCCCCAGGCCTCCGCCCCGCGCCCGAAACCCGCGCCGGTCAGGTTGATCCCGGCCCCCTCCACCTCGACGGTGTCGAGCCGCACATGGTCGTCCACCTCGCCGACCAGCAGCGACCGGGGCGCCACGCCGTCAGCGGTCACGACGTCCCAGAGGCCCGGCGCCAGCGTGGCGGCATCGAGCGAGCCGTCGAACGCGACGGGGGGCTCGCCCGGCTGGGTGAGCCCGATCCAGCCCGGTGGGACGTCCTGTGCGCCCTCCCCGCGGGAGATCAACCGCGGGGTGACCGTGGTGCCCGACCAGGCCAGCGGGGCGCCGTAGGCGGCGCTCTCGAAGCCCGCGCTCGTCCAGGTCGTCGGGGTGCTGTCGCTCCAGCGTGCGAGGAGCCCGCCCGGGCTGGTGCTCGGCCACGCTGTCTCCGCGGTGACCGGCACGGCCTCGCCGGTCTGGTTGGAGACCGCCTCCGCGAGCAGGTCCGGCGGCCGCAGGAGCCACTGCAGGATTGCGTCCACGTGCCAGTCGATCACGGCCTGGGCATCGGAGGGCGCCTTGTCGTCGCTCACCTCGAGGGTGAACTCGGGGATGCCCCAGCGGCCGTAGGACCAGTCCGTGGTGTCGCCATGGGTTGGAAACCAATCGGCGCCGTTGGTCGACCAGAAGCCCGGCTGGGTCACCTGGGCCGCGTACGCCTCGCCGATCGCGGCGAGCATCGGCTCGTCGGGGGCGCGATCCTCGGTCGTGTAGTTCCAGGTCCAGCCGATGTTGCTGGCGCCGCTGTGGAGCGTGAGGCCTCCGAGCCAGGTGCGCGCACGCGTGAGGCTGCGGATGGCGCGGGTCTCGGGCTCGGAGAACGGGCTGGCGCCGGGGTCGATCGCCTCGCCCCACGCATAGTCGTAGTTCCGGTTCAGGTCGACGATCCGCGCGTTCTCGCGGGTGTGGGCGGCCAGCCCGTCCGGGTTGACGTCAGGCACCACCCAGACCTCCGCATCGTCGGGGACGAGCCCCGGGTCTGCGGCGAGGCGCTCGGCGACGGCGAGCGCGACGATCACGCTGATTGGCTCGTTTCCATGGTGACCACCCAGGATCCGGAGCGAGTACAACGGGTTTGCGGAGGGGCTCACGCGGAGGGCCGTGATCGGGCGCCCGCCGAGGCTCACGCCCAGGTCCACGCGCTCTGCGTCGGGGTTCTCGAGGCTGTCGAGGTCGGCTTCCACCTCCTCGGGGGTGACCCAGCCCCCGGCGGCGTCCGCGTAGGCGGACGGCTCCTGCTCTGGCCAGAATGCTGGGTCGTCGGGCCGGTCCATGGGGGTACCGTAGCGCGTCCCCGGGGGCGTGACGCCGGGTTGCAGAACGGGACTACACAAAGCGGCCCGCGCGTCACTCCGGTGACTACGCTTCGCGGATGTGTCGAAACATCCGAACGCTCTTCCACTTCCAGCCCCCCAGCACGGACGATGAGATCCGCGCTGCAGCCCTTCAGTACGTGCGCAAGGTCTCCGGGACGACACGCCCCAGTCGGGCGAACGCCGCCGCGTTCGAGGCGGCCGTGGAGGAGTTCGCCACGCTCACGCGCCGGTTGATCCGGGAGGGCCTCGTGGCCTCCGGGCCACCCCGCACGCGGGAGCGCGAGGCCGCACGGGCACGCGCTCGGGGGGTGAAACGCGGTCATGTCGTCGCGCCGCCCCGCCCGCCTGCGAGCGAGGTTTCGCTCCGGCCCGATCGCGTGAACCTCCAGCCGTACCATGTCGCGGGCCCCCGAGCGGAAGCCGCGTTCGAACTTTGGAAGGAGGAGATCAGCCGGTTGCTCCCTGGCGTGGAGGTGCACCACGTGGGCGCCACCTCGATCCCCGGCTCGTTGACCAAGGGCGATCTGGACATCTGCCTGCGCGTCCCCCAGGAGCAGTTCGCCGCGGCAGATGCGACGCTCGCCGGGCGGTTCGCCCGCGATGCTGGGTATGTCCAGACCACCAGCTACTCCAGCTTCAAGGAATATGATTCTGACCCGGAGCTGGGAATCCAGCTCGTCGTGGCCGGTGGACCGGAGGACTTCTTCCTGCGGTTGCGGGATGCCCTGCGCGCCGATCCCGCCCTCGTGGAGCGCCTGAACACGCTGCGGCGCCGGCACGCGGGGGGCGAGATGCCAGGCTACCGGGCGGAGAAGGATGAATTCTACCAGATCGTCCTGGGCGGCGGGGGCGACTGGTCGTAGCCGGCGTTCCGGTCAGCCCCGGGGGTAGATCAGCGCGTCCGCGCGGCGCTGCTCCCACGCGAGCCGTTGGGGCAGCCACCCGCTCACCAGCGTGCGCGGGGAGATCCGGGACATGAGCCCGACCCGCGCCTCGTTCGAGCCGCACAGGAGGTCGATCGCGATCGGGGTGTCCACGAACTCGTAGGTCTCGGTGCGCCACTTGAAGTGGGCGGGGGCGGCCCGCATCGCAGCTTCGAGCACGACGAGGCCGAGCAGGAAGGCTTCGAGCACGTCGGGGTTGGTCACGACGACCTCGACGCCGTTGCAAACCTGCCCGGCGAACTTCTGGAAGCGCGGCTCGAACGTGGCCGCCCGGAACGTGACGCCCTCGAGGCCCGCGTCCAGGGCGCCATCCCGACACAGGCTCGTGAGCCGGGCAGCGTCGAGGAACGGTGCGCCCACGAGGTGGAACGGCCGGGTCGTGCCGCGCCCCTCCGAGAGATTCGTGCCTTCGATCAGGCACATCCCCGGGTAGATGAGCGCTGTCTCGAGGGTGGGCATGTTGGGGGAGGGAAACACCCACGGCAGGCCTGTGGCGTCGAACCGCTCGCGCGGGTCCCACCCCTCGCAGGGCACGACCTCGATCACGCACCCGATCCCGCGATCGTCCCGGAAGAACCTGGACAGCTCGCCCATGGTCATGCCATGGCGCACGGCCAGGGGATAGGCCCCGACGAAGCTCTCGAACCCGGGCTGGACGATGTTCCCTTCGAGCGTGACGCCGTCGATGGGGTTCGGACGATCCAACACCAGCACCTTCGTGCCTGTCTGGGCGGCGACCTCCATCATGTACCCGAGGGTGGCCTGGTAGGTGTAGTACCGGCTGCCGATGTCCTGGATGTCGAAGATCAGCACGTCGATGTCTGCGAGCTGCTCCGGGCGGGGGCGCAGGGACGCCGCGCTGTTGCCGTAGAGCGAGACGACCTCGGTGGGCGCCTCCCGGTCGTGGGCGACCGTGATCATGTCCTGCGCGGTCGCGTGCAGGCCGTGTTCCGGCGCGAAGATGCGACGGATCGCCACGCCCTGTGCGGGCAGGAGGTCCACGAGGTGGTCACAGGACCGGTTGACCGCGGTGTGGTTGCAGGCCACTGCGACCCGGGCGCCCGCGAGGCGGGAGAGCTGGGCGGGAGTGTCGAGGAGGACGTCGAGGCCGGTGCGCATCGGGCCATCCTATTGCCGTGTCAACAGCGACGTCAAGCTGGATACAACCTTGCCTTCGTCGTCGAACGCGGTCTACCGGTTCCGGGGCGGCGGAGGTATGGTGGAGCGATGCGATCGACGCTCCCCCTGGTCTGCCTCCTCACGCTGTCCGGCTGCAGCGCCTCGTGGCGTCCTGCGTTCCCGTCCGGGGAGACGGGGATCGTGGACACCGCAGACGCCGACACGGACACCGATTCGGACACCGACGCGGACACGGACACCGATGCGGACACGGACACGGACACGGACACCGACACCGACACGGACACCGATGCGGACACGGACACGGACGCGGACACGGACACGGACACCGATTCGGACACGGACGCCGACACCGACACCGACGCGGATGCGGACACCGACTCCGGACCCATCGACGCCGATGGCGACGGCTACGGGGACAGCGCAGACGGGGGTACGGACTGCAACGACGCCGACCCCGCGATCCACCCGGGAGCCGTCGAGGTGTGTGATCCCGCCGACGTCGACGAGGACTGCAACGGGGTCGCCGACGACGACGATCCCGGGGTGACCGGCCGGTCGACCTACTACATGGATCTGGACGGAGACGGGCACGGCGCGCCCTCCGACCCCGGGCATCCCTACTGCGATCCGCCGTCGGGAGAGGACGCCACCATCGCGGACGACTGTGACGACACCAACGCAGCCCGCTATCCCCAGGCCACGGACCCGACGGACGGCACGGGCACGGACAATGATTGCGACGGCTTTGTGGACGAGGACGGGCTGACAGAGGCCGACGTGGTGCTCACCGAGTGGTACTGGCGGGGCAACGGCACCTACGTGAACTACGTGCCGACCGAGCTGCTGCAGTGGGTGGAGCTCTACAACACCACGAGCGTGACCCTCGATCTCTCCGGGTGGACGCTCACGCTGTGCTCGCTCACGTCCTTCCCGTTCCCCTACGAGCCGACCTCTGCGGATTGCGCGCCGGCCAACGAGACGGACGTGACCCTGCCCGCGGGCACGACGCTGGCTCCTGCCGACTTCCTCGTGGTCTGCTCGGACAAGGCCCAGCAGGCCTCGTGCGACGTGGACTTCGACTTCTCCAGCGCGAGCTACGGGATGTCCACGTTGAACGGGTATGTTCGCCTTCAGGCGGACGGCGTGACTCTCGGCCCGGCCGCGAGCACGTCCACCTCCACCGTGATGCTCGACGACGTCGGCTACGGCTATCTCTCCGCCTCCGACCAGTGGTACAGCGAGGCGATGCACGGCAGCATGGTGGACAAGGACCTGTACCCGGCCCCCGCGGACGAGACCTTCAACGACACGCACGGGGGCACGGCGATCGCCCCTACCATCTGGTGTCAGACCAAGGCCAGTACGACCTACGCCATCGGCAGCTACACGGCCTACGGCACGCCAGGGTCCGCCAACGGCGACTGTCCCTGAATGATCCCGTCCGCGCTCCTGCCCCTGTGGCTCTCGGCGTGCACGGGGGGTGATGACTCCGCGACGCGGCACCCCGATCTTCACCAGGACTCCGGCGGTGATGCCGACGCGGACGCCGATGCGGACAGCGACGCCGACAGCGATTCGGACACCGACACCGACGCGCTCTGCTCCGAGAATCCGCCGACCACGCCCCCTGGGGACACGTGCGTGACGAGCGCGATTGCGTGCGGGCAGACCATCGAGGCCACCCCCGCGGGCGGCGACTCGGACTGGACCGGGGCGGACTACACCGCAGCATTCTGCTTTCCCAACCTCGACCGTCACGACTACGCCGGCCCCGAGCGTATCTATGCGTTGGATGTACCCGCGAACACGACCGCTACGGTGACGCTGGAGGCGCCCTGCGCGGACATGGATCTGGCCGTCGTCCGGTGGGAGCAGGACACGTGCCCGGGCGACGCCGATCCGCTCACGACCTGCGAGGGCTCGGACGCGGAGGGGGACGATCAGGTGTCCGTGTCGTGGGATCGTGACACGCGCTGGCTCGTCGTCGTGGACGCGAAGGACGCGGCGGATGAGGAAGCGAACTTTCGGGTGTCCGTCGCGTGTGAGTAGCGCGGTCGCTCCGGGCGGACAGTCCCGGTCACCGTCTGTTTTTCTTCGGTGACACGCGTCCCCACGGCGCGGTCGCCTCGCTAAGGGGCCGTCGTGCTGACACCTGAAGAGCTCCGGCAGATCCGTCGCCTGCATGTGCAGGCGGGGCGGCGTGTGGACTCCCTGTTGCAGGGTGAGTACCGCTCCGCGTTCAAGGGATCGGGCATGGAGTTCGACGAGGTGCGACCGTACGTGCCCGGCGACGAGGTCCGCCGGATCGACTGGAACGTGACCGCGCGCACCGGTGAGCCGTTCCTCAAGACGTTCAAGGAGGAGCGCGAGCTCACGCTGCTGCTGGTGATGGACATCTCCGGCTCCGTCCGGTTCGGGGCAGGCGGCAAGGATGGGCGCACCGACAAGCGCCTTCAGCTTGCGCGGGCCGCCGGAGGGCTCGCGTTCTCGGCGCTCCGCAGCGGGGATCGGGTCGGGCTCCTCACCTTCACGAACAAGGTGGAGCAGTACCTCCCGCCACGCAAGTCGCGAGGCCACGGGTGGCAGGTGATCCAGGCCGCGTTCGCGGTGGGAAACACGGGCGGCACCGATCTGGCGGCCGCGCTCGGCTTTGCCCGGCGCGTGCTCAAACGGCGGGGCGTGATCGTCATCCTCTCGGATTTCGTGGCCCCGAGCTTCGACCAGGAGCTGGCCTCGCTCTCGCGGCGGCACACCACACACGCGATCCTGGTGCACGACCCGCTCGAGAACGCGCTCCCCGATGTGGGGATGCTGGCGGTGATGGACGCGGAGAGCGGATCGGTGCGCACGCTCCGCGCCGCCGGGCAGGGGATCCTCGGGCCCGTGGACGCTCGCGTGGCGGACCTTCGGCGGGCGGGGGTCCGCGCGAGCTCGCTCTCCACGGACGAGGACGCATTCCTGCGCCTGCAGCGACACTTCATGGCTCGGGGACGCGGATGATCCTGCTGCTCCTGCTCGCCTGCCACCCGACACCCGCGCCTCTTCCACCGGCCGCACCGGTGTGGGTGGAGGCGCGCAAGGTGGACGAGGGCAAGCCAGCCAGGATCCACGCGCCTGCCGGCACGCAGATGCCGCCCGTGGAGGGGCTCACGATCACCCAGGTGAGCACCGGGGACGACGGCAGTGCTGTGTGGGACGCTGTCGGCGAGAAGGGCAGCTACGTGATCGACGTCCCCGGCTCCGACCAGAAGCCCGTGCCGATCTACGTCGACATCGGGGTGGACGGCCCCACGGGCGGCAAGATGGCCGACCTCGCCGCTCCGACGCCCAGGCCGCCCCCGATCTGGCCGTATGTGCTCGGGGGCGTGGTCGGCGCAGGCGCGCTCGTCGCGGCCGGGATCGCCGCATGGAAGCGGTGGCGGCCCCTGCCCCCGCCGGTCCCGCCGGAAGCGCCGGACATCCTGGCCCTGCGCGCCTGGAATGCGCTCCGCGCCCGCACCGATCTCGAGCCCGCCGAACTGGCCCTCGAGCTCTCGATGGTGTACCGCCGGTACCTCGATGCCACCCGCGTCTGGCCCGCCACGTCCAGGACGACCCGGGAGATCCTCGACAACCTGTCGGGGGAGCTGACCGCCGGAGAGCTTGACTGCGCCCGCCGCCTGCTCTCGGCCATGGACCTCGTGAAATTCGCCGAGCGCGAGGCCCGGGCCTCGTTGTTCGACCAGCTGGACGCGGACTTCCGCCGGTTGGTGGCTCCAGTGCGCGGGAACGCAGGGCAGAACCGTGTTTGAGTTCGCGGCGCCGCTCTGGCTCCTCGCGTTGCCGCTGGCGCTCGTTCCGCTGCTGGCGTGGGCGCGGCCGCACGCGCTGCGGTTCCCTGGTTCGGGCGCAGCGGCCTCGCCGCTGGCTTCTATTGTCATCGGCACCACGATCATCCCTGCCCTGCTGGAGGGGTTGGCGATCGCGTTTGCCGTCGTCGCCTTGGCCCGCCCGCAACACATCGAGCACGAGACGGTGCGGGACTCCGAGGGCCTCGACATCCTGCTCGCCATCGACACCTCCGGCTCGATGCGCTCCCCGGACATGGGCAGGGGCTTGAGCCCGATGTCCCGCCTGGACGCCGCCAAGCAGGTGATGAAGCGGTTCGTGGAGGCGCGGCAGGACGACCGGCTCGGCCTCCTGGTGTTCGGCGAGGAGGCCTTCGTGCAGGTGCCGCCCACGCTGGATTCGGCGGCGCTCGTGGACTTCATCGGGGACCTGCAGCTGGGCATGGCAGGTCCGAACGCCACGGCGGTCGGGGATGCGATCGCGGTGGGCGTCAAGCGCCTGAAGGACCTCAAGGCACCGTCGAAGCTGATGATCCTGGTGACGGACGGCAAGTCCAACGCAGGCACCGTGCAGCCCATGGACGCCGCTGCCGCCGCCAAGGCGCTCGGGGTGAAGATCTACACCATCGGGGTGGGCACCTCGCAGATCGACGACCGCACCCTCTCGGCCGTGGCCAGCACAACCGGGGGCAAGTACTACCCCGCCTCCAACTTGAGCGAACTCGGTCAGGTTTACGCAGACATCGACAAGAACGAGAAGACCACCGCGCAGGTCCACGAATACGTCCATCGCGACGAGCTCTACGCGGATTGGCTGTTCCCCGCGCTGGGTTGCTTCTGTGCCGCTTTCGGGCTCTCCCGCACCGTGCTGCGGCGGCTGCCATGACCTGGGCGCACCTGAACTGGCTGTTCCTGCTGGTGCTCGTGCCGCTGGTGGCGTTGGGTTCGGCCTGGGCCTGGCGACGCCGATCCCACGACCTGGGGCGGCTCGGGAGCCCGCAGATGCTCGCCGTGCTGCTCTCCAGGGGAGTTGGAGCCGCGCGGTTCTGGCAGGCCATCCTCGCTCCGCTCATCGTTGTGGGGGTGGTGGTTGCGTTGGCCGGACCGCGGTTGGGGTTCGACTGGGAGCAGACCAGGATGGAGGGCGTGAGCATCGTGGCCGTGCTCGACGTGAGTCGGTCGATGGATGCCGAGGACGTCAGCCCGTCGCGCCTCGTGGTCGGGAAGCGGGAGCTGGGCGACTTTTCGCAGCTCCTGCGCGGAGACGCCATCGGGCTCGTCCTGTTCGCCCAGGGCGCCTGGACCCGGATCCCGTTGACGACAGACTACGCCACGTGGCGCTGGGCGCTGGGCGACACGACGACCGGCACCATCCGCGCGCAGGGCACGTCGCTCTCCGGCGCGCTGGACGCTGCGCTCGGGCTGCTCGAGCGGGCGGACGGCAGCGGGAAGGCCATCCTGCTGGTCTCGGACGGTGAGGACCATGACGACGACTCCGATCTGACCGCCGCCCTGGGCAGGGTCACCGCGGCGCATGCGCACGTCTACGCGATCGGTGTGGGCACGCCCGAGGGGGCTCCGGTTCCCGAGGAGGGCGGGGGGTTCAAGAAGGACAGCGACGGCAGCGTCGTCGTCTCCAAGCTCGACGAGGCCCGGCTCTCGCACATCGCCGAGGCCACGGGCGGCGCGTATGTGCGCTCGGTGCCCGGCGACGACGACGTGCGCGGGCTCTACGAGTCCGAGATCCGCGGCAAGTTGACGGCATCCGAGCGCGGCGTGCGGCGGGACAAGCTCTGGCACGAGCAGTACGTGTGGCCGCTCGCCTTTGCCCTGGTGGGGATGGTGATCAGCGCGGGGGCCGGAATCCGGAGGCGGTGAGGGGGCCTCAGTCGCAGGGCCAGGTGCCGAGATCGAGCACGTTGTCGTCCTCGTTGCACTCCTCCACTCGTGATGTGTCATCGACCTGTGCGCTCAGCCGCCCTCGCCAATCGGCGGCAGCGACATGGAACTCGAGATCGCGCGCCGTGCCCGAGCCCAGCGTGAGCGCCGCGCCGGTGGCGACCTCGGTGCCTCCGGCGTTGTACAGTCCGCTGGTGAAGGCGGGGGTGTCCGCCAGTCCGTTGTTGCCCACCTGCAGCTGCACGTTCACGCTCCCGTCGTCGTTGCAGCAGAACCGGGGGTCGCTCGGCACCAGGTTTGCCAGCTCGTCCGAGTTCCCGAGGGTGGTCCCGCCCGTGCGGAAGTTGTTCCACTGCGTCCAGTTCGGCTCCGGAACGGCCGGGATGGACCCATCGTCGTTCACGTTGGTGATCGAGTAGGCATACTGGTTCCAGATGGTCCGGGAGGGCCGCCAGGAGTTGTCCAGATCGCCGAGCACGGTGATGCCGTTCCAGCCCTCGTAGGCGTAGTTGTTGGACGGGAGAACGATCTCGGTCTGGCCGTCGTTGTCCACGTCCACGATCAGCGGGTACTCGTAGAGGGTCCCGGAGGCGTGCTGATCCTCGATGAACTTCACCGCGCCCGTCGCGCCGTCGTACACCCACAGCGTGATCTCGTCTGCGTACACGACGTCTGCCGCGCCGTCCCCCTCGAAGTCGAACACGCTGGAACCGGTCACGCTCGAGGAGTAGTCCTGCACGGGCTGTGACCAGAGCACGGTGCCGTCGCCGTCGAACACGGAGTAGCTGTAGGCTCCGGCCACTCCGATCTCGGCCATGCCGTCGTCGTCGAAGTCGGCGACCGTGGGCGGCCCTCCGCCGCCGCCAGGCACCGGGACCTGCCAGCGGACCGTGCCGTCGCTGTTCGTCGCCGTGACCACGCCGAGGCAGGTGTGGATCAGCTCGGGGACCCCGTCCAGATCGAGGTCGCCGGCGGCGCCCATGCCGTCGCAGGTGCCGTCGTTCCAGAGCGGCGTGCCGTCATAGCCGTACAGGGTGTTGCCCGCGTACACCTCCTGGTGGCCGTCCTGGTCGACGTCGATCGGGACGGACAGGAAATAGCCGGCGCCTGAAGCGCCCTGCCAGCGTAGGGTGCCGTCGTGGTTGAGCACGGTGTACCCGAAGATCACCTCGCTCATGCCGTCACCATCGAGGTCGGCGAACGCCGGGGCGCCGTAGGCGTAGGGGGTTGCTCCGCCCGCCCACTTGAAGTCGCCGAGGTTGGTCACGCACAACACCGACACCTCCATCGCCGGTACGCACACCTCGGGGATGCCGTCTGCGTCGATATCGCCGATCGCGACGCTGCCCGACGATGCGGGGTGGTAGCCGCCGCTCTCCACCAGGCTCCACTCCTGACCGGCCCCGTTCCCCGAGATCGCGGTGAGCGCGCCGGCGGAGGTGTAGGCGCCCCCAGCGAAGCTCGTGGTCACGACATCGGGGATGTCGTGCTGGTCGATCACGCCGTCGCCGTTGTCGTCCGTGAGGTTGCCCGCTGCGGGCGTAGACATGATGTCGTCGTAGCCTGGGTAGGTGTCGTTGCTCGCCCACTGCCACTCCACCACCGGCGTGAAGGTGCCGACGCCGGGCTCCACCAGGCAAGTGCCGTCCACCGTGACGGCCGTGAGCGTGTCGTCCACGCTGCAGTCCGGAGCCGTGTCGCCGTTGTGTACGATCCGGTTGTTCAGCTTGTAGTCCTGGCACCCGGAGGTTGCGAGCAGGAGCGCGCCGACAGCGATCTCAGGCCTGCGCACGCGGGCTATTCGCCCCGCTCCATCTTTTTCAGCGCCATCTGGACGTACTTCTTGATGTTCGGAATCTCGGGGTCGAGCGCATTCGCGCGTTGGAGATCCTGGAACGCCTGTCGGAAGTTCTTCCGGTAGTAGTGCGAGATTCCGCGGCGGCAGCGTGCCATGGCGTGTGCGCCGTCCAGCTCCACGGCCTGATCGTAGAATTCGATCGCGCGCTTGTACTCCTTGCGGGCAAAGTAGAGGTCCCCCATCGCGACCTGCGGATCCGGGTGCTTTGGCTGCAGGTCCTCCGCCCGGCGGAAGTCGGACATCGCGCTGGTGTAGTCACCGAGCTCCATGTGGCAGCGCCCGCGCCCGATGTAGGCCTCCGAGTGGGTGAGCCGGATGTCGAGCGCGTCGGTGAACGCCTGGATGGCCTTCTGGTACTCGCCCCGCTCGGTGTGCTGGCGTGCCGTGTCCAGGAACTGCTGCAGCGCGGTGTCGTCCGAGAGGCGGCGCGCGCCGTGGTCCACCGGCGCGGGGGCCGGCTTCGAATCGGTGCGCGACTCCTCGCTGGGATGGACCACGGTGAGATCATCCTGGTCGAACGAGAGCCGACCCGAGCCGGGGTCGGAGAGCTCGGGAGCGGCCCGGGCTGGCGCAGCGACCTCGAAGTGAACCCGCATCCCCTCGCCGGAGTCGTCGTCGGCGATGTCGTCGTGGGCACCGTCCTTGCCCTCGAGCGCGATGGTCTCGTCGCCTCCGCTGCCGATGCGCGCCGCGGCCCGCACCTCGATCGTGGCGGTCGTGGACCGTGTGGCGGACTCCCGCACCACGGGGGTCTCGAGCGTGATGTACGGCCCATCCAGCTCGGGCTCGGCAGCCGTGACCGGAATCGGCGGGATCGATAGCTGACGGGGCACATCCAGCGACAGCACCGGGGCCATCGGCAGGGATGCAGTGCCCTCCGCGGCGGGCGGCAGGCTGGCTGTCACGCTGCCGAGCGTTGCCGCGAGGGAGCGGAGCGAGGCGGAGGGGGACTCCCAGGTGCGAGGGGCCGCCGGCTCGGGGGCCACTTCGGCCTCCGCGGGCGTGTCGGCATCGAGGACCGCCTCGGCTTCCATGGCCGCCTCGGGTTCGACCGACGCCTCGGCCACCACGGCTGTGACCGGAGTTGCGGCCTGGACGACCGCCGCTGCTGGCGCAGTCGGTTCGGGCTCGGTGGTGACGGGCGCGACGGCCCGCCGGTCCGCGTGGCCGAGCGCGATGCGCCTTGCAACGCGCTCATCGCGGCGCCGATCGTACACCTGCGTCGTTGGCTTCGAGGGCTCGCCCCCGGCCGGAGCCGGGGCCTCCGTGGACCGCGCGAGCGAGCCCAGGCGTGCGGCGAGCCCGCCCTGAGGCCGCTCGGTGGTGGGGCTGGCGACCGGCGGGGGCGTCGGGCGATCGACGTCGGCGACGGAATCGGCAGACTGGGCCGCCGCGAGGGTGGCCCGTTCGAGGGCTGCGGCGCCCGCGATGGCGGCGAGCTCGAGGGCATCTGCCTCGGAGAGGGCGGGAGCGGCCGCTTCCGCAGCCGGCGCCGCCGGGGTGACGGCCTCGCTCGGAGCGGGCTGCTCGGGCGCTGCCACCGGCGGGATGCTCGGGCGCCGAGCCAGGCCGCTGAGCATGTCGTCGGGCACCAGGCGACGGTTGGGTCGGCCGACTCGCACCTTCTCGACCGGGTTCATCTCGACCGGGGCTGCGAGCGGTGTGTCCTCCACCAGATCTCCCCCGAGATCGAACTCGGCGATCGGCGGGGGCTGCGGGGCCGCTACCTCTGCCCGTTCGGCGGGGGCGGGAGGCCTGGGCTCGGGGGCCGCGACCACGGCCCGTTCGGCGGGGGCGGGAGGCGTGGGCTGCGCCTGGGGAGGCGGCACGGCCTGCGGACGCTCCGCCGGCAGCGGCGCTGCTTCCCGCTCGGGCTCACGCGAGGAGCGTGGGGGTGCCCGCCGCAGGCGCTCGATGGCGAGCCTCCGCTCGACGGCTGCCTCCGGCCACAGGCTGGACTCGCTGCCCTGGTCCTGAAAACTCTCGCGGAGCGCTGCGGCGCTTCGCAGCGGAAGGTACGCTGCTGCGAGGGAGAGGGACGCAGCCCGCCCGGCCTCGACGGTCGCCAGCAGGCGGCGAGCAGCCAAAAGGGTGTCGTACTCCGTCGTGGCCGGGCCGCGCCCCGTGGTGTCGTTGTCGCTCATTCCGGTCTACTCTTTCACGCTGCTTATGCTCAAGGCCGACATCTGCTGCATGAGCTCCTCGCGGAGCTTCCGCAGCCGGGCCACGTTCTCTTCTGCGGACTTCACCCGGGCAGAGATCTCCTCGGCCTCACGGCGGAGCGACTCCCCTTCCAGCTCGAGGCCGCGAAGGCGAGCCCGCAGGTCGCTCACCTGGGTGCCGGCATCGCGCGCCTCCCGCTCCGCCCGCGCCAGGCCATCGCGCGCGGCATCGCGCTCGGCGATGATCTCGTTGCGGTGTGAGCCCGCCTCCTCCGCGCGTGCGCGAACCTCGTCGGCGTCCTTCTTCAGTGCGGCGAGCTCCACGCGGGAGTCGGCGGTGATCTGGGTGTAGCGCGCGATCTCCATCTCGGTCGCTACGATCTGCCGCGTGGCTTGCTCGGTGCCTCGCATGGCGCCGGCGAGCTCCTGAAGGCGTGTCTCAAGGATGCTCTTTAGCTCTTCGGAGATCTGGTTCAAACGGTCGGCGGTGGCTGTGGACATCAGCGAATTCTCCCTGTCTCCAAACATCGTAACCCGGCCCTTTCACTCGGGAGGATTCGTCCGAGCGAATACGATAGGGACGTCCTGTGCGAATCCTTGTGTTCGATCCGGTGCTCCGCAGTCGTCTCCAGGTGGTGGCCGGGCTCGCCAGTCTGCACGACGTCAGTGTCGTCGCGGAAGGCATCGAGCCGATCAAGGCGGTGCGACGGGTCCTGGCCGACGTCCTGCTCTGCAGCCTCACCCCCGAGCCGCAGATTGCCCTGGGCCTTCTTCGTGCGGTACGCACCGACGGTGGGCACGTGCCCTCCCTCGGCGTGTACGAGCGGGCGCCGCATCGCGTCGGACCGGACGCCGCTCCCGGAGCCGACGGCTGGCTCGGGGATCTCGACCTGCTCGGTGAGTTCGTGCAGGCGCTCCGCTCGGGCCCCTTCCCCGTCCGGCTGGGGGGCTTCGATCCGGCGCTTCGCGCCCGGCTGGCAGGCTACTACCGGCGCCTGAAGCCCCCGGGCGGGTGAGCGCTACAGGTCGACGCCGACGCTCTCGCCGGGGACGAGCATGGCCTCGGTCACGATGTGGACCGGCATCGCCCAGGTGGGCGAGATCGGGTGCAACGCTTCGGGAACGGCCTCGACGGACGGTCCGATGCCGGCGATGGTGCCGGAGACCGGGGTGCCCCCATCGGGCTGCAGCGCCACGACCGTTCCCAGGTGCAGGCCGTTGGCGTACGGAACCGCGACGTACGCGACGACTTCGTTGCTGACAGGCTCGGTGATCGTCACGAGCGGGCTGCCCGCGGTCGTCCATTCCCCGGCCGCCGGTACCTGTGAGCCGACGACACCCGCGACGGGCGCCTTGAGCTCCCCGGATGAGAGCCGGGCGAGGAGCGCGTCCCGGCGCGAAACCGCCACGGCGAGCTGTGCCTCCCCCTCGAAGCTTGCGTGGGATCGGGCGCGGGCCTCCGCGAATGCCTTCTCCAACGCTGCCACCTGCAGTTGCCGCGCCGCGAGCGTGTCGGCCAGCCCCTGCACGGCCTGTTGACGGCGGGTGACGTACCCGATCGACTGGTCCACGTCGGGCGCTGTCACCCGCTCGAGGTCTGACTCCGCCGTCTGGAGCGCGGCGCGGTCGCCGGCGAGCAGCACCTGTGCGTCGAGCAGCGATCGCCGCGCACTCTCCACGTCCCGGGCGAACTTGAGGGTGCGATCCGCCGTCGACACCAGGAGCGACTCCTCCGCGCGCCGTACCTCGGCCTCCGCGGCGTCCAGATCCTGCGACATGCCGGGAACCTCGAGTCTGGCGAGCGTGGCTCCGGCCTCCACGGCCTGCCCGGGTTTCGCGGTGACCTCGATGACCCATCCGCTTTCTGGGGCGCGGAGCGCGTGTGTGCGGGTGATGGCGAGCGCGGTCGTGGTGCCTGTGTGCTGCTGCATCCATCCCAGACCGGCTGCCCCCCCGGCCGCGAGGAGCCAGGCGGTACCGAGCAGGGCAGGACCGGCCCACAATCCGGCGAGGCGTCGCAACGAGCGCTGGCGCTTTACCATTCTTCTGCCTTGTCTTCGAGCGCGACGGAGGCGCTGGTGGTGCCCGGGACCGCTCGGACGGCCTGCAACAGCGGCTCCCTGTCCTTGGGGTGGAACAAGCGGATCTCGTAGCTGTACTCAGCCTCGGCGGGCCCGCCGGCCACGGCCGCGGCCACCTCGCGCAAGGAGATCATCTGCGCGGTGCGACACCACTCGGCGAGCACCTCGTCGATCTCGGCCTTGAAGGAGGAATCGCCCCTCACACGGAGCGTGCCCGTGTCTGCATGCCGGACGCCGAACCCTGTCGCCTGGAGCAGGACCGCGGCGCTCCCGATGGCGAAGGTGCCCACGATGGCGAGGGCGTAGTGCTGCACGCCCACCGCGATGCCCACGGCCAGGGCGAGGAAGATGAAGGTGGTATCGCGCGTGTCGCGCACCACGGTCCGAAACCGGACGAGCGCGACAGCCCCCACGAGGCCGAACGCTCGCGCCATGGAGTCGCCCACGACGAGCATGACCATCGAGATGATCATGGCGAGGAGGACGAGGCTGTGGACCATGTTGCGCGAATACGAGAGGCCCCTGTGGGTCAACGCGTAGAGCCACGCCACCGCTTGCCCGAGCACGAACGCCAGCAGGAGGGTGAGCACCGCAGTCGCGGGCGGCGTGGTGCCGTTCATCCCGGGCAGGAACCAGGGACTCATGCCGCGTGCATGGCGGGCAGCAGGTTGCGGGAGATCAGCACGTCGACGCCTTGCCGGTACTTGGACATGGAACTGCGGGTGAGGTTGAACCGACGCACGGTCTCAGCGACCCAGGCGGGGTAGCTGCCAGTGTACTTGATTTCGAGCACCACGAGGCCCTTGACCTCCGGCAGGCCATACCAGCGTTCGGGTTCGGCGAGGTCGGCGGTGGGCAGCCCGACCCGGATCGCGGAGTCGAAGGTGATGCGGACCAGCGAGCGCTCGCCACCGACGTAGGCCGCGCGATCGTAGGTGATCCACGCCGCGGGCCGGGCGCGCAGGTTGTCCCGGGAGGTGAGGAAGTTCCTCATGGCATCGTCGGTCCGGTCGGTGCCCCCGCCAGCCAACAGGTCGCGCGTCTCGTCGATCGTGGCGCCCGCCCTGGACTTGGTCATCGCCTCGCCCCGTCGCGCCTTCACTTCGAGGAAAAAGGAGCGCACCGGCTGAAAGTTGTAGCAGCGCGCTCGCAGCTTGAACCGGGAGAACGCGCCCTCCTCCGTGTCCCGGAAGAGCCGGAAGTTGGGGCTGTCCAGGTACAGGGAGTGCACCGGATAGCTCGCGCTCCCGCCTTCGCCGTTCTCGTCTGCGCTCATGTAGCGCCCGAGGTGACGGGAGATTTCCTCCGCGAGCCCGGGCGGGATGCGGTACTTGATCTCGAATCGGACTGTGGGATGCACGTGGGAGCAGGCTCTGCGGGGTGCGAGGAGTGACGTTCGACACCTGATCGTAACAATAGAACGAGTTCGGTGCGGTCGCTACGTCAAATTGCCGACCCGACGGTGGCGAGTCGGTCGGTCGCTGGGGCCGGAACGGTCATTTCACCAGGCGAGCCAGTCCAGCGATCCGCGCCTGCACGTCCTTCGGGCGGAATGTCGGGTCCACGTCCGAGAGCTCCTCCAGCAGGCGCACCGCGGAGCGGTGCTTGCCGGTGGCGGTGTACAGCCCCGAGAGCTCGTACAGCGCCTCCGGGTACCCGGGATCCGACTCCGAAGCCTCGTTCGTGGCGTCGCGCAGCGCGTCGAGCGCCGCCGAGGTGTCGCCCTTGGCGCGCAGCGCGCGCGCTGCCAGCACCCTCGCTTCCAGCCGCTGGTCTCCGGCGAGGAGCGCGAGCGCCTGGTCGTTCATGCCGATCGCGACCAGCGAGTGGGCCTCCTCCAACGAGTCCTCCGCAGCCGGATCAGGGGGCGAGGCCGGGGCCTCAGCGGGCGGCTCGTCGGCATCGGCGAACGGATCGGCGAGGTCGTCCGGGGAGATCTCGGTGAGCGTGGCGTCATCGAGCGGCTCGAACGGCTCGTCCTCGATCTCGGTGTGCGGGGCTGGGGGTGGGTTCTCGGGAGGGGGCGCGGGGCGCGGAGGGGAGTGGGGCGGAACCGGTGCTGCCGACCCGCGGGCGGCATTGCGGAGCGCGGCGATGCGCGAGACGATGAGCTCGCTGCCAGGGTCGGCTGCCAGCGCATCGCGGTAGGCGGTGACAGCGCCGGGGACATCCCCCGCAGCCGCCAGGCGATCCCCTCGAGCGAGGGCGGCCTCCACGGGTTCAGGGCTGGGGATGCGGGCCCCGATCGGGGTCGCCGCATCGCCCTCGTCTTCGTCCTCCGGGAGTCCCTTGAGCACGGCGATGCGGTCGAACACTGCGTTTCGCTCCCGCCCGGACTTCGGCGCGATCGCGTCGATCAACCGCACCCCGGCGTCCACATCGCCCGATGCGACCAAGATCTCCGCGTGGACCGCCAGCAACGGGAGGGAGTCCGGTGCGCTGCGCAGCAGGCCGATCGCGCGGTCGTAGAACCCGTAGCGCGCGTACACCTCGGCCCTCACCTGAACGCGAAGCTCCTCGTCCGTCGTGGCCTGGGCGAGCTGGAGCTGGGTGAGCCGGCGGTCGAGCCGGTTCATCCGGCGTTCGACCCCGTTCAGCCGACCACGCAGGTCGCCGTCGGAGGGAGCGAGCCGGGCCGCCTTGCGCAGCGCTTCGAGCTCCCCGGAGACGTCTCCGGCGCTCGCTGTCACCCGGGCCAGCTGGCGGAGGGTCGCCACTGCGGTGGGAGCATCGCCGGCCTCCTCGTAGGCACGCGCGAGCAGGTGGAGCGTTCGCGGGTGGTCGGGCCGCAGCAGGTTGGCGCCCTGCAGCATCGGCAGCGCTCTCCCGACCTCGCCGGACTCCAGCCGAGCCGCCCCAGAGTCGAGCTGCAGCCCGGGGTCGTCCGGGGCAAGGCGCAACGCGACCTCCGCGATCCTCCCGACCTCGTCGGGCCGCCCGCGGCGGCGGTAGTCCTCGATCACCTCGTGCAGCGTGGCGAGCGCTGCCTTCGGGTCGAGACCGGCTTCGAGGTGCTCCGCGACCTTGAGCTTGAGCGTCAGCTCCCCGGGTTGCAGGTCGACGATACGCTTCATCGCGCGTGCTGCGTTGATGTGCTTGGCGCTCGCAGCGTACAAACGCGCGGCGGTGTCGAAGTGCTGGCGCGCATCGTTGGGGTAGCCCGACGTGGCGTAGCAGTCGCCGAGGTCGTAGTGCAGCGACGCATCGTCGGACCGGAACGTCAGGATCTGCTTGTACACGGCGACAGCGGCGCGGCCCTGGCCCTCACGTACCAGCCCCTCGGCAACATCACGAAGCGTCTTCTCCGCGTCGGTGGAGCGGCCCAGCTTCAGGTAGAGCTCCCCGATCCGTTGCCGGATCCGTCGATCCTTCGGGTCGAGCTTGAGGATGGCGGTGTACGCCTTCAGTGCGCCGTCGAGGTTGCCGCGGGTGATCTGACCGAGGGCTTCTTGCTCGAGCTTGTTGCGATCCATGGGGCGACCTATCCCGTCGCTCTGGACGGGTTCAGGGAGAACGCGATCGGGGCACCAAATCGGGTGCTATTCGGCGTCGTCCGTTTTGTTCGGGCGCGTCGTGAGCCGCTGACCGACCTGGATGTCCCGCGCCGCATTGACCACGATGGCCGTGGATGACTCGGCGGTGGCGCGCACGACGACCACGCGCCCGATCACGCGCTCGGGCAGCGCATCATCGTCCGGATCCGTGCGGGGGGACAGCGGGTCCCTGCGTTCGACGATGAAGAGGGCGTCACCCACATCGATGCCGTCGTCGGTCCCGCGATCGAGGAACACGGTCTCGTTGATGTTCGCGAGGACCTGCTCGTCGGAGGTCAATCGCGCATAGATCTCGGCCTGCAGGTCATCCGCGGGCGGTCGGATGTCGACGGTGAGGGAGACCGGGATCACGTTCGAGATCAGGTCGCCCCGCTCGATCTCCGAATAGCTGGCGCGGAGCTTGGCGGTCGCCACGTTCCCGTCCACGCGGATCACCTGCGCCTCGCCGAGGACCCGGTACATCGAGCCGACCAGCTGACCGCGGGACTTCACCTTCTTCTGGACGCGGCGCAGCACCGAGAAGTTGTCGCCGCACTTCACGTCGCCGTCGTCGACGTCCAGGTAGACGTAGGCGGGAGAGCCGAGCAGCGTTCCGGGCTCGTCGGCCGCGCGGACCTTGCCGCGGAGGCTGATCTCGTCATCGGTCCCGATCACGCCCGGCGCGGTCATGGGGGTGGCCGGGCGGCTCTCGTTGAAGCGTGTGGGAAAGTCACAGGCATCCGCCGGGGCGGCCTGGGCGACGCGCACGGCCTCGACGGGCACCACCTCGGGAGTGGCCGTGGGCGGGGTGAGGTGGTCCTGCAGGCGGAAGTAGATCCGGTTTCCCGGGTAGATCCAGTGCGGGTTGGTGATGTACTCGTTGAGTGACCAGAGCTGCGGCCACGCATACGGATCGTTCAGGAACCGTGTGGAGATCGACCAGAGCGTGTCTCCAGGCTGGATCTCGTAGTAGTCCGTGGTGGCGGCGGCGGGCGCGTGTGCGACCTGGCCCTCCCCAGCCGAGGCAGGAAGAGCAGTGAGCAGGAGGACCAGACTGGAGAGAGAGAGCATCCGCAGACCTCGACGGGGGCGAGTTTCCGCTGTTCCGGGGGCGTTGTCAAGAGCCAAGCGAGCCTGCTCTTGACGTGTTAAGAGTTTTTTCGAGGTGGTCATGCCTGAACTGAGCCGAGTTCGCCCCGAATCCGAAGCCGCGTTGACCCGGAGCCGGCTGTGGGTGCTGGTGGGTGTGTCTGTGTGTATGTCTATCACGACCTTCATCCTCGGGTTTCAGGTCGGGAGGCAGGATGTTCCAGCAGCGGCCATGCCGCCCCGCGACGCGCTCATCTCGGAGGAGGTGCGTACCGGCAACCTCGAGGTCCTGCTACAAAAGGTCAGCGCGACTGAAAAAGAGGCGCATCTCGATTTCCCGGCGGAGCTCGCGGTCTCGCCCGCGCCCGCGGTGGAGCCCCTGCTCGGGCCCGACGGCCTGCCGCTCCCGGTAGAGCCGCCAGCGCCGGTCGCCCCGGTCCTCGTTGCGGGGCCCCCGAAAGAGGGGGCTGCGACCGTTCAGGCGCTCGGGGGGACGGATCTGCTCGGAGTCGCGCCCACCAGCGGGTTTGCGGTGCAGGTCGCGGTCACCGACACCGAGCACGCCCGCGCGGTGATGGCGCAGCTTGCGGACCAGGGGGTCGATGCCTACGCAGTCGACGCCATCGTCGATGGACAGCCCGAGCGTAGGGTGAGGGTCGGCGGCTACGCATCCGAGGCTGCTGCTGCTGCGGCGATGCCGGATCTTCAGCAGGTGGTGGGCGGGAGTCCTGTGGTGGTGAAGGCGCCGTAGCGCAGCGTTTGCAACACGACTGCCCGGCCGATAGCGTGTGGTCGGAACGAATGCTCACCTGTTGTGCCGCCGACGATGATTCGCCACCGGGCGCGTGTCCGCGCCGCGTCCGAGGTCCGGGACCTCACGTCGATGCAGTCCGGTGAGCGCGCCGGCTGAACCCGTGCGCGGAGCCGCCCTCCGCGCAATGGCGCTCCTTGCGCTCGGCTACTTCGCGACTGCCTGGGCTGGGCACGCTCTCGCTGCAGGGCCCGCGCAGCCCTCCCCGGTGTGGCCGGCAGCCGGGCTCGCCGTCGGCGCCCTCCTGGGTGGGGGGATCCGGCTCTGGCCGGGCGTGTTCGTCGGCGTCGTGCTCTTCGAGGCCTCCCTGGCTCCCACGCTGCACGGTCTGGGTGTCGCCTCGGTCATCGCGACGGGCTGTACGCTGCAGGCCCTCCTGGGTGCCTGGCTGACCCGCCCGCTCCTCCGGGCCGGCCGCCTTCGGGACCGCGAGGTTGCGGTTCTGCTCATGCTGCTCGGCCCCGTCGCCTGTCTCGTCGGCGCGACCGTGGGTCTGGTGCGCCCGCTCGCCGGCCCGGGCGTGGCGGTGGGCCTGCCCGAGCAGTGGCTGACGTGGTGGTCCGGAGACACTCTCGGCGTGCTGCTGTTCGCGCCCATCGTCATCTGCCTCTGGCCCGGTGTACCGAACTGTGGCGGACGGACGACGCCGCTGTTCGCAGTGCCGCTGGTGTTCCTCGCCGGGCTGCTCGTCCTGGTGCACACCATGGTCGACCGCGCCGAGGGCGCGGAGTTGAGGGAGATTGCGAGTGATCACATGGACGCGGTCGAAGACGCGGTGGTGCCGACAGTCCAGGCGATGATGCGGCCCTTCTTCGGTGTCGAGGGGCTGCTGTCCGCCTCGGACGAGGTGAGCGCCACCCACTTCGACAACCTCACCAGCCGGGTGCGGCGCGGCGGGGTGCAGAGCCTGCTCTGGGCGCCGCGGGTCGCGGCTTCCGCTCGCGCGGGCTTCGAGGCGCTCCACGGACTTCGGGTCGTCGAGGTCGACGGTCCAACCGCGGCCGGCGTACGCGAGGTCTACTTTCCGGTGCTGTTCTCCGTACCCGCGGACAACCGGGCGCTTCCGCTCGGGTTCGACTGTGGGGCGGAGCCCGGGCTCTGCGGCAACACCGGCGCCGGGACCGAGGCCTGGGTGGCGGCCCCGCTCCGCGCGGGCGCGGAGGGGCGGCTCCTCGTGCCCCTCGTCCTGCCAGTGTTCCGGGCGACGGCGGGCCCTGGGGACGACCCGGCGGAGGCTCGCGGTGCGCTCCGCGGCTTCCTGGTCGGCTTCTACGACGTGGAGGTGCTGTTCGCCTCGCTGCGCTCCTCCGCGGAACGCGCCGGGTTTGTCTACCGGGTCGCAGACGTGACGGTCGGCTCGCCCCCCACCACGTTGATCCAGGCCGGGGCCCCGGACGCATCCGTGCTGACGCGTGGGCGTGACTTCCTGGTCGGCTCCCGCACCTGGCACCTCGAGATCGGCCTCCCGGACGGCCGGACGCTCGTCCCCCCGGCCTCTCGACAGCGCGCCATGCTGCTGCTCTCGGTGCTTTTCGGCTACGTGGGCTCCTTCGCCTCGCTCGGGATCGCGAGCCGCAGTGCCACCTCGGCCGCCTCCGAGCGCCTCACGCGCGGTGCGCTCGACGCGCTGAGCGCCAACATCGCCGTTCTCGACAGCCGCGGGGTGATCGTCACGACGAACCGCTCCTGGTGCGACTTTGCGGAGCAGAACGGCCTCGCCGCCGATGCTGTGGGGCCGGGCGTGGACTACCTGGCGGCATGCGAGCGCGCCCGGCTCGCGGGTGATGTCGACGCGGGTGAGGTACTGGGCGCCATTCGCGATGTGATCGCGGGCCGCACCGAGGAGTACATCCACGACTACACCTGCCATTCCCCCACCGAGGAGCGCTGGTTCTGCTGCCGGATCACCCGGTCGGACCTCGATGGAGAGATCCGGGTGGTGGTCGCGCACGAGGCCATCACCGTGGTGAAGCGAGCGCAGCGGGCGGCCTGGTTGGCCCACCGTCGTTCGGTCGACCTGTTCGAATCCTCGCACGATGCAATCGTGATGACCGACGGGCGGGGGATCATCGTGCAGGCGAACCTCCAGGCCGAGCTCATGTTCGGCTGGTCTCGCGCCGACCTGGTGGGGCAGCCGGTCGAGGTGCTGATGCCCGAGGGTGGGCGGGCGGCGCACGTCCACCACCGCGCGCGCTTTCACGCCGACCCAGCGCCGCGAGTGATGGGGGGCACCAGCAGGGAGCTCTTCGGGCAGCGCAAGGACGGGAGCACCTTTCCCGTCGAGATCAGCCTCAGCCCCATGGAGTCCGAGGGAGGCGCCACGGTCGCCGCGGCCATCCGCGACGTGACCGAGCGTGTCGCTGCCCAGCGTGCGCTGCAGGAGAGCCTGGACCGGTACCACGGCACCCTGGACGCGATGATGGAGGGCGCGCTGATCCTCGACTTCGAGTGGCGTTGCCTCTATGCGAACGAGGCCTGCATCCGACACGCTGGGGTGGCTCCAGCGGCGCTGCGCGGGCACAGCCTCCCGGAGGCGATCCCGGGGATCCAGGCGCTGCCGTGGTTCCCGGCGCTCGAGCGTTCGATGCGGGAGCGTACCGGCCAGAACCGCGAGATCCGCTACGTGCGGCCGGACGGCGTCGTCACCTGGATCCGACTCAGCATCCAGCCCGTGCCGGAGGGGTTGTTCGTGCTCTCGATGGACATCACCGACCATGTTCACGCCGCCGAGATCCAGGCTGAATACCAGCGCGAGTTGGAGCGGGAGCGCGCAGCGCTCGCTGATCGTGTCCGGGATCGCACCGCCGAGATCTCTGCCGCGAACGAGGAGCTCGCGCGGGCGCGGGACGCGGCCGAGGCAGCCACGCGCGCCAAGTCGACGTTCCTGGCCACGATGAGCCACGAGATCCGCACCCCCATGAACGGCGTGGTCGGGCTGATCGAGGTGCTCACGAGCAGTGACCTCTCGCCGGAGCACGCAGAGATCACGCGAACCATCCGGGAATCGGCGCTCTCGCTCCTGGGCGTGGTCGACGGGATCCTGGACTTCTCCAAGATCGAGGCAGGCCGACTGGACCTCGAACGCACACCGGTGGCGATCACCGAGCTGGTCGAGGGCGTGTGTGCCTCGCTCCTCCCACTCGCCGCGAGCGCGCAGGTCGACGTGCTGCTCTTCGTGGACCCGGCGGTCCCCTTCGCCCTGTGGTCCGACCCCACCCGGCTCCGGCAGGTCCTGAACAACCTCCTCGGGAATGCGATCAAGTTCAGCCGGGGAGCGCCGTCTCGCCGCGGTCGCGTATGGGTCCGGGTGGATTGCCCGGCGAGCACCACGCTCCGGTTGGAGGTCGCCGACAACGGCATCGGCATGTCCGAGGAGGTCCTCGCAGGCCTGTTCGAGCCGTTTGCCCAGGGCGAGGCATCGACCACGCGCCGATTCGGGGGCACGGGTCTGGGCCTCGTGATCTGCAAGCGGCTGGTGTCGCTGATGGGTGGAGAGATCACGGTTTCCAGTGCCCCGGGGCACGGCTCCACGTTCACGGTGCAGATGCCGATGTCTGCCGCGCCCGCGGAGGTCCCTCCGGGCGAGCCCGACCTCTCGGGTGTGGACTGCGTCGTCGTAGCCGGGCCGGAGGACGACTCGACCCACTTGCACCGCTACCTTCAGGCGGCCGGCTGCAACGTCCAGCGTGCCACGAGCGAATCCGAAGCGGCAGCATGTGCCGGGATGCTGGACCGGCCTGTGGTGGTGCACCCGCCGGGCATCCCGGCGCTCCTGGGGGGAGGGCCCCGTGTCGGGCACGTGCGGGTGTCGATGTCACTGCCTGGGGACATGCAGGTGGAGACCGGCGTGGTGACCGTGAGCGGGCGCGCGATGCGCCGCTCGGCGTTCCTGCGGGCCGTCGCGGTTGCGGCCGGCAGGGAGCCCGGCCGGTCCGTGCCCCCGACGAGCCGTCCCGCAGGCGCCGCGGATGTAGACAACGCCCGGGCGGCCGGGCGGCTGATCCTCGTCGCAGAGGACGACGCTGTGAGCCGGCGCGTGATCCAGCTCCAGCTCGGCCTGCTGGGCTACGCCGCTGAGTTCGCCGTGGACGGGTTCGATGCCCTCACCCGCTGGCGTGCCGGCGGCTGTGGCCTGCTGTTCACCGACCTGCACATGCCGGGGATGGACGGCTACGCGCTCGCTGCGGCGATTCGCCGGGAGGAGGGGGAGGGGCCGCACATGCCGATCCTCGCGCTCACCGCAAATGCACTCGGCGGGGAGGTCGCGCGGGCGCTCGCTTCGGGCATGCAGGAGTACCTCACCAAGCCGCTGCAGCTCGACGCGCTCCGTGCGAGCCTGGAACGCTGGCTCCCCGGGAGCTGACCCGGGTGGATCCGGCGTGCGGCGCTACGACCCGGGTCGGCCCAGGAGCCCACTCAGAACAGCCAGATCTGCGCTCCCGGTGCTCGCCAGCTGGGCGACGATCCTGCGGCCCACCCTTGCCAGCCGGAGCAGGCGGTCCACGCGCGTTGCCAGGAACCTGCTTCGCAGCATCTCGGTCGGACTGCTCGACTTCCCGTAGGTGTTGAGCGCCAGGAGCGCCGCCTCGAGTTGCCCGATCGTCTCGTCGACCAGCCGCAGCTCCCGGTCGCGGAAAACTCGCCCGATCAGCTTCCACACGTCGGTCTCCGCCTCGTACAGCCTACGCTTGGCGGGGGCGGCGGTGGCAACGTGCGCGCGCTGCACGACCCCCCAGTGCGAGAGATCCTGTAGGGACATACTCACGTTTCCCGCGGAGAGCCCGGCGATCCGCTCGATCTCCTCCGCGTCCAGGGGCTCCGGCGAGAGGTACAGTACTGCCCAGATTCGCCCCATCGAAGGCTTGAAGTTCCAGAACCGCATCACCTCCCCGATGGCCTCGGCGACCAGCGCGACGGCATGGGCCTGCGCCTCGGCTGAGGTCTGCGGCTCGGCTTCGGGTGGAGGGGTGGGGACCATCCCCCCTCGTAGCCATGATCTTGGACGATTTCAACGAGTTCAGTTAGAAGTGAAAAGTCCTGACCGGAGGCGTCCCATGGACCCGGCTTCTGCGGTATTCATGTCCTCGCGGGAAGCGTCGCCCGAGCCCGGAGTCAGCAGCGACGAGGCGCGGCTCGGCCCGTTGCCTGCTCGTGCACGCGGCGTGGGGCTGGAAGCCGGGGCGCCGCTCACGTGGGTGCGCACCCCCGCCGAGGCCTTCGCCCTGGTCGGCGCCGACATGGCTGCCGCCGAGGTGCGGCTCGGAGAACTCGTCGGGAGCGAGGTCGCGGTCGTGACCGCCATCGGTGCCTACCTCGCGGCCTCTGGGGGGAAGCGTCTGCGCCCCCTGCTCACGGCGCTCGGGGCGGGCGCCGTCGGCCATGCGCCATCGCCTGATCTCCTCTGCGTGGGCGAGATGATCCACCTCGGTTCGTTGCTCCATGACGACGTCGTGGACGAGGCGACCGAGCGACGCGGGCGTCCGGCGGCCCACCGCCTGTATGGAAATGCCGGGGTCATCCTCACCGGCGATTTTTCGTTGGCGCGCGCTGTCCTGCTGGCCGCGACCGCCGGAGGACATCTGGCTGTGACGCGGCTCGCGGAGGCCGTGACCGCGATGGCCGAGGGGGAGGTGCTGCAACTGCAACGTGCAGGCGATCTCTCCACGACCCGGGCCGAGTACCTCGAGACCATCGACAAGAAGTCCGCCGCGCTCATCTCCTGGTGCGCCGCTGCTGGCGCCTATGCCTCCACGGGACCGGGCGATCCGACGGCTGACGTGCTCGCCCGGTACGGACGCGAGATCGGGGTCGCGTTCCAGATCACCGACGACGTGCTGGACTACCAGCCCGGCACGGGGAAGCCGGTGGGGCAGGACCTTCGCGAGAAGAAGCTCACGTTGCCGCTGCTGCTCGCGATGGACCGCGAGCCGGGCCTGCGCGTGCGGGTGGAACGTGGCGACGACGTCTCCGCGCTCTGCGCCACGGTTCGCGGGTGCCGGGCGCTCGACGATGCGCTGGCCGAAGCTCGGGCACGGGTGGAATCGGCGATCGCGCTGCTCGCGGCGCTGCCTCCGGGCCCATGCGTCGATGCCCTCGTGGTGCTCGGGCGCCACCTCGTCGACCGGGCGACCTGATGGCGTCGACGCAGGTCGCGCCGCCGACTGCCGGTGACCCTGGGCGCGCCCCGGCCGTGGAGGCGATGTTCGCGCGTATCGCCTCGCGGTACGATCTCTCGAACCGGGTGATGTCCTTCGGGATCGACCGGGCCTGGCGTCGTGTCGCGATCCGGGAGCTGGGTTCCGCCGCGGACGGCGACATGCTCGACCTCTGCGCGGGCACGATGGACTTCACGGTCGCGCTGGCCGGGCGCGCGCGCAGCCTCGTCGCGCTCGACTTCTGCCAGCCGATGCTCGACGCAGGTGCGGCGAAGGTCCCCGCGGGCACCAACCTGCGCACGGTGTGCGCCGACGCTCGGTCGATGCCCCTCGACGATGCCTCGCTGGATGGCGCGGTCGCCGGGTTCGGCATCCGGAACGTTCCGCAGCCGGAGCGTGCCGTCGCCGAAGCCTTTCGCGTGCTGCGGCCCGGGGGGCGGCTCGTCGTCGTGGACTTCTTCCAGCCGCGTTCCCTGCTCGCGCGCGCGATGGACCTCTCCTACAACCGCGTCGTCCTGCCGCTCGTAGGCGGATTGTTGACGGGCGAGTTCAGCGCGTACCGCTACCTTGCGGCCAGCATGGGCGCATGGTCCGACAGGCAGGGCTTCGAGGCGATGTGCCGGGATGCAGGATTTCGTGAGGTGCGCGGCCGGGAGTTGTTTCCCCCTGTGGCGAGCATCGTGATCGCGGAGAAATAGGGGCTTCTCGCTGCCCGGGTGCGGCTGTTCGGGATGAACTTGTCTATTCGTCCACGTACCCGAGCGCCTTCAACCCCTCACGGGTCGCTGCGTCCATCTGGACGGCGCGGAACGGCGGGGTGTCTGCGAGCCAGGCCAGCAGCCCCTGGTGCAGGGTCTGGGCGCGGGGATCGTCGGGCGGCGCCGCGCTCCCGTCCACGTGCTGGTAACGAGCGGGCTCGTCGAGCCAGGGGGCCTCGATCACCATCTCGTCGCCCTGCACCATGCCGTGCTCGTTGGCGCGGTTGTTCCAGCCGGGCGCGTTGGCGCCGGGCTGGGTGGCCTCCATCGGGATCTGCGGCCCCTCCACGATGCCGGCGAGGTCGATGCCCGCGCCGAACGGTCGCGTGTCACCGGCGAGGGCGAGCAGCGTGGGCGCCAGATCCTGGAGCCCGACGGCCGTCTGCACGATGCCGGGGGCCAGACCCGGGGCCACGAAGATCAGCGGGACGTGGGTGGCGGCCGGATCCACGTCCGCCCCGTGCCCGAACGGGCGTTTCGCCTCCTCGCCGAGCAGCTCGCCGTGGTCGCCGAACACCACGACGATGCGCCCGGCCGGGCCCCGGGGCTGCGCGAGCAGCCGTCCGACCTCGCTGTCCACGTAGGCCACCTCGTCGAGGTAGGCGCCCCGCACCTGTTCCATCTCGGGCTCCACGGACTCGCAGCCGTCGGCGCGGCACGCAGCCGTGAGCCGGGTGATGGTCGCGGGGTCCGTGGGCGCGCCGAAATGGCCCGGGCCGGGCGCATGGTAGGGCCCGTGCGCGTCGTAGTAGTGCGCGAAGAGGAACACGGGCTCGCCTGCGGGCCTCGCGTTCAACGCCGCGATCGCCCGGTCGGTCACCTCGGTGGCCGTGGCCTCGTGGCGGTGCCGGCGGGTCACCGAGAACGTCTCGTCCCAGGCGTCGAACCCGCGGTCCACGCCCATGGGACGGGCCAGGGAGCTACTGCCGAGCACCGCGGTCGTCGCCCATCCATCTGCCTTCAGGCGCTCGGCCAGGGTCTCCCGGCCCGGCAGCAGCGGGAAGCCATTGCGGGGAATGGCGAGCTGGTGGGGGTCCAGCCCCGTGAACACCGTCGCGTGCGAGGCGAGCGTGCTCGGTGCGTGCGCGAAGGCCCAGGCGTACCGGACCCCGGAGGAAGCCAGGGCGTCCAGGTTCGGCGTGATGACCTGCCCGTGCAGGTCGCGTCGGCCCGCCGGAGCCATCCCCCAGGCGGAGATCGCGTCCGCGCGGGTGGTGTCGAGGCTGATGAGGAAGATGTCGGGCTTGGTCGGTGGGTGGGCGCATGCACAGGCGAGCAGGGCGGGCAGGATGCACAGCGCGCGGGTGGAGGACATCGGCCGTGTGGGTAATTCGCGCTCGTGCCGGCGGCCGGACCCGGGGCCCTGGACGCCCGGATCGTCGCGCCCGGGCTCCCAGCCGGGTAGTGTCCCTGCATGCTCCCGTTCCTGCTCGCCGCTGTCCTGACTGCCGCCGCTGTGGATCGTCCTCACGTGATCGTGGCCGCCAGCGCCGGAGTCCCTGATCTGGTGGAGGGGCACGTCGAGGTGTTCGTCGCGGACCACTGGTCGATCGAGGCGGGCGTGGGGGTGGGGCTGATCCCGCTCACCGTCCATGCGGGGGTGCGCTGGTCCCCGCAGGGGATGTGCTGGGGGTGCTGGAACGGGCACGCCTTCCGGCTCGCGCCCGGTGTAGCAGCCTTCATGATCCCCTCCAGCCTCGGCGAGGGGATGGCCGTTGTCGACGCCGATGCGGCATGGGTGTGGTACCGCGGCCGCGTGGGGGTGACCGCCGGCGTGCGCGCGGGTGCGGGGGTCGCCTTCGGACGGGGGGCCGACGGGCTCAAGCTCGAGCCTGCGATCGAGGTGGTGCCGATCGACTTGGGGGTCGTCTTCTGAATGCACCCGACGTGGAAGCTGGTGTTCGGAGGGGTTCCGAGATAGCCGCCGCTTTCCAGGAGTCCCCCATGCTACGTTTTGTGCTTCTCCCCGCTTCTGCGCTGCTTTTTGCCGGCTGCTTCCCCAAGGGCGTCTCGGATACCGGCGTGCCCCACGACACGTTCGGGGACACCTCGGGCGACAGTGACACGGACACCGACGCAGACACGGATGCCGATTCGGACTCCGATGCCGACACGGACACCGATGCGGACAGCGACACCGATGCCGACACGGACACCGATGCGGACAGCGACACCGACGCGGACACCGACACGGACAGCGACTCGGACGCCGACCGTTCCCCGGGTGTGGGGGAGCTCGTCATCACCGAGGTGATGTCGAACCCGGACCCGGTGGATGATGCCTACGCCGAGTGGTTCGAGGTCTACAACGCCTCCCCGGACCGGCTCAGCCTCGACGGACTCACGCTGTCTGATCTCGGGACGGACTCCTACGTCATCTCCGGCGCGGGCAGCGTCGCGCCCGGCGCCTACTTCGTGATCGGCCGGTCGAGCGATCCCACGCTCAACGGCGGCGTGACCGTGGACTTCACCCTGCCCGGGGACTCGGGCTTCACGCTCGCGAACGACGACGACGAGATCCTGATCTCGCTGGACACCACGCTCATCGACGAGATGACCTACCTCGACAACCAGCCCGCCATGAAGGGCCACTCCTGGTCACTCGACGCCAGCATCACCGACGCCACGGGCAACGACGGCAGCACCTGGTGGTGTGACGGCACCTCGGTGTTCGGGACCAGCGGGATGCTCGGCACGCCGGGCGCCGCGAACGATCCCTGTACGACCAGCAGCACGAGCGCCACGCCGTAGGTGACACCCGCCGAGGCGGCCGCCGGGCTGCTCGCCGCTGCCCGGGCCGGGGAGCCCATCGACGAGCAGCGCCTGATGGCGGTCGCGCCTGATCTGTTCGCCTCCGACGCCGCGCGGGGCGCGTTCTGGACGAACGTGTACAACGCGGTCGTGCTCGATCGCGTTCGGCAGGGCGTGCTCACCAGCAGCGTGAAGCGTACTCCCGGCTTTTTCGCGGCCACGCTCGTCAACGTGGGCGGCCGGCCGATCTCGCTCCATGGGATCGAGCACGGGCTCCTGCGCTGCAATCGACCGGCGCCCTGGTCGTTCTGGCGCCCGCTTCGCCCTTCCGATCCGCGCGTGGCCTGGATGCTCGCGGTGTTCGATCCGCGCATCCACTTCGCGCTGAACTGCGGCGCGCGCTCGTGCCCGCCGATCGCGGCCTACGACGAGGCGCGATGGCACGCCCAGCTGGACCTCGCGACGGCGAGCTACCTCGCTACGGAGGCACGGGCCGAGGGGGAGGCGGTCGTGCTGCCCGCGCTCATGAGGCTGTACGCCCGCGATTTTCCCGACCCCCGCGCGTTCGCTGCGCAGCACGCGACCACTCCCGTCCGCGCTCGCCTCCTCGCGGGGGCGCCGGTCCGGTGGGGCACCTACGACTGGACGATCGGCGGCTGATCAGGTGCCGGTGCAGGTGTAGGTCACGTCGATGATGTCGGTGTCAGCGCCGCCCATGCAGTCTGTCGCCGTGAGGGTGACCTCCACGGTCTCCGAGACCGACGTGCTGGCCGACGTGGGAGCCACGCCGGAGACGGTGAGGGTGGTGCTCGAGCCGGACGACGCCGAGAGCGAGCCGTAGGTGCTTCCGCTGGTGACCGACCAGGCGTAGAGCAGCGTGTCGCCTTCCGGGTCGGTGGAGCCCGTGGCGTCGAGCGTGTACGACGAGTTCGTGCACGTGTCGCAGTCCCACGAGGCGCCGTAGCTGATGGGATCGCAGTTCGCCGAGCCGCTGCCTGTCTGGTCGGCGCCCGCGTTCGCGATCGGATCGGTGTTCATGGAGCGCGGCGTGACCGTGACGGTGGTGCTCGCCGGCAGTGAGTCGCAGCCCCCGTCGTTCACGGTGAGCGAGAAGGTGTAGTCGCCCGGGATGTCCGGATTGAAGGTGGGCTGGACGTCTGCAGTGGTCGTGATGTCCGCTGTCGTGCGGACCGAGCCCGTCGGCGCGCTGGTCAGCGACCAGTCGTAGGTGAGCGCAGCCCCCTGGGGGTCGACCGAGTGGGAGCCATCGAGGGTGAACGACGAGCACGAGAGGTGACTGGTGCCGAGGGCGTGAGCATCGGCAGTGGGGGCCTGCTCTGCGACCCCGTCGCAGTCGTGATCCACCGCCGGGTCGCTTTCATAGGCCCCGGGGTAGATCGTCGCGTCCCCATCGTTGCAGTCGCCCATGTCGCCGGTGTACCCGTCGCCGTCGTGGTCCACGGTGCTGCAGTACTCGTTCTCCACGCCGGGGGAGCCCTTGTCGCCGTTGGTGAACCCCCAGGGCTGGGTTGCTGCGCACCACAGCCTCGGGTTGTCGTTCAGCGTGGCGCTGTGGATGCCATAGTCGGTGCCGAGCGATGCGCCCTGGGGGTCGGGCATCGTGACGCCGTCGTCCCAGGTCACGGTGTCGATCGTCGTCGCACCTGCGATGATCGAGAGCTCGTCGGACTCGTTGGACAGCGAGATGTCCGAGTACTGGTAGTCGACCGCTACGTCGCCGTTGTCGGCCCCGTTGCTGCTTGCGCCGAGCACGAGGAACTCGCCGGGGGCGAACGTGATGCTGCTGGTGCTGGTGATCTGGTGGCTGTTGTCGTTCGTGACGATCATGAGCCCGTTGATCGTCAGGTTTCGGGAGGAGTTGTTGTAGAGCTCGATCCACTCGCCGTAGGGGTCGATGACGGCGCCCGGGTTGTTCATGACCTCGGTGATGACGAGGTCGTTCGCGCGCCAGCTGCCTTCGTCGGCGATGCCGTCGCAGTCGTTGTCCACGCCGTCGCCTTCCTGCTCGGGGGCGCCGGGGTTCGTGGAGGCGGTGTGGTCGTCGCAATCCGCCTGGGTGGTGCTGGTGCCGCACTGCGTGTAGCCGTCGGTGTCCAGATCGTAGCCTTCGTCGATCTGCCCGTCACCGTCGTTGTCCACGCCGTCGCACAGCTCCGTGCCCACGCAGTCCGCGATGCCGTTGCCGTCGCTGTCTGCGAAGTCCTCGTCGACGAGGCCGTCGCCGTCGTTGTCGAGCCCGTCGCAGTCCTCCACGTCGAGGCAGTCTGCGGTGCCGTCACCATCGGTGTCCGGCAATCCCTCGTCGACGAGGTCGTTGCAGTTGTTGTCCTTCCCGTCGCAGTCCTCGACGTGCCCGGTGTAGACGGCAGGGTCGGTGTCGTCGCAGTCGCCGTCGGCAGTCGTGACGCCGTCGCCGTCAGCATCGACGGGCGGGGTGTACGTGTCGTCGGTGGTGGTCTGACTGTCGTCCGCGTTGCTGTGCGGCGACGTGTCCTTTCCCGGACATCCCGTCAGGGCAAAGGCGAGGACACAGGGCGTGAGGCCGATGAGGTGAGAGACGCGCATCCAGACTCCGAGGACCGTCGCAGCGGCGTTGCACAGGGTGGTACTGCCAATAGCGTACCATACACGATTCGTAGTCCGTTCGGGCCGGAGAAGCACCCCGGCGGCGCATCCTGCGCGAATTTTGCTTGACGTCGGGCCCGGTCCGGTTAAATGGCTGGGGCTTGCGGGAATAGCTCAGTTGGTAGAGCACGACCTTGCCAAGGTCGGGGTCGCGGGTCCGAGTCCCGTTTCCCGCTCCATTTTCCGAAAGGCCCGTCGTCACCGGCGGGCCTTTTCGTTTTTGCCGTTCGGCCCGGGGGCGTGGGGGGTCACCCCCACACAGAACCGGCCGGCGGATCGCGTCTCCGGCCGATTTTTCGGCCGGGACCGAGCCGCAGGCAAAAGACGTGGAGTCGGTACTCCGTCTCCGCGTCGTTTGCCGTTCGGCCCGGGGGCGTGGGGGTTCACCCCCACACAGAAGAAGACGGACGGGACGAGCGGAGCCCGAGACCTCGCTTTGGGAGGTCGGCCACCGGAGGGGCTCCACTCGCTCCGTCCTGCATCTACGCTACACGCGGACCGGCACGGGTCATCCCCCGGTGGGGAGGTGCAACAAAAAGAGAGGATTCAAGACATACTGCCCGTCGGGTGGCGGTAGTGTCGCGACATCGTCCCCAGCGAGATCATCGGGGGTCCCGGCGTAGCCGAAGGCCGACACGTCGGAGGTCTCGTCGTCGGGCGCTCGGGTGAACGCGCCGAGCAGCGAGGAGGCGACGTCCGAGAGCCCGCTCGGGCCAAGCTGCGCCCGCACGTCGGCGGGGAGCTCGCCGATGCCGAGGCCGATGGGGCTGGGGAGCTGCGCGCAGTCGTCTGCGGTGGGCGTGAGCGGCACGTTGAGCCAGAGCGACACGGAAGCGTCGGGCGATGTCGCCTCCACAGCCGCGCTCACGTCCTGCGGGAGCTCGCAGACCACGGTGACCAGGTCGGCGTCGACGACGATGAGCGTGAGCTGGCTCAAGCTGGGGACGCCATCGGTCACGTCGATGACCGCGCGGGGCGTGAACCAGGAGGGCTCCGCGGGCGGCGCGGAGTCGGAGTCCAGGGAATCGCCCCCGGCGGTATCGTTCCAGTGACCGGTGTTGTCGGACGCCTTGAGCGAATTGTCTGTGGAGCATGCCACGAGCGCGCATGCCATCCACCCGGCCGCGAAGGCGGAGATGGAGATCGGGAAACGAGTCATCGGTGCACCCTGATCGGCCCTGACCCTGCGGCGCACGTTCATCTTAGCTCGAAGATCCGGCGCTTGTCAGGTCCCATGCATACGCCGGCCACAATGTGTAGGTCTGTCCTGGGTTCCAGCCCGGAGGCCCGGCCTCTCCCGCACCGTCGAGCCCCAGGTCCCAGGCGAGTCCGTACGAGGTGAGCTCCACGCCATCGAAGCTCGCGTACCAGCCGAGGGAGCGGCCCTCGTGGGGGTCGAGATCTGCGAGGCCCTCGTCCACCGGGCCGATCGCCATGGCCACGGGCAGGGTGTAGGACGGGTCCGCGGCCAGCGCAGCGTCGCAGTCGCTGTCGATCTCGTCGACCGTGAGCGTGTAGGCGACGGTGCAGCCCACACAGCCGGGCAGGGGCGCCGCAGTGGTGCCCGTGACGGCCTGGGAGCGGGCACAGACGAACGCGGCATCCTTCTTCGCCTTTCCCCAGGACTCGGTGAAGAACGACCAGGCCTGGACCCCTTGCAGGCCAGCTGTTCCTGGCGTGACGGCGCCGGCCTGGATCGCCCATGCCGGCTCCTTCGATGCGCATCCGGTCGAGAGCAGCGCGGGGCAGACCAGGGCGATGAGGAGGTAGCGTTTCACGGGGTCCTGGAGGTGGCCACCCGGATTGCCACCCGCTCTGCGCGGGGGCCGGACGGCGCCAATGCGAGGTAGCTATGCCACGACCGTGAGGAGCGCGACATCGGGTCGGCGGCATCTTCGTAGAACCGGCCGCGCTCGTACCAGGCCAGGGCGATCTCCGGCCCGAGGGCGACCGCGCGGTCGAAGTGCTGTGCTGCCAGCACCCGTTCGCCTGCCAGTTCGTAGGCGCGCGCCAGCGAGAGGTGGACGTACGGGTCGTCCCCGCAGCACCCGATCAGGCCCTGTGCGGCGTGGTCCAGCTGCGAGGGGGGCGCGAGCTCCGCGGCCAGCCCGCGAACCCGGAGCTGCAGCGCAGACTCGAACGCGGAGCCCGGCCGGGAGGGGATCGGCATCGACGCCGCTTCGTTCACCCTGGCGAGCGCGTCGGGCTGCAGGGACTGCACGGCTGCGAGCGCGGTGGCCGAAGCCCGCAGCGCGCTCGGGTCCCCCTCCGGAACCGCCTCGTTGGACCCGGCGCTCGCAGCGACGATCGCGCGCAAGGTCTGCGCCTTGTCGGGCGCAGTGCTGGCACGGCTGGTCACCAGCCGGTCGGCCTCCTGGATCCTGTCCAGGTCCAGGAGCGTGAGCACCTGGGCGACCCAGACGCGCTCGTCGAAGGTCGCGATGCCGTCGAGCTCCCCGAGGGCATCCAGGAGGCGGCCGCTCGCACGCTCGTTGTCTGCGACGACGAGGTGCAGGTCTACGTTCTGGCCATCCCGCTGCAGGCCTTCCCGCGCGAGCGTGAGCGCGCGGTCGGGCACGCCGGCGTCGAGGAGCGCGCGCACCCGAAGCGCTGTCGCCTCGCCAGCGAGCCGCGGCGGGATCGTCCGGTCCTGGACGTAGGCGCGGGCGACTTCGGCGGTGTCCTGGGTCGGGTCTGCGAGCGTGAACAGCAGGAGACGTGCCCGGGCGTGTGTGGGCGACGTGGCGAGGACGTCCCGCACGAGGGAGAGCGCGGGTGCACGTAGGCCAGCGGCGGCCAGCGCCATCGCCCGCCCAAGGCGGTAACGGGGGGCGCCCGGCCGCTCCAGGTCGGCCAGGACGTCATTCGCCCGGTCGGCGTCGCCATCGCCCGCCCGCAGCGCGATGCGGCTCACGAGGAGACGCTCCTCGTCATCCCCGGGCTCCTCTTTGCCCAGCGCTGCCGCAGCACCTCGCGGGTTGCCGAGCGCGAGTGCGATCTCCGCAGCCAGCATCGCGCGGCGGTGGGTGTCGAACCGGCCCTCGTCGAGCGTCTGCCGGGCGAGAAGGAGCCGCGCGGGGTCCCCGTTGAACTCGGACCAGATCACCAGCTCCAGCTCCGCGAGCTCCGCCGGAGCCCCGCGGGCGGTCAGGTCGGACTCTGCCTGCAGCAGCACGGCAAGGTCGTCGGTGCAGAGCGCGTTGAGCAGGTCCGCCCGAGCCGTGCTGCGGGTGCGCGCGAGGATTGCGGGCAGCACGAGGGCCAGGACTGCGACCCCCGCGAGCAGCAGGACCAGGAGCACGGCGCCGACCCAGAGCGGATGAATCAGGCGCCTCGTCGGGGGCGGCTCCTCCATCACCGGGGCTGGGGTGGGCGGGGGAGGGGGGGGTTTTTTCTGGACCGGGGTGGGATGGCGCTCGACGACCTCGATGGGGGAGGACGGCGTCGCCGCTGCTGGGGAGTTCACCGGCGACTCCGATCGGGCGAGGAGCACCACGCTCTCGTCCTCCTCCTCGAGCGCGTCGGCGTCGCCCATGTCCGGCGCGGGCGCCATGCCCATGGAGGCCTGGTACTCCCGCAGGTTGAACGTCTCGCGCAGCCGGTCGGTCTCCTCGCGGCGCCGGTGGGTCTGGATGTCCTCTCCGGGACGGAGGACGAGCAGGATCTGGGTGTCCCCGCCACCGCCTGTCAGGCTCACCCGGTCTGCATCGTCAGGCTCCTTCCCGGCCCTCTGCATCTCGTCGCGGGTCGCCATGCCGGAGACAGCGGTGTTCTCCAGCGGATCGTCGTCCGTGAGGGGCGACTCGCTGCCTTTGAACAGGGAAGGAAAATTGTGATCTGCGGGCTCGTCTGCCAGCTCGGCGAGCATCCGCGCGCGGGTGGATGCATCCACGCTCTCGGTGTGCTCGGGCTCGTCAGGCAGGTCGGGGAGCTGGAGCACCAGCACGGGGATGGCGGTGGCGAGCACCTCTGCGAGCGGCGGGCCGGCGGAGAGATCGCCGGCGATGCCCCAAAGCAGGGCCCGCGCCCGGGGGTTCGTGGGGTCCTGGCGTCGGATGCGTTCGAGGATGCCCGCGGCGCGGGTGAAGCTCCCCGTGGCGCAGAATCGCTCGGCGAGCGCGATCAGCTGGGCCGGGCTGCCCTCGCGCTCCACCTGCCGGGCGCTCGTTTCGGGCGGGACGAAGTCGGCTGCCGCGCGGGCGGTCAAGCCGGCGGCCTCTGCCGAGCCGGCGGCGACGAGCTCCGCGAGGGGACCTCGCGCACGCTCCTTCCAGCCGCGTTCGAGGAAGATCAGGACGAGGAGCGCCAGGGCCTCGAGATCCTGCGGGTTCGCTTCGAGCACCTCGCGCACACGGAGCGTGGCGCGGTCCATCAGTCGAAGGTCAAAAAATGCCCGCGCTGCCGCCATCCTGGCCTTGATCGACGGCGTTCCGTTCGAGGTCCATGCCTCAACCACGCGAACCACTCCGACGTGATCCTTCCGAAATACCAAGGCCCCGACTGCATCGTCGAGCTGCCGGTCCGGGGGAAATGGCGTGGGGAGTGAGGACAAGGGGCCAGAGTATATATGGTTTTGGGCGCCGGGTTAGATACCCCGGATGTCCCACCCTGTGCTTGAGTCATTGCAGCTTGTGGTCGATGGTGACGTGGCGACCCTCGCCTTCCACCACGGCAAGGCCAACGAGATGGGAGCCGCCGAGCTGCGGGACTTCGAACGCGTCTGCGGCTTTCTGGAGTCCGGCGCCGTCCGGGCGCTGGTGTGCACTTCCCGCAGGGTGAGCTCGCGGGGAACCCCGATCTTCATCTCCGGTGCGAACGTCACCGAGCGCGTCGGCTGGTCGACCGACGAGATCAAGGCCCACGTGCGGTGGCAGCGCGCTGTGCTGGGGCGCCTCCGCCGCGTCCCCGTCTTTCACGTGGCGGTCATCGACGGGCTCGCGCTCGGATGGGGCGCCGAGTTCACCCTCAGCTGCGACTACCGGATCGCCGGTCCGAACGCCCGGTTCGGGCTCCCCGAGACGGGTCTCGGCATCCTCCCCGGCGCAGGCGGATCCTCGGAGCTCTCCGCGCGCATCGGGGTGAACCAGGCGCTACGGCTCGGGATGAGCGGCGAGCAGATCGACGCGGACGAGGCCGTACGCATCGGTCTGGCGGACGAGCGGTGCGACTCGCTCGAGGCCGGGCTGGCGCGGGCGTTGTCGCTGGCGGCGCTGGTGGCCAGGCGCTCGCCCACGTCGGTCGCCGCCTACAAGTCGGCGGTGCTCGGCACGCTGGGCGTTTCAGGGCCGGAGCGCGAGGCGGTGGAGGCCGCGGCGTACGAGCACTGCGTCGACGGGGGAGATGCCGCGATCGGTCGCGAGCACTTCGCCGCGATCACCGCGGGCCGGGTCGTGCCCTGGGGTGCGTTCCGGCCCTGGTCGCGGTGATCGTCGCGCTGCTGCTCGCGCTCGGGGGCTGCGCCCGCGCGCCCGGGATCGCGGGGTGCGCCTCGCTCGACGGCGCCGAACTCGAGGACTGCCGCTTTGCCGAGTCGAAGAAGGTCGCTGCCGACCCTGTGGCCCTGCAGGCGGCGCTCGACGCAATCCCCGATCCGCTCTCGCGGGACCTGGTGCTCGTCCGCCTCGCGTTCGACACCCCGTCCTCGTCCGGCCAGCTCTGTACGCGGGTGACCACGCCGGTGGGCAAGCAGCGCTGCCAGCAGATCATCGGGCGGCCCCACCTGCGGGGCGGGCGGTGACCGGGGAGCAGGGGCCCCCACGAGGGGCCGTCGCGTTGTCGGGCCAGCTCGCCGCCGTCGCCCTCGGGAGCTCGCTCGGCCCCTCGCGCAGGGCGTTTCGGCTCGCAGTGGCGATGCTCGCCGCCACGGCAGGGATCCATGACCTGCGCCCGAGCCGCATCTACCTGACGGCGCCGGCGGGCGGCGTGGCGCGGCGCCCGTTCCTCAACGCCTGTGTCCGGATGCGCACGACGCTCTCCCCTGGAGAGCTGCTGGCTCGTTGCAGGCAGATCGAGCTTCGCCTCGGGCGCAGGCCCACGCGCCGATGGGCCGATCGTGCGCTCGATCTGGACGTGCTGCTCTACGGGGAGGAGCGGATCGACTCCAGTGCGCTCGTCCTGCCGCATCCCCGGATGCACGACCGTCCGTTCCAGTTGTTGCCACTGCTCGACTGCTGGCCCGACGTCCCGGGCCCATGGCGGTCGCTGGCAGATGCCATGTCGCCGTTGCCCATCGTGGGGGTGCTGCCCCGGGTCCGGGCGCCGGGGCTATCGGACGACGAGCACCGGCTGTGCGGCATGCCGGACGACCCGATCGCTGACTGAACCGAGGAGCAGCCGGTCCACGGCGCCCAGGCCCCGTGCACCGAGTACGATCAGGTCCGCACCGAGTCGGGTCGCTTCGGAGGTGATGACCTCCGCGGGGTCGAGCCCCGTGGTGGTCTGCGGCACGGCGCGCCCATGGCCGAGATCGGCGATCAGCTCGTCGATGAGCGCCTGTGCTGCGGCGAGGTGCCCCGGCTCGGGTGTGGAGGCGGTGATGGCCACGGCGTCGAAGGGCGGGATGAGGTACGACGAGGGCGGCTTGACGGCGACGAGGATGGTGAGCTTCGCGTCTGTCTGCCGGGCGAGATCACGCGCGTAGAGGGCCGCCCGTTTGGCATGCTCCGAACCGTCGATTGCCACGAGGATGTGCTTGATCACGAGTGCTCCAACTGCGGCCTATGGGTAGGCACGGGCGATGGAAAGGCGAGGGCGCCCGGGTGGGCGCTACGGGGAGGCCGCGGGGTGCTGTGGGCCCTCTGGCGCGCTGATTGTCGGCGGCTCGACGAGATAGTAGAGCGCATCCGGATCGGGGAGGGACTCCACGACGTGCTGGATGCACGCGGCGACGTTCGGTCCCACGCCGTGGGCATCCGAGCCGAGTCCGATCCCGGATACCGCGGGGGTTCCATCCGGGCCTCCCCCGCGTCGGTACAGCGCCGACCGGAGCTGCGCCTGCTCCGTGCCCGGCAGGCACCCCCGGAGCGCGGCGCGCTGGTCGTCGGGCATGAGCACGGGTCGGAACTGCTCGAAGGCGTAGCGAACCACTGCGGCCTCACCGTCGGGCTCGGGCAGGAGGCTCTGGGCGAGGGCCGAGTCGAGGCACTGACCGGGACCTGGGAGCCCGGTGTTCCCGGGCGCCGGGCTGTCGCCGCGAGTTCGGGACGCGATCACCTTGCCGTCTGCATCCACAGCGATGTCCGTGGCGCCGAGGGACTCGAGCGCCGGGTTCATCGCCAGCGCTGTCGTGTAGCAGGTGGCAAAGCTGCCCGCGTTCGCCCGCATGACCGCGTCGACCGTGGCCCGGTACGCGGGGCCCACGTCCACCAGCTTCTGCCTCCCGAACACGAGCTCGATCGGGCCAGAGAGCGGCAGGAACCACCTCAGCTCGGCAGGCTCTGCACCAGCGGGCATGCTCACCACGGAGAGCGCGGCGTTCATGCAGCGCAGTGCGCCGTCCACCACCGTGGTGGAGTGGCTGGGGCCGATCACGGGCTCGTCCGCGAGCACGAACAACTGCGTCGTGACCGTACCGTCAGCCCGTTGTCCGCTTCGTTTCGCCGCGTCGCGGCAAACCCGGATCGCGGGGAGGGCCAGCCGGAAGGCGGCGTCCACGGCCGGGTCGACGATGAAGGGGGTCGTCGAGTCGAGTCGCAGGGGCGAGGGGCTGTCGACGATGGCCTCGAACGGCGTGGCACCGGGGTCTTCCACGGCGCTGACCGTCAGTTGCGTGGCCCCGGAGGGGGGCAGCGTCCAGATGGCCTCGTAGGCCGAAGGATCGGGCGGGAGGTGCAGCGTCCCCAGATCGTCCGTGATGCAGGTGATCAGCGCGCTCGAGAGGGTGAGCGAGCTCGCCGGGCCAACCGCGGCGCGTGCGTCGCCGGGTTCGATCACCACCGACAACGTCCCCGCCGCGACCTCCTGCCGACGGATCGCTGCCGCACGGCAGGCCTCGACGGCGGGGAGCGCCCCGAGCAGGGTTGCGGTGAGGGGATCCGGCGAGGCGGCCAACCCCGTTTCGGGCAGGAGCAGGGCCCCGATCAAGAGGAACGTGCGCACGCTGGGAACGTACTCCGTCCGCCTACTCCAACCCATCGTCGGCTGGGTCGGGCACCGCCGGCTTCGTGGGGGCGCTGGGCGGGATCGTGCCGTCCGCCTCGGCCTTCTCTCTCGCCAGCTTCTTCCACAGCGACTCGTGACCCGGCTTGACGACGGGATTGCCGTCGGGGTCGAGCTCGATCTGCCCCGGGTCCGGCGGCGGGTGGAGGAGCTGGCAGCCGGCCTTCGGCTCGGTGCCCGGCAGGAACGGCGCGCTGATGTAGTGGCAGGTGGCGTTCCCGAGCTTCCCGCTCTGGGTGCACACGGAGTGGTGGGTGATCGCCGGAGTGTCGGGCCATTCGGGAGATGCTCCCTCATCCTTCGTGACCCGCCGCATCCACCAGCCCCAGAGCGGCGCCGCGAGGTCCGATGCGGCGACACCGAGCGGCGTGGGGACGTCGTACCCCACCCACACAGCCATCGCGTATCGGGGCGTGGCGCCGACGAACCAGAGGTCGCGCTCCTTGTCCGTCGTGCCGGTCTTGCCCATCGCCGGTCCCGGATAGCCGCCCTCGCCCCCGGCTCCCCGTGCGGCTCCGCCTGTCCCGACATCGATGACGAGCCGCTCGAGCTCGCGGGTGAGCGCGGCGCCCTCGGGCGACAGCACGCGTTCTCCGGGGGCGGGCGGCGGGATCCGCTCGTTCCCGCCGGCGTCCACGGCGCGCAGCACGGGCGTGCCTGTCACCTTCATCCCGCCGTTCGAGACGATCGCCTGGAACTGCGCCTGCTCGAGCGGGGTCACCTCGCCCTGACCCAGGGCCAGGCCCATCTCCACCGGAAACCTGCTGGTGTCGAAGCCCATCTTCGTGGCAAACGCGATGAGCTTCTTCGGGGCTTCGGTGGTGCCGCCCATCTCGGCCAGCAGCGAGGCCGTGGCGATGTTCTGGCTCCACGCCAGACCCTGCGCGAGGCAGGCCAGGGGGGTGTACTCGCCTCCGACGTTGCGAGGGTTCCAGTCGCCCTGGGGGGTCTTGAACACGTGTTGGCTGTTCGGCTCGGCGGAGGCAGCGGTGAAGCGCGGCGTGCCATCTGCGTTCTTCTCTTCGAACGCCATGGCATACACGAGCGGCTTGAAGCTCGACCCGGGTTGGCGCATCGCCTGGGTGGCCCGGTTGAAGGTGATGGACGAGGCTGCGCTCCCCCCGTACACCGCGCGGATCAGCCCCGTCTGCACATCCAGGAGCACGCCGGCGGACTCCAGGTGCCCGTCTGGGCGCTTCTGGCCGATCAACCCCTCGAAGTACTTCATCTTCGCAGGGAACATCGCCTCGGCTTCGGTCTGCGCGTGCACGTCCAGGCCGACCGTGATCACGAGCCCGCTGCCGTAGAGGATCGCGGGGTCGACGCTCTGCTCGAGCCATGCGCGGGCGGCCGAGTAGTAGCTGGGGAACCGGTCCGGCAGGTCGGGCGGCGCGATGGTGGCGATCGGCTCGGCAAGGGCCTGGGCGACGTCGTACCCGAACACCTCGGCCATGCCGCGCAGCACGTGATCGCGGCGCTCCTTTGCCTCGTCCGGGTGGTGGTCGGGAGAATATTTCCCGGGTGCGGGCAGGATGCCGGCGAGGGTCGCGGCCTCCCCCAGGGTGAGCTCCCCCACGTGCTTTCCGTAGTAGTGCTCCGCCGCCGCCTCGAACCCGCACACCGAGAGGTTTCCCCGCTGCCCGAGGTACGGCGCGTCGAGGTACATCTGCATCACCCCGTCCTTGCCGAGGTGGTCGTCGAGCGCCATCGCGAGGACCATCTCGCGGGCCTTGCGCGCGGCGGTCTTCTCCTTCTGCTGCGAGAGGTTGCGCACCACCTGCATCGTGAGCGTGCTGGCGCCCTGTGCGTAGCCGCCCTGCTGCGTGTTCACCCAGAGAGCGCGCACCATCGCGCCCCAGTTCACGCCGTCGTGCGTGCGAAAATCGCGGTCCTCCGCCGCCACGATCGCGTCGATCAGCACCTTCGGCGCGTCTGCCAGCGGAAGGTGCACCCGCAGCTCGCCATCTGGCCCGACGATCCACCCGATCTCGATGGGCTCCAACTCGGTGCCCGAGCGCGGGACGACCTTGCTCGTGCGCTTGCAGTACTCGCCCGGCCCGGTGTCCTTGCAATTTTCGGCGTAGCCCCGCGCGACGGCCTCAGCGATCAGCGTCGCGGGCGACGTGGTCAGCGGCACCGCAGCGGTACGCAGGCGCGCAGGAAAACTCCAGCCGGGGTGGCTCACGTCGTAGTGCGCGTGTGCGTCGGCAAGCTCGATGCCCTCGGCGGCCCATTCCCTCGCCACCAGGGCGCAGGGCACGGCTACACCGATGGCTGCGATGGCGGTGGTGACAGCGACGCCAATCAGGAACCGGCGCAGGCGGGGGTATCGGGATGCCATACGGCCGCGGGCGTAATCAGAAACGGGGGGTGCGGCTCCCCGTGCGCTGGTGCGGTCCCGCCCCCGTCCGAATCCCGGTCGGCTACGTTGGCGGCATGCTCGTTTCGCTGCTCTCCCTCGCCCTGCTCCCCGCCTGCCAGCCCCAGGGCGAGGACACCGCTCCCGTCGACACCGGCTCGGACTGCGATTTCTCCGCCGATCCCTGCGACTCGGGGGAGGCGTGGATCACGACGTGCGACGTTTACCCGACGATCCAGGCCGCTTTGGACGCTGCGACGAACGGGACGACGGTGCACGTGTGCGCGGGGACGCACCTGGAGCTGCTCGAGGTGGGCGAAGAACATGCCGACGAGCACATCAACCTCGATGGGGAGGGGTCGGGGACCACCCTCGTCGACGCGGCTGGCGAAGGGCCGGTGCTCCGGGTCGGGCCGGGCGTGGATCTCGATGTCATGGGGTTGACGCTCACCGGAGCCGGCGCCGGCTCCTCCTCGGGCGTGGGCGGGGCGCTGTACCTCGCGGGCACCGACGCAGGATCAGGCAGCGTGCGCATGGTGATGTCCGACGTCGCCCTGGTCGCGAACACGGCCACCGAGGGGGCCGGACTCTACGCCTTCTACGCTGACCTTCGACTCACGCAGTGCTCGGTGACGGGCAACACCAGCGACTCGGGACCAGCCGCCGTTCTGAGCGACTCCAGTCTGCAATCCGCGCAGAGCAACTGGGGCGAGGGGGCAGATGAGAACGTGGCAGCGCTCGCCCAGGGGGATGTCGGTTACCCCGACGGTGCACTGTACACCTACGGCTCCAACGCCAGCTTCACCTGCTCGGCCGACACGATGCTCTGCGTGGACGACTGACCCTTGGTCGATCCGCTCCCGATCCGCCTGCTCAAAGCCGTCGTGCGTGGGGCGTGGACCCTCGAGTATGCGGTCCGCCGCACGCTCCAGCCGTCGCGCTACGCGCTCGCCGGTGCCTGCGGCGGGTGCGCGAAGTGCTGCGAGCGCCCGAGCATCCGCACCGGGCTCTTCACGCGCCGACTCCGCCGGCTCCGGTCCGCGTTCGTGCTGTGGCAGCGCTGGGTGAACGGCTTCGAGCTCGTCGAGGTCGACCAGCAGGCCCAGCACTTCGTGTTCCGCTGCACGCACTTCGACCGGGGCACGCGCAGGTGCGACAGCTACGCGTCCAGGCCGTTCCTCTGCCGGGACTACCCACGGGCCCTGCTGGACCAGCCCTGGCCTGAACTGTTCCCCGAGTGCGGGTTCCGGCCGCTGGCGAAGAACGCCGAGGCGATGCTCGCCGACCTGGAGCGGCGAGGCATTCCCGAGGAAAAACGCGGGGAGCTGGAGCGGCGGCTGTACCTGAAGTAGCGCCTACTTGGCGCCCTCCACGTAGATCTCGCCCCCCTGCGCCGCGAATTCCCGGGACTTGGCCGCCATGCCCTCTTCCGGCTCCTGGAGGGAGGCGCGGATCTGCTGCGTGATCTCCATCGAGCAGAACTTGGGCCCGCACATCGAGCAGAAGTGCGCGGTCTTCGCGCCGTCGGCGGGCAGCGTGGCGTCGTGGTACTGCCGGGCGATCTCGGGGTCCATGGCGAGGTTGAACTGGTCCTCCCAGCGGAATTCAAAGCGCGCCTTCGACAGCGCGTCATCCCGATCCTGTGCGCCGGGGTGGCCCTTTGCGAGGTCGGCGGCGTGAGCGGCGATCTTGTAGGCGATCATGCCCTGCTTCACGTCCTCCTTGTCCGGGAGCCCGAGGTGCTCCTTGGGGGTCACGTAGCAGAGCATCGCGGTGCCGTGGCTCCCGATGATGGCCGCGCCGATGGCGCTGGTGATGTGGTCGTAGCCGGGGGCGATGTCCGTGGTCAACGGGCCCAGGGTGTAGAACGGCGCGCCGTGACAGAGGCGGAGCTGCTCGTCCATGTTCTCCTTGATCTTGTGGATCGGTACATGGCCCGGGCCCTCGATGATCACCTGCACGTCGCGGTCCCAGGCGACCCTCGTGAGCTCACCGAGCGTCGCGAGCTCGGCGAACTGGGCCTCGTCGTTCGCATCCTTGATGCAACCGGGGCGCAGGCCGTCGCCCAGCGAGTAGGCGACGTCGTACCGGGCCAGCAACTTGGAGATCTCGTCGAAGTGCTCGTACAGGAAGTTCTCCTTGTGGTGGTGCAGGCACCACTTCGCCATGATGCTCCCGCCCCGGGAGACGATGCCGGTGAGCCGCCGGGCTGTCATCGGGATGTAGCGGAGCCGCACCCCGGCGTGGATGGTGAAGTAGTCGACGCCCTGCTCCGCCTGCTCGTGCAGGGTCTCGAGGAACACGGAGAGGTCCAGCCGCTCCGGCCGGCCCTTCACCTTCTCCAGCGCCTGGTAGATCGGGACGGTGCCGATCGGGACCGGCGAGTTGCGGATGATCGCCTCGCGCGTCTGGTGGATGTTGTTGCCCGTCGAGAGGTCCATCACCGTGTCGGCGCCCCACTTCACGGACCAGGTCAGCTTCTCGACCTCCTCGTCGATGGAGCTCGAAACCGCGCTGTTGCCGATGTTCGCGTTCACCTTCACGAGGAAGTTGCGCCCGATCACCATCGGCTCGCTCTCGGGATGGTTCACGTTGCTGGGCAGGACCGCGCGCCCGCTGGCGATCTCGTCGCGTACGAACGCCGGAGTGACCTGCTCGCGCACGGCCACGAACTCCATCTCGCGCGTGATCATGCCCTTGCGTGCGTAGTGCATCTGCGTGTTGCACACCGGATCGTGCCCGCGGGCCTGCACCCAGGGGCGGCGCAGCGGCGGGAGCCCGACGCTGACGTCGTTTCCCTGCGGTCCTGCGGTGTCGTAGAGGTCGAGGCGCTCTCCGTTGGTGAGCGTGACTTCGCGTACCGGCACCTCCAACTCGCCCCGCAGGACACGTCTGGAAGAGCCGGGGGTCGTAAACTTGGATGCAGGAGCCATGGTGCGCTTTCCTCCGCCGGTGCAAGCCGGATCAGGTTCCGCGGTGTGTTCTCAGGCCTTCCGGAGGATCCCGGCGGACCACCCGCAGCGACCGGGCGCGCTTAACGCGCCGGTCGGTCGATCGGAAATCCCGCCAGCAGGTACAGCGTGCCGTCCGAGGTCGGCGCGTTGCCCCCCGTGTCGCGCGAGAGGCTGTTCTCCCCGGGGTCGGTGATCCAGAGGTCGCTCCTCCCGTCTGCGTCCACGTCGGTGGCTGCGAGCCCGGCCGCGAAGGTCACCGAGTCCTGCGAGATCTGCACCTCCGCAGCCACCGAACCCGACTGCGCTGTGAGCGGCCCCAGGAGGATGCCCGCGGCGGAGGCGAAGCTCGGGTGCACGGCGACATCGGCCGCACCGTCTCCGTTGAAGTCCCCCGCGGCCACTGCCGCGTCCACAGCGAAGACGGTCGTGTACCACTCGCTCCCCGTGTAGAGCTCGAGGCCGGCCGTGGTGACCAGGCCCCAGTCCAGGAGCCCGTCGCCGTCGATGTCGCCGGGCAGGCACGCGGCGTTGATGGAGGGCCGGTCGGTGGACCGGGTCTGATGGGGGCCCGCCAGGTCGACCGGGACGCTGAGGCCGAAGTCCGAGGACACGATCCAGACGTCGTGGGGCTGTACGATCACGATGTCGCTGACGCCGTCGCCGTCGACGTCTGCTCCCCCGGCGATGCCCGGCGGCGTGCCGGTCGTCGAGAGCGCCCAGAACCCGCCGGGGCCGTCGAGCAGGGTCGCGACCGAGGCCACCCCGACCCCATCCGGCGTGGACGCCATCAGGGTCGCGGTCGTGGCGTCCGCGGTCTGGAAGTCCAGGACCCGCAGGGACTGGGCGCCGGTGCTGGTCCAGCGATCGAGCCCCGAGCAACCGTACCCCGCCTGCTCGAGGGTGAGCCCCGCGCCAAACGGATCCACGGCGCAGAGCCCGTCGCCCGTGGAGAGCACCCAGGCCACGTCGCGGCCCGGTTCGCCGAAGGGCGCAGCCGAGGTGACGGCGATGCCCAGGAGGTCCCCGTCGCCGATCCAGCAGGAGGCGACGTCGGAGAGCGCGGGCGTCGCGCCCGGCGACCCAGCGACGCCGTCGACGAGGCGCGCACCAGCCAGGAGGCACACGCCGGGCGAGTCACCGAACCGGGCCTGCACGACCACGTCGCCGAAACTGTCGCCGTCGAGCTGACCGGTGGCGAGCAACGGGCCCAGCCCGTCCTCGCCCGTGATGATGAAGCGAGCATCCGAGTCAGTCAGCCACGCACAGGCCCCTTCGTCCACCACGCCGTCGCAGTCGTTGTCGACCCCATCACACGTCTCGGCGGCGCCGGGGTAGGCGGCATCGTCGTCGTCGTCGCAGTCCGTGCTGTTGAACCCGTCGCCGTCCAGGTCCAGCGCTCGTGGATCGAGGGAGCAGGCCTCCAGGAAGGCGGCCAGGATCACGGACGGGTTTCCGGGAAGACCACGAGCTCCGAGCGGATGTAGTCGACGAGGTCTCCCAGGTGGGCCTTGCGGTACTCGAGAAAGGCAGGCAACAGCTCCTTGTCGAGGAGCCAGATGTAGATCGCGGGGTCGAGCAGCCCCTTCTGGTCCGCCGTCTCCATCGCTGCCCAGAGCTTCGACTCGGGCGGTCCGGCGAGGCCTCGCCAGGCGGCCACGCCCGCGCGCACGCCCCGCCGCTCCTGCTCCACGACGTCGTCGCTCGGGCCTGCGGCACGCGCCGCGAAGTAGGCGGCCCACACCGCAGGCAGATCGGAGCTCGCGACGTCGGCGATCTCCGGTCTGTACACCACCTCCCGGGCCACTGTGGCGTTTGCGACGCCGACCGTCGATTCGAGGTACCCCCACCCGATCTCGTAGCCGGGGTTGCACGCCAGCGCCGTGAGGGTGTCGGTCATGCCGGCGACGACGTTGCCCTCGCGCATGTAGGAGTCGCCGCGGAACCGCAGGGCGCTCCAGTAGCAGGGCTCGATCTGCAGGGCTCGATTGTACTTCTCGCGTGCGATGCCGTACTCGCCTGCGTCGAACCAGGCGTCTCCGTAGTAGGCCCACCACACGGCGTTGCTCGGGCAGCCGGTCACGGCCTGCTCGTAGGCCCCCCGTGCGGCCGCGTAGTCCTTGCGTCCCAGCGCGGCCTCTGCAAGGTTGAACGCCATGGTCGCCTCGGCGGAGCACTCGACGTTCGGATCCGCGAGCACCGGCTCGCGCTGCCCGGCGCCGAGCAGCGTACGTACGAGACCGAGCACGAAGGGGTCCCTGGAATGCGCGGCGACGTACTCGAGGTCCTCCCTCGCGAGCGAGCGCGCCATGCCGGCGATCGCGGAGTCGCTCAGGCGGTCGGCGATCGTGAACCCGGCGGACCCGCGCACGTAGTGGGCCTCGATGTTCGTGGGGTCTGCCTGCAGGGCCTTCCCCGCGAGTCGATAGGCCTTCAGCGGGTCCTCGTCCGCCTTCGCATGTGCTCGCTCGGCGAGCGCTTGTGCCCTGGACGCAGGGCTGGCGAAGCTCTTGCTCAGCTGCAGCCAGAAGAGGATCCAGACCACGCACACCTCCGCGGGAGCATAGCCCGTAGCATCGGGGCTATCCGTTCACGGTTCGGTAGAGCACCACCTGCCCCCAGCGTTTGACCTCGATGATCCGACCCTCGGCGATCCAGGCTCGCCAGCGTTCGGCGAGTCGTGCCGTGCGACCCGCTGCCAGCCTGTCCGTGTCGGTCCAGTCTGCGCTGGTTCCGTGCAGGAAGAAGCGCTCGTTCACCAGCAGGTGCGTGACGTCCGTGGGGACGGCGTCGGCGTCGAGGGCACGTTCCAGTCGCCAGCCCTCGAACACGCAGTCGAGACGGTAGTCGCGGGGAAAATCCCAGGAGTACGCGCGCATCCACACCAGCCAGACCCTGCCGTCCGGAGGCACGAGGTCCGGAAGTTCCCGATAGACCCTGGCGGATTCTGGCAGCAGGTGGTCCTGGAGTTGCTCGCGGGTCACCGCGCCGGTCCACCAATCGCCGGTGAGCTGGAACCTCCAGAGGTCCGAGACCGGACCCCAGGCCCACAGCACCCCGAGCAGCAGGACCGAGGCGCTCCTCGCCAACCCGGTGGCGAGCAGCCCGACCCCGACTGCGAGCAGCGCTCCTGCGGGCAGCCAGAAACGTACCTGCTCGACGGTGAGCGCCCACCAGAGCGTCCAGCCGAGGGCGGCCGCGACGAGGGCCCGGTGACGGCGCAGCCCGAGAATGCCGAGCAGGAGGACCGGCCCGACCGAGCCCTGGAAGGTCCCGTGCATGTCGCGGGTGGTGAACAACCTCGGGATCAGGAGGGCGAGGTCGCCGGGGGTGCGACCGGAGCCGTAGTGGCTGAGCGTCTCGTGGTAGGCCCAGGCCCGCACGGTGTCCCAGCCCTCCCCTCCGAACAGGTCCCAGCCGAGTGGGAAGACCGGGTTGCCGCGCTGGACCAGGTTCCGGAGGTAGAAGGGGGAGCCGAAGACGACCAGCGGGGCGAGCGCACGCAGCCGCGAACGCGGGGACGGCAGCACCGCCAGGAGCCCGAGGGCGATGACCAGGCCAGGGTACTTGGCGGAGGCCGCGAACCCGGCCCATACGCCGGCCTCCACGCCGACGCTCGGCCGCGCGTCGGCCACGCGGGCGGCGAGAGCGGCGTCCAACCCGAGGAGGGTGACGAGCAGGAGCCAGGGCTCCACGTAGGCCGATGCTCCGAACTCGCACACGGTCGGGATCAGGAGGAAGCTGGCGGCAGCGGTCGCCCGGCCCGCGGGCGTTGCGCCGAGCCGGGATGCGATCCCTGCGATGGCCAGGGCATCGGCGAGCGTCACCCACACCCCGAGCGCACGCGGGTTGTGCAGGCCGGCGGACATGCTCGCGGCGACGATGCTCTCCCAACCGAGCGGGAAGCTGGCGAAGATGTTGTCGTCGGGCCGGACGTACCCGTGGGCTGCGGCGAATTGCTGGGGTAGGGCGAGGTGGTAGACCATCTCGTCGCGGTACCAGGGAGGCACGGCCGCCATGGCCAGGAGCCCCGCGGCAAGGAGCACCACCAGCCCCCAGCCGAGGAGCGCCCCCGCGTGGTCGGGTAGCTCCCGGCGCCAGGGGAGGGCCCGGGAAGCCCACAGCGCGCGTGTACCGGCCCAGGCGACGCCCCCGAGCGCCCACCATGCCATGATCGTCCAGGCGGTGAGCGTCCCCGTCGCCAGCAGGGCCATCGCACCCACCTGTGTCCAGGCCAACACGATCCCGACCGTGCGAGCGAGCGCCATCGGGCGCCAGGAGGCAGGATCAAGGCCTGCGAGCCCGGCGGCCGCGAGGGGCAGGGGGATGGAGGCGAGGATCGCCTCCAACGGTTCGGAAATCACCCCTGGACCGGCCCGGATGCCCCGAGGCGCGTCGCCAGGGCCTGGCTCACCCGCGACAGGAGCGCCATCGCGCCGTCGTCGAATCCGGCCGGCGACTCCGCATTGATAAGCTCGAAGGCACCGAAGATGCGTCGTTCCACTGCGATGGGGACCACGAGCAGGCTACGGGTGCGGTAGCCCGTGATGTCGTCGATCGCCCGGCAGAACCGGGCGTCTTCGTACGGCTCCTTGATGGAGAGCGCGGCGCGGCGCATGACGCAGAAGCCCGCGAAGCCCGTGCCGGCGGGGATGGCGATCTCCCTGAGCTTGTGCGCCTCGGGCCCGAAGGCGCCAGCGAACGTCATCGCACCGCCACGCTCGGTGAGCAGCACCGCTCCGCTCTCGGCGGGGACCAGCTGGGTGGCGGCTTCCAGGGCGAGCTGAACGGCGGAGCCCCGGGAGGCTGCCTTCAAGACGGACTCGACCAGGGGCAGGATCCGGCGCTCCTGCGCGGTCGCCTCGTCGTCGGTGTCCTCGGGCGCCGCGAAGATCTCCTCGGCCTCTGCATCCGCGGTGACACTCCCGTCGAGCGGCTGGACGATGAATCCGGCGCCTGTCCGCACGTCGCGCACCAGGATGGTTCCATTTGGCATGGACTCACACGCGATCCTGTCCATGTTGGCGACGACACCGAGCTGCTCGAGGCCCTGGCCGAGCGCGACGAGCCAGTTGGACGCCGGCACCTCGATGGTCCCGTGGGTGCGCGAGCTGATACGGTATCCGGGCATTGGGCCCGGTGGAGTAATCCGAACCGGTCGGGTCGGTTACTCGCGGTGCGGCGATATGCCCACCCTGCCCCTGGACTCCCGTTGACGCCCGTAGACCCGATCTCCGCCCGCGGGCACGCCCCGCCCGAGCCCGCCTCGGCGAACGACCTCATCCTCCGCTTTCGTCGGTGGCTCGTGTGGGGCGTGGCGCTCGCTGCCCTCATGTACGTCGGGTACAGCGTGTGGGTGGGCATCGACGCCGTGGCAGACGCGCTGGAGCGCTTTTCCTGGCTGTTCTACGTCCCGGCGATCCTGCTCACGTTGCTCAACTATTCGCTGCGATTCTGGAAGTGGCACTACCTGCTCGGACGGCTGGGCGTGCGCATCCCGTGGAAGGAGGACGCCTGGATCTTCGGGTCGGGGCTCGCCATGGTGCTCTCGCCTGGAAAGGTGGGGGAGCTGCTCAAGCCATGGCTCGTGCGGGAGCGCACCGGGACGCCGATGGTGCAGACCATCCCCGCGCTGATCACGGAGCGCCTGACGGACGGCATCGCGGCGCTCGTGCTTGCGGCGATCTCCGTCAGCACGTACGCGGGGGACCGGGCGCAGTACGTGTTCATCCCGATCGCGCTCACGATCGGGGGGCTCGCAGTGCTCTCCAGCCAGCGGCTCTCGCTGGCGATCCTGAACGCGCTCGGCCGGGTGCGCCCGCTCGAGCGCCTCGCTGCCCGCCTGATCGAGATGTACACGGCCATGCGGATCTGCGTCGCACCGGTACCGCTGGTGGTCACGGTGCTGGTGAGCATGGTGGCCTGGGGGGGCGAGTGTGTAGGGTACTGGCTCGTCCTGAAGGGGTTCGGGGCCTCTCCCACGCTGGGGGTGAGCACGTTCCTCTACGCGTTCGCAACGGTGTCTGGCGGGGCCTCGCCCGGCGGGCTCGGCATCGCAGACGGTGTTCTGGTCGAGCTCCCCAAGCGGCTCGTGCTCGGCCTGGACCCCGGGAGCGCGCTCGCCAGCGCCCTGCTCATCCGGCTGGCGACGCTCTGGCTGGGGGTGGTGATCGGGGCATTCGCGCTGCTGGGAGTCGGCGCGAGGGTGAAAGGCTCCGACGTGTCGTCGAAACCGCCGTTTGCCTGACCCCGCCTGCGGATGCCGCGACGGTTTCCGGTTAGCCCCCCGCTCCTCCCGGAACGCCCTTGTCCCGCTTGACCGCACCCGACCTGCTTCGCCGGAAGACCGCCGGCCAGACGGTAGACCGAATCGTGATGGTGACCGCATACGACGCGCAGATGGCGCGCCTCGTCGACGTCGCCGGCGTGGACATGGTGCTCGTGGGCGACTCCCTCGGAATGGTCGTGCAGGGTGGCCAGGACACCCTGTCGGTCACGGTCGGGGAGATGGCCTACCACGGGCGTTGCGTGGCAGCGGGCCTGGAGCGCGCGCACCTCACCGTGGACATGCCGTTCATGAGCTACCAGGTAGGCGTGGCGCAGGCGATGCGGACGGCCGGTACGCTCGTGCGGAAGGGCAAGGCCCAGAGCGTGAAGCTGGAGGGCGGTGTGCGCTCTGCACCGGCCATCCGCGCCATCGTGGATGCGGGCATCCCGGTGGTGGGACACGTCGGGCTCACGCCCCAGTCGGTGAACGCGTTCGGTGGGTTCCGGGTCCAGGGCAGGGACCAGGAGAACGCTGACCGGATCCTGGCCGACGCGCGCGCCGTCGCCGAGGCCGGCGCCTTCGCGATCGTGCTGGAGATGGTGCCCGCCGCGCTCGCCGCCCAGATCACCCGTGAGCTGGGGATCCCCACCATCGGGATCGGGGCCGGGGCGGCGTGCGACGGGCAGGTCCTGGTGTGCACGGACATGCTCGGCATGGACCAGCGCTTTTCCCCCAAATTCCTGCTCCGGTACGCGAACCTCGAAGCGACGATCACCGGCGCGGTCGGGCGCTACGTCGCCGACGTCAAGAGCGGCGCCTTCCCCACCGCAGCCCACAGCTATTGAGCGAGTTGCCATGAGAATCATCCGCGACGTCGCCGAGATGCAGGCGCTGGGCCAATCGTTGCGCGGCCACGAGGTCGGGTTCGTGCCGACCATGGGATACCTGCACCGGGGGCACACCTCGCTCATGGAGCTCACGCGCCCCTTGTGTGAGCACCTGGTGGTGAGCATCTACGTGAACCCGCTGCAGTTCGCGCCGACGGACGATCTCGCCCGGTACCCGCGCGACCTGATCGGTGACGCGACGAAGTGCGAGGCGGCCGGGGTGGACTTCCTGTTCATCCCCGAGGGCTTCTACCCCGCGACGTTCCGCACGCAGGTGATCGTGAGCGGCGTGACCTCGCGCTGGGAGGGCGCTGAGCGGCCGGGCCACTTCGCGGGGGTCTCCACGGTCGTGTCCAGGCTCTTCGGCGTCGTGCAGCCCACCGTCGGCTGCTTCGGGGAGAAGGACTTCCAGCAGCTCACCGTGATCCGCTCGATGACGCGGGATCTGGCCCTGCCCATCCGCATCCTCTCCGGCCCGCTCGTCCGCGACGACGATGGCCTGGCGCTTTCGTCCAGGAACGTCTACCTCACCCCCGAGCAGCGTGTTCGTGCCCGGTGCCTGCACCGTGCGCTGTTCGCGGTTCGGGATGCACCGGCGCACCTCCCGGCGGGAGAGCGCCTCGCCCTGGGTGTCGCCATGGTGGACTCCGACAAGCTCGACTACCTCGCGATCGTCGACTCAGAGTCGCTCGAGCCCCTTCCCGACGGGCTCCCGGTGGATCGGAGCGCCCGCGTGATCGTGACCGCGCGGTACGGGAACGTTCGCCTCCTGGACAATGTCGCGATCGAGGCCGCGCCCGAGGCGTCGCCGTGATCCCGCCGGAGCTGCTGGCCCTGGCGCTGCTGTTCGCGGTCAACCGGCTCGTCCTTCCCCGGTTCTTGCGTGTGGCGCCGGTCTTCTGGCTCGTGAACGCCCTGAACCTCGGCGCCGCGGTACTCATCTACGTCCGGGGCTTTCCGCGCATGGAGGGCGATGTCGCGGTCCGACTCCTGGTGGGCACGCTGCTCCTGTTCCACATCGCCCAGAACCTCGCGCTGCGGTCTCGCGCGCGGGACGTCGCCGACCTCGGTCCTGGCCACCTGCGGGAGCGCATCCGGGCGGCGCACTCCGATCTGCCCGACCGCCCGGCCCCGTCAGGCCCCTCGGCCCCGCCAGACTCGCCCGACGCCGGCGAATGACCCGGGATACGAGGCTTTCATGTCCTACGCCTTGTTCGTCGGTCTCGGCAGCGTCGTCACGCTCGTCGCGCTCGTCATCCACCTGATCCGCCTCGCGCCGGACGCATGAGCTCGGCGGATCGCGAGCCGCATTGGCCGTTCGCCTCGGCGTGGGACGCGGCGCTCGCGGCGATGGGCCCGGCGACGATCTTCACGCTCGACCCGAAGGGCCTGCTCCGGGCGGATGCCGAGCGCACGCGGGAGGTGGGGCTCGAGAACGGCGCGCTGCCGAACGTGGGCCCGGGGCACTACGTAGCTGTCGACCGGGCCACGGGCGTGAAGATGTACCTCTACGTCACCCACCCGGTGCTCGCAGAGCGGCAACTCCGCGCCGACGCGGAGCGGGTGGCCGACGGGGCGACCGCGCGGGCGATCGTCGCGGAGCAGTGGGCTCGCCCCGCAGCGGTGTGAGCGCTGCCCCGAGCAGGTGCCGCGCGGCGGCGCTACAGCGGGGGCAACCCGCGCGGCGGGTCCTCCGGACGGGCGGCGATCGCGATCCGGGTGACGTCGCGCAGGCCGGGACGGTCTTCGGCGTTCACGGCGAACGCGCGCGCCTCCTCGTGCTCGCCGCACAGCCGCAGCGTGTCGTGGGCGAGCAGGAAGGCGCCTGCGGGCGTTCCCGGCGTGCTGAGCAGCGTACGTGCGAACCGGATCGACCGCTCGGGACGTGACTGGCGACCGAGGAGCGCGACCCAGGGGGTCCACCGTTGCGGGTCGTGCGGCAAGAGGCGCTCCAGCGCATCGAGCGTGTCCGGAACGAGCGCGGGGTCACGCCCTGCGAGCCCTGCGCAGCACCGCGCGGTCGCCTGGACGACGCTCGGTGTGAACCGCCGAGACTCAGCGAGGAGCGCTCGCGTGGCAGCCTGGGCGGGGCGCCCCTGACCGACCAGGGAGACCGTCTGGTCGGCGAGCATCTCGAGGTCGGGGCGGGGGTCTGCCGCGGGACACGTCGCGAGCTCCCGCTCCCCGAAGAGTCGGGCGCGGGGGACTCCCGCTTCCCGCAGCCGATCCAGCGCAGAGCCGCGGAAGGTGTCGAAGCCCTCCGCGACGTGCCGGCGCTGCCAGCGCTCGGTGCTCACGAAGCCGTTCCGGCGTGTGGCGAGCAGGGCGTAGGCGTCGCGCATCGGCGCGGCCTCGGGCGTCCGGGGCGGGGTGCGCGCCGCCGACTGCAGACACGCCACGGGGTCGGCCGCCTCGCCGAGGAAGCGGCGCCAGCGCTGGGTCTCGGCGTGCTCGGACAGGGCCGCCTCCGCCATGACGATCGCCTCGTCTGCGCCCGCGAGGTCGCCCTCCAGCAACGCCCGGCCCGCCACGTCGCACCAGATCTCTGCGCGGAGGCCCTTTCGGCTGGTCGCGGCGGCCAGCGCGGGTGCCCGACGGCGCCCGTCCACCTTGTAGAGCACGGCCAGGCGGTCCGCCTCGACGCCGCCCGACCGCACTGCCTCGGAGGCCAGGCGCTCCGCACGGAAGACCTCGCCGCAGACGAACAGCGCGCGGGCGCACACGGCGAGCGTGTCTCCGTCGGCGCCCTCGGCCAGGATGCGCTCCACGGCGTGGGTGACGAACATGCGCTCGCCCATCATGGCGGGCAGGAACACGTTCCACCACGGGTCGATCGGCAGCGGGGTGGGGAATCGGGAAGGGGAGTGAGAGGCGTACATGGGGAGCTCCTGGGGGTCCCGAGACCCGGAGCACGGCCTGTGCCGATGGAGGAACCTCGATGATCCGGGTGTCCGCGCGCGGCGTCGGACAATGACCACCGTCAGTGACGGACGTCAGCGCCCGTCAAGGGGGGCTGTTGGCTGGAGCTACTCGCCGGCCAGATCGAACAGGGAGCCGGACCACTGCGGGTCGTCGTCGCTCGCGAGCATCAGGAGATCGGGGACGCTGTCGCCGCTGACATCGGCGAAGAACGCCGGACCGCGCACCGCGCGGGTGGTGTGGAACACGACCGGAGGGGTGAGCTCGCCTTCGATGACGCGGTACACCCACACGGTCCAGTCCTTCTGGAGCACGATGTCCGCGACCCCGTCGCCGTCAGCATCCTGGAGCGACAGGTCCCCGCCGAAGCTCGGCCGCAGGTCGGAGATGCCGATGGCGTCGTCGAACGAGCTCACGATCTCCTCGGTCCCGTCGCCGTCGAAGTCCGTGACGAGCATGGTCGCACGGTTGGGATCGCCGACGAGGGAGCGCAGCCCGTCGCCGTCCAGGTCCGCGCTCGTGAAGGTGCCGGCGGTGGAGGACGCGATCGCGGTCATGTCCCCGGTGTCGGTCACCAGCGTGGCGTTCACGTCGTCGACGACCACCGCGACGACCGAGCCCGCATCGTCGTCGAACGGCCCACACAGGAGCCCGATCCCGGTGGCGCTCACGCTGGCCTGGAGCGTGGTCGGGACGCCATCGGCGTCGAGCGCATAGCCGCGGAGCCAGCCGATCCCGTTCTCGGCATAGAGCGCCCAGGCCGTCTGCCCGCACACCTTCACGTCGATCGCGTCGGCCGCCGCGGAGAGCAGCATCGTGCCGGCCCGGGTCCACCCCGCCGCGGCGTCGGTGGTCGCCGGGTAGGACCTCCAGGTCTGCAGATCCAGTCCGGACCCGGACTGGGTGAACGAGAGCAGGTCGACCTGCCCGTCGCCATCCAGGTCCTGGACGACGGGGGTTCCTTCGACAGCCATGGCGTACGCAGAAAATCCGGAGGGTGCGACCCGCCACGCCTCGTGCATCGCGGTCTCGGGGTCATCCTCCTGGCGCTCCCCGGCGACCGTGAGCACGTACTCTGCGTCGCCGAGCAGCACGTCCTGCACGGAGTCTCCGGTCATGTCGCCCATGCCGACGCCGTGGCCCGAAGGAAAGCCCGGGGAGGGGATCGCCTCGAAGCCGGGGGTGTCCGCGTTCCAGGCGATGCGCTCGAGACCGGCGTCGCTCGAGAGCACCAGATCGGGCAGCCCGTCGCCCGAGAGGTCCCCGATCGCGAGGTCCAGCGCGTCGGGCAGTTCGGTGGAGCCCGGGTAGAAGTTGTAGCTCAGGGTCGTGGAAGCGCCGGCGGTGACGGCGATCGCCTGCCAGCCCGTGCCGTCGCTCTCGGGCCCGACCGCGACGATCTCCCTGGCACCGTCCTGGTCGAGGTCCGTCGAGGGGTACATCCGCGTTCCGGGCGCCAACCCGAGCTGAAGATCGCTCGACGAGGCAGGTGACCACCCGGCGTCATACCGGGCATATCGCTCCAGGAGCCCGCTCTCGTCGAGCATGCTCACCTCCACCGAGCCGTCTCCCGTGTAGTCCTCGCCCGCGATCCCCATCGCCACGAAGTCCACGGTGAGCCAGTCCCCGAGCTCCCAGGCGGTGCCGGTGTTGAGCATCCACGACACGTTCGTCGCTGCGCCGTCGCTCACGGCGATCTGCACGTCCGGGAGCTTGTCGCCGTCGAGATCCTGCACGTCGCACCCGACGATGGTGTGCGTTGTCGTCCAGCCGGCGCCCCAGGTGAGGCCCCCGCCGTCCCGCCCGCGCAGGAGCACCACGCTCGTCGGGCTCCAGGCCACCAGATCGGTCACCCCGTCGGCGTCGAGCTGGACGGCCTGGATCGTCGCCGGGGCGTCGGGGAGCACTGCGACGATCACGGCTGGCTGCGTGCTGCTGGCCCACCACACGGTCCCGGCGCTCACCCAGGCCGCGCCGTCACCCGCGACGGCGACGTGATCGGGAGGGACGAGCGACCCGAGCGCGTAGCCGGGTAGCTCGAACGCCGGAACGTTCGCGGCTGTCACCCAGCCGGCCCCGGTCGCGCTCGTGCCGGCTGCAGAGGCCGTGATCGGTCCGGTCGCGTCCAGCGCCACCGTGCCCCAGCCGAGCGCGTCGACGCTCAAGGTCCCGCCGTCCACCGCGAGGTCCGTGGCGGCCACGACAGCGCCCAGCGCGTTCACCGCGTAGACCGGCACGGCTGTCGACTCCACGCCGAGCGCCTCGCCAGCGTAGACCCCGACGGCCGCGTTGCTCACAGCGGTCAGGTCGGTGGGTGGGGTCGTCTCCTCCTTGCACCCCTTGCACCCCACGAGCAGGAGGAGCGTGAGGGTCTGGGCATTCCTGGCGTTCATGGCCGCTCCGGTCTATTCGCTGTAGAAATGCGCCCGCGCGCCGGAGGATCCGGTCAGGATCTTCGTGGCCACGCTCCCGGTGCTGTCTTCCTTCATCCGGATGACCCCGTTGGTGGGGGAGAACAGCAGGAACTCGCTCGACCCGGCGTCCCAGCCGCAGTCGGTCACGTCGGTGAGCGAGATCCCGTCGTAGAACGCCGCCGGGGTGGTGCTCCCCGACGCCAGCTCACGCAACGCGTACACCGCACCTGCGCCGGTGCACCCGTAGGGCTCGTCGGCGGGGCCCACGAACACGTTCCGGCCCCGCGCCGCCGTGGTGTCGAAGTCCTGGTAGAGCAGCGTGCAGTTGCCCGCGGTGTCGCAGCGGTAGGCGTCGGGCCCGCCGGAGTTGTTGTCGACGACGTAGGCGACCCCGTTCTTCACCACGAGTCCGCGGGAGTCGGTCAGCGTGTTGTTGAACGGGTAGGCGGAGGTGCCACGCGCGATGTCGTAGATCCCGACGTCGGTGCCGTAGTCGATCCAGATGGAGCCCGAGGCGGCGTCGGCGTCGAAGGTCTGGTTGTAGTCCAGGCTGCCGCTGCTGGAGGACCCGTCGGACTGCAGCTCCACGACCTCGTTTGCCTGGAAGATGTAGGCGGTGTCGCTCGAAGCGTCGAAGGCGATGGGGCCGGTCATGGGGTTGTAGCCGGACCAGCGGCGGCGCTCGGAGCCGTCGGGTTCGTAGACCACGGCGGTGCCGGTGCTCCCGGTGGAGTAGCTGACGGCGTAGCCCTGTGTCGGCAGCTCGATCTGCGTGTCGCTGTCGGTGTCGGTGTCCGTGTCGGCGTCTGTGTCGGCATCGGTGTCCGCATCGGTGTCGGCATCGGTGTCGGCATCGCCCGCCGTGGCGCAGGCCATGCCCTGCGTGCACTTGATGTCCAGCTTCCCGAACACGTGACAGCCGGCGGTCGGGAGCCCCAGCAGGACGAGGGGGAGCAGGGCCAGGGGGTACCGAAGCGTCTTCACCGTCTTCTCCGACTCATGAACATGCACCATACCCCGGCAGCCACGCCGAGCGAAGGGGCGTCGGGTCCAGACGATCCGGGGAGCGTGGAGCAGCCGGCCCGAACGGTGTCCAGCGACCACAGGCGGGCCTTTCCTGCGCCAAGCTCGCCGTCCCACTCGGTGTACACCCGGTGGTCGGTCTGGGCGTTCCCCGCGAGCCGGGCGGCGGCGTCGTGGGAGTCGAGCCCCTCGGCCTGCATGACGAGCGCGATCGTGGCGGCCACGGCGGGGGTGGATGCGCTCGTCCCGTAGAACCCGTACGCGCCGAACACCGCGGTGGTCAGCCCGTCCGGCCCGGCGATGTCGGGTTTGGCGAGCCCGCCCTGGGTCGGCCCGACCGAGCTGAAGCCCTCCACCGGGTTCTGCATGTAGTCGATGGCCCGCACGGCTCCGACCGTGAAGCTCGAAGCGCTGGACCCCGGATCGGCGATGCTGCCGGGCGTGGTCTGGTAGGCCCGCCCCTCCCGCGCGAAGATGGCGACGCGTGTACGGCTGTCCCCGGCCCTGCGGATGATCTTCAGGTAGTACCAGCCCTCCTTGTCGGCATGGAAGCCCACCCGCTCCACGGGCGAGCAGCTCTCGCCGTTGGGCTGGTTGCTCTCGCTCCGCCCCACGACGCGGCCCTGGTCGTCGTAGACCCAGGCGTCGAGATCGGTGTCGCCGCAGGTGCGGAACTGGTCCCAGGAGACCACGGCCGTCTGCTCGCCGCCCCCGTAGTACATCGGCAGGTAGCTGGAGCCCCAGGGGAAGTCCATGTCGCCGTCGTCATCGGGGTCGTAGAAGTCGCCGTCCCAGTGCTCGTACGCATAGTTTCCGGCTGAGTTCACGAGCTGCACGCCCGCGCCGGCCATCTGGGAGGCGAGCGTGCTCGGCAGGCCCTCGCCATCGTAGAAGCTGTTCGAGAAGAAGCTCATCGACAGGCTGACCACGTCGATCTGGTTGCGCTCGGCCCATGCTGCAGCGTTCTCCAGGGTCGTGGTGCCGTTCACCCGAACGAGGTGCAGCTCGGCCCCGGGGGCGATGTCGTGGATCACCTCGGCGCAGGCGACGCCGTGGCTGCCCTCCTCGAAGCTGTAGTCGGGGTGGATGCTGTCGATGGGCACGTCGCAGCCGGTGTGTGCCTGGCAGTCGTTGGTCTGGTAGTCTCCCAGCTCGTCGGCCCACAGTTCGGCGTTGTAGAACTGGGAGTCGAACACGGCGATCTTGATGCCGGTGCCGTCGATGCCCGCCTCGCGCCACGGCCGCGCCGCGAGCGCGTCGATCCCCTCGATCGCGTCGTAGGTGCCGGGATCGTCGCCAGGCAGCGGGTCCTCGTCCAGGCTCGGGGCCTCCTCGACGGTCCAGGGCAGGTCGTCCGGCGGAGCGAGCAGCACGCTCGCGGTCTCGCTCGTGGCCTCGGCGTCGGGCAGGTCGGGGACCTCGACCCGGTAGCGATCGTAGGCCCCGATCTCCGGATGATCGGCGGCGGAGGTGAGGGGCAGGAGGGCGAGGAGCACCGTGGATCGGTAACCTGTGGCGGGCGTGACCCGGCCGGCCGGCGGGTCGACGACCGACGAGTGGACGGGCCAGACCGAGGCCGTGGGTGACATTGGAGCGGACGGCCGTCCGGTGTTGATCCATTACGACGCAGTGTTCGACCTGGCGTCGGGTGAGCAGGTTGGCCAGCTCGACGGGTTTGATGAGAGCGAGAGTTGGTTCCTTTTTTCGACTGCGATCGCCGACGCCGATGGCGATGGCACCATGGAAATCGCCACTCGTGGATCGCTTCTCAATGCGGCGGGAGCCCGGGTCTGGGAGGCGTCAGGGAACTGGGAGGACAGCTACGCAGTTGCGGTTCAGGCAGACACCGACGAGTTGCCCGAGTTCCTGTTCATTCGAGACGGTTGGAAACTCGTGGACAGTGACGGGACGGAGATCAACACCGTTCATCTTGGCGCGTCTGCTACGGATGCGAGCCCTCCGGTCGTGGCCGACTTTGACGGCGATGGAGAGCCGGAGATCGCGACCTCCTCCGCGTCCTCGACGGACGGACCGGCGCCGTCCTCTACGAACTCCCAATCGCCAACGTGAGCACCTGGTCCCCCTTCGCCGCCGACATCGACAACGACGGCCACGCCGAGCTTTTGATCCCTGGGGGCACGCCGCGCGATGGGCCCCTCCCCTCCGTCACCATCCTGCACCAGGTCGACGACACGTGGCCCGCCGCCGGCCCCTCCTGGCCTGAGCGCGACTTCCAGATCAGCAACATCGGCCCCGCCGGGCAGATCCCCCGCGGTGAGACCAACCCGCCGTCGTGGGCCTACAACGTGTTCCACGCGCGGCCGGCGGCCGATCCTGCAGGCGTGAACCTGACTCCGCTGGTCGCCAGTGTCTGCGCGGACACCTGCGCCGGCACCGTCGAGATCCACGTCCAGGTCACCAACACCGGTCCCGCCGCCTCGCCAGAGTCGGTGTTCCAACTCCAGGCGGGTGACACGGTCGTGTCTGAGACGGCTGTGCTGCCGATCGAGCCCGGGGTCACCACCGAGGGCATCCTCCTGACCGTCCCGGACTCGATCTTTGATCTCGGCGAGGTCCGGATCGTGACCGACCCCGCGGCTGTGTTGGACGAGTGCCATGAAGAGGACAACATGGCTGTCGTCCCGGATCCGCGGTGAGGGAGGGAGGCTTCACCCCCTTTCGCTGATCCTGGCCCGGGTCCAGGGAGGCGACAGCCGGAGGTCAGGGTTCGGGCGTGTCGTCCACCTCCAGGATCTCCCACGCCACGACGGCCTGGGTCCTCCCCTTCACCACCAGCTCTCCGCGCGCCTCCGCGCGTATGCCCGGCCCCGCCGCCTGCAGGGCCTGGCCCGTTGCGAGCACGGTGCCCGGCTCGGCTCGCCCCTCCAACCGACTGGCGACGTTCACCGTGTCCCCAATCAACGTGTACTCCATGCGTTGGGCCGACCCGAGATTGCCTGCAACCGGCTCGCCGTAGGAGACGCCTACCCGCACCCCGAACGCTTCCGCCCGCGGTCGGCCCGGATCGAGGTTCATCGAGCGGACCATCGCCTGCATCCGCAAGCCGCAGCGCAGGGCCCGGCGCGCGGGAGAGTCCTGGCCCTCGTTCTCCAGGAACACGACCATCATCCCGTCGCCGATGCGCTTGTCGAGGATGCCCTCGGTCTCGTCCACGATCCGGTCCATGGCCGCGAAGTACCAGTTCAGGAACGTGACCGCGTTCTCTGGCTCCACGCGCTCGGCCCACGGGGTGAACCCGACGATGTCGGAGAACAACACCGCCGCTTTTCGGCGCATCCCGCCGAGCCGGAGGGCGGCTTCGGGCTCCACGCTGATGCTCTCGACGACCGAGCGCGGCAGGTACTGGGAGATCTTCTGGTTGAGCAGGAGCGCTGTCTGGAGCACCTGGCGCTCCTTGCGGAGGCTCTCGACGAGGTTGGCGCTCGCGAGCGCGAGTCCCACGAGGTTGCCGACCTGCTGCAGCATCTGGTGGTCGCGCGCGCCGAGCGAGCGGTCGGCGTCGATCTGGTCCACGACCAGGAGCCCGAGCGGGCCGTCCGGGCCGCGCACCGGCACGGCGATGAACGCGTGGCTGCCGAGCTGGTCGAGCAGGGCGCGGCTCTGGGCGTTCACGTGCGCCCGGAACTCGGCCACGTCGGCCACCAATACGCCGGTCTCGCTGCGGAGGATGTTCGCGAAGAGGAATTCGTCCTCGCGCGCGGCGTTTGCCTGCAGCGAGAGCGAGCCCAGGACCGAGAGCGCCTCGGGGTCGATGCCGACGCCCCCGCTGAACGCGAGGCGCTGCGTCTGTTGGTCCACCTTCAGGAACATGGCGCGGTCATACCCGAGCGTGTTGCGCACCGCGTTGAGCGCCGTGTTGACCAGCCGCGCGCTGTCGACCTCGCGACGGGTCAACTGGTCCACCGACTCGAGCAGGAGGCGCTCCCGGTTCCGGGCAAGGTTGGCGTCGAGCAGGGTGCGCGCAGCCGTGAGTTGGTCCTGTTGGTCGTTGAGCGCTCTGCTGTTGCGGCCGTTCAGGAGCCGGATCTGCGCCCCGAGCAGGGCGATGGTCACGAGCCCGCTCCCCAACGCTGTCGCCGCTGAAACAGCGGGGAGCAGGGTGAGCACGGTGGTGACCGCCACCGCCCCGCCCGCGAGCCACGGCAACAGCCCCTGCCCGAGCGGCGGAGGGATCCACTCCACCCGGTACTCGCAGCAGGCCGCGCCCTGGTGGATGCACGCGGTGTGCGTGAGCCGGGCGAGGGGCATGTCGAACACGCGGGGGATGCCGGTGAGCGCGCCCTGGCGGTTCAGGCAGAAGAGCGGGTGGTCGCGGTGCCCCTTCTCGACCTCGAACTGCATGACGGCGTGGCGATCGCTGCTCTCCACGCGTTTCCAGCGGGTGATCCTGGAGAGATCCGCGAACTCGGTCATGCGCGCGTACACCAGCCCGGGCCCGCCGAGCGCACGCATGAGGTGCCAGGTGGTGCCGAGCACGCGCGGATGCAGGAGCTCCAGGCCTGCGCGGTAGGTGATCATCGGGTCGCCGCTGTGGTCCACCATCGCGAGGCTCAGCCGCAGCAGTTGGCGGGTGGAGAGCCACTGTTCGGGGTCACGGAGCAGCTTGAGCGGGGTGTCGGTGCCGTGCACCAGGGCTTCGAGCGTCAGGTTGCCGAAGCGGCCTTCGAAGTAGCGCAACATGGGCTCGACGAGCCGGCAGTTGAACACCAGTTCGTCGTCGCGGTGGGTGGACCCGGCGGACGACTCAGGCAGCATGGACCGACTTCAAAAGCTCGCCCCGAAGGAGAGGTAGGCGCCGCCGAGATCCCCGATCGGGATGCCGTCGCCGCGGGGTGCGAACCCGTACCCGGCCCGGATGATGTAGCCCCCGCCGTACCCGGCGATGGCGTAGAGTTCGAGCTCCGCGCCGGTGCCGAGCAGGACCTGACCGAGCGCGCTCGTGTCCGTGAAGTCGTCGAACGCATTCCCCGAGTCCACGAACAGTGCGCCGGACACGTACCGCAGGAAGAACGGCAGGGTGCCGAGCCCGCGGTCGATGTTCCAGATCGGGAACCGGGCTTCGAGCGAGCCGAGCCAGTACCACTCGCCGCTGTCGGAGGCCGGGTAGTAGCCGCGCAACATGCGCCACTCCCCGGGCACCACGGTGATGCCCGTCTCCGAGAAGGAGCCGCCGAGCCGGTAGCTGCCATACCGGAAGTGGTCGCCGAGCGTGGCGCCGCCCGAGAGCTTCCAGGCGAACACCTGGTTCGGGATGAGCGGATTGGTCACGTACTCGCGCCATTCCACGGTGGCCTGCGCCTGGGTGAAGCCTACGCGGGCGCCGGTGTCGTCGAAGGTGTAGCTCCCGAGGAAGAACGGGGTGAGCTCTGCGCCGAGCGCGAGGGAGCGCGCTGCCTCGGGGCTGACCGAGCGGGTGTAGGACTGGCCCTTGGAGTAGCGCCAGCCGATTCCGACGGAGCTGAAGAACCCACGCGTCGGGAGGGCGGGCAGGTAGGTGCCGTCGGGGATCGCGTCCCGCGGGGTGCGCAGGGAGCCGGACCAATAGGCGCTCACGCTGGAGTGGGGATCGAGCGGGTAGCCCACCGACGCGCTGCTCTTGATGCGTTGGTCCCAATACCGGGTGTCTGTCGGTTCGACCGAGGGGAGGTAGCCGCCGCCCCCCTCCGGGGTCGGCGTCGCGCTGTAGATCGTGGAGGAGCTCGCGATGTAGTCGGCGAACGAGACGCCGAAGACGGGGCGCCACCGGTTGAGCGTGAGGGAGGCCCCGCCGCCGAGGAACGCGGCGTCCGTACGCCAGGTCAGGTAGGCCGAGTAGTTGATGAACCCGAGCACGTCGGTGCCGTAGGTCGACGCCGCCCCGAGGAACCCGATGTCGTTCCCGGTGGAGGTCAGGTAGCCCGAGGGCAGCCAGAACCGCGGCGGCAGGAGCGTGCGCCACGGGGAATACGGGCGCGTGGGCAGGTCGGCGTGCGCGAGCGGGTCCACGGGCGGCGGATCTGGTACGAGCGGTGGGGCGGGAGACGTCGGCAGGATCGGGCTCGGGACCGACACCATGGAGCGGGTGGCCATGGCGCCGTCGAGATCGTCCACGTGCTTCCACGAGCCGGGATCCACGGGCATGACGGCGACCACGGAGCCCATGGTGGTGAACACGTTGAAGGCCAGTCGGGTGCCGTCGGGGTGCACGGAGGGCCCGTACGCGCCGGTCAGGACGTTGCTGACCTGGAAGATGCCGCGCCCTTCCCGATCGAGGGCGTAGATGTTGGGAACGCCCGACCGGTCGGACGCAAAGTAGAGCCAACGGCCGTCCGGGGACCAGCTTGGGTCGCGGTCGATCGCGGTGTCGGTCGTCACGCGCTCGACCGGCGCGCCGTCTGCCGTGTAGATCCACAGGTCCCGCTGGCCGTCGCGCCACACGCTCATCGCGATCAGGCTGCCGTCCGGCGAGTACTCGGGGGTGCCGTACTGGGTGTGGGCGTGGTCGTCGGGGATGAGGGGGCGGAATTCGCCGTCCACCGTGAGGTACTTGACCGCGTTGTCCTGGGCCTCGTTGGTCACCACGAGCAGGCGGCTGCCGTCGGGGGTGAACACCGGGTCGCGCGCCCGCTTTCCATTGGTGAGCATCTTCAGGCTGTCGTTCGCGATGTCGTACTGGTAGACGTCGTCGTAGCTGTTGTAGAGGTCCACCGTGTGGGCCATCGCGAACACGAAGCCCTTGGAGTCGGCACGCCAGGAGAGGCTGCGCGCGGCCTTGTTCTTCAGGATCTTCCGAGGGTTGGTTCCGTCGGCATCCACGAGCCAGAAGTTGCTCCCGCGGTGCTGATCCGAGCACGCGTACGCGAGCGTCTTGCCGTCCGGTGACCAACTGGGCACACCGCAGCCATCGTCCTTCGGGGAGATCACGGTGTAGGGCGTGAGGCCCCCGGCGCGGATCGCGTCGGTCTGCTCCTGGTACCGCGCCTTCATCGCCTCCTTCCACTCGAAGTAGAGCTTCACGAAGCTCTGGCCGAAGGTCTTTTTCGCAGGCAGCAGGAACGGGATGGAGCGCCCGTAGCGGTGCACCCAGTCGGTCCAGGCATCGGGCTTGCCCAGCCCCTCGGGAGCGGGTTTCGCGGCGTGCTCGGCGGCGAACTGGACGAAGTCCTCGCCGAACAGGTAGCGGAGGTTCCCTGCGGGCGGCTCGGGCTGGTAGCCCTCGAGGTTGCCCAGCGGCGGGAAGCGATCCTCGATCACCGCCGTCCGCTTGACCATGTCCACGAGCGCGCTCCGCCCCCGCCCGGCGATGGTGTGCTTCGTCTCCTCGTAGGTCGCGAGCCCTTCCGTCAGCCAGCCCGGGGAGAGCTGGTGCGTCGAGATGATGCGCCCGAGCACCCCTCGAGCGACGGCGGGCAGTCCCTCCACGGTGTCGATGTGCAGGATGTGCGTGAGCTCATGGGTGATGATCGCCTCGTTCCAGTCGCGGTAGAGCGACAGCGTGCTGTCGGCCTCGGGCGCCGTCACGAAGATGACGATGTGGTTCTCGGGGATGATCGACGCGTAGCCGTTGGCGTCGTCGGTCCAGTCGACGAGGACGATCTCGATCTTCGCCTTCGGCGTGTTGTGGAGCTCGGCAGTGAGCTTTCCGTAGGCGACCTCGGCGTCGACGGCCATCTCCTGCGCAAGCTGGGTCTCGTCACTGCCCGCCCTGGGAGAACCGTCCTTGTCCGTTCCCGGGACGTGGAAGGTGATGCGGAAGTGGTCGGTCTCGATCACCTGCCAGCGGAGCGAGGGGCTGAACGGCGCTGCCTGTGCGGGGACCGCGAGGGCGAGGAGCAGGAGGGCGGGCAGCGAGCGCACGTGAGAGGCTAACCCAGGCCCCACCCGAAAGAACCGCGGGGCGCAGATGGGCAGGATCGAGAGACGACGGCGCGCTCGGCCAGCGGAGGATCCATCGGGCAGACGTTCGCCGATTGTGCGCCGTGCGCCTGACACCGGCGTGCGCCGGGGTAAGTAGCGGCGGTGCGTCGTCTCACGAATGAGTTCCTGGTCGGTCTGCTCGCGCTCGCCGCGATCGGGCTGGTGATCGTGGGTGTGGTGATGACCAACGATCGACCCGAGGGGGTGTCAGGCACCTACCATGTGGTAGCGGTCTTTCCCTCGGCCGAGGGGGTGTATTCGACGACCCCCATCCGCATCGCGGGCGTCCCGGTCGGAGCGGTGAGCCGGGTGGATCTCGACGGCAGCCAGGCCCGCGTGGAGCTCGAGATCCAGGGGAACGTGCAGCTTCCGACCGACTCGGTGGTGGCGCTCGCAAGCGAGGGCATCCTCGGCGACAAGTTCGTGCGGGTGAACCCCGGAAAGGCGAGCTCACTGCTGCGCGAGGGGGACACCATCGGCCTGGACAGTGCCTCGCCCGACCTCGAGGCGCTGGAGCGGAAGGCCGGGCTGATCGCGGACGATGTGAAGGTCATCACCGGCAACGTCAAGGACCTCGTGGGCGACGAGGGCATCCAGGCCCAGCTCCGCGCCACGCTGCAGAACGTGCAGGCGCTGAGCGAGACGCTCAAGGACACGGCGGCCGGGAACCGCGACGAGCTGGACGCGATCGCGAAGAACCTCCGGGAGGTGAGCGAGGCGCTCAAGGCGGTCGTGGGGACCAAGGGTACCGGTGTGGACGCCGAGATGGCGAAGATCCAGACGGCGACGGAGTCCCTGGATCGCACGGCCCAACACGTCGAGTCGATCGTGAACAAGATCGATGCCGGCGAGGGCACCGTGGGCGGGCTGATCAACGACGGCTCGACGCTCAAGACGGTGAACGAGACCCTCTCCGAGGTGCAGAACACCGTCACCGACGTGCATGGGCTGATCGGGCAGGTCTCCCGGCTGCAGACCGAGGTGTACTACCGCGGCGACTTCTACATGGGCACCGACCCGCAGTCCGGCGACTTCTCGGGCAACCCGGTCGCCGGCGGCACCCGGAACGTGCTCGGGGCGCGGATCATGCCGCGCGAGGACTACTGGTACGTGTTCGAGTTCGTGAGCCACCCCATCGGCTCGATCTCGTTCGAGGACCACTCGATCCCGTCCCTGGGTACGAGCTACCGCGAGTACGTCGTGCTCCCGGACTACCGCTACACCTTCCAGATCGCCAAGCGCTTCCACGACGTCGTCTTCCGTTTCGGGCTCAAGGAGAGCTCGGGCGGTGTGGGCTTCGATGGCCTGCTGTTCCACGACCGCCTGATGCTCTCTGCCGACGTCTACGACTTCACCTACGGCTCCTGGCCGGTGATGGACGGCACGCCGGAGGTGCAGCTCACGGCGCGCGCCTACCCGCTCAAGTACATGTACCTGGAGGGCGGGCTCGACAACGTTGCGCTCGGCGCCCGGTACGGGTTCGTTACCGGCTTTGTAGGCGGGGGGTTCCGGTTCACCGACAACGACCTGAAGTTCGTGCTCGCGGCGCTGCCGTTCAGCCCATGAACCCCCCTGTACCAGGCTGAGTACGCTTTCTGAAAGCGTAGGTTCATGAAGTAAAATATCGTCGAACTCGTATTCTTCACACGGGGGTGACAATCCCCGACGGCCGAAGTGCGCTAAAGATCCCAGCCGGAGTATCTGATGAGTAAGAAGAAAGAGCCCCAGGATGCCTCGTTCGGAGCGTTGGAAGACGATTTTTTCAGTGCCGGCGGTTGGGGTGAGGAAGATGACGGTGGCGAAGCCGCGCGCGTCGAGGCGGCGAAGGCCGACGCCCTGCTGAAGGAGCAGGCGAAGGCGGCAGCTGCGAAGGCCGAGGCCGAGAAGGCTGAAGCTGCGAAGGTCGAGGCTGCGAAGGCGGAAGCGGCGCGTATCGAGGCGGGCCAGGCTGAAGCTGCGAGGGCCGAGGCCGCGCGTATCGAGGCGGCCCAGGCTGAAGCCGCGAGGGCCGAGGCTGCGCGACTGGAGGCGGAACGTGCAGCGGCGGCCGAGGCCGAGAGGACGGAGGCGGCTCGGGTTGCAGAGGAGTCGCGCAAGGCGCGCGAGCAGTCGGATGTGTTCAAGAAGAAGTCTGCCAAGGAACGGCGGGCCGACGAGGCGCGCCGCGCCGAGGACGCCCTCATCAGCGCCGCCGAAGAGGCCGAGCGCACCCGGGCGGAGGCCGAGGCCAGCGAGATGGCGGAGATGCGGCGCGTGGAGGCCGCGAGGGTGGCTCGCGAGGAGGAGGAGTTGCGCGTGGCGCAGGAGGCCGTGGACAGGGAACTGGCGGCCCGCATCGCGGAGCTGGCCCGGCTGGAGGCCGAGGCGCACCCTTCGCCCGTTACGATGCCGGTGAGCCGCGCCCGCCCGAATCCCACGCTGGTCTTCGACCCGGAGGCCCTCCAGGCGCAGCTCAACGACGCGCCCCCCGAGGATGCGGAGACGCAGATGGAGCCCGGGCTCGCCGCCGTGATGGAGAGCCAGCCCGAGCCCGAGCCGGCGGCGGTGGTGACGCCACAGGCGCCGATCGTGAGCGGCGAGGGGTCGTGGACCGAGGCGCTCGCGCTGCTGCGGCAGGAGGCCGAGCGGGCCTCCGGGGCCCGGCGGATCGTGTTGTGCACGGCCGCAGCGCACTTCGCCCGCACGCGACTGAACGTGGCTTCGGATGCGCTCGTGTTGCTCGACCTCGCTGGTGTGGGCACCCGGACCAAGGGCGAAGGGCGCGGCGATGCCGCGTACTGGTTGGAGAGGGCGCGTGCGCTCGAGGCGTTGGGGGACCGCGCGGCGGCTGCGTCCGCCTACGAGGCCCTTGGCGCAGTGACCCCGAACGCGGCCGAGGCGGAGGTGGAGGCAGCGAAGCTCCACGTCGCGACCGGTGCCGAGGACGCGGTCATGGCCGCGCTTTCCCGTGCGCTCTCCCACGGGGAGGACGCCTCGGCGCTCTCCCTGCTCGTGGAGGTCCAGCGCCGTCGCTCCGACCCGGTGCTGCCGGAGTCGCTCGCGCGGCTGGCGGCGCTGCAGGTCGGCCCTGTCGCCGCGGGGCTGCTCGTGGAGCGGGCCCACCTCCTCGCCCGTTCGCCGGGCGCCGTCGACGCGTGGCGGGCCGCACGAGCTGCGGATCCCGCGAATGCCATGGCGCTCACCGGTCTCGACGGCGCGCTGCGCGAGGCCGGCGACTGGGCCGGCCTGGCTGCGCTGTATGAAAGCGAGGCGGCTCGCCTCGGGGCTGACGCATCGCTCGCCGAGGCGACGCGCGCCGCAGAGTCCGCGTGGTGGTGGGCCCGCGCTGCCCGCGTCTACCGCGGTCAGGTGTTTCGCAATGACGAGGCCTCCCGCTGCTTCGCTGCGGCCGTCGCTGCCTCGCCCGGCTCGGCCGGCCTGCGCCACGAGCAGCAGGCGCACCTCGCGGAGGCGAAGGACACTTCCGGTCTGATCGCCGCGCTCAAGGACGAGATCACGACGCTTCAGGGCCCCGCACGCGCATTCGCGTTGTTCCGCCTCGCTCGCGAAGTCGAGGCCTCGGATTGGGCCTCCGCCTGCGCGCTCTACATGGAAGCCGCAGACGAACCCTCCGCTGCCCCCGCCGCGGAGGCCGCACTGCGCCTGCTGCACAAGGCCGGTCGCTGGCAGGAGACCGTCGACTTCCTGATCCGCCGCGCGGCTCGGCTCCACGACCCCTCGCTCCTCGTCACCGCCTGGTACCGCGCGGGGGAGACCGCGGAGGGGCCCCTCGGAGACCTGCCCAACGCCCGGCTGTACTACGAGCGCGTGCTGGAGCTCGCTCCGGGCTACCTGCCGGTGCTCGAAGCCCTGGAGCGGGTGTACCACCGCTCCGGCGCCTGGGCCGAGCTGGCGGCCGTCTACGAGCAGCGCTCCCTGCTGGCGGAGGAGCCCGTGGGGGCAGCGCTGCAGCGGCACCGCGCCGGGGCGACGTATGAGATCCGGCTGAACAACGTCGCTCGCGCCAAGGAGGCCTACCGCCTCGTCCTGGCGAACGTGCCGGACTTCTCCCCCAGCATCGATGCGTACGCGCGGCTCCTGGAGACCGACGGCGAGTGGGTCGAGCTCGGGCGGGTGCTGCGTGCCGCTGCCGCGAGCACCCGCGACGGCATGGAGAGCGTGAGCCTGTACTACCGGGCAGCCCGGGTGCTGGCCGACCACTCCGACGACATCGAGGGCGCCCGCGTGTGCCTGCGAAAGGCGCTCGAGGCCTCCCCCGGCTTCCTGCCCGCGGTGCTCCTGCTCAAGGACCTCGCGGCGAATTCCGGTGACATGGCGGAGCTCCTCAACCTCGAGCGGGCCCACGCCGACATGGGCGAAGACCTCGACCGGCGTCACTGGCGCCTGCTGGCGGCCGCGGACTTCGCGTTGTCCATCGGGGAAGATGCCAACGTCCTCGCGGGCACCGTCCTGCGCGAAGAGGCTGCGGGCGACAGCGCGGCGCGGAGAGCCGCAGTCGAGGTCATGGAGCGCACGGCGCTGCGTTCGGGCGATGCCGAGACGCTCGCGCGTCTGTACGGTGACGCCTCCGCATGGGTGCGCCTGGCAGAGGTCGCCTCCGAGGCGGGCGACGGGGCGGAGCTGCTCCGCGCGGTCAACGGGGCAATTGCCGCAGGGTCGGTCGCTCCCTACCGCACTCTCGCCCGTGGCGCAGAGGCCGCGGGTCGGCCCGATCTCGCTGCGCAATCGCTGCGCGCCGGTGGACTGATGGCCTCGGTGGACGCCATCCGCGTCGGCGCGGCCGAGGGAGTCTTCGAGGCTCTCGCGGGTACGAGCGGCTCGTCGGATCCGGCGCTCGCCCAGGCGGCGATGCGGCTCCGGGCGTCTCCCGCCGAGGCTGCGCTGGCGCAGCGTGCGCTCGCCGACGCCGCGGTGAACCCGGGCGTTCGCGCAAACCACGCGCGCGTGGCTGCGACGTTGTTCCGCGTCGCGGGGCAGCTGGATGCCGCGCGTGCCGCATGGGAGCTGGCGCTGCAGGCCCAGCCCTCCTCCCGCGTCGCGTTCGACGGCCTCCGGGGGGCGCTGATCGCCGTGCGCGATGCAGATGCCCTGCGGCTCCTCTACGCCAACCTGCCCGAGGAGCACCGCTCCGGTCTCGGTGAGGCGCTCGAGGAAGCGGGCGCCCTGGAGAGTGCCGCTGCGAGCTACCGGGCGGAGCTGGAGAGCGCGAGCGAGCCATTGCCGTGGAGCCTTCGACTGGAGCGGCTCCTTGTCGCAATGGGGGATTGGAAGGCCGTACTCGACCTCATCAACACCCGCGCGCCGCAGATCTCGGAAGAGCTGCGCGCCGAGGGCGCCGCGCGGTGCCGGTGGATCCTGGCCGAGAAGATGGCGGGCAGCGACGAGGCCTGGGACTACTACCAGACCCTCCACGCCGCCGATCCCGACAACCGCGAGGTGCTCGAGGCGCTCGCTCGCATCTCCGGTGCGCGCGGGGAGACAGCGCAGGCCATCTCGTACCTGGAAGATCTCTCTCGCACGGCCGCGAGCCCCAAGGATGCCGCACGGTATCAGCGCCGTACGGCCGAGGCGTTCGAGGCGGCAGGCAACGCAGAGGCTGCGGGTGCCTCGTATGCCCGTGCCCTCGACCTCGATCCGCAGGATGGCGAGGCGCTCGCCGGGCTCAAGCGGCTCGGCGAGGCCGCGGGGGACTGGGAGGCCGTGGTTCGCGTACTCGAGCGGACCGCCGCGATCGCGTCCGGTGCCGAGCGCGTGGAGCGCTATGCCGAGGTCGCCCGGATCTACGAGGAGAAAGCCAAGAATCGTGCGCTGGCCGCAGACGCCTGGCGCAAGGTGCTGGATCTGGCGCCCGAGGACCAGGAGGCGCTACGCCACCTGCTCGGGCTCTCGGAGGCCGGCCGTGACTGGAGCGGGTTCGTGCAGGTCGCGCAGGCGCTGCTGCCGTTCCTCGAGGGCCAGGACCGGAGCACGCTGCAGCGCCGGATCGGCGTGATCTTCCACGAGAACCTGCGAAGGGACGACGAGGCGATCCGCTTCTTCGACGCCGCGACGGGCGGCGCCGTGGTGGATGCCGAAGCGGCGACCATGCTCGAGCGGATCTACACAGGACGCGGGGACTGGGACCGTGCGGTCGATGCCCTGCAGCGCGTGGCACGGTCGGACGCTGCGCTCCCGGTGCGGGCAGATGCCCTGGCCCGGGCCGCGCGCATGCGCCTGGACATGAACCGCGACCGCAGTGGCGCCTCCGCGCTGTACGACCGGCTGCTGGAGCTCGATCCCACCCACCACGAGGCCTTGCGCTTCCGCGCCGAGCATCTCTTCGAAGCGGCGCAGTACGCCGCGGCGGCGGAGATCTACGAGCAGCTGGAGCCGGTGGAGTCCGCCAGGGATGTGGAGGACTTCGACGAGCAGGTGGACGTCGCGATGTTCTACTACCGCTCGGCGGAAGCCCTGCGGCGGTCGGGGCGTGGGCCTGAGGCGATGGCGCGGTACGAACGCGCGCTCCAGCTCAATCCCACACACCTGCCCTCGCTGGAGGCCGTGGGGCCGATGTACACCGAGGCAGGCCAGTGGCAGCGTGCCGACAAGGTGTTCAAGCAGATCCTGCAGCTCACCGGTGGGCACGGGAACAACGAGCAGTTGGCATCGGTCTACGCCAACCTCGGCATCGTGGAGCTCAACCTCGGGCAGCCGGACAAGGCGCGCAAGCGCTTCTCCAAGGCGCTGGAGCTGCGCCCCAACGAGGTGCTGGCGTTGCGGGGGCTCGCCCGGGTGCTGTTCCAGGCGAACGACTGGAACAACCTGCTGAACATCTACAACAACATCATCTACCACACGCAGGAGCCCTCCGACGTCGTGGATGCCTACGTAGCGAAGGGCTTCGTGCTCGACGCCCGGCTGCATCTGCCCGACAAGGCGGCACAGCACTTCGAGAAGGGTCTCGCGTTCGACGGGAACCAGCCCACCACCCTCCTGCGTCTCGCCGAGCTGGCGCTGCGCCGACAGGATTGGCCGGAGGCGGCGAGCATCTCGGAGCGCGGACTGGTGATCGCGGCCCTGGGGACCATCGAGCGTGGCTGCCTGCTCCTGGTGAAGGCGATCGCCTATCAGGCGTGTGGAGATGCCGACGCCGCCGCCGAAGGGTGGGGCGAGGCCTGCGCGCAGCACGAGTCGGTGGCCGACATGCTCGCCGGGACGACGATCGCGAGTCCGGACGAGGCACACAGCCGGCTGCGTGAGCGGCTGCAGGCGAACCTGAAATTCGCGTGAGCGTGGCGGAGTCCCCAGCTGCTGAGCGGCTGGGGGGCTGGCTGTTCCGCAACCGAGGATGGCTCCCGGTGCCGCTCCTGGTCGGGATGGTGCTGTCGGAGCCCGGATTCCCGATTCCGGGGCTTGGCCTGCTCGCCGCTGGGGAGGCCATCCGGCTCTGGGCGGTCGGGCACATCGGGCTGCCCAGTCGGACCCGGGGGGATGGCGCCACGCGGGTGGTGGACAGCGGGCCGTACGCCCTCGTTCGAAATCCACTCTACGTCGGCAACATCCTGATGTTCACGGGCCTGGGCGTCATGGCATGGCCGTGGGTCGCCCTGGCTGGACCCCTGCTCGCACTGGAGTACCACTTCATCGTGCGCTGGGAGGAGTCCAACCTGACAACCAGGCTGGGGGAGCCCTATGCGGACTACCTCCGCCGCGTGCCCAGGTGGTTTCCGCGCTGGGGCCCCGGCGTGGTGGCTCCGTGGGATGCGGGCAAAGCGCTCCGGAGCGAGCGGAGCACGCTGGTCGCCCTCGCCGCCGTTCTCTGCACATGGTTCCTCGTTCACGGGATCCAGCGGGTGTAAAGCGGCGTTCTGCTGCGGCTGGGGCCGCCCGATCCGGCCCGCCGAGCCGCCCCCCTCCGTCGATCGGTGGACTTTCGGGAAAGCGTGCTACGTTTCAACCCTGAGGCTCTGGATTTGGAACGCTCCTCCCGTCTCCGCAAATACCACCGGAAGGACTACACGCAGAGCGTGGACTTCCCGGTGGAGATTGTGGGCCGGGATGGCCGGGTTCGTCGGTACTCGTACGACGAGTCGGTGCGGCTCTACCAGCGGCGGATCCGCTCCGCGATCGCGCGGCTGGACGATGCCGAGCTGGTCGATGCCGAGGTCCGGCACTGCAAGCTGCGCATCGAGCAGCTTCGGCGCAGCTACCTCGAGCAGCAGGGGGAGGGGCCCGGGGACGGCGAGGTGGTCGGCACGCTGCTGGGGGCGGAGGTGTACGCGTTCCTGGCCCGGCAGGGGATCGAGGGGCTGGACCTCGGCAGCCTGAAGCTGCTCGCGAGCGGCAACGGAGACACGCTGTGGGTGGGCACGCAGGCCGGTCGGGCGTTCATGGTCTACGCCTGGAGGATGGACAAGGAGTCCGGGCGGCTCGGGTTCAATCGCCAGCGGCGGCTGCTCGGCGTGGTGCCGGACCACGATGAAGCAGGCGGGCAGGGCGAGGGCGCGGAGCGGCTCTTCGCGGTCTGGGAGACGCCCGAGGTCGGCGTGCTGCTGGCCGGCGAGGGGCCCTGGATCGGCTCTCCTGTGGAGCCTGGCGCCGGGGAGGGGGAGATCGAGGTGGCGGAAGGGCCTGCCGAAGCTGTAGCGATGCGGGCGTTGAAGGAGGGGAACATCGGGGATGCGCTCCGGATCTTCGAGGAGGGCATGGAACAGGCGCCGCTCCAGCCCGGCCTCGCGCTGGCCGCGGCCGCCGTGGCGCTGCTGGACCAGCAGGTGGAACGCGCCCGGTTCGCGGCGAGCTACGGGCTCCTCCACGCTCCGGCGGGGGACCGTACCCGGTCGCTCCTCTCCGCGATGCTCGGACTCGCGCTGTACAGGATGCACGAGCCGGGTCCGGCGCGCGAGGCGGTCCGCGCCGCCCGGAGCACCCCGCTTGCCCACGCCGTGGGGCTCCTGCTGGAGCTCACCCGTTTTCGGGTGCTGGGGCTCCTGGAGGCCCCACCCGAGGCCGGTCCGGGCCTGCGCGCGTTGGCCTGGGTCCGCGCGTGGGGTCTGCGGTGGTGCGGCGGTGCGGTGGCCGGATCAGCCGCGCTCGGGGCTGCTTCGGCAGCGATGGCGCCGCTGAACGGCACGCTGGCCCTCGCGCTCGCCGTGTTGGCCCTCGGGGTGCCCGTCGCCGTGCTGGTGAGGCTCTCGGTCTACGCGGGCCGGATCCTGCGCGCTGAGGATGAGCCCGGCCTGCTGCTGGGCATGGAGCTGCTGGGCGCGAAGGCGCGCTGAACGCCCGGGGGGCGGCCTACTGGGCCCCCTTCATTCCCCTCAGCATCTCCTCGAGGCCCTGCATGTCCTCTCCGCCTTCGGGCGCCGGGGGCCTCTCCGCCCGAGGAGGCGGCAGTGTGCCGCGGGCCACCCCGAGGATGACATCCAGATCGGCCTGGGCGACCGAGAACGCGGGGCCGCCGGCGGCGTCTTTCGCGACGCGGGCGTTTTCCACGAGGTCCCCGAGGCTCACCGCCTCGGTGTGCGGGGTGCCGCCCTGCGTCTGCGTGAGCGTGATGGAACCCCACCCGCTCGCCGAGCCCGTCGGGGCCGCCGCGCGGTCGGCGTGCGTCTGGTTGAGCTGCTGGAGCAGGCCGTCCGCGTACGTGATCGGCTTGCCGTCGGCGTCGGTCCAGGCCGAGTCCTTGCGCGTGAACGTGGCCTTGTAGTCGCCGAGCACCAGCGCGATGGTGTCGACCTGGTAGGCGTTCACCGTCATGAGCGCCGTTCCCGCCCACCCCTCGAGCTTGACCAGGTCGTTCACCGTGGCCGGCACGTTGGCGAGCGGGCCCGAACCCTTCACCGTGGTGCTGGCGGCATCGCCCTCCCCGGCGGTCTCGCCGATGGCGAGCGTGTGCGTGCCGTCTGCATCCTCGACGGTGAGCGTCGCCGTGGGCTTGAGGTCGGCCGGGCCCTCGTCCACGAAGCTGTCCGCGCGGAGCATGTCCGCCTTCTGCAGCCAGTCGCTCACGGCGCTCTCGTCCACGCGCGGCCCCTCGTCGCCCTGCCACCAGCCGTGGTCGTCCTTGCGGAGCACCACGCGCTGGTCGCCGCGGTCGATCTGGATGCGCCGAGTGGTGCCCGAGGAGATGGTCCACACCGCCTTGCTGCGGAAGTCGTCCACGCCGCGATGCGCGAGGTCCAGATGGGTCTGGGCGACCCCGACCGGCCCGCCCTCCGCGGTCTGCACGTAGGTCCCGTAGCCGACCGTCGTGGCCTTGCCGACGTAGACCGTCCAGGTGCGGCCGTCCGCCGCTCCGAACGTGACCACCGCCCGCCCGGCCGGATCCAGGCCGTAGCCGACGGGATCCCCGGTGAGCGTGCGCTCGTCCACGAGCACCGGGTCGAACCGGTCCACGATCTCGCTCACCTTGCGCTCGTCGATGGGCACCTGCTTGGGCGCCACCATCGCCCAGGTGCTCCCCGACTTCTCGAACTTCACCTCGTCGCCGTTGCCGTCCTTGACGGAGAGGGTGTTCACCTCTTCGGGCTTGTAGTCCACGAGCTCATGGGTCGAGGGAGCGTCGGGATCGTCACTGTGCTTCTTGCCACCGTTCTGCTGGTTGTCGATCGCGATGGCCGCGATGATGGCGAGCAGGACGACCGCGAGGATGGTGAGGAGGCGATTCTGACGTTCCATGAGTATCGGCCGGTGGGCGGGCAGTTGACGGGAGTGGCGCGGTGCCTATCCTCGGCCCATCTTCCCGGGCATCCCCGATGAGCGCATCGCGACAAGATGAGATGGATTCTGAAACCACGGCAGGGCCGGCGGGCGGCGCCCCCGAGGGCGAAGAGCCCACCGTGCTCCTGGTCGACCCTCGCGTCGAGCAGTTGCAGGCCCAGCTGGCCGATCTCACGGCGCGCTTCTCCGAGAACGAGGCCCGGCTGCGGCAGGTGAGCTCGGCGTACCGGCAGAAAGTCGAGGAGATCGACTCCATCAAGGACCGGCTCTCGCGGCAGGCTGCCGTGCAGGAAGAGGTGCGGCGCGGTGAGGTGGTCGAGAGCCTGTTCGACCCGGTGGAAAACCTGCACCGATCGCTGGAGTCCGTGAAGGGCACGGCGGCGGAGGATGGGCTCCGCATGGTGCACCAGCAGTTCATGACCGCGCTCGGCCGGCTCGGCCTGCAGGAGGTCCCGGGAGCGGGGCACAAATTCGATCCGAACCTGCACGAGGCGATCGCCACGATGCCCGTGACCGACGTGAGCCAGGACAACGTGGTGATGAACGTTTTTTCGACGGGATTCCGCATCGGAACGCGCCTGATCCGGCCCGCGCGTGTCATCATCGGGGCTTTCCAGGAGAGCTAGATGGCCGACCCCGACACGCTGCCGGTCCTTGCACCGGACAGCATCGCTGCGATCGTTCGCCGCGAGGGCACGATCGCGTGGGAACAGACGAGCGCGGAGCTGGCGAGCTCCCTCCGTGCGCGGCTCACGCTTGCCTTCCTGGGGTCCGCGAGCTCCGGGAAGGACAGCGCCATCCGTGCGATCTTCGGGGTCGACTTCGGGGAGATCTCGCCGATCCCCGGCTCGACCTCCACGCTCAAGGTGATCCCGCTCGACGACGCCGGCCAGGTCCTGCTCGTGAACGCTCCTGGGTTCGGGGACGTGCGGGCCGACGTGGACGCCATCGCGCGCAAGGTGCTCGATGACCTCGATGTGATCGTCTACGTCGTGAACTCGGAGGGCGGGGCGACGATCGACGAGCGTCGCGACCTCGATGCGATCCGCGCCCGCGCCCGGCCCGTGCTCGTGTGCCTGAACAAGATCGATCTCATCCGACCCCGGGATCGGGAGAGCTTCATCGTCGCGACGCTGGAGCAGCTCGGCGTGGACCGCAAGGACTGCGTGATCGCCGCGTTCGACCCCCTGCCGCAGCTCTCCCCCGAGCCCATCGGCGTGGCGGACGCCACGGCCTGGATCTATGACCAGCTGGCGGAGAGTGGCAAGGCGCTCATGTTCGCAAAGCAGCTGCGAAACAAGGCGCAGGCGTGCGAGCCGATCATCCAGGCGGCTGCCAGGCGCGCTTCGGTCGCCGGAGCGATCCCCGTGCCCGGTGCGGACCTCGCCATCGTGACGGCGATCCAGGTCAAGCTGATCCGGGATCTCGCCGCGGTGCACGGTGCGGACATCGACAAGGAGGTCGCGCTCTTCATCATCGGCGAGCTCCTCTCCGGCGGGATGCGGGGGTTCGTCCGCTGGGGCGCCGAGGCGTTGAAGGCCGCCGGCTGGATCCCCGGGACGCAGCTCGTCGAGGCCGCCATCCTCGGGATCGGCGCGCTGGTCTCCGGCGCCACGACGTACGGAGTCGGCAAGGCGGCCGTCCAGTACTTCCAGTCCGGGCGCACCCTCGATTCATCGGCCTTGCGCGTCGTGTTCGACGCGGCAGCCTGGGACTACAAACGCCGACGGGAATGACAAACCCTGTCGGCCGCAACAGGTGACAGCCACGCCATACTCAGGCTAATCAAGAGGCCTTGTGGTCGTAACCATGCGCGCAGTCGCCAGTCCGTCGCTTCTCCTGTTCCTCGCCTCCACTTCGGCCGGCTTCTCGGGCTGCATCCGGTTCACCGAGCCCGTGCAGGACTCCGACCCGGTGGTGGACACCGAGGCTGACGCCGACACCGACGCCGACACCGACGCCGACACCGATGTTCCCGTCGGCGCGCTCACCGGTCACGTCGTGATCATGGTGTACGACGGCGCCCGCATCGACGAGACCTTCGGCGACGGGTTCTCCGATGCCGAGCACGAGGACGTTGCGGATCTCTTCCTGCCGATCAAGGAGAACCTCGTCCCCATCGGTGCGGTGGTGAAGCCCGGCTACAACACCGGCATCACCATCACCGGCCCGGGGCACTGCAACCTGCTCACGGGTGTCCGGCAGGAGTTCGGGCACTTCGCCACGCCCGACGGCGCCGGCTGGTACCGGCCGGAGCTGCCCACCCTCTACGAGGCGTTCAGGGAGCAGTTCGGCGCCAGCAGCTCCGATCTCGTGCTCACCGGAAACACCGACCACATCGAGGCGTTGAGCTACAGCCTCTACCCCGGCTCCGGCAGCGACAAGGGCGCGACCTACAAGCTCGTGAGCGAGCCGACCGACCCCAATGACACCGAGCCCGCGAACAACGACGACCAGGTGTTCCAGGCCGTGCAGTCACGCTTGGAGACCGACAAGCCGATTCTCACCCTGGCGAACCTGCACTCCATGGATCGCGCGGGGCACTACAACCCCGATCCCGACGAGTACGGGCGGCGGGTGGAGCAGATGGCGCAGCCCGCGGTGGACCTGTGGGACTGGATCCAGTCGGATGCGAGCGGGGGCCTGAAGGACGACACCACGCTCGTCCTCATCGCCGATCACGGGCGTCATCGCTGGGGCGCCGAGGCCGACGAGCGCCTGGATGGCACGGATGGCCCGGACTACCGGAACCACGGCGATCAGTGTCGCGGGTGCCGGGAGATCCCGATCCTGCTGGTGGGCAAGGGCATCAAGAAGGGGGTCACCGTCACGACGCCGTACACCCAGGAGGACGTGGCTGCCACGGTCGCGCGGCTGCTCGGTGTCGAGCTTCCGTACACCTCAGGCATGGTGATCGACGAGGCGCTCGATGGCGCTCCCGAGGTGCACGACCGATCGGGGGAGATCCTCCCCGCGACCGGCGACGGCGTGACCGCGGTGCAGGCCTACAGCGGCGACGACGCCGCGCAGAGCGTCGTGACGATCGACGGTACACAGGTCTCGAGCGCAGACGCGATCCACGCCGAGGCCCCCGTGGTGTATGCGGGCACCTCACGCGACGTCGTGTGCTGGCGCGAGCTCACGCTGATGCTGGAGTCCGACGAGATCGACTGGCCCTGGTTCGGCGAGTGTCGCACACGCGCAGACGGCGGATCCTGGGTGGATCTCGCGCTCCCGGACAAGGTGGTGTCCCCGATGTGGAAGCCGGCGATGGTCGACGACAACAGCGGCCACATGCTGTTCGCCTTCGCGGACAACACCAACGCGACGACCTACTTCAACGAGTCGAACCCGGCGTCCATCCGTCTGTGGCGCTGGTCCGCGTCGGCCGGCTGGGAGGGTACCGAGTACACCGGCCCCGACAACACCTCGATCTTTCCGGGAAACCCGGAGCTTGCCCAGATCGAGGACGGCACCTACGTCGCCTACGCGAATTCGGACCTCGCGCAGAGCGGGTCCAGCAATCCGGGTCGCTACACCCGCCACATCTCGGTGCAGGCCGTCGCTTGGGGAGCCACGCAGCGCTGGTCGGAGATCTGGCGGAATTTCACGGAGGTCTGCCCCGCGGGCGGTGAGTGCCCCATCGTGACGCCCACGCTCGACAGCGAGGGCAACGAGTACGGACGGTTCGAGCACCCGGCGATCGGGGCCGTGGGCACCACGCTCTACGTGGCCTACGTGGGCTACGGCGACTTGGGCAACACGCTGCTGATGGTGACAGGCGAGAGCAAGGGCCAGACCTGGGGCACCCCCGAGCGCATCGACACGACGGGGCGCGTGCTCGGGCACATCGCGCCGATCTGGTACGACGGGATGTTCTACTGGGCGCGGCTCAACGCGGCCGACTCGGTCGAGGTGTGTCGCATGGCGCCCACGGGTACCGCGGATTGCGTGGACACGGGCAGCATCCGCATCCAGGGCCTGGCAGTCTCGGATGACGGCGTCTCTGCCGCCCTCGACGCGGGGGTCGGCGAGTGGGTGGTTGAAGACGTGGCGTTCTGAGAGCGGAGGGTAGGGCGGCTCACCTCGTCAGGAACGCCGAGAGCCGGGGCCGCGCCTCGGCATCCCGCGGCGGAGGTTCCACGTGGGCGCGGATGCAGTCGCGCAGCGTCGCACCGTGGATCAGCCTGTCCTCTGCGTAGGAGGCGATCGCCGCGGGGCTCATCGGCGCGACGAGGCCCAGGCGGCCGACGGGTTCGATCCCGCCGTCGACGAGCGCGTCGGTCCAGGTGCGCAGCCGGGTGAGGTGGCTGGTTCGCCACACCGGGTTGTGGCGGGCGAGGCGGCGGACCTGCGCCCCCGCCGCCGTGAGCCCGGGAAGGCCGCACGCGGTGGCGGCTGAGACGAGCCGCTCGGCGAGCACACTGTCCTCATCGCACCACTCCGGCGCTCCGGGCTCCACCGCGAGGTGCAGTGAAACCTGGTCTCCCACGGCGACGGCGCGGAAGAAGGGCGCGTCGATCACGTGAAGCTCCGCGATGCCGCCCGGCAGGCGTCCGGTGAGGAACACCTCCACACCGTGGCGCGCCTCGAGGTGGGCGGCCTCCACGTCGAGCGTGGCATCGTGTTCTCCCGTCCACACGCGGAGCACCGCATCGGGTGGCAGGTCGACCACGACGGCGCCGTGCAGTTCACCGGCCTCCGTCGTCACGCAACCCTCGCGGATCGCGGTGACCATCGCGCTCTCGGTGGGCCCCGCGTCGTGGAAGATCCGGGCGGGCACGGCGCTGCCTGCGGTCGCGACCTGACCGTGCACGACGCGCGCCACGCCGCACAGCAGCGACTCCGGGGGGCCGAACCGGGCCCGCGCGTACGGGGCGAAGATGGCCTCGTACAGGGGCTCTCCAAAGCGGTACTCCACCCAGTCCTTGTAGGTGCGCTCCTCCCGCCCGCCGCCCACGAAGGCGGCGATCGCTGCGGAGGCCCGGGCTCGCGCGAGGGCGACGCCCGCCCGGCCCAGCGCCGAGACGGGCAGGAGGCGAGCGAGCCCCCCGCGAGTCAGCGGGAGGGGGAGGACCGTGCCGCGGACCAGCAGGCCGCGCGCCGGCGGTCCTGCTGCGTCGAAGCCTGTGGGAGGAGGCTCGGCGCACCAACCCGAGCCCACCGGGCGGTCCGGCAGCGGGAAGGGTGCTCCGACGCGGATCACCGACTTGCCGTGCCGGCGCAGCGTGGCGGTGGTGACGAGCGCCCCGGTGCCCTCCCCCACGACGATGAAATCGAACTCGCGGCCAGGTGCGTTGGGTTTGCGGGTCATGGAGACGACGGCTTTATCGCGTTCTCGAAGCCCTCCGCGTACAAACTCGCGTAGGCCCCGTTCTTCGCGAGGAGCTCTGCATGCGTGCCCATCTCCACGACCGCTCCTTCGTCGAGCACCACGATGCGGTCCGCGTGGGTGATGGTCGAGAGCCGATGCGCGATCACCAGGCACGTCTTGCGCGCGAACACGCGCTCGATGCCCTCCTGCAGGAGCCGCTCCGACAAGGGGTCCACACTTGCCGTGGCCTCGTCGAGGATGACGATCGCGGGGTCCCGCGCCATTGCACGGGCCAACGCCAGGATCTGCCCCTCGCCGGCGGACACGTTGGCTCCCCGCTCGCGGATCGACTGGTCGAGGCCGTCCGGGTGGCGCTCAGCGATCACCCGCGCGTTCGTGAGCTCCACGGCCTCCCGCAGCCGCTCGGGGTCGAGGTCCTCGCCCAACGTCAGGTTGAACCGGAGCGTGTCGGTGAACAACTGCACCTCCTGCCGCACGCTGCCGATCGCGCGGCGAATGCTCACCGGCGCGATCTCCCGCAGCTCCACGCCCTCCACCTCGATGCTCCCGCGGTAGCCGTCGTGCACCCGCGCGAGCAGCCGTACCAGCGTGCTCTTGCCCGATCCGGTCCGCCCGACGACCGCCACGACCTCGCCCGGCTCGACCGTGAACGTGATGCCCTTCAGGATGTCGTTCCCGGGCTTGTAGGCAAAGCGCACGTCCCGCAGCACCAGCCTTCCGGGGCTGTGTGCGGGGAGCTCGGTGGACCCCGCCGTGATCCGGTCGTCCACCCCGAGCAGCCAGAAGATCTTCTCCAGGGAGGCCCCGGCTCGCTGCAGGAACGTGACCTTGCCCGAGAATTCGCGCAGCGGGCGGAACACCCGGTCGATGTAGTCCACGAAGGCGACGACGAGCCCGACCGTGACAGCGTTCCCCTCTCCCGGGGCGAGCCCGATCTGTCGCGCGCCCCAGAAAAGCATCAGGGCGACGCACATCGACGAGATGCCGTCGATCAGGGCGTAGAGCGCGGCGTCGTAGAAGTTGTTCTTCACGTTGGCGTCGCGGTGCGCGGCGTCGAGCGCGCGGAACCGGGCCTGGGTGCGCTCCTCCTGCCTGTAGAGCTGGAGGACCTCGATGCCCGCGAGCCGTTCGGCCGTGAAGGAGTTCAGGGAGGCGAGGGCGTCGCGGACCTCTGCGTAGAGAACGCGCATCCTGCGGCGGAAGAACTCGATCATCATGGCCAACGGCGGGCCGAGCGCGAGCAGGGCGAGGGTCATCTTGCCGTTCAGCCAGAACATGGCGATCAGCACGGCGAGGATGTTGGACAGGTCGAGCAGGATCGAGATGCTCCCCTGCGAGAGGGCCTCGGAGAGCGCGTCGACGTCACTCGTGGCACGCGTGAGCACCTGCCCGGTCGGCTGGGCCTCGAAGAAGCGCTGGGACAACCCGAGGGTGTGGGTGACGATGCGCTGGCGCAGCCGGTAGATCGAGCTCTCGGCCGCGACCGAGAGCGCGACGGTGTAGACGCCCTCGATGGCGAACGAGCCGAGGACGGCCGCCAGGTAGAGCCCGGCTGCGAGCCACAGGCCGTCGGCGTGCTGGGCGACGATGTGCTCGTCGAGCACGCGCTTGAGCAGCACCGGCTGCGCGGCCCCGACCGCGCTGATGAGGGGCACGCACAGGAGCGCCGCCACGAAGCGCGGGAGGTCCGGCTTGAGGTCCGGCCACAACTTCACCCAGAGCGAGCTCATGACCCCGCCTCGTCCGGCGCGCCCTGCTGGGTCTCCCACGCCTCCCGGTACACCCCGTGTTGGGCGAGGAGCTCCGCGTGTGTGCCGAACTGCACGACGCGCCCTGCGTCCAGCACGACCACACGGTCACAGTGTTGCAGCGCGGACATGCGGTGGGTGACGATCACGCTCGTCGGCTGGATCGCAGCCTGCCGCCCCAGCAGCGTGTGGATGAGGATCTGTTCGGTGTGGTGGTCCACCGCGGAGAGCACATCGTCGAACAGCAGCAACCCGCGCGTACCGGCGCTGGCATGGGCGAGCCCGCGGGCGAGCGCGACCCGCTGCCGCTGACCGCCCGAGAGCACGATCCCACGCTCGCCGACCACCGTCTGCAGGCCGCCGGGCAACGCCGCCAGATCGGGCGTGAGGGCGGCGGCCTCCACGGCGGCGGGCAGGACGCCCTCGGGGAGCCCCATCGCCACGTTCTCGGCGATGGTCTCGGAGAAGAGCCACGCCGCCTGGGGCACGAGGATCATCCGCTCCCGCCAACGGTCGAGGTCGATCTGCGTGACATCCTCGCCGTCGATCCAGACGGTGCCGCCAGGCGGATTCTCGAGCCGCGAGAGCACGCGCAGGAGGGTGCTCTTTCCGGCGCCGGAGCGGCCGAACACCCCGAGCGAGGACCCGGCGGGGATCTCCAGGCTCACATCCTTGAGGATCGCGGTTTCCCCGTAGGCGAAGTCGAGGTGCCGGAGCGAGATCGTCGGCGGCTTCGGGGGAGTTTCTGGTGCGAGGCGCGCAGCGGACCGGTCGGCGGTGGTCCCCTGCGCGCTCGCGCCGGGCCGGGGTTCGCGCTCGGGCCGGGTGACAGGTGCGTCCATGAGCGCGTGGATACGCTCGAGGGAGGCCTCGGCGCGCTGGAAGACCGGGAGCAGGAACCCCATGAGCCGTAGCGGCATGATGAGGTAGGTGATGAGAGAGAGGAAGGCCGCGAGCTGGCCGGGCGTGAGGTCCCCCGCGAGCACCATCTCGCCGCCGAAGCCGAGGAGCAGGAAGATCGCGATCCCGCCGGAGACCGTGAACAGCGGGAACACCAGGGCGCGGAGCCGCGCGAGAGCGATGTTGTTGCGCCGGAGCACGTCGGCCCGCTCGCCGAGGCGGCGCCCGAACGGCGCCTCGACGTTGAAAGCCTGGATCGTCGCCACGCCCTGCAACGCGCCGAGCAGCTGATCTGCGTAGAGGCCCTGCTCGCGTTGGGTGTCCCGCTGCAGCCCCATCAGGCTCTCCGACCCCTTCCGCACGACCAGGAACCCGAGCACGATCGGCACCGACGTGATCAACGTCAGCTTCGGCGAGAACGCCGCCATCTGTCCGAGCGCGGTGGCGAGCGCCGCCACGATGTTCGCACCCTGAAGGGTTGCAAAGCCCGCAAAGGCGCGGGCGAATGTGATGTCCGTCGTCGCCCGCGACAGCAGGTCGCCCGTTCGGTATCTCGCATAGAAGTCGGGCTGCAACTTCAGCAGTTGGCCGAAAAGGTCTTCCCGCAGATCGAACTCGGCGAGTCGGGCTGGCGTGAAGAACCAGAGCCGGCTCACCGTGCGGACCCCGATGATCGCCGCGCCGAGGAGGAAGATGTGCAGCGCGGTCGTGGAGACCACGGCTTGCCCGCCTGCTCGCAGGGCGTCCAACCCCGACGCCAGCTCCACCGGAATCCGCACCGCCATCCAGTTCGTGAGCAGGACGGCGGCGGTGCCGGCCAGGTACCAGCGCCAGCGTGGCGCCACGTACCGGGAGCTGAAGCGGCGCAGGTTGGGGAAGGGAAGGGGCAGGATGGTGCGCGGAGGGGCAACGGCTATCGTGCCAGGTGCCCGGCGGTAGCTGCCCGAAGGGGGAGGGGGACTACACGGTCAGGAACCTCCGCTCCGGCAGCAGCAGCGCAGTGAGCTGGAAGGGCGCGCGGGTCCCGCAGCCGGTGTCGATGGCGATGCAGTGGCCGAGATCCAGGGGCTCGGGCAGCGGCATGTGGCCCATGATCACGGGCCGGTCGACGGGCAGGGCGCCGTCTGGCGGGTTGTTGGTCCAGAGCAACGCCTCGGGGGTGTTGGCGGCGAGCCACTCCACGACGTCGGCGGGGGCGATGCCACGCGGCAGTGTGACGCTGGGCGAGATCCCGGCGTGGACCACCCAGTAGGCCTCGCCGAGGACGATCAGGTCGAGGGCGACCGGTAGACCGCGCAGGAACTCCCGGTGGTGGGCGGGGATGCGCCAGGAGTCTGCTTCCACCCCGCCGGGGGTGCGTGAGGTGATGCCGTAGCTCTCGAGCGTGCTGGCACCGCCCATCACGCGGTGGAGCGCGAAGGTGTCGAACTGCCCGTTCGCGAGCGCCAGCAACCACTCCTCGTGGTTTCCGCGAACCCCCCTCGCCCCCCGGGCGATCAAGAGGTCCAGCACCCGCCGGGTGTCCGGCCCGCGGTCGCCCAGGTCGCCACAGAAAAGTACCTGGCGCGTGCCGAGGAGCCGCAGCATGTGCTCGAGCCGCAGGTCGTCCCCGTGGATGTCCCCGAGCACCGCCACGGGCCGCGAAAAGTCGAGCTTCTGTAGCGCTGGCATCCTCTCCTTTCCTCCGACCGGTCTTTTCGAGCTCTGGTCTGGACGTGGTGTACTCCGTGGCTACGCTCCCGGGGCGGTTTTCGCCACCCCATCCAAGGAGTCCTGCATGCCCATCTCCCTTCCCGCTCTCCCCTACGCCTACGACGCCCTCGAGCCCGCGATCGGCAAGGCGACCGTCGAGTTCCACCACGACAAGCACCACGCGGCCTATGTCACCGGCTACAACACCGCCGAGTCCAAGCTGAAGGAGGCTGCTGTGAGCGGGGATTTCAGCAGCGTGAAGCACTGGACGCGCGAGCTTGCGTTCCATGGCGCGGGCGCTGCGCTGCACGCCCTGTACTGGGAGAACCTCGGTCCGGACGGCGGAGGCGAGCCCACGGGCGCCCTCGCCGAGCGCATCGCGGCCGATTTCGGGAGCTTCGAGCAGTTCAAGAAGCTGTTCACGGCGGTCACGGTCGCTGTCGAGGCCTCGGGCTGGGGCGTCCTCGCGTGGGACCCCTACGCGGGCCGTCTGCAGGTCATGGTCGCCGAGAAGCACCAGGATCTGGCGATCTGGGGCGCGACCCCCCTGCTCGTGTGCGACGTGTGGGAGCACGCCTACTACCTCGGCTACCAGAACCTCCGCGCGAAGTACGTCGAGGCGTGGTGGTCCAAGGTCAACTGGGCGGACGTGTCCGCCCGGTTCGGCAAGGTCTAAGGGCTCTACGCACGCCGGCTCGGAGCGAGGTCGGCGTGTACACGCTGTCGTAGCAGGAACTCGTCCTCCTCGATGAGGGCGCGCCCTCGCGGCCCGAGGGCGAGATCCTCGTGCGCGAGGGCCTGCACGATGCACTCCGCGTACTCCACCAGGGAGATCGCGAAGTGGGAGTTGGTGCCGAAGCTGTCTGTGACCCGGTCCACCATGCGGAAAAGGCGCAGGGCCGTCTCCACGGCGGCTTCGGGCGTCTCGAAGGCCTGTGCCCGGGAGATCCCGCGCGTGAGCGCCATGCGCTCGGGCAGGGGTGGGTCCTGCGCCAGGCGCTGCCAGGCGGCCTCGAACGCGGGGGCGGCCTCGGCGGTGCTGCCGATGGCGAGCAGTCCCGCGGCGAGCGAGAGCCTGGGCGCGAGGTCCTCGCCACGGGTGATCGGCCCCGCGCCCTCGGCCAACGCTGTGAGCAGCGGTCGAGCCTCTTCTGTCCGCCCCGCGCGCCGGAAGCTGCGCAGCACGCCTGGCAGGTGCTGGGTGACAGTGGCATGTCCGGCGCCGAGCACCGAGAAGCTCTCGAGGACGAGCCGCGAAGCGATGTGCACGTGTTCGGCCTCCCGGGCCAGGGACGCCACGGCGAGGGCCTCAGCGGCCAGCGGTGCCCGTACTTCCGGACTGAATTTCGTGATCGCGCCCAGCAGGGTGGCGAGGCGCTCGACCAGCCGGGCGGGCGGGAGCGCGGGGACGAAGTCGAGCACGCCATCGTAGAGACGCGCGGCCTGAAGCTCGGGCTGCGCCCGTGCGTCGTCCAGGATCCGCAGGAGCGCGGCGGCGAGCAGCTCCGTGTCTACCATGCCGCGCAGCGGTGCAAACACCTCCCCACGGGGATCCAGCTCGCGGGCGGTGTAGCCCCGGATCGGGTCCAGACGCTCCTGCGGCTCCAGGATGGTGCACACCTGCCGCAGCCGGTCGACCTTGTACCGGTCGAAGCGGGGAAGCTCGTTCAGGAGCTGCGCGGTGGAGGGCGGGAGCGGCACGCCGGCCGGCTCGCCGTCGATGGCCTGGGTGATGCGGGCTGCGAGTCCGGTGGTGCAGAAGGTGTGGATCGCATCGGGCTGGGCGGGCAGCGCAGCGAGGGCCTGGGCGCGGAGGTCGGTCGCCCGGTCGAGCACGCCGAGCCGGGCGAAGCCCCACGCGAAGACGAGGTCCACGTAGATGCGCGAGAGCGCGACGGGCGCCTCCAGAGCGTGGCGCGCGCGCCTCGTGGTGAAGAACTGTGCCCGCATCCGCTCCAGGGGGTCGGCGAGCCTGCGGGCGCTCCCGACGCCTGAAAATCGCAGGAACGCCGGTAGTTCGCGCGCTGCGGGGAGCCCGTGGTGCAGCTCCGAGAAGATGCGGTCCCGCGCGCGGGCCAGCAGGAGGACATCCCGGTCTGCGGTGTCCACGCGGGCGAGGTGCCGCTGGGTGAGCCACCAGGTGCGCAGGTCCAGCACGCGCCCGTGGCGATCGAGCCAGGCGCGCGTGGCGTCCATCGGGACGGCGCTCGCGAGCACGGCGGCGGCCACGGTACGCACCTGCTCCCGGTTGGGATCCGGGAGCTCCAGCAGGGAGGCTGCCGCGCCGTTGGCGGCGGTCATCGCCGCGTGGAAGGGCCCCGCACCGGCCTCGTCCGCCCAGGTCGCGCGCCCCCAGGCCAGCCCGGCGTCCCGGGTGCGACCGGCCTGGGTGTAGAGCGCCGCGAGGTCCGCCCACATCGCCCCGCGCTCCGGTGCATCCCCTGGAGCGTCGAGCTCCAGGAAGGCCCGCTCGGCGTCCTCGAGGGCGCGTCCCAGCGCATCCGGCGTGAGATCGATCCGGATCTGCGCGAACCGCCGCGACCGCGTCGGGGCCGGGGCGGCATCCGGGGGCGCCTCCGTGGGCGCCGGTGGGGCAGGCTCGGCGCGCTTTCGCTCGCGCGGTCGCCGCTCCACGGGCGCGGGCGCTGCGACGGGATCCGCCGCGATCTTCAAGCTGTCGAAGGCGAAGCGCGTGCCCTGGACCCAGGCCTCGAGCACGTTCTCGTCCCGGTCCAGGAGGTAGTCCACCCACTCGTCCAGCCGGGTGAACCGGTCCGCCAGGACGAAGTGGACCTGCAGGCCCCCGGGGCCCTGCTCCACCCAGGCCACGGTCCCTTCGGGTGGGGCGAGCAGGGCTCGCAGCCGTTCGCTGCGGATCGGCGGCTCGATCGCGGTGCCGACGGGCAGGAACAACCCGGGGATGGCATCGGCTGCGGCGAAGGCCCGACCGGGCAGCTCCGGTGCGGAAGCCTCACGGCTGGCCCGTCGCAGGTGGAAGAGCACCGTTTCGGGGAGCCCCGCGGTGCTGGGGATCACAGCGAGCTCCAGCTGGTTTGCGATGGCCTCGGGGAGCTCCTGCAGGAGGCGATCCACGCGGTCCGTCTCCTCGCTGATCCAGAGCCCGGGGGCCTTTGCGGGAGCGCGCCCGAGCCGCAGCGGGACACGGAGTCGGCGCGTCGGGGCCGCGGCGGTCTCCGGCACGGGGGCTTGGAGGAGCAGGTCCATCCGGGAATCGAGGGGCGTCCATGGGCCATCGGGGAGCACGCGCCACGGGCCCGCCCGGGGCAGGAGCCAGATCCGCCCGGGGGGTGTGCGCAGCGAGCCGCTCAACGGGTGGGCGTAGCCGGCCTCGATCCAGACCTGCCCGACCGCGACGAACGCCCGCATGCCGTCGCTGTCCAGCGCGCGCAGCAGGGTGTAGTAGGGCGGTCCGCTCACCCGGACGAGGGTCGTGGTGCCCGCCACCAGGAGCTCCTGCCGATCGCACCCCAGTCGCACCATCTCGCCGACCAGGTCAAGCGCCGCCTCCTCGCTGCTCCGCGCCCCGGTCTGATCGAGCACGAAGAGCGCGACGCCCACGGCACCCGGGTCCGTGGCCCGCTGGACCGGGATCACCTCTGCCCAGCAGGAGAGCGTCGAATCCGCTTCGCCTCCCGGCGCGGGCACGGCCCCGAGGGGCGCGAGGTCGAGCGCGGTCTGGACCACCACGGCTCCATCGACGATCGCAGCGCGTAGGGGGCGTACGAGCACCTCCACCGGAAGCGCCGAGAGCGCCGCCTGGAATGCACTCAGGTTCGGGAACCGCCAGGCGCTCACGACTTCTGCTCGATGCCCCCGCCGATGGGCTCGTTGCTCACCGGCTCGAGCAGGCCCTCGTTCGCCTGCACCCGGTTGGCTCCCGCCTTGCCCACCACCCTCTGCACGAGCGCCTTGTGGTCCTCCTCGTGCTCCATCGGGAGCGCGTCGCTGTCGGACTCGTAGCCGATCAGCACTTCGCGCTTCCGGGTGATCGGGTCGACGCGGAGCTGCAGGGTGAGGCGGGGCATTCGTGACAGCTTTAGCCGGTCCGCGCCCGCGCCGGTGGTTAGCAGAGGAGCATGGCTGACGAAGTCACTTGGGATTCCTTGTCTGAAGATCGCATCATCCGGCGCCCCCCGCAGCCGAAGGAGAAGGCGTGGTGGCAGAGGTTGTTCGCGCCGGTGGCAGCCGGTGGCGCCGCCATGCTCAAGTTTGCCGCGCCGATCTTGAAGTTCCTGCCGCTGGTGCTGAAGACGGGTGGGAGCATGTTGCTCTCGATCGGGGCATACGCCTGGTTGTACGGATGGAAGTTCGGACTCGGGTTCGTGCTGCTCTTGTTCGTGCACGAGATGGGGCACTCCGTGGCCGCGAAGTTCTTCGGGCTGAAGGTCTCGGCGCCCATGTTCATCCCGTTCCTGGGCGCGCAGATCCTGCTGAAGGAGATGCCGCCGAACGCCTGGGTGGAGGCGATGGTCGGGTACGGAGGCCCGCTGCTCGGAACGATCGGAGGACTGGTTGCATTCATGATCGGGATGGAGACCGGAAGCCCGCTCTTCTTCGCGCTCGCCAGCTCCGCGTTCTTCCTGAACCTGTTCAACCTCGTGCCGATCATCCCGCTCGACGGCGGGCGGGTGGTCACCGCGATCTCGCCCTGGCTCTGGATCGTGGGCATCGTGCTGCTCGTGCCCTACCTGCTGTGGAACCTGTCTGGAGCCGGAATCTACATCCTGCTGCTCGTCGGTACGAGCATCCCGCGCGTGTGGCGCCAGTTCAAGGACCGCAACAACCCCGAGCAACAGCGCTATTTCGAGTGCGAGCCGTGGCAGCGCGGGCTGGTCACCGTGGGGTACTTCGGCCTCGTGCTCTTCCTCGCGGTGGCCATGACCGAGTCGCACCACATCCTCGCGGCGCTGTGATTCGCTGATGTTCGTGCTCCTCTCCTTCGCGTTCGCGGCCGATCCCGCGATGACCTGCCTCGGCTCCCAGCTCTGCGATGGGAAGTGCATCTCCCTGATCGAGGTGTGCCCGACGGCGCCCCCCGCGCCCGTCACAACGGTGCCGGTCGTGGACGACACCATCTGCCGGGTGAACCCGTTGCCGAAGGCAGGCGAGCCGCCTGTGAACGCGGATGCCGTGAGGAAGGCGGCGAAGGCCGTGTGCGTCGTGGGTTCGTTCATGGGTCCCGGCTGCGATCCGGACTCCCCGATGCTCTACGAACGCCCGAAGGAAAACGTGGAGCCGCCCTGCGGCGGACCGCCCGTGCCGCCCCCTGCGACGGGCGCAAAATCGACGGGAGAGGGTGAAAACGCAGAAAAGTGATCCCAGATCACAAATTCCCGGGCCGGCGGATGGCGTCGCAGCCCGGTACTCCGGGCAAGACCCATCCGCAGGCAAACGAAGAATAGGCGGTACTCCGCCGATTCTTCGTTTGCCGTTCGGCCCCGGGGGTCTGGGGGGCCCCGCCCTCCAGACAGACAGGTCCGGCGGATGGCGTCGCAGCCCGGTACTCCGGGCAAGACCCATCCGCAGGCAAGCCCCGCCCCCCGGACAGACCGGTCCGCCCGATGTAGAATCGACGGATGATCCCTCCCTCGCATCACGGCCGCTTCACCGGTTCCAACCGCCTCTGGATCATGCCGGGGACCCCAGCCCACGCTTCTGACGGAACCCTCATCGTCTCCGCCAACCGCGTGTCCGTCCGTTGGACCCACGACGGGGCGGCGAAGGAGGGCGAACTCGTACTCAACGGACCCGGTCCGGCGTGCCGCGGTGACTTCACGGACACGTTCCACGCGGCGAGCGGGCTGGTGCTGCACGGCCACGTGGACGGCAGCGCGGTCCGCTTGTACACCACGTTCCCGGCCGGCGACGGATCCCCGGACTGGGGGTGGCGCATCGTGCTGGACTGGTACGATCCGGATCACTTCAGCTTTCGCATGTTCGTCGTGCTCCCCGACGGCAAGGAGGCGCTCTCCGTGGAGCTGCGCGGGGGGCGCGCGGCCTGACGCTTTCGGGGTCGACGTCGTGGCGGCGGGATCCTGCCCGTTCAAACGGGCGGCCGACGGCGGATCGCAGCAGCGCACCGGAGCCCGATAGCCCGCCGACAAGTCGGGAAGTTCACCCCCCGGCTGGCTTTCCCGCCCCCGCCACCACGCCCATCATCGCCGCCCGGTCGAGCACCTTCCTGTCCAGCAGGAGGTCGCGCAGGGCCTCGACCTCCGCGCGGTGCTCGGTCAGCAGATCCTTCGCCCGCTGCCGCTCGCGCGCCAGCACGGCCAGGACCTCGGTCTCGAGGCGCTCCTTGCCGCGCTCGGAGGGCTCGCGCTCGGGGTGACGCCCCTCGGCATCGGGCCAGACCCGCACTTCGGAGCCCATGCCAAGCTGCTCGACGAGCCCGCGGGCGATGCCTGTGGCGCGCTCGAGATCCTGGGAGGATCCGATGGAGAGATCGGTGAGCAGGAGCTCCTCGGCCTCGCGCCCACCGAACAGGATGCAGATGTGGTCGATCAGCTGGTTGCGGGTGGTGACGTACTTGTGCGCCTGGTCGCCGTACTGCACGAACCCGAGCGCGCCGACCAGGTCGCCGCGGATGCTGATGCGCTCGATCGGCGGGGCATGGGCGCAGTGGAGCGCGCAGATCGCGTGGCCGGACTCGTGCGTGGCGACGACGCGCTCTTCCGTCGGGGTGAGCTGCGGGAGGTCGAGGTGCGCGGTGAGCGCGTGTTCGACGGCAGGGACATCGGTGGGACCGGTGATCTTCTCGCGGATCCGGCGACGGGCGATGCTGCGGCCGAGCGCCTGCAGGTGGTCGCCCGAGAACCGGCTGGTGCCGCCCTCCACCACGCCCGACGTGCGGCGCACGGCGTAGTCCAGCGCGGCTTCGGTGAGCTGCAGATCGAGCTTTTTGTCGTAGACGTCGAGGATCGCGCGGCGGTCGGTGGCGTCGGGAAAGGGGATGTGGAGCTGGAATTCGAAGCGTCCGGGGCGCAGCAGCGCGGGGTCGAGCGACTCGGGGAAGTTCGTCGTGCCGACCACGAACACCATCTCGTTGCGTCGAAAGCCGTCCATCTCGGTGAGGAGCTGGTTGACCATCGAGTGCTCGACGCCGCTCCCAGTGTAGGTCCCGCGAGCGGTCGCGAAGCTGTCCAGCTCGTCGAACACGATGATCGCGGGTGCCGCCTGCCGCGCCTGCACGAAGATCTGCCGGATGCGCTCCTCGCTCTCGCCCACCCAGCGGCTCTTGAGCTCGGGGCCGCTGACGATCGTGACCGCCGCCCCAAGGGCTGTCGCCATCGCCTTCGCGAACAGGGTCTTGCCGGTGCCGGGCGGGCCCCAGAAGATCATCCCGCGCGGGATCAACTGCTCCACCCGCGTGATCGCATCGGCGCTGTCGAGCTTTGCGCGCTCCACGAGCAGGTCGAGGATCTCCGACCGCAGCCGCGCCTTCACCGCTGCATAGCCCCCGATGTCACGCTCCAGATCGATGTTGGGCACGGCGACGTCGGAGGACTGCGTGGCCTGACGCAGCTGATCGTAGGCGGGCCGCGGGTCGGTCGGGAAGTCCTCGCCGTGGATTGCGGGCAGGACGCGCCGCAGTCGCGCGGCGTGCAGCCCGGAGACGAAGGTGTAGAGCCCGTAGGGGTTGAACTCGCGGCCGAACTTCTGGGCTTCACGCTGGGTGATCAGGTAGCGGAGGCGGTCGCGCGCGATGCCCAGGATCGACACCCGCCGTGGGAACAGGCTCTCGATCACCTTCGGCAGCGGCATCGAGGGGTCCTTGAACCCCACCCACACCAGCATCGGGTTCTCGTAGAGCAGCGGGATCACCTCGCGCGCCTCGGCCGTGAGCCCACCCTGGCTCGTCGTGAGCAGGTCGAGGTGCGGCATCACGATCACCCGCTGCTCGGTGGCGCCGCGCACGGCGTCGCGCAGTTGGCCGATCATCGTCGCGACGATGCCGCCCGCCATGGGGTTCGGGGCGGCGTTCGGGTCGGGTCGGCCGTTGAGGTACACCGACTGGATGCCCACCGCCTTGATCCGGTCGCGGATGCACCGCCAGAGGTAGGGGCCGAGGCCCTTGTCGCACTCGATCAGCACCGGCAGGTCGGAGCGCAGCGCCTCGATGATGCTGGCGAGCTCGACGGGGTAGGCGGCCTCCACCGCCTCGAAGGCGGTCAGGCTCTGGGGGAGCTCGGCGATGGGGAGCGTGATGCTCATCGTCCGGGACCTATACCCGCACCTTGATGGTGAGGTTGCCGTCCTCGGCGCTGCCCTCGATCGACTCGATGTCGCCGAGCTCGCGGGCCTTCTCCACCAGGGCTTCCGCCGTTGCCGCGTTCACGACCGCGTCCAGCTCCGGGCGCACCTCGGCCAGCTCCGCTTCGAGCCGTGCGGTCGCCTCGCGCCGTGCTGCCTCCTGCAGGGGCACCACAGCCGCCTCAAGCTGCCGCATCGCACGGTCCTCGGCCTGCTTGCGGGCATCCTCGATGTTCTCCGCCGTCCCGCTCGCGGTGGTCGAGACGTTCACCTGCACCTCCTCTGCGATGCTCACGGTGACGGTGCCGGTGCGCACGTTCACCTCGACCGTGACGTTGCCCTCCCCCACCTTCACCAGGACGAGCTCCCCATCCTGGTCCGTGCGGGTGTAGCCTCGCTTCTCCAGCTCCGTCGCGAGCAGCTCCGCCATGCGTTCCGGCGCCAGGATCGGCAGGACATCGATCGTGCCCTGCACCCCGTCCTCCACGTGGACGATGCGTTGCACACCCTCGGACACCTGGATTCGGAACGCGCGGCTCATGGCTCCACTCTAGCGCGGGGGCGGGCCCCGGGCCCGGGATCAGATCCCGGCGACCGCGTGGATGCGAGCCTCGGCGATCGGTCGCGCGCGGTCCAGCGCCGCCCAGCGGGCTCGCAGGGTGCGCGCCTCGGCATAGCCGTCGTCGAAGAAGTCGAGAGAGCCCAGCGCATCGACGTGCCTGCCCAGCGCCACGACGACCTCCGCGAGCACGGTGCCGGCGCGCGCGGCAGCAGCCCGGTCCCGAGCCGACGCGCTCTCGTCCGAGAGGGCAGGGGCCACCGGGCGGCCCATCGCAGCCACGCCCGCCTCCACGAGCGGCAGGGCGAGATCCATGCGACCGCTCTCGGAGCACGCTTCGATCCACGCTGCATAGGTCCTTCGCCGAAGATCAGAGACCGCGATCGCGTCGGCCAGGGCAGTCTGGGGTCGGTCGGCCGCCAGGATGTCGGCCGCGAGCCAGCCGCAGAGCCCTTCGACGAGGAGCGCGTGTTCGCGGAGGAGGGGCCGGAAGTCGGGGGTGGCAGCGACGGCCCGCGGGGACGGAGCGGGCGCGGCCTCGCCGCGCGCGGGCTGCAGCCGAGCGGGCCGGGCGAGCGCGAGCGCATCCGCGAACGCCAACCGCACAAGGGGATTCTCGCGGAGCACCTGCTCCGCCAGCACGTCGCCCAGGTTCTCCGCGACGAGCAGGCGGGCGGTGAGGTAGACGAGCACGATGTCCGCGGGGGCGGTGGCCGGGCGGAGCGGGCAGCCGGGCCGGGAGCCGATCGCAAGCGGCTCTGCCAGCGCCCACTGGAGGAGCTCCACCGGGAGCCCGGTGATGGTGAAGTCGGGCGGGGGGTGACGCTGCCACAGGCGTCCAGCCGGGGTGCCGAACGCCTCGCGGCGGGCGCCGCCCCCGTGTGCGAGCGCCCGGACCAGGCCCGTTGCCAGCGTGTGCTTCAGCGCCTCGAGGCCGAGGGTGGAGATCCCGGCGCGGGTGTCGTGGGCGGTCCGGAGCAGCGCCCCCGCCTGGGCGGAGCCTGCGCCGAGAACGGCGCGCAGGAGCACCAGGAGCTCGTAGTCGCACTCGTGGATGGGGCGTACGCTCATCGCCGCAGCGTACCCGGCGCGGGCCACCCGTTCACGGTGAGCACCCCGCCGCGGAGCCGCAGCTCCACGGTGTTGGCGCCCCGGAAGTCAGCAGGGCCGTAGCGGTCGGTCAGGAAGTGCAGGCCCTGGTTCCGGGAGCCGATCCATCGGCGGGCGGCGCCCTCGGGCTGCTGCTCGTCGTAGGGGCCATCCACGAGGACGTCCACCCACTGCAGCAGGTCCGGGGCCCGGGCGCACACCTCGTCACGGGCGTAGCCCGAGTACAGCAGGACGCTCAGGCCCGCCTCTCGCGCGGCACGGGACAGGTCGGTCACGGCCTCGGGCTGGTCCAGGGGCTCTCCCCCGAGCAAGGTCACGCCCTCGGTCCCGGCGACCCGAGCCGCGTGCACGAGCGCCCCGGTGGACCAGGGCTCACCCCCGCTCACGCCGAAAAGCTCGGGGTTGCAGCACCCGGGGCACCGGATCCGGCAGCCCTGGACCCAGATCGCGGTCCGGCGCCCGGGGCCCTCGGCCTCGGTGCAGGGGAGGAGATGTGCGACCCGCAGGGGCATGGTCGCCGGCTAGCCCGTTTGCCGGGTCCGCGCGCAAAAACGAAATCGGCCGCCGGGCTCTCGCTCGACGGCCGATTTTTCAGCCTCGCCCCCGCGGGGCGGGCCGCACCGACTAGTAGTACAGGTAGACGGCGGTGTAGTAGCGCATGAAGGTCATGTCGCTCGCGTCGCCGGTGTTGTAGCCGTAGCCGCCGTAGTTGTAGGCGAGGGGGCCCCAGCCGTTGGTGCTGCTGTAGTACATGAGGACGGTGTCGAACGTGTAGACCGTGCCGTTGTAGTCGTAGTCGTAGCTGTCAGCGAAGCCCCAGGAGGCGGTGAAGCCGTCCCAGTCGCCGGCCGCGAGGCCAACGTCACCGCAGTGGTCGCCGGTGGCCGTGCCGCCGGAGAGGCCGAGGTTGAACGCCCACTGGCAGCCCGCGCAGGTCGGCGCGGAGTCGCCGGTCTCGGACCACTGGGACATGTCGGTGCACACCGCGTTGAGCGAGGTGTCGGTGACGAGGAAGCCGAAGTGGCCGTCGATGAAGTTGCCGGCGCTGGTCTGGGCGTCGCCCGCGTACCAGACGATGCCGATGGCGGTGTCCGCATCGGCGTCGGTGTCGGTGTCCGCATCGGTGTCGGCGTCGGAGTCCGCATCGGAGTCGGCGTCGGTGTCGGCGTCGCCCGTGTTGCTGTCGCAGTTCGCGCCGGTGTCGCACTTGGTGTCCTCGCCGCAGCCGGCGAGGGCGAAGAGCGCGAGGGGCGCGGTGAAGAGGCTGATCTTGAGAAGGGTCATGAGGTCTCCTGAGGGGGTGAAGGGCAGCGGGGGCGGTCCGGTTTGATCGGATCCGAGCAGCGGACGCACCATACACGGTCATGAAACGTCACGCAAGCCCGAGTTTTGATTCCGCTGCCGAACGGGCCGGAGAGCGCGTTCGGGACCGGATCGCGGCCCCGGTCATCCTGCGGATGCGGGTTACCGGGGGGGCGTGCGCCTCGCGATCACCAGTGACATCCACATCGACCTGAACGGCCACGCGGTGCTCGACGCGCTGTGTGCCCGGGTGCGCGCTGTGCAGCCTGACGTGCTGATCGTAGCGGGGGACATCGCCACCGGGGCGACCACGTTCCTGTCCACCCTGCTCGCGCTCCGGCCCTGTGCTCCTGAGCTCCTCGTGGTCGCCGGGAACCACGATGTGTGGACCAGCCCGGGCGCGAGGTCACAAGGAATTGACAGCTGGGCGTGGCTCGACAAGCTGCTGCCCGCGCTGTGCGTCGAGGCGGGCGCCCACCTCCTGGACGCAGGCCCGGTGGTCCTCGGCAAGGTCGGGTTCGCCGGCTCCCTCGGCTGGTACGACCTCACGATGCGGGAGCACCTGCTCGACGTACCGCCCGACGCCTACGCCACCGGCCGGTTCGGCGGCCTGATGTGGAACGACCACCGGTTCGCCTTCTTCGACGACGGCGCTGGCCGGGCACTCGCCTGCGACGTCGTCGCCGAGCGGCTCCGCGCCCGGCTGCTCGACCACCTCGCGGCGCTCGACTGCAGTCGCGTCGTGGTCGCCACGCACACGCTCGCGTTCGAGCGGCAGGTGTTCCGCAAGGAGCGCGATGCCTGGCGTTTTGTGAACGCGTTCATGGGCTCCCTGCGTACGGGCGAGCTGATCGCCGCCGATCGTCGGATCGAGCTTGCGATCGCGGGCCACACGCACATCCCGAGCGACCAGCGGATCGGGCGCGTGCGCGCGCTCGTCAGCCCGCTGGGGTACAAGAAGGAGTGGCGTGCGCCCGACGTGGTCGGCGCCGTCGAGAAGGCCCTCGCTGTCGTGGACCTGTGATGCGCCCGACCCTGATCACCTGTGGTGCCACCCGGAACCCGCTCGACGCGATCCGCTACCTCTCGGCGCGGGCGACGGGCAGCACCGGGATCCAGATCGCGTCTGCGTTGTTGGCGCAGGGGCGGGAGGTGCACGTGCTGGCGAGCCTCGAAGCCTCGCTCCGCGCGCCGGGGCTGAACGCCGAGGTGTATGGCTCCACGCGTGATCTCGAGGCCCGCATGCACACGTGGTGCCGCGCCCATCCCGACGGGGTGGTCGTGCACTCGGCCGCGGTGGGGGACTACGAGAACCTGCATGCCGCCGAAGCCGGGAAGATCCCGTCGGGGCAGCAGGAGCTGGTCCTGCGCCTCACGCCCACGCCGAAGATCCTCGACCAGGTGCGGGGCTGGGCGCCCGGGGCGTTCCTCGTGAGCTTCAAGGCCGCCGCCCCCGGGGTGACCGCCGGAGAGCTCGAAGCGATCGCGCGGGCCCAGGCCCTGCGCACGCGCTCGGACCTGGTGTTCGCGAACGCGCTGGATCACACCGGCACGGACGTGCTGCTGGTTGGTCCGGGCGGTACGCGCGCGTTCCCGGCTCGGGCGGACGCGATCGCGGCGTTGATCGGGGCGTTGCCGTAGCGCTTCCCGGAAGCCCCCAGAAGTCCGCTCCGCGGATCGGTCGCGGGATGGGATACTTCCGCGTATGCCCTCTCTTCGTGACCTCGCGCGCCGCGCCGTTTCCCGCGCCCTCGGCGTGAACGCCGAGCCGCCCAAGCCCCCGGTGGTGAGCTTCGCCAGGGTCTCCCCGGCCGTGCAGCGCGTGAACGCAGAGCGGGATCGGGCGACCGCGCCCGCGGCGTCGCCGTCGCCAGCGCCCCGCGCGACGGCGCGTGCCGCTGTGGAGCAACACCTCGGCAACGACGACCAGCTCGCGGAGGCCCTCGCCACCATCGCCTGCGGCGCACAGGAGCTGGTGGAGCGGATCGATGCGGGTGAGCCCGTCACCCTCCTGGACGTGCGGGAGCCGTTCGAGACGCTTGGGGGCGTGGTCCCCGAGGCCATCCGCATCCCGCTCGGGGAGCTCCCCGCGCGGTGGCGGGAGCTCGAAGCGGCCGACGAGGTGGTCTGCTACTGCGATTCCGGCGCTCGCTCGCTCGAGGCCGCCCGGCTCCTGCGCGCCAACGGCCTGTTCAACGCGACGTCGCTCGACGGCGGCATCGGCGCATGGATGGGGGTCGGCGGCAGGGTGGTGCGCCCCGCACAGGATAAGGGGAGCGGGTGAACCTCTCCCGCGACCGCCTGCTCCGCCGAGGGGACTACGTCCTCGGCTCGTTCCTCAAGCCCGAGCACGTGGACGGCTACATCAATGCGGTCAATCCGGGCGACCGGAGCGATCTGCTCGGCCGGTTCCCGTTCTCGGCCCGCTCGGTGGACGATGCCGTGGACGCCGCCACGACGGGTGCAGCCCGGTGGCGGCGGCTCGGACTGATGGACCGCGCGGCGGCCGTCCGACGGTTCCGGGATCAGCTCCAGACGCACGGGGAGGCCCTGAGCCGCCTGGTGTGTCGGGAGAACGGCAAGCCGATCTGGGAGGCGCGCCAGGAGGTCGCGGCCGCGCTCCGGACGATCGACCTCTACCTCGACGATGGGCTGGGCTTGATCGCCCCCCGCATCATCGAGGAGATCGGGGCCCGCACGGACCACCTCCCGCGCGGCGTCGTCGGGATCGTCTGTCCCTACAACCTGCCCGTGCAGCTCGCCGTGGGCACGTCGGTGGCCGCGGTGCTCTGCGGCAACTCCGTCGTGATGAAGCCGAGCAAGTTCACCCCGGGCATCGGTCAGGCCATCGTGGAGCTGTGGGACCGCTGCAAGCTGCCGCGCGGCGTCGTGAACCTGGTGCAGGGGTCCGGGAGCGTGGTCGGCGCGCGGCTCGTCTCGCATCCCGGGCTCGACGCGCTCGTGTTCGTCGGCAGCTACGAGAGCGCGCGGGAGGTCCGCCGCGCCACCGTCGACAGGCCGGAGCTCCCCACGCTGTGCCTCACGGGCGGCAAGGGCATCGCGCTCGTGCTGGACGACGCCGAGGTGGATCGCTCGGTGTACGAGATCCTGGTCGGCGCCTGCCTGACCACGGGGCAGCGCCACAATTCCACCGCCCGGGTGATCCTCACCGAGAAGGTCTGGAACGCCGTCGTGCCCGAGCTCGTGCGCCGCGCGGGGCGACTGCAGATCGGGTACGGCCTCTCGCCCGACACGTTCATGGGCCCGGTCATCTCGGAGAACTTCCGATCGCGGTACAAGAAGTACGGGCGCGCCGTCATGGCGAAGGGCCATCGGGCCCACATCGAGGCCGACAGCGTCGAGGTGCCCGGCATGCGCGGGAACTACGTCCGGCCGGCGATCTACGAGATGGACTGGCGCTCCGGGAACGGGTTCCTGAACGAGGAGCCGCCCGGCCCCACCATCCTGCTCTACAAGGTCGCCGATTGGCAGGAGGCGATCCACCTTCACAACCAGGCGCTCTACCGGCTGTGCGCGAGCGTGTTCACGCGTACGGACAACCCGAACCTCGGCGAGATCAAGGAGGGCCTGCGCACGGGCGCGCTGAACATCAACCGGTCCACGATCGGCACGAGCCTGCGGCTGCCGTCGGTCGGCCTGGGACGCGCGGGCAACGGCGTCGTCGCGGGGATGGAGCTCTTGCGCGTGCTCACCTACCCGCGTGCCGGGATCACCGAGAGCCGACCGTTCGACGCTTCGCACCTCGTCCCCGGGGTGGGCTGGTCCGAAAACCCCAACGCGCCCGAGCCGACCACGCACGACGAGGAGTCTGACCTCGGCGGTGCCCTGGAGCTCTCCGGGGAGTGAGCGCCGACGCCGCGCTCCTGCTACGCTGCGCGGAGAGGCCTCGATGTCCCTACTCCTTCTGCTCGCCTGCACCTCGGCGACGATCCGGTTCGGCGACAAGGCTGGCGTGGTCGACAGTCGAGGTGGCGACGACAGCGTGGTCACGGTCGACGACACCGCGCCCATCGACGACACCGCGGCCATCGACGACACCGCGCCCATCGACGACACGGGGGACACGCAGGTCTCCTCCCCCGAGGTCACCTACCGCCCGACGGGGCACGGCGCCGAGGGGTCCACACTCTCCCTGTACCGCTTGAACAGTGACTTCACGATCGCGGAGGGCGGACCAGGCGTGACAGCCCCCTTCGACGGGGGCGTCTGGGGCGTGACCTACACGCCCTCCTCCGACGAGTACGGCGACGGTGTGAACTACGTGATCTACGCGGCGTTCGCGAACGACAGCGAGGGCGCCTTGATCGGCGCCTCCACCTGGCTCACGATGTACGTCGACGGCGTTCCGGGCGACGACCTCGCCAATCTCGGGTTCGTGTCCGGCTGGAACGGTTTCCGGGTGCTGTCCTCCACCGACACGCCCACGGGCGTCGCACCGTTCGACCTCGATCTCCCGTTCAACCTCGTCAGCGTCGACGCGGTCACGGTCTCGGGCACCTGGTCGGGGCCGGTCAGCGCCGGCTACCGCCTCGCGGTCTACCCCTACACGGGCACCGGGGCGATGATGTACGACGGCACGCTGCCCGCATCCTGGTCCGTCAGCCTCACGGGCCGACCCGCGGACACCGCGCTCTCGGAGAACAATGGCATCCTGCTCGGCGGCGGCACGCTGCTCGCCTACAAGGACGCCGACGGCTCGCGCTCGGTCACCATGGGCGACAGCTCGCTGGCGACCGGACTCCTCGATTCGGGCGAGAACGTCGGGCTCCTGTGGGTCGACGCGGTGAGCGACGTCGGCACCGCGTTCGCGCTGGTGGTCGGGGCCGGCTTGCACACGGGGTGGGGTGCCTACGCCATCAACGAGGGCGAGCGGGCGCGGGAGTTGGACGCGACGGAGGGGAGCTCGGTGCGGTTGGATCCCTGATTGGCCGGCTATCGGGGCCCTCTACCCCTCGAACCCCAGCGCCCCGTGCGCCCGGATGGCTCGCGCCACGGCCTCTTCCGGTGAGCCGGCCAGCGCGGTGACATGGCCCAGCTTGCGCCTCGCCCGCACCTCCTGCTTGCCGTAGAGGTGCAGGTGGGTGTGGGGCACGGACAGGGCTTCGGGCACCCCCGTCAGTTGGACCCGGGCGCGGCTCTTGTCGCCGAGCAGGTTCACCATCGCAGCGGGGCTGCGCAAGGTGGTCTCCCCCAGCGGGAGTCCGCACACCGCGCGGATGTGCTGTTCGAACTGGGAGGTTGAGCTGGCCTCGATCGTGAGGTGGCCGGAGTTGTGTACGCGCGGCGCCAGCTCGTTCACCCACACGTCGTGTCCGCCCCCAGGCGCCGCGACCACGAAGCACTCGACGGTGAGCATTCCGACGATCTGCAACGCCTCGGCGACGCTGCGCGCGATCTCCTCGGCCCTGCGAGCGACCTCGGGCGAGATGCGGGCCGGGCAGCGCGTCAGGTGCAGGATGCCGCCTGTGTGTTCGTTCTCGAAGGCCGGGTACACCCGCACCTCCCCCGTGGAGCTCCGGGCGAGGAGGACCGAGATCTCCCGCTCGAAGTTCACCTCCTTCTCCCAGCGGTACGCCGTCGTGCCGTCCATGGTCGGCAGGCTGCCCAGCTCGGTCTCGGTGCGAACGCGCCATTGCCCGCCGCCGTCGTATCCGCCCCGCGCTGTCTTCACCCGAGCGGGGAGCCCCACCTTCTGCCAGGCGGTGTGCAGATCCTCGGCGGTTCGCACGCCATACGCGGGCGCGGTCGGGATGCCCAGGCGGTCCAGGAGCGCGCGCTCCGCGAGTCGATCCTGGGTGATGCGCAGCACCGATGCGGAGGGATGACAGGGCCGGTGCTCGGAGAGCACATCCACGGTCTCGGCGGGCATGTTCTCCCACTCGAGCGTCACCAGGTCGCAGGTGCGCATCAGCTCGATGGTGCCCTCGAGGTCTCCGTGCGGCTGGGTGAGGACCCGGTCGGCGATCACCCGGGCGGGGGCGTCGTAGTTGCCGGCCCACACCACCACGCCGTATCCGAGCGAGCGGGCTGCCATGCCCAGCATGCGCCCCAACTGGCCGCCGCCGAGGATCCCGAGCGTGGCGCCGGGGAGGACGGGACGGGCGCTCACGATCCGAGCTCCGGGGTGTCGGCGATGGCGTCGACCGCCTGCTGGGCGTGCCAGGCGTCGAGGCGTGTGGCAAGCTCCGGGTCCTGGATGGCGAGGATCCGCACGGCGAGGAGCCCGGCGTTGCCGGCGTTCCCGATCGCGACGGTGGCGACTGGAACGCCCTTCGGCATCTGCACGATGGAGAGCAGGGAGTCGAGCCCGTTGAGCGCACGGGTCTGCACCGGCACGCCGATGACCGGCAGGCGGGTGAGGGCTGCCACCATGCCGGGCAGGTGGGCGGCGCCGCCGGCACCGGCGATGATCACGTGCAGACCCCGCCCAGCGGCTGCCTGGGCGTAGTCGTACATACGCGTGGGCGTCCGGTGGGCGGAGACGACCCCGATCTCGAACGCCACGCCGAATTGCGTCAGGACGTCGGCTGCGGCCTGCATCGTCTCGCCGTCGGACTTGCTGCCCATGATGATGCCGACGCGGACGGGGGTCGGAGGTGCGGTTGGACTCATGGGGCTCCTGCTATCGTGGGCGCTCGCCGCGCTCCCGAAAACCCTAGAACCGGAGCGCGATCCCGCCCGTGGCGCGCAACAGCCCGGCCGATGGGTCCAGCGCGTCGGGCACCGCCGTCACGTCGGGGCTGTCCGACTCGGACGCGCCGTCCGACAGCGTGATCACGTACGGCACCTCCACCAGGAGGGAGAGTTGGGGCAGCACGTCGATGCTCAAACCGGCTCCCACGGCGATGCCCACGCCGGCGCCGCCCGCGACGTTCGGGTAGTCCACGCTCGAGCCGTCGGGCACCGTGAACCCGTCCCAGAGGCGCAGGTGCAGGCCGACGAGCGCGTACGGCTTGACGTAGCCGGTCGCGACCGGGAGGATCCGGGCGCGCGGCTCGATGAAGCCCTGCACGCTGTTGACCGGGTCGTAGGCCTGGACGTCGGAGGTGGTCGAGCACGCGGTGGCCGGGCACTCCCAGCCCACGTTGAGGTGCTTCTGGCCGGTGAGCAGCCCAACCTGTAGCGACGTCTCGAGGAACCACGTCGGGGTGTAGGTGATGGCGATGGCCCCGGAGAAGCCGTGCCCAGCGCCGGGCCCGTCCACCGTGGAGGCCGCCAGCGTCTCGTAGCCATTGCCGTGGTCGCCGACCTCCACACGAACGCCGTACCCCCGGTCCACATCGCCCATGCCGTAGCCGGGCAGGAGCTCCAGGGAGACCTTTCCGGTGCGGACGCGCTTCTGCTTGAGCCACTCCGCGCGGGCAAGCCCGCTCTCGCGGAACTTCGCATAGGCCCAGGCCGGCACGCCCATGTGCGCGCGCTCGTCATCTGCGCTGTCCTGCGGTGCTGCCGGTGCCTTCGGCTTTGGCGGCTTCTCGTCGTGCGCAGGCTTGTCGTCGTGGGCCGGCTTGTCGTCGTGGGCCGGCTTTGCGGCGTGACTGTCGCGCGAGTCCGGGTCGTCGTCGTCCGCGGCGGGCTTGGAGTCGTGGCTCCCCGTGTCGTGGCCGGTGGGGCCCGCGTAGGTGTCTTCCGGCATCTGGACGGGGATGCGGGCCGGCTCACCGGCGTCTCCCGCGGCGTCGCGAACCTGTACGGCCAGCCCCGAGATCCGCACCGCGAGGCGCTCCTCGCTCCCCCCGGGGACGATCTCGTGCACGGTCTCCGTGGGCTCGCTCTCACCGGCCTTGTAGATGCGCGCGTTCACCTCGAGCCCGCTGGCGGTCTGCCCCACGCCCAATACGACCAGCGCACTCCCGCCTGCATCGCGGTCCCACAGCAGCCGGGGGCAGTCGGGATTGTCCCAGCACGCGTCGGCGTCGGCATCGGCCCAGCCGCGGATCGCGTCGGCGTCCTGCACGCCGATGCCCTGGTCCCGCAACTGGCTCACGACCATGTCGTAGAAGAGGTAGGCGACCGAGAAGTCGGAGAGCTGTGCCGGTGTGGCCTCGGGCACGAGCACATCGCCAGCTTGCGCTGCACGGATGCCGAGGGCGAGCAGGGTGAGGAACATTCGCTACCGATCTCGCAGGTTCCGGCACCACTCCGCCGTAAACTTGCCGCTCACCGTCCCATCTGCAAAGGTCACGCTGTCGAAGGAGCCCGAGGCCGAATGCTGGTCGTTGACTGAATCGATGGTGATGGCACCGGCGGTGGCGCGGTCGAAGTCCATCTGCGTTCCATCCGTCGCGAGCACCAGCGAGGTGACTTCGGCGTCGGTCTCGGCGATCGACTTCTCCCCCTCGGCCACATCGCTGCTCACCCAGGTGAACTGCAGGAGCTCGACGGCGTCTGTCGTCGGGGCGACACCCTCCTCGTAGCTCGTTCGCACGAACGCCACGCCCTCGCAGTCGATGCCCTCGGTCGTGGTCAGCACGATGTAGGGTCCACCGAAAAAGACGGCCTGGATGTTGCTGAAGTCGATTCCGAGCGCAGTGCCGGTGACGTCGGCGCTGGAGCCGCCGCAGCCCGTCGCCGCAACAAACGACAGGAGGCCGAAGCATGGGAGGAGCGTTTTCATGGCGACACCGGTGAAAGCACGCGGCTAACCGAAAAGGTTCGCGCCCGCTTGTCCGCCGTTCGGTGGCGGTCATCGAAGGCGCACCCGGCTAAGAGCGCAGGGTGCATCCGTTGCTTGCCCGAGCCCGAAATCACGACCGCGCAGCGCTCGCGCGGTTGATCTCTCTGGTGGAGGGCGGGGCGCCCGGCAGTCGGGAGATCGTGCGTTCGCTCGGAGCGCGGCGATGGGTCGCGCCCGGCGCGCCCCACGTGATCGGCATCACGGGGCCCCCCGGCGCCGGAAAGAGCACGTTCACCGACCAGCTCGTGCGGCTCGCCCGCGCCGACGGGGAGCGCGTGGCCGTGGTGGCGGTCGACCCTTCGTCCCCGCGAACGGGCGGGGCGATCCTCGGTGACCGGATCCGGATGGAGGCGCACGCGGAGGACCCGGGGGTGTACCTGCGCTCGTTGTCGGCCCGGGGCGCATCGGGGGGCCTCTCGCGAGCGACGGGCCAGGTGGTGGACGTGCTCGACGCGGTGGGGTTCGACCGGATCCTCGTCGAGACGGTCGGGGTCGGGCAGGGAGAGCTGGCGATCCTCGGGGTGGCGGACACCGTGCTGGTGGTGCTGACGCCCGAGAGCGGCGACACCGTGCAGACGATGAAGGCAGGGCTCATCGAGATCGCCGACGTCTTCTGCGTGAACAAGGCGGATCGTCCGGGCGCGGATGCCCTGGCGCGGGAGCTCGAGCTCTCGGTGCAGCTGGACGGCCGGGCCTGGCCTGCTCCTGTGCACACCGCGTCTGCGCTCGATGGGCGCGGGGTGGCCGCAGTGCTGGCGAGCGTGCGACGCCATCGCGATTGGCTGATGGGCCCCGGGCGTGCGGCCTGGGATCAACGCCGCTCCGAAGGTCGGGTCGAGACCTTCCTCGACCTGTGCGCAGAGGCGGCGCGGCGAGCGGCGCTGGGGTCACCGATCATCGCGGAGCTGCGCTCGGGCCGGTTGCGCCCCGAGGATGCCTCCCTGCCCGGCGGTGACACGTGACCTTTCGTGAGCGCGTCGCGGCGATGCCCGTCGGACCGGGATGCGTGCGCACCCGGATGGAGGACGAGATCGGCGTCGTGCAGTTCGACCATCCCGGGGCGCGCAACGCGCTCTCGCCGGCGATGATGCTGGCGTTCGGGGAGATCGTCGCCGGGTGGAAGGCGGCGCCGCCGCGCGCGGTGGTGATCGGGGGCCTCGGGCCGGCGTTCTGCGCGGGGGGTGACCTCGCTGCGGTCCAGGAGCACCTGCTCGCGCCCGGCTCGGCGGGCGTGATGCAGGCGTTCATGGCGACCGCCTGCAACGATCTCGCGAGCCTGCCTTCTCTCATCATCGCGGCCGTGGAGGGCGCTGCCCTTGGCGGTGGTGCGGAGCTGCTCACCGCCTGTGATCTCGTCTATGCGGCCCCGAGCGCGCGGATCGGGTTCATCCAGGCGGCGATGGGCGTTTCCCCCGGCTTCGGCGGCGCGGCGCGGCTGGTCCGTCAGCTTGGGCCGCGACGAGCGGTGGACCTCCTCACCCGCGCGCGGCCGATGGACGCGCCCGAGGCGCATCGCCTCGATCTCGTGGACGAGGTGGTGGAGGACCCCTGGGGCCGTGCGCTCGCCCGTGCGCGGGAGGTCGCCGGCCTGCCGGCGAGCGCGGCGGCAGCGGTCAAGCCGATGGTCCGGCGCGTGCTCCTCGGAGACGACGGGGCCGAGGCCGAGGCCTTCGCCGCGCTGTGGGGCGGCTCCGAACACGTCGCGGCCCTCACCCGGTTCCGGCGTCGGTGACGGGCTGGCGCGGGCTCGCGGCGGGCACCGTGGCGCTCGCCATGCTCCCCGGTTGTCCTCGCCCCCTCGTCCCTGCCGCCCCGCCGCTGCTGCAGGACGCGGACTGGACGCCTCCCGTGCTCTCCGGGCACGTCACAGAAGGTTGGTTCCTCGACGACCGGTTCGGGCTCTCCGTTCCGATCCCGGAGGGCTGGCGCGCGGAGCCCGCGGCGATCACGGATGCCACGCGAGTGGTGCTCGTCGACCCCGACGGAAAGGTCCGGATGCGGATCGCGCTCGGCAGTGCCGGGCCTGAGCCGCGCGGCGACTGCACCTGGGAGTTCCAGGACCTTGCGCTCTACACCTTCGGCGCGCTGCAGGTCCAGCCGTCCACATGTGTGCCCGAGGATGCAGCAGCCCCGCGGATCCTCGCCTGGTACGCGCCTGGCGCGTCGCCAACCGTGCTCGTGGAGGCGGAGGCTCCGCCGGGTTGCCTGCTGGAGGCGGAGGATGCAGCCGCGGCAGTGCTGAGCGGGCTGCGCTGACCCGCTACGGCGAGCAGTCCGGCGGCACGCGGTGGCCCTGGGGTGGGCGCGTCACGCTGCTGTCCAGGTCGTCGCAGTCGGAGCCGCCGTACCCGATGGCGCGGTACCCGTCGCCATCCTGGTCGTAGTCGTCGAGCCGGTCGCAGTTCTGGTCGTGGCCGTCGTACCAGACCTCGCTGGCGCCCGGGTTCGTGGCGGCATCGCCGTCGTCGCAGTCCCCCCCCGCGAGACCGTAGCCGTCGCCATCGGCGTCCGCGTCGGCCTGGGTGAACCAGCTCGGGCTCGCCCACAGCCACTCGTTGTCCTGCCCACCGTCGTCACACCCGGGCCGGATCTTGTAGGGATCTGCCTGGAGGTTCACCGCTGCGTACACCCAGGCCGGCATGTCGGCCGGATCGAGCGTGGCTTCGAACACCCCGTCGGCGACGTAGTCGAGCGGGATCTCCTGCTCCGGGGCGATGAGCACCGCCTCGAGCACGTTGAGGGCGTCGGACTCCGGCAGGGTCACGCGCACGACCACGGGGCTGCCTGCGGGGATCTCCAGATCCTGACCGAGCGTGCCGATCACCACGTCGTCCACGAGATACTCCACGGTCATCGAGACGCGTGGACCGGTGGTGGCGTAGGTGGAATGCGTCACGATCGCCTGGTAGATCGCCTCCCGGTTGAACGGCTCGGACTCGTCGACCACGATCATCGTCAGGCCGCCGGCCAGGTGGCCGCCGCGGTCCTGGTCGCACACGTTGCCGGGCTGGGTGTCGTGCCCGTCGGTGCCGGCGAGGAACCCGAGGTGCAGCGCGTAGCCGTCCGGGTTGAGGGCGCTGTGAACGGTGCTCTCCCGTTGGCTGTACTCGGCGGTCTCCCAGTCGCGCTGCCACCCGAGGCCGTTGCCCCAGTGCGAGTACACCTCCACGGCGGGCTCGTAGTCGCCCGAGTGGCACGACCAGTCGGTGGGGGCCGGCACCATGCCGGCCGGGTGGTGCGGGATGAGCAGCACGTGGCCGTAGCGCGCGGCCAGGCCGTCCATCCAGGTGGTGATCGCGGAGCACTCGCCGATCTCCATGTCGGCGCCCGCGGGCTGCGCGTCGGTCATGACATACGGGGCCAGCGTGGTGTCGTCGCCGAACAGCATCAGGTTCTTGTGCCCGAGGAACACGCCGCCGACCGAGAACCAGACCTCTGCGGCCGGGACGATGACGAGCCCGTCGGCATCGTCGTCGTGCGCGAGGATGTCAGCCTGGAAACTGTCGAAGTCCGCCTCCAGGGAGATGTGGGTGCCGTCGTCGTCGTTCGAGTGATCCGAGAACACCACCCAGTCGAGATCGTGGTTGGTCGCGTACTCGAACACGGTGGACATCGAGCCGCACCGCGGGCAACCGGCGCCCATGTCGGCGGCCTCGCCATCTCCCGAGACCCCGGTGTGGACGTGCGGATCGCCCGCATAGAAGCCGTAGCCGTTGAATGTCTCGGCGGCGTGGGCCGTGCGCGGGAGCAGCAGGCCCCCTGCAAGCGCGCCGAGGAGCGCCACCGTGCGACCCCACCGCGTGCTCACCCCCGCACCCAGCCCTTCTTGATGTTCTCGGCAAGGAGATCCGCGGCGATCTTCTGCGCCTCGACCTCGTTCGGCGCCAGCCGCACTTCCCGCTCCAGCGGCGTCTTCCGCTCCGCCGAGTAGTCCGTCCAGTGCACGACGTAGGCCGGGAACTCGGACCCGGCCTCCTTGTTCGTCTTCCAGACCAGCAGCTTCCGAACCGCGATCCGACCCTTCGTCTCCTTCGTGTACACCTGGCGCATGACCACCTCGCTCTCCGGCCGCTCGTGCACCGATGCCGCGCGCGTGAGGTCCGGCACGGCGACCCGTTCGGTGAGCTGCGACGCCCGGATGTCGGTGACGTTCACGCCCTTGTCGCCGCGAGCGCGTGTGTACACCGGGTGCAGCACCGATGCGCCCGGCATCGGCGCGACCTGCGTCCAGCCGTTCGGGCCCCAATTCAAGACCATCCGCGTGATCGGGCTCCCGGAGCTGTCCTCTGCCTGGACGTCGGTCGCGCGGACCTCGATCACCATCTCCGGGCGTACGAAGCGGAACATCTCGCCGCTGCTGTTCGCGTGGCGGAAGGTGCTCGGTGCCTGCATGGGCACGAGCGCCGAGTAGAGCTGCGTCCGTACGTCGTCGCCACCGAAATTCCCCACGGAGGAGGTGATCTGGAAGGTGCCGTCCTCGCGCATGAGGGCCAGCAGGGCGGAGCGCACCTGGTTCGGAGCGTCTGCGCGCTCGGTGTACCCGATGACGACGGCGTCGAGCGTGAAGAACGGCTTGACCTTGAAGATCCGGTGGTCCTGCGTGCGGACGACGAGACCCTCGGCCTTTCCTCCCTCCGCCCACTCCGTGAACAGCCGGCTCACCTCCTCCGGGGCCGAGACCTGCTCGTTCTTCATCGCCTGGACGCGTTTTCCGCCCTGGAACCAGCGCCTGAGCACGGCCAGGCGCTCGGGGTAGGGCTCCGCCACCGTCGGCGACTCCTGGTCTCCGCCCGTGACCAGATCGAACGCCGCGAATGCGATGCGTGCGACGTCTGCCTGGGCCTCGCCGCCCATCGCCGCCCCGAGGTCCCCGACCCGCGCTCTCCCGCTCCCCGGCTTGTTGAGCGCAAAGAGCTCCCCGGCGACGAGCGTGAGCCCCGACACCTTGCCGATCAGCGCTGCCCTCGCTTCGCTCACCACCGGGACCTCGCCCGCGATCACCGAGCCCTTCGGGCTCACCAGCACGCAGTCGTCCCCCTGGACGACGAGGAACCAGAGCTCCCCGTCGATCTTCGGCGAGACCTGGAGCGGACCTGGCGGGAGCGTGGGCACCTCCTCGGTGGCGATCGCCCGGTAGGCGCTCGCGACCTGGCGCTTGTACCCCATGAGGCGAGCGGCCAGCTCGGGATCCGAGATCGCGTTGTGGCCGGTCTGTGTGCCCTTTCCGAGGGGGCGCCCGGCGGTCAGCGTGTAGAAGCTCACGCGGGCTCCCCGCTCGGGCGCTCGAGCTTCATCTTGGAGAGGTGGAGCAGCAACTGGTACCGGCCCTCGTCGGCCACGCGCCCCTCGAGGAACCCGCGCCAGGGCGTGCCGTTCGTCTGGAACACGAGCGGGTCGCGGCCCTTCGGCCCGCCTGCGAGCAGCACCATCACCCCCTCGCCCGCGAGCTCCTTCGCGATCCCATGGAGCCAGTCGTATTCGAGCCCGCTGGTGTGCCGGATCTGGACCGTGCGGGTGAACAGGAACTGCCGCACGGCGTCGGCGATCCGGAACTTCCTGCCCATCCGGATCGGGGCCTCGGGAAGGTCCACGTTTCCAGCGACGTCCACGGGCGTTCGGCGTTCCCGCTCGACGCCGTCGGGACCCGTGACGATCTCGACGATCTCCGGTGCTGCGTACATCACCTCGCCGGTGGAGGACAGGAACACGGTGTCGGTCTCGCCGATGCCGCGCCCCACGAGCTCCATGTCCACCTCGGGATCGCCGGCCACGAGCGCCGCGGCGTAGTCGCCCCCGAACCTGTGCACCAGCTCATCGTGCGTGCCGCCCTCTGCTGCCGCCAGGTATCGCCGGAAGCTGACGGGGCGCCCCTCCTGCCCGAGCCTTGGGGGGGGAGCCGGGGTGATGGAGCGACCATCGGCCTCGCCATCCCGATTCGCAGCGTTGATCAAGCGCAGCTTCATCAGAACATCTCGAAGTCGAGTTCGTCGTCTGGTTGCTCGTCGGCGGGCGGAGGCATGGTCTGGAGGGAGCACCACTGCCCGGGGGCGGGCTTGCCGACGAGCGCGTACAGCATGTCGTCGGCGGTCGACTGAACGAGGAACGCCACCTCTCCGCGCCAGTCCGCACGGTAGTTGAACGGGAACCGGAAGATCTCGCCTGCTTCGAGGCGGCCGAGGAGCGCCGCGGGCGGTGTCCCGACGAGCGCGTACAGCGTGCCGACAGCGTGGTCCAGCAGATCCTGTGGTGCCGCGACCTCGAGCTTGACCGGTACGCCCAGGGTGCTCTCCACCTTTGGGAGCGGCCGACCGTCGGCATCGAGCCCGACGAGCTCTGCGTTCGGGATCCACACTCCGGCGTCGTCGAAGAAGCCCTGCGCCGTCATGCCGGCGCGGACGATCACGCTGCCGTCCCGCGTGAGCGCGGCGCGGGTGCAGGGTTGCCCGCTCCGATCGAGCGGAACACGGCGCTTTCGCCCGTAGAGCTTCGCACGGTCTACGGCCGAGAAGTCGAACGCGACCTCTGTTCCGTCGAACTCCAGGACGATCTGGCGTGCCATGCCCTCATGGTATCAAAGCCCCGGGGGCACCGCCAAGCTGTTCAGTAAGCCGACACCTTGCCGGTGTGCCGCAGCAACTGCAGTCCGGTGGGCTTGAGCAGCTCTTCGGGCACTTCGAACAGGATGTCCGGGCAGGTCCACAGATGGAGCGCCACGCCCGTTGTCGCCGCAGATGCCTTGTTGCGCTGCTGCAGGTACATCGACATGAGGTCTTCGGGCTGCGGCGGGGCAGCGGCGGCCGCAGGGCTCGACGCCACGACGGTGGGCGTCTTGTAGAGCACGCCGCCGCCGGGCTGGTTCAGGAACGTGACGATGGTCACGAGGTCGCCGGCGGGCAGGTAGCGGAGCTCGTAGGTCGAGTACCCCGAGCTGTCCGTACCGGTCTGGCGGATCTTTCCGAGGCCGAGGGTGGAGAGGCAGCTCGTCGTGTCGTAGAACAGCCCGAGGCAGTCGTAGTCCGGATTCGTGGTCGCCTTGGGGTCGGTGGTGGTGAACACGAACCACACGGACGGGTCTGCCGCCGAGGTGCACACCGGGTTCCATGAGGTGGACGCGACGGCGCCCGGCTGGAACATGGCGAGAAGGGCGAGCGAGAGCATGAAAGGCACCTATCCCGACTGCGAACCCCGAGGTGCGGCGATTGTTCCGGTCCACGCCGTTCACTGGCGTTATCTTGACCCGTCAACGCATGGCGAAGCCTCCTCCACGTGCAAAGTCCGGGCCCGCGCGGGGTGCCGCCGCCCGTGACGAGCAGGGAGCGAAGGCGCTGGGCATGGCGAAGCGGCCGGCCCGGAAGAAGGGCAGCGCAGCAGCGCCGAAGCGGGGTGCGGGGGCCCTCCAGCTCCTGAAGGCCTGGGCCCGCACCACGGTGATCGCCACGTTGTTCGGGGCCTCGCTGGGTGGGGTGGCGACGCTGGCCGTGTGCTACCGCGGAGCCGTGGAGCGCGTGGATCGGGGCCTCGCAGGCGCGGTGTGGACCGTGCCGGGCCATGTGTGGAGCGCGCCGGTGGAGGTGTGGCAGGGACTGCGGACGAGCCCCGAGGACGTCGCCACTGTCCTGGTCGCGGCGGGGTACTCACGCGTGGCGGTGGCCGACAAGCCCGGCGACGTCCAGGTCGGCGACGGCACGATGCTCGTCGTGAACCGCGCCGGGCAGGGCTACAGCCCGCGTTCCCCCAAGGTGATGCTCACCTTTCGCGACGGTCGCGTGCGGTCCGTCTCGCCCGGCACCCGGGTGAGCTTTGCACCCTCGTTGCTGGCGTCCGTGCGCGGGGTCGACAACGAGAACCGCAGCCCGGTCCCGCTCGAGCGCATCCCGAAGGTGGTGCAGCAGGCGGTGCTCGCCATCGAGGACGCGCGGTTCTACGATCACCCTGGGATCGACGCGATCGGGCTCCTGCGGGCGTTGATGGTGGACCTCTGGCACCAGCAGATGGTGCAGGGCGGGTCCACGCTCACGCAGCAGGTGGCCAAGAACATCTTCCTGACCCAGGAGCGCACCGCCTCTCGCAAGTTTTCGGAGGTGCTGCTCGCCATCGCGCTGGAGCAGCGGCTCAGCAAGGAGCAGATCCTGGAGCTGTACCTCAACGAGGTTTACCTGGGCCAGGGCGGGGGTGCCTCACTCTGCGGGATGGACGCCGCCGCCCACGCGTGGTTCGGCAAGTCGATCGAGCGGGTCGATCTCCCCGAGGCCGCCACGCTCGCAGGGGCGATCGCCTCGCCGAACAGCTGGTCTCCGATCCGTCACCCGAGCGAGTCGAAGGTGCGGCGCAACGTCGTGCTCGGCCGGATGGTCGACGCTGGATTCCTGACTGCCGAGCAGGCGGCGCAGGCGGGGGCGACGCCGATCACGACCTCCGTGGTGCCCTCCGGGCGGCGAGCGCCCTACGCCGTGGACCGCGCGATGGAGCAGGCCGAGGCGGAGCTGGGCGAGGGGGCGGTGGCCCTGCGCTCGCTGGACGTGCGCACCTCGATCCAGCCGCTCGTCCAGGAGGCCGCCGAGCGCGCGGTCACCGACGGGCTGGCCGAGGTCGTGCACGCGCATCCGGGCGTGGTGGGCGCCCAGGTCGCCGCGGTGGTCGTGCGGGCCTCCGATGGCGCGATCGTCGCCCAGGTGGGGGGCAAGGACTGGGAGAAGAGCCCCTTCGACCGGGCGAGTGACGCCGTGCGGGAGATCGGGTCCACGGTCAAGCCGCTCACGCTGTTGTTCGCCCTGGAGGCGGATCCCACGCTGTCACCGGGGCTCCGGCTCGATGACGCGCCGATCACGCGCACCCACGACGGCAAGGACTGGTCACCCGCGAACTTCGACCACACGTTCGTGGGTCCGATCTCGATCCGCCAGGCGATAGCCCACTCGCGAAACGTCCCAGCCGTGTTGCTGGCCGAGCGCGTGGGCCTGGCGGCGGAGCGTGCCCAACTCCGTGGTCTCGGGCTCGATCATGCGACGGACTATCCGAGCGTGGCGCTGGGCGGGTTCGGTGCCACGCCAGTGCAATTGGCAGCCGCATATGCCATCTTTGCGGGTGACGGTCGCTTCCACCAGCCCTGGGTGACCGCGGGCGTGTGGGAGGGGCCGACGCAGGTGTACGATCCCGATCCCGCAAAGGGCCCGTCGTACTCGGCGAGGGCGCGCTGGCTCGCCGGCGATGTGATGCGCACCGTCATGCGCGAGGGCACCGGCCATTCTGCCGCAAAATACGGCGTCGGGCCGGGCGCCGCCGGGAAGAGTGGCACCACGGATGCCACGAAGGATGCCTGGTTCGCGGGCGTGAGCGGGGGGTACAGCGTCGTCGTGTGGGTGGGGTTCGACGATGGTCGCGCGCTCGGCCTGACGGGCTCGGCGGGTGCGTTGCCGATCTGGGCGCGGCTCGTCGATGCCCTCGGCAATTCCTCCAGCGTGCCCGGCGCCCCGTCGGGGTTGGTGAGCGTGGAGTTGTGCGACGCTACGGATCTCCCGCCCTGCCTCGGGTGCCCGAGCAGCCACAAGGAGTACTTCACTGCGGGTGCCCTGCCCGATGGGAACTGCCTGGTACCGGCGCTCGGCGTGCCCGGCCCCGCAGCCCCGGGACAGCCGCCTGCGGAGAAGCAGGGCGTGTTCCAGTCGATCGGGGACCTGCTCGGGATCGGCAGGTAGCGATCGGGTGGGCAACCGCTGCGCGTTGCGGCGGCGCTCCTGCCTGAAGCGGGCGGCGGCGGCTCCCTCGGGGAAGGAGAGCGGTTCGCGCTACCCCAGCCCGTCTGCCGCGCCCTCGCTGGCGTCCATCACGCCGCGCTTGGAGAAGCAGATCCAGTGGTTGTCGGGCAGTGCGCGGAGCACGCGCCGCTCGTTGCCGTTCATCTCGCGCTCCAGCAGCGCGCCGGAGCGGGCGGGCTCGAGGATGAAGCCGTTCTCGGCGTCGACCTGCGCCTCGCGGTGCAGCTTGTTCACCTCTGAGACCACGGTCTGCCGCTGGATGTCGATGAAGAGCAGCGTGCACGTGTCGCCCTCGGGCACGCGCAGGGCGGCGAACTGACCGCCGGTGATGCCCCACACCCGGTCGGGGGGGGCATGCAACTGGATCACGTCGCGACCCTCCGCGGGGCGCTTCTCACGCGCGGAGGCCCCGAGATCGTAGTGCGCGAGGATGTGCTCGGCATCCACGACCAGCAGGTCGGGGCGGCGGTTCACGAACGAGAGCAGGCGGGCCGGCACGTCGGCGGTGGGGATCGGGTCGTCCACGGCCTCCCGACCCGTTGCCGGGTCCAGGATCTTGATCGCACCGCGCGGGGTGATCACGCCGAGCCACGTGCCGCCGTGGGAGAGGGTCATGCCCTCGGGCCAGCGCAGCTCCAGCGCCTTGCCGCGCGCCAGGTCCCACCAGCGCACCCCGCCGGAGGCAAGCTGCACGGCGACGACGGTCCCGCCGATCGCGGCGTTGGTCGCGCCGACGGTCTCGGGCCCGCCGTCGAGCACCCGCTCACCGGTGCGCGCCTCGTACACCGCGACCGCCCCGCGCTGGGGCACCGTGAGCACATAGCGCCCATCCCGGTCGATCTGCGCGTCGCGGAGCGGCCCCGGGGTGACGATCTCGCGGAGTCGCCGGTTCTTGGACCAGAGGGCGACGCGCTCCCCGTGGATGGCGAGCCGCTGCTCCCCAAAACCGCCGACCGCGGTGACCGGCCCCGCGTTCCCCGCATCCCCGCCGTGCGCCAGGCCGTCGGACCCGCCGACCTTGATGCCCTGCTGGCCCCACCACGCGGCACCTTTTGCATCGGGTGCGCCGTGGCGCTGGCTCTCCACGGGCTGCAGGTCGGGCATCGAGAAGACGTGGGTGGATCGCGAGCTCACCGCCCCGATCTGCGCGCCGTCGGGCCGCTGCACCACGTTGAGGATGCCTGACCCGCCGCGCGTCGCGAAGCTGTGGATCATGTGGCCGTCCACCACTCGCAGCAGCGAGATCCCCGCCTGCCCGGCGGTCACGACGAGGGTCCCGTCCAGCGAGAACACCGCGCGCTCCGCGGGCATCTGCAGCTTGTCCATCGGCAGGCCCTGGTGCGAGAGCAGGTCGACGAGCCGCGGCTGGCCTGCATCGTCGAGGCAGAGCACGCGCTGTCCGCGCTCGTCGAACTCCACGGTCAGCCCGCCGAAGCCCTGCCAAGCCACCTCACGGGTGCCCTTCTCGATGTCCCAGATCCGCAGCAGGCCATCGGCCGCGATCGTCGCGACGCGGGCGCCCTCCGGGGAGATCGCCACCCCGCGCATCGCCCGGACGCGGCCCCGAGCGCCCTCCCGGACCTCCTGGAACACGGGCGTACCGTCGGTCGTGTTGTAGACGCCGATGGTGCCGTCGTCGTCTCCCACGGCGATGAGCGAGCCCCCGCGGATGAGCCCGAGCGCGCCGGTGACCCCGACGCCGGGCTGGAACACGAGGCCCGGAGCGTTCTCGCCCGCCCGCTGGATTGCCACGACCCCCGCGGAGTCTGCCGTGGCCAGGACGCCGCTCCACGGGTCGTACACGGCCGCCGTGACAGGGGCGTCGTGCACGTTGGGGCAGAACTGGTCGGTGAGCGAGGCCATGAAACAACCGCGATGCGGGGGCTTAACCGGGCGAGCGGCGCCGGATCCCCGGGGCGGAGTTTTGCTTCAGGATGTAGGCGGCGTCAGCCCTCCGCTGCCTTCTCCTTCCCGGGGACGGGCTTGGTGGAGAACAGCCACGCCACGATGATCCCCACGCCGTACAGCACCACGAGCGGGCCAGCCATCATCATCTGCGACATCACGTCCGGCGGGGTGAGCACCGCCGCGATGATGAAGATGCCGACGATGCCGTAGCGGAACCCCGAGATCATGTCACGGTGGTTGATGAGCCCCAGCCGGGCCAGGAAGTACACGACGATGGGGAGTTGGAAGCTCACGCCGAACGCCACGAGCAGCGTGATCGCAAACGTGAGGTAGCTGTTGATGGAGAGGACGGCGGTGACGTTGTCCCCGTTCATCGACAGGAAGATCGGAAATCCGAACCGGAACACCCCGTAGTAGGCGAACGCGCCGCCCGTGATGAACAGGAACGTGCTCGCCGTCACGAGGGGCATCACGCTGCGCCGCTCCTTGTCGTACAGTCCGGGCGCCACGAATTTCCAGATCTGGTAGGCGATGACCGGCGACGAGGCAAAGAGGCCGGCGATCCCCGCCACCTTCATCTGCACCACGATGCCCTCGGTGGCCTCGGTGATCGCCATCGTGCCCTTGCCGGTCACGTGGAGGGCGTCGTTCATCGGTTGCGAGAGCCAGTCGAAGATGGGGCCGGCGAAGGCGAAGCTGGCGCCGACGCACACGAGCACGGCCCACATGCAGACGATCACCCGCTTGCGGAGCTCACGAAGGTGGTCGAGCAGCGGCATCTCGTAGGTGTCCGCGAACTCCTGCGCGCGACCGGCGGCCTTCGCCAGCGGCGTGGTCGGGGAGGGGCGGGGCGGCCTCGGCTTCACGTGCCACCGCCAGAGTCGTCGGAGTCGGTAGACGTTGCGGGCGCCGACGCAGGGTCAGGGGCGGGGGTGGGGGTCGGGTCCGCAGCAGGGGCCGGGTCGGCGCCGGGGGCCGGGTCGGCGGGGGCGGGCGCGGCATCCGCGGGAAAGGTCGGGTTCACCCGGGTGAGCCGCATCACCGTGTCGTCCGGGGCGGCGCGAGGGGGCACGGAGGGACGGTTGGGCTTGAGCCTGGAGACCTCGTCGCGTCGGCGCATCAGGTCGTCGCGTCGCTGGTCTGCCTCGGCGCGGGCGACCTCGGTGTTGAACGCGCGCCTCAGCTCGTCGGAGGCGCTGCGAACCTTGGCGTACATCCGACCTGCCTGCCGCATGAGCCCGGGGAGCTGGTCGACGTCAAAAAAGACGAGGATCAGCAGGCCGATTACCGCGATTTCGCCGAGCGAGAGGTCGAACACGGGGCAGGACTATCCTCTCCGCGGGGCGGGCGTCAGCCCATCGCGAGTCGCAGATCGTCGCCGACCGCGAGGATGGTGCCCTCCGGCACCTCCTCCCACCGATCCTCGTCCCCGATCTGCTCGCTCGCGACGAGCAGGTGGTTCAGCCTGTCGCCCGGTCGCTTCTCCAAGAGGCAGATCCGGTCGGGCCAGGCACACGTGGAGGCGTCGCGGCACACCGTCTTCTGCGTTGCCATCCACAGTTCGCGACCGTACCGCTGGGCGACGAACAGGTGGCCGTCCGTGAGCAGGAAGTTGATCACCGGAGGCGGACATCCCGCCTCGACGGCGCGGGCGAGGAGGCGCGCGCGGGCATCGCGGAGCAGCGGGATGACCGCCTCCGCCGTGGGGGTCGACGAGAGGTCCACCCCGCCGGCGACGAGCTGCGAGAGGAGCCAGTGGAACAGCGTCTCGGTGTCCGTGGTGCCGAGGATGTTGTCCCGGAGCGCCGCCGGGAGGTCGGCCATCATCGACTCCCGGAGGGCCTCGAAGCCGAACAGCGTCCCGTTGTGGGCGAAGACCCAGCGCGCGCAGCGGAACGGGTGGGTGTTGTTCGGGGTCGGGTTGCCGACGGTGGCCCGGCGTACATGGGCGATCAGCGTGTGCGAGGCGAGGTGGGCGCTGGCGCGCCGAAAGCTCTCGGAGTCGCTCGCGCCCTGCTCGCTCTTCACCACCCAGGCCTGGCCGCCCTGGAACCAGGCGATCCCCCAGCCGTCCGGATGGGATCTCGCCTGCTCGGAGAGGGCGTTCTCGGCCTCCACGAGCGAGCGGTGAGCATGGGAGCGCACGGCGCTCTTGAAGCCGAAAAGGCGGCACATGCCGGCTCTTGTATCGCGCGCCCACGGGGTCGTGGGGCCTATTTCTGGGGCGGGAGCTCCAGCAGCACCAGTCCGTCCTGGCGGGCCCGAACGGTGCAGCCCTCTGCTTTCAGCTCGTCGATCAGCGTGTCCGCCTCGCCCTGCAGCTCCCGCTCGTGTACCAGGATCTGGGTGACCCCCGCGGCGCGCGCACCGTCGATGTCCATGGGTGCGCCCTCGTTGTCGAGCACGGGCTCCCAGGCTGCGAAGCCGTCGAGCCAGGCGGGCCTCGGGTGCACCGCGAGGTTGTTGAAGTCGGGCGCCCAGGGCGAGTCCGCCTTGTCGAAGAGCTGGGCGTAGAGCAGGTAGCGGGCGCGGGGCCGCGAGGGGTTCATCACCCCGGGCGGCATCGTGATCGGGCCGGGGAGATCGAGCAGGATGGGCCCGCGAACCTGCTCGTACACGCGGCTCACGCCCGCTGGGGCGCCTGGCAGGATCGGCGCGATCGGGGAGAGCAGGTAGCCCTCCAGCCACGGCACGAGCGCGAGCCATGCCCACTTCGGGCGCTCGGAGGTGGCGCGGGAGACGAGCACCGCGAGCAGGAACAGCGTGCCTGCGTGCCAGCGGTACGGGAAACGCACGCTCTTCAGCACGGGGAGCCCGTACCAGGGCCCCCACCCGCTGCTCAGCAGCAGGGACAGCAGGATTCCGGCCACCAGCCAGGGGTTCCGCCGCGCCGCCAGCAGCGCGATCGCGGGCGCGGAGACACCGATCCAGGTGGTGATCGCGAACGGGTTGGAACCCGACCAGCCCGGCGCCTGGAACGCGGGCTGGAGGCCCATCGCGATGCGCACGGCGTCTGGCAGCGGTCGCGCGCTCGAGGCCATTCCGCCAAACGCCAGCAGCAGCGGGATCGCCCCGACCAGCCCGAGGAGCGACCACCAGGCCCGACGCTCGCGGAACCCCCACAGCGCTGCACCCGCGCAGGCCACCATGCCGAGGTACCAGCTCGTCAGGATGCAGACGAACAGGGCGATGGCGCTCGCCGTGCGCCGCCCGCTCACGACGCACCACACCCACAGGGGGAGCGCCCACCCGTCCGTACCCTCGACGATGCCCTCCACCGCGTAGCCGTGGAAGAACGGCGAGGCCCCGTAGAGCAGGGCGCCGCCGAGCGCCGGCACCGGTCTTGCGCCGAGCGCCGTGAGCGCCGCCCAGGTCACCCCCACCGTCGCGGTCCGGGCGAGCACCAGCGTGGACACGTACGCCCACACCGCGCCGTTTGCGCCCAACGCGGCGGCGAGCGCGTAGGCGGGCCACCCGACCCAGCCGTGCACCGGAGAGCTGTAGTAGAACGACATGCCCTTTGGCGCGGCGAGGTCGGTGCACCACGTAGGAAAACCTGGTTGATGCTGGATGAACCAGGAAATCCCCCACACCGAGGGGTACAGGTCGGTGAACGGGCTCCCGGGGATCTGTCCGCGCAGCAGGGCGGGGAGCAGGGGCCCCACGCCCCAGGCAAGCGCGACGCCGAGCACCGCGGCGAGCGTGCCGCGCGCGGGGGGGCTGCTGCTGGGCGACTGGCCGTTCATCGACGCGGTTCATAAGCCGGCGCCATGCACGACCCTGCTTTTCCTTCTCCCCGCCCCTGGTCCGAGACCGCCGCGAGCGAGGCGAGGGCCGCGTTCGACGGGACGACCGTCGCCGGTGGCAGCCTGGGGAAGCTGCGGGACCTGGCGTGCTGGTGGGCCGGGTGCACCGGCGGGGTCTCCGCGCGGCGGCCTGCGCGGGCGCGGATCTGCCTGTTCGCTGCGGATCATGGGGTCGTGGCGAGGGGAGTGAGCAGGGACGGGGCCTCCAGCGCCCGGCGGATGCGCCAGGTGCTCGCGGGAGAGGCCGCGGTGGCGCGGTTGGCGCGAGAGGTCGGGGTGGAGCTGCTCGCCATCGACGTGGGGCTGTCTGAGCCGGTGCCGGACGCCATGGACCGGCGGGTCCGGGCGGGCACCGCCGACTTCACGGTCGAGCCCGCCATGACCGTCGAGCAGGCGAGAGCCGCGATCGGGGTCGGGGTGCAGTGCGCCGCAGACGCCGCGCGGGAGGGCGTCGACGTGCTCGCCGTCGGGGAGATCGGGGTCGGTGCATCCACCGCCGCGGCTGCGGTGCTGAGCGCGGTCGCGGCCGTGCCCGGCAAGCTCGCGGCGGGCCGGGGTTCGGGCCTCGACGATGCCGGCCTCGCGCGCAAGGTGCGGGTGATCGACGATGGGATCCGGCTCCACCACCCCGGGCGGGCGGATGGGCTGGGTGTGCTCGCGGCCGTTGGCGGGCTGGAGATCGCGGCCGTGGCGGGCATGTGCATCGGGGGAGCGGCGTTCGGGGTGCCGGTGGTGCTCGACGGGTTCGTCAGTACGGCCGGGGCGCTGATCGCCAGCGTGATCGAGCCCGGGTGCGTGGCGCACCTCCTGGTCGGCCACCGGTCGACGGAGAACGGCCACTGGGCGATGGCGCGCTACCTGCGCCGCGAGCCCGTGCTGGATCTCGACATGTCCGTCACCGAGGGAGTCGGCGCCCTCCTGGCGCTGCAGACCCTGCGGATGGCCGTGGCGATGGCGTGATCCCGCGCGCGACCCCGTGCGTTCACCCGGCGTGACCTCGCGCCGAATCCCGGTTCAGGTCCGCGAGTCGCATCCCCTCCCGGGTCCAGAACAAGGCGCCCAGCGTGCTCACCGGCACGAAGCTCACGGCCCAGAACACGATCGCGAAGGCCTGCGCCGGTGCGGGGTCCATGCCCCAGATGCGGAGCGCGTTCTCGATCGCGACGTGGAACACCCCGAAAAATCCGGGCGCCTGGGGGAGCGCCACGGTGACGGCGAGCGCCACGCTGGTAAAGCAGCCCGCGGCGAACGGGAGCGGGAGGCGGAAGGCGTGGAAGAGCAGGTAGATGCTCAACGACCCGTTGAACCAATGGAGCGCGGACAACCCCGCGGCCTGCCCCAGCAGACGGCGGTCCCGGATGCTCGCCAGCCCCGCCGTGAGGCCGTCGAACAGGGTCTGGAACTTCGCACCCAGGGGTCCCATCCGGCTCGTGAGCGCGGTGTAGATCGAGCGCGTGGCGGCCTCGTGGAACGCCATCCACACAAAAACGGCGAAGCCCGCACCCGCCACCAGCCCGAAGGCGCTCCCGTACCACTGCAGATCGCCGATGAGGGCGTCGCTCTGGGTGCCCGCGAGCAGCACCGACATCGTCACCAGCACGGTCACCAGCCCCAGGATGTCCATCACCCGTTCGAGGATCGCGATCGTGACCAGCGGTGCGAAGGCCAGGCCGGTCTCGCGGGCACCGAGCCACGGGCGCGCGAAGTCTCCGGCGCGGAACGGCAGCACGACGTTCAGGCTCATCCCGATCACCGTGGCGACGAACAGGCGGTGAAACCTTGCGTCCGGGGCGATCGGCCGCAGCAGGATCTGCCAGCGCAGCGCGCGGATGAAGAACTCGGTGAACAGGACGGCCGCCGAGGCGATCACCCAGATGGGCTCCACGCCCTGCAGGGCCTCGCCCACAGCGCGCCAGTCCGCGCGCACGACGAACCAGACCGTGAAGCCGATGCTGACCACGAGGCCCGGGAGCATCCGGAGGATTCGGTCACGCATTTCGGGAGGGTACCATCGATCGGGCCCGGGCACCCTGCCGGCTCCGAGCCCGAACCGCGGTTCCTTGATAGCCACGGCCGCTAGAGGAGTGTTCATGCCCATCCACGCGGCTGGTCTCGGTAACGCAATCATGGACGCGCTCGTCCGCCTGGACGACGACGATGTGCTCGCCGAGCTCGGCCTCACACGCGGTCAGATGCACCCCGTGGACCACGACCGCTGGGAAGCCGTACACCAGCGGGTGGCTTCCCTCGGGGTCGAGGTCCACTCGGGCGGCAGCTGCGCCAACACCATGCAGACCATGGCGCTCCTGGGCGCGGACGTGCTGTACTGCGGCCAGATCGGCGATGATGCGCAGGGTCGGGCCTACGCGAGCGCGATGACCGCGAACGTCGGCAAGCACCACCTGGTCGTCCACCCTTCGTTCAAGACCGGGAAGTGCCTCTCGCTCATCAGCCCGAAGGACGGGGAGCGCACGATGCTCACCGATCTCGGCGCCGCGGTGCACCTGCCTACGATCGGCGACTTCTCGGCACGGATCGCCGAGGCGAAGGTGCTCCACCTCACGGGCTACCTGTTCCTCGGCGGGCCCGTGCGCGAGGCCGCCTTCGAGGCCGTCGCAGCGGCGGCGCGCGCGGGCGTGCCCATCTCCCTCGACGTGGCGGACCCCTTCGTGGCGCGCACGATCCGCGAGGACATCCTCGCGCTGTTCCGCGACCACGTGGACATCGCGTTCCTGAACCGCGAGGAGGCCGAGTTCGTCACGGGGCTCGAGCCCGAGGCCGCGCTCGAGGAGCTCTCCACCTACGTGGACACCGTGGTGGTCAAGCTCGGCAGCAAGGGCTCGCTCGTGCGCCGCAACGGCGTGACGGCGCGGATCCCGGTGTTCCCGGCGAGCGTGGCAGACACGACGGGGGCGGGGGACAGCTACGCGGGCGCGTTTCTCTACGGCTGGCTCCAGGGATGGACTCCCGCACAGTGCGGGGAGCTCGGCTCCCGCGTCGCGGCGCTCACTGTCGGGCAGGTGGGCGCGGTCGTCCGCGACCAGGCGGGCCTGATGGCTGTGCGCTCCCTCGTCGGCGGTGCGACGTGAGCCTGCCGATCGAGGTCATCGAGGCGGTCAAGGGCGGCAAGTGCCTCCTGTTCCTCGGCTCCCACTTCACCATGGAGGCGGCGGAGCTGGCCGGCCTGGAATACCCGGAGGCCAGGGACCTCTGCAAGGAGCTCGGCTGGAAGAAGCCCAAGCTCGCCATCGGCCAGAAGGCCAAGCCCGTGGTGCCCTCCCTGGAGGAAGGGTGCGCGATCTGGGAGCAGGCGCACGGCCGCGATGGTCTCGTGCAGAAGCTGCGAGCGACGCTCGACCCGGCGTGCGCGCCCTCGCCCGCCATGCTCACCGCCGTCTCGCGGTTCCCGCTCATCTTCTCGACCTGTGCGGACGAGCGGGTGGAGGCCGCCGCGAAGCAGCTTGGGCTTCCGCTGGACGTGATCGAGCGCGGCCAGAAGATCCCGGATGCAGACCCGGCCCGTCGAACCCTCGTCCGGCTTCGCGGCAGCTTCGCCCGACCGGAGACCTTGATGCTCACCCCGGCGGATTTCCAGGCCCGCCAGCTTGGCCCCGACCAGCGCAAGCACCTGCGGACGCTCATCCGCAACAACGTCGTGTTCTTCGTCGGCTATCGCGCAGACGAGGAGGAGTTCGAGCGGCTGTTCGGCGAGCTCTCCGACGCCTACGGCGGGGAGCTGCCTCGCTGCCACCTCGCCTGCACCCAGGGCACCATCGACGACTTCCTCTGGCAGAAGTGGGTGTGGCGTGGCCTCCTGTTGTTCCTCTCCGATCCCGGAGAGGCCATGCAGGAGCTGGAAGCCCGGCTGGCCTAGTCGGGAGGATCCATGGCCTACACCTTTACAGGCACGAAGATCGTGGCGATCGGCTCGAACTACCGCGACCACGCGGCCGAGATGGGCAAGCCCGTGCCCACGATCCCGAAGATCTTCCTCAAGGCCCCCAGCGCCGTGATCTACGACGGCGAGCCGATCGTGATCCCGCCGCGCACCGCCCGGGTGGATCACGAGGCCGAGCTCGCCGTGGTGATCGGGCAGCGCTGCTCGCGGGTGCCGCGGCACGCCGCCCTCGACGTCGTCGCGGGCTACACCATCTGCAACGACGTGACGGCCCGCGACTTCCAGAAGGAGGACGGCGTCTTCACCCGGGCGAAGGGCTTCGACAGCTTCTGCCCGCTCGGGCCGGTGCTGGCGCGGGGGCTCGACCCCGGCAATCTCGGGATCCGCTGCCTGGTGAACGGGGTCGTACGTCAGGACAGCCGCACCGAACAGCTCGTGTTCGACGTCGCGACCCTGATCGCCTTCGTGAGCGACATCATGACGCTCCTGCCCGGCGACGTCATCTCCACGGGCACGCCCGCCGGGGTGGGCCCCTTGCGCCCGGGTGACGTCGTCACCGTGGAGATCGAGGGGATCGGCAGGTTGTCCAACCCGGTGATCGCGCGGGACGACCGGGAAGTCGAGGCGTGACGCCCGAGGTCCTCATCAGCGAGGCCATCCGCAACGCGGTGCTCGCCGGCGTGCTCGGGCTCGGGCTCGGGTTCCTCGGGCACTTCCGGGGTGTGTACAGGTTCCTGCCGCTCGCGTTCCTCGCCGTGTGCGGCGTGCTCACCTACTACAAGATGCTCGACCGCGCCTGGGCGCTCGAGAGCCTGCGGCTCGATGCCGACTGGGTGACCGGCGCTCGGCTCATCGGATGGATGATGGTGAGCGGGCTCGGGCTGGTGCGGCTCACGGGGTGGCCGGCGACGGTCGCGGTGGGCGCCATCCTCGGCGATCGGTTCGCTGCGCTGGGCCTCGTGAGCGGGGAGCCCGACCCGGCTCGACGAGCCCGACTGGTGCTCGCGGCGAGCGGCGCCTCGCTGCTCGGGCTGACCGGGGGGCCGGCGGTCCTGGTCCTGGGCTGGGGCGGGTGGCGGACCGTGGCGCTCGGGCTCGTGCTCGCCACGGTCGGCTGGGTCGGCGCGCCAGTCGCCAACGTCGTCCGCGAGGCGGGCAAGCCCGCGACGGCGCTGCTGGCCGGGCTCGCAGGGGCGACGGCCGTGGCGGCAGCCTGGGTGATGATCGTGGGAGGCACCGCCGAGCAGCTTGCCCTGGGGCTGGAGCAGGTGCCGCTGTTCCTCCCCCGCGCCTGGCGCGCGGTGGTCTGCTTCGCCGGCATCCTCCTGGGAGTCCTCTCCGACGAGGGGACGGGCGCGATGCTCGCCCGCGCCACGCTCGATCGCGGGCTGGACCTCATGACGAACGTACCGAAGGACGTGATCCGGGCCGGGCTGGCCGTCGGTGGCGGCCTGCCGCTCCTCTTCCTCACGCGCAGCCGGCTTCGGGTGGGGATCCCGCTGTGGGCGCTCCAGGTGGTCCTCGTGATCCTCTGGGCGCAGTGGGGAGTGGCGTGAGCGGTCCCCGGCAGGCCCTCCTCGTCGCGCTCCTGCTCCCCGGCTGCGCTGTCGCCAACGGCCAGGCCCCGGTGTCCCTCAGCGGCGCGGTCGCGGCGGACCATGTGCTGGCGAGCGAGGCCGGCGCGCGGATGCTCCGCCTGGGCGGCAATGCCGTGGACGCCGCAGTCGCCGCCGCCCTGTCCTCCGGCGTGGTGCAGCCCTCGGGCTCCGGGCTCGGCGGGGGCGGGTTCGCGTTGGTGGTCGAGCCCGACGGCACGCCGCACTTCCTCGACTTTCGTGAGACGGCGCCGGCCGCGGCCAGCAAAGACATGTACCAGGCGCAGGGGGCCTCCTCGCGGGACGGTGGCCTCGCAGTGGCTGTGCCGTCCGAGGGGCCGGGCCTCGCCGCGCTGCTGGAGCGCTTCGGTCGGCTGCCCCCCGCCACGGTGGCTGCTCCTGCGGTGGATCAGGCGTCCAGGGGCTTCCAGGAGGGCAGCCACCTCACCGAATCGCTCGTCGATCATCCTCCGATGGGCGCCCTCTTCGTCCAGCAGGGGGACCGGCTCACGCGGCCCCTGCTCGCGCGCGCCCTCAAGGCGTGGGGCGCCACGGGCGGCCGTGCCTTCCGGGACGGGTGGGTCGCCCGGGACTTCGTCGCAGCCGCCGATGCCGCCGGCGGCGTGCTCACGCTCGACGATCTCCGGGACTACCGCGTCCAGGAGCGCGTACCGCTCACCGGATCCTGGCACGGGTACACGGTCGTCACGGCACCGCCCCCGAGCTCGGGAGGCGTGGCGATCCTGCAGATGCTGGAGGCGACGGACGGGGTTCCGGGCCTGCCGTGCCGGGTCGAAGCCGCCCGACACGCGATGGCGGACCGGGCTGTCTTCGGGGGTGACCCTGGCTTCGTGAACGTCGACACGACGGCCCTGCTCGCTCCCGAGCGCATCGCCGCGATCCGGGCCGACTGCGGGCCCACCACGTTCCCCCCGGAGCACTACGGCTCGGTGGAGACCCGCGAGGACCACGGCACCCTGCACATCAGCGTCATGGACGGGCGGGGCATGGCGGTGGCGCTCACCACCACGATCAACACGTCGTTCGGGAGCGGGGTCATCGCGCCCCGATCCGGCATCGTGCTCAACAACGAGATGGACGACTTCACCACGCGGCCCGGGCTCCCCAACGCGTATGGGCTCGTCCAGGGCGAGAACAACGCGGTCGGGCCGGGGCGGCGCCCGCTCTCGAGCATGTCGCCCACGGTGGTGCTCGGTCCGGACCACAGGCCCGTCCTCGCCGTGGGCGCCAGCGGGGGGCCCTTCATCATCACCGCGACGTACCAGGTGATCGAGGGCATCCTCCTCGACGGGATGTCCGCCCTGGGCGCGGTTTCCGCCCCGCGCTGGCACGACCAGTGGCTCCCCAACGTCGTCACGGTCGAGTCCGCCGAGCCGCGCACGGCAGAGCTCACCGCCGCCGGGCACGCGCTGGTCGTGCTCGCCAGACCGTTCTGCTCCGTGCAGGCGGTGCATCGCCTCGACGACGGGACCTTCGACGCCGCGAGCGACCCGAGGAAGGGCGGCGAGGCGCGCGTCGTGACGGCTGCCAGCGCGCTCTCGCCGGGCCGGTGATCCACCTGCCGGAGCCGCACCTCGACGGAGCGTCGTCCCCGCGACCGGGCTAGCGCACGGCGACGATGCCGTACACCACGTCGTCGGCGCCCCGGGCCGCGATGACAAGCTGGTTCAGCGCGGTGAGGTGGATCGCGACGTCGTCCACGCGCGGGAGGGTGGTGGTGAGCTCCACGCTGGAGAACCCGGCGCTGACCGAGCCCCAGTACAGGTAGGCGTGGGAGCTCCCGGTGGTCACGACGATGTACACCGTGCCGTCGTCGAGGGCGTCCATGTCCACCTGGTCGGCGCCGATGAGCGCCAGCGTCGCGGTGGTGCCGGTGTCGTCCACCGTCACCCCCGACGTCGCCTCCGTCGCGACGAACACGTCATGCGCGCCGAAGCGGCCGCCGTCCATGTCGTTGATCGCCCACGGCGCCTGGGTCCCCGCATCGGACAATCCGGCGGCGTCCGAGTAGTCCGCAAGCTGCATGTACGAGCCGGACCGGTGGCTGGTGCGGATCTGCTGGTCCTGTGTCCACGGGAGACACGCATCGCTGGGGAACCCGGGGATGTCGTCCACGACGACACCGTGGCCGAGGAAGAACTGGTCGGGGTCGCCGTGCAGCCAGGTGAGCACGCCCCCGCTCGAGTCGCACCCCGCGATCTCGAGGGATCCGCCCGGCTCCACGCTGAGCTCCACGTCGTCGAACGTCTGCGCCGTTGCGCGGGAGAGGCCCGTGGCGCCGCTGGTGTTGGTGGCGACCTTGTAGCTGTCCCCCACGAGGTACCGGGTCCCGGTGCCGTCGCGGAGTCCGTAGGCCCACACCCAGTGGTCGTCGTCGGCCCAGAAGTCCAGACCCGTGTCGAAGCTCCACGGCGCGCCCCACTCCGAGTAGAGCCCCGAGGTCACGCCGCCGAGCGTGTCGTTCACGTCGATCGACGAGGTGTACGAGGAGGTGGTGTACACCGTCGCCCCCTCGGTGAAGCTGTCGCCGACCACCGTGATCAGCACCGAGTCGGAGGTCTCGGCGATCCGCGGGCCCTGCAGGCCGGAGCCGGTGTGGGTCTCCAGCGTCGCGAACGTGGGCGCGTCCGCAGCGCCGCTGCAGTCGTTGTCCAACGAGTCGCCGAGCACCTCGACAGCCTCCGGGTTCACCACCGCGTTGGTGTCGTCGCAGTCGGCGCCCCCCCCGCTGGGGTCGTCGTAGCCGTCGCCGTCCTGGTCGTAGTCGTCGTTGCCGCCACAGTCGGCGTCGAACCCGTCGTACCAGATGTCTGGCGCGCCCGGGTAGATCCAGTCAGCCACGTCGTTGCAGTCGGAGCCGCCGTACCCCGAGTTCTCGTGCCCGTCGTGGTCCTGATCGTAGTCGTCGTCGCCGGCACAGTCCGAGTCGAGACCGTCGTACCACACCTCCGGCGCGCCGGGGTGGACGCTCGGGTCGTTCGGGTCGCAGTCGTAGGCGTCCGGGTACCCGTCGCCGTCGGTGTCGACCGCGGAGGTGTCCGGCGGCCCGCTGTCCGAGTCGGGAGACGTGTCGACCGCGGTGTCCGTGCCGGTGTCCGTGTCCGTGTCCGTGTCCGCGTCGGTGTCGGAATCGGTGTCGGTGTCGGAATCGGTGTCGGTGTCTGTGTCCGTGTCTGTGTCGGCATCGGTGTCGGCGTCCGTGTCGGCGGAGTCGATCGCGGAGTCGCCGGTGGAGTCGCTGGGGCCGACGTCGTCCTTCCCGGTGAAGCCTGGGCTGCAGGCCGACAGCAGGGCGAGGAGACCAGGGGAGATCAACGATGGGCGCATGGCGGGATGCTAATCGGAAATGGGGCGATCCGCGCGGCTGGTTTGCGGAGCCGCCGGGATCGGGGCGACGGTCGCGGGGGCCTGTCGCGCAGGCAGGTCACACGTCGAGCACCTCGACGGTGCTCATCCGCTCCATGATCTCGCGGAACCGGGGCTTCGAGTCCTTGCCCATGAGATCCGCCATCACCTGATCCGTGGCGGTGCGCTCCCCCGCTGGGATGACCACGCGCAGCAGCCTGCGCTTCCTGGGGTCCAGGGTGGTCTCGTAGAGGGTCTTCGGCGGCATCTCGCCGAGCCCCTTGAACCGGGTGATCTCGGGCGTGCTGCGGGGCGGGAGCTTCTTGATCACCCGCTCTCTCGCCGCTTCGTCGGCGGCCCACCAGGTCTGCTGCCCCACGTCGATCCGGTACAGCGGCGGCTGGGCGAGGAACACGTGCCCGGCGTCGATCAGCTGGGGCATGTGGCGGTAGAAGAACGTGAGCAGGAGCGTGGCGATGTGGTGGCCGTCGCTGTCGGCGTCCATCAGCAGGATGACGCGCCCGTAGCGCAGTCGGGAGAGGTCGGTCTCCTTCCCGATTCCACACCCCAGCGCGCAGACCACGTTGCTCAGCTCCTCGTTCTTCATCACCGTCGCGAGGGACTCGGCCTCGGTGTTCAGCACCTTGCCACGCAGCGGAAGGATCGCCTGGAACTCCCGATCGCGGCCCTGCTTGGCCGAGCCGCCGGCGGAGTCGCCCTCGACGATGAACAGCTCCGTCTGGGCGACGTCCGAGGAGGAACAGTCGGAGAGCTTGCCCGGCAGCGTGAGCCGGTTGTTCACCGGGGACTTGCGCCGGACGGCTTCCTCGGCGTTCTTGCTGGCCAGGCGCGCCCGTGCGGCCTGGACCACGCGGGCCACGATCGTGTCGGCCACCGTGCGGTTCTGGTGGAGCCACCCCTCCAGGGCAGGCCGGATGGCCTGCTCGACCACCGCGCGGACCTCGGGATTGTTCAGCTTTTCCTTGGTCTGCCCCTGGAACTGGGGCTCGGCCACGAACACCGAGGTGATGCAGACCACGCCCTCGCGGATGTCCTCTGCGGTGAGCACGAGCCCGCGGGGCTGCAGCTCATGGGTGTCGATGTACGTCCGGACCGCCCGGGTGACGGCGTCGCGCGCCCCGACCTCGTGCGTACCGCCGTTGGGGTTGGGCACGCCGTTGGCGAAGGAGGCGAACTTCTCCCGGGTGCCGTCGGTCCAGGCCATCACGCATTGAACGCGTACGACGCTCTCCTTGTCGGTACCCGGCAAGGACGTCACCTCCTTGTCCACCACGAAGGGTTCTGCGTGGATCGGCTTCCGGTCGTCCTTCTTGCACAGGAGCGTCAGGTAGTCCCGGAGCCCGCCGTCGAACTTGTACTCGAAGGTCTCGCCCTTGATCTCATCCTTGAGGAGGATCCGCAGCCCCTTGTGGATGTACGCGGTCACCTCGATCCGCTCCCGCACGGTGTCGGCGTCGAAAGCGAGCGCGCCGAAGATCTCCGGGTCGGGCCGGAAGCGGATGGTCGTCCCCGTGCCGCGGGCCTCCGTGCCGCGTACGAGCGGGCCGGTCGGCTTGCCGCGCCGGTAGGTCTGGCGATGCTCGTACCCGCCGCGCTTGACTGTGGCGGTGAGCTCCTCGGAGAGCGCGTTGACCACGCTGGACCCCACGCCGTGCAGGCCTGCGGAGGTGCGGTAGCTCTTGCCGTCGAACTTCCCGCCCGAGTACAGGGTGCACAGGATGATCTCCAGCGCGGGCTTCTTGTGCACCGGGTGGATGTCCACCGGGATGCCGCGGCCGTTGTCCTGCACGCTCGCGCTGCGGCCGTCGGCGTGCAACGTGACCGTCACCGTGGTGGCGTGGCCCTCCATCGCCTCGTCGACCGAGTTGTCGATGATCTCCCACAGCAGGTGGTGGAAGCCGTCGGACCCGGTACCCCCGATGTACATGCCGGGGCGCTTCCGGACGTGTTCCAGGCCCTCGAGGACCGTGATCGCACTCGCGTTGTATTCGGCCGCGGCCATCAGTTCTCCCCTTCCGTCGACTTCTCGGCCGGCTTGCCGAGCCGGACGTCCGGACCTCGCTTCCAGGCGGCGAAGTTTCCGCGTTTGAACAGGCTCCTGCCCCTCGCTCCACGCTTTCCGCCGTAGCGGGCGAACGTGACGATCTCCTCCCTCCCGAGCGCCGTGAGCACGCTCAACCCCGCCTTCGGATCGCTCGAGGGCTCGACGGCGTAGACCGAGTCGGTCTCCCCGAGGGTGATCGCCACGAGGCCCCGCCCTGCGCCCTTGAGCACCCCGACCTCGGCCATGGGGAAGGCGAGCACGTTCCCGTACAGCGAGGCGACGCACACGGACCCGGCACCCGTGGTGACCCAGGCGTTCATCACGACGTCACGGGTGCCGTCCGGTCGCGGGTCCTCCAGTCGCATGTAGCGGCGGCCGTTCTTGGTCGACACCTCGGCGAAGAGCCCGAGAGACAGTCGCGCGATCCGGCCCTGCGAGCTCACCGCCACGAGGTGGGGCAGGGGCGCGTCGGCGTCGGCCCAGACCACGCTCGGGTCGGGCGGCGGGAGCTGGCGCGGGTCGTGGGAGACGACCGCGATCACCTTCTCCTTGTCGCCCAGGGCGAACAGCTTCTGGACGGGGTCGCCGTGCCCGGTGGTGGCCGGGATGGTGTCGACGCGCAGCGTGTAGGCTGAGCCGGCGCTCGTGAGGAACGTGACGGTGCTCACGGTGGAGGCGCGCAGCGCCCAGCTCACGCTGTCGCCCTCCCGCACGCGGACCTTGTCGATGCCGGTGAGGGAGCCCTGGCGCTTGAGGTAGCCGTCGCGGGTGAGCACCACGATGGTGTCCTCCTGCACGATGTAGGCGTTCTCCGAGTACGCCGGCTCGGGGGCGGCGGCGCCGGAGAGCGCGGTCCTCCTGGCCACGCCGTGCTGCTTGCGGATGTCGTTCAGCTCGTCGCGCACGACCTGCCAGAGCGCGACGTTGGAGGCCAGGATCGAGCCCGTGCCGAGCTGCTGCCGCAGCTTGTCCGATGCGGCGCGCTTCTCCGCCAGTTCGTCGAGGATCAGGTTGATCTCCAGCCGAGCGAGCCGGTACAGGCGCAGCTCCAGGATCGCGTCCACCTGCTCGTCGTCGAGCCCGAACCGGTCCATCAGGCGCTCGGCGGCGTCGCGCTTGCCCTCGCTCGCGCGGATGATTCGGATCACTTCGTCGAGGATCGGGAAGACGACCGCGTAGCCTTCGAGCACGTGGATGCGCTTTTGCAGCTCCGCGATCTCGAACTGCGTGCGCTTGAGCACGGTCTCGCAGCGAAAATCGAGCCAGTACCGAAGGAGTTCGCGGAGGTTCAGCCGCGCCGGCGCCCCGACGTGCGGGTTGTCCGTGGGGGTGAGCACCGTGAGGTTCACGTTGAACTGGGTCTGCAGGTCGGTGTGCTTGAACAACCAGGCCATCGCCGGCTCGGCGTCTTCTGCAGCGCGAAGCTCCAGCACGACGCGGACCTCGTCCGTCGACTCGTCGCGGATGTCCGTGAGCTGGGGCAGGCGTCGCTCCGAGATCGCGCGGCCCACCTTTTCCACCCACTCGGACTTGGTGACCGCGTAGGGGACGGACTTCACGATGATGTAGTGCTTGCGGCCCTTCTGCTCACGCTCCCACGTCCCGCGCACCCGCACCGGGCCCTGTCCGTTGGTGTAGACCGCGAGCAGGTCGTCTGCCCCGGACGTGATCTCGCCGCCGGTGGGGAAGTCGGGCGCCTTCACCTTCTTCGCGAGCGAGGCCACGTCGGCCTCGGGGTGGTCGATCAGGTGCACGCAGGCGTCGATCACCTCACGCAGGTTGTGCGGCGGGATGCGTGTGGCCATGCCGACGGCGATGCCCTCGACGCCGTTCACCAGCACGTTCGGGAACTGCGCCGGCAGGAGGACGGGCTCGCTGTGCTGCCCATCGTAGGTGGGGCGGAACGGCACGGTCTGCTGCTTGAGCTCGCTCAGGAGCTCGATGGCGATCGGCCGCAGCCGCACCTCGGTGTACCGCATGGCGGCCGCGTTGTCGCCGTCCACGCTTCCGAAGTTGCCCTGCCCGTCCACGAGCGGGTGCAGCATCGAGAAGTCCTGCGCCATCCGCACCATGGCCTCGTAGATCGAGCTGTCGCCGTGCGGGTGGTACTTGGCCATCACCTCGCCGACGACCGCCGCGGACTTGCGGTAGCGGGCGTCGGGCGTGAGCTTGAGGTTGATGTACATCGCGTACAGGATGCGCCGCTGCACGGGCTTCAGACCATCGCGTACGTCGGGCAGCGCCCGCGACGTGATGACCGACATCGCGTAGTTGATGTAGCGCTCGCGGACCGCGTCGTGGAGCGGGAGGGATGTGGGGTCCATGGGGACCTGTGGCGGAGGGTCGGGGGCGGGAGCGCCGGGCCGGTCAGGGGAAAGACCGGGGGAGGGGCCGGGACTGTATCATGCTCAGGGGCTGACAAGCACCGGGTGTGACCGCATTATTGGCGGCGTGGTACACTCTCCCGATTCCACGGACGGTGCCGATCTCGCCAGCAATCCTCCTCGCCTGGGGTTGTGCCGGATCAGCCGGGCCGGAGGCGTGGGAGAGCCCGGAGGGCACCGATTGGGCCCAGGTGGCGGCCTCCGCCCACAATGCCACGTGCGGGCTACGGGGGGACGGCGCCGCGGAGTGCTGGGGCTACGACGCCGACCAGGGCATGACCCCCCCGGACGTGCCGCTCGTCCGCATGGACGTGGGGTACAGCGTCTGCGGTGTCACGAAGGATGCAGCGCTCGTATGTGGCGGCGGGTGGGGAACTGCGGCTGGCGTGACGGTCAACCTCTCTGCGCTCGCCGATGGCGCGCCGTACGCAGACGTGGCCGTGGGCGGCACCTTCTACTGCGGCCTCTCCGAGGCCGGCGCCCTCCGGTGCATCAGCACGGGCCAGACCGCGGTCGTGGTACCCACGGGCGAGGTGTACACCGGGATCTCGGCGGGCCTCTCGACGCTGTGTGGCCTTCACGACGACGGATCGGCGACCTGCTGGGACACGGATGGAGTCCGCGCCGATCACCCGGGCCCGTTCACCCGCGTCGAGGCGGGCGACGAGGGGGCGTGCGGACTCACGGAGGGGGGCGGGATCGCGTGCTGGGGTGCTACGTTCGTCGATGCCGATCCGGGGCCCTTCGTCGCCCTCAGCATCGGCGGGGACGCTGCCTGCGCCCTTGACGGGGGCGGGGCGATGGCCTGCTGGGTGCGCGGAGGCGGCGTGTACGGCGTGAACCCACCCGAAGACGGGCCCTTCACCGGCGTTGCAGCGGGGACCACCCAGGTGTGTGGCCTGGGCGCGGATGGCGCGATCTCGTGTGCAGAGACCCAGTCCGGTCGCAAGTGAGCGGGCCTACTGCAGGTACACCGTCGCGTCGGTGTAGTACCCGCTGGCATCGCGGTCCGCGGCGCCCGAGTCCACCGTGATGCCGTAGAGGGAGGGCAGGGGGAACGAGATGTCACCGAGCAACATCAGGATCACGTCGATCGGCAGGGCGTCGGAGAGCAGGTTGGTGGTGGCCTCGTTCGAGGCGCCCCAGTCGCTCTCGCGCACGTCCATCACGATCGTGGGCTCGCCGAGCGAGAGCACGAGGCTGCCGTCCTCGATCACCATCTGCACGTCCACCCACAACGACATCGCCACGACGATGTGCTCCCCGAGTCCGCCCCCGGGGGTGTCGATGGTCACGAGCATCTCGGACATCTGCACCTGGGCCTGGCCGTTGCTGGACTGCACCAGGACGGGCGGCAGGCTCGCAGACGTGGAGATCGTGCCCTCGTCGGCCTTGAGCAGGATGAGCATCGCGGGGTCGAGCGAGCCATCGGTCGTCGAGAGCGACATGTCGAGCACGCCAGCGCGCCAGGCCTGGAACAGGACCATGTTCAGCACGTTGTCGGAGAACCCGGCCGCGATGTCTGAATGGGTGTCGATGGTGGGGCTCACCTTCGGGGCGGAGAGGTAGCCGGCATAGGTGCGGGCGCCGGTGTAGTCCATGCCCACGTCCACATCGAGATCGAGGGCGATGCCCTTGGTGTCGATGCTGGCGTCTGCGAAGCCGAACGCCATGTCCACGGTGTGGCCGAGGATGTCGGTGGAGAAGCTGGGGTCGAGGCCGGCGAGCGTGGAGGAGAGCAGGTCGGGGACCATCTCGTTGATCTTGGTGACCAGCATCTCCTCGACGGTGGAGCGGATGGTGTCGACGAGGATGTAGGACTCGATGTCGCCGGGCAGGAGCGAGGTGTCGTAGGCGAAGTCCTTGAGATCGACGGAGCAGTTCGTGAGCGTGACGCGGATGGCGCCGTCCACGACGTCCACCGAGACGCTCGCGGTGATGACTGCAGACGACGCGGACATCGAGAGGTCCTCGTCAAAATCGATGCCGACCACATCCCCGTAGGCGTTCGCGTTGACGAGGAGGTTCGGCAGCGTGGCGGTGAGCGTGAGGAGCCCGCTGGACGGCGTGAACTGGATCTGCGGGGTGTCGAAGCTGATGTTGTCGATGTCTGCCGAGACCGTCACGGCGTCCCAGCCCCACACGCCGTAGCTGTCGGTGTAGACGGGGTTCATCGCCGTGGCGGAGCTGGTGATGAGCGCGGGCGTCATGTAGTCGGCCACCATGGTGCCCACCTTGTCGAGGCCGCTCTGGTTCACGCGCACGGCGAGCGCGTCGCTGACGCCGTCGTCGGGGTTAGCAAAATCGCCGCTGATCACGCCGTGGCGCACGAACAGGGTGTCGCCGTTGCCGTCCACGGCCTGCGCCTCCACCACGTTGACGCCGCGGGCCAGGTCGACCTTGCCCTTCCAGTCCTCGCCGGTGCGGGCGGCGTCACTCGCGGCGCCGTTCGGTGCGAGCAGGACCGAGACGCTCTCCACGTTCTGCGCCGTGCCGGTCACCTGCGCCTGCCCGGCGCTGGTCCAGGCGGCGACCTCGGGGGTCGTCATCGCGAACACCGCATCGGGCACCGGGTTGCCGGCGTTGGCGTCCTTCTTGCCGCAGCCCGCGAGGCCGAGGAGCATGGCGGGGGCGGCAAAGCAGAGGAGGGACGCGCGCATCTGGACTCCGGTCGGCGCGGAACTACACGATCCGGCGGCGCATTGTCAAGCAGAAGTTCGTTTTTCCTCGCTCAGCCCTTGAGCTCCACCCACACGCCACCGGGGATCTCCCGGACCTCGCCGAGGGTGATGCGGTCCCCTGCCTCGAGCCCGCACCCGACCGGCGGGGCGAGCCGCCAGTGGCTCTCGGCGCTCGGGGCCCCTGCGCGCACGTTGGCGCCGCGCGTGAGCGTGATGGTCTGGCCCGCCTGGCCTGGGGCACTCTGGCCCGCGTACCACCAGCCGACGGTGCTCCCGGGATCCGCGTGGCAGCCGAAGCGCGGCACCTTGGTGGAGGGCGCGAGGGAGGCGACGGCGTGTGGACGTTGGGGAGCGGGAGCTTCGATGGCGGCGGGCGCCGGCGGGGCCGTGGCCGCGCTTTCGACGACCGGTGCCGTTGCCGGCTGGGCGGCCACAGGGGCGGCGACTGCGGTGGCTTCGGGGACCTCGACTCGCGCCTGGGGGGCGGGCGACGGCGCGTTCTCGGCCTGTGCAGTGCCGGAAGAGGCCGCGATCCCGACGGCGAGCAGAACGACCACGCAGGCGGCGACTGCTGCGGCGACGGCCCAGGGGCGGTTCGGCGCGAGATCCTGTGCGGCGCGTTGGGCGTTCTCGTCGGCGGGGAGCGCGCGGGCGACGGCGCTGGCGATGGTGTGGACTCGGCCCTGCGACTCGGCCGCGAGCAGCAGCGCGCGCCACGCGTTCTCGCCGGTGCCGTCCGGCCGCGGCATGCCGCACCGCTGCGCGATGGCGCCGGCGTCGTCGGGCAGGCGCCGCGTGTAGAAGGCTGCGAGTTCTTCGAGGATCGCCGGGTCGAGTCGCATGAGACCTCCAGTGGGTTCAACATACTCGTGTTGACGTGTCAAGTCAATGGTCAAAAACCGGTTCCCGATCCCCGCGGAGGCAGGGCGCGCCTGCTATCTTCGCGCATGCGCCCCGGTGCCCTCCCGCTCGCGATCCTGCTCGGCTGCACCGGCAAGCCCGGCGGGGAGAGCGCAACGGACACCTCGGGCGGTCCCGGGGTCGAAGCCCCGCCGTGCGAGCTTTCGCATCCGTGGCCGATGGACACGGTCGGGGACGTCGCGGTGGCGGGGTCCGCGGCGTATCCCAACCCTGCGAGGCTCATTCTCCTGGATGGGAACGCCCTCGCAGGCGCGCGCACAGCAGCGTCCGAGGGGGATCCGTGCCCCACACTGACCGAGTCCGAGGACGGCCGGACCTCCACCATCTCGGGCGACTGCACCACCGGGTGGGGCTCCGTGTACGGCGGGACCGCGACGTTCGCCGAGGTCAACGGCACGTTCGCCTCCACCTACGACCACTTCCATTTCGAGGACGGCCTGAATCCCTACGGCTACGACGTCGATGGGGCCTGGCTCGACACCGGTGGCGAGGTCCGGTACGACCTCACGTTGACGATGCTCGGTCAGTGGATGGCCACCGGGGCTCCGGACGTCACTGCGGTGGTCCACACCGTCGTCGCCTGGTACGCCGGGTCCCAGGGCATCGTCGACGGGTACGTCGACATCGTCAGCCAGCCGACGAGCGGCGCGACAGGGGACCTGTGCGTGTCGGGCAACCTGGACCTCTCGGACTCGTGCGAGGCGGAGGACACTGCGGCGCTCACGCTCTGGGGATCCACCCCCGCGACCGTCACCTGGAACGGATTCAGCTCCTGCGACGGGTGCGCCGACGTCACGATCGATGGCGTCGACGCCGGATCGTACTGCCCGCCCTGACGTCGCCGACCGATGGTCGCCTGACTGCACAGGTTGCGGACCGATCGCCACCTGACTGCACAGGTTGCGGACCGATCGCCACCCGAGTGCACGGTCCCGGCCCGGGTTCGCTGATCTGGCGGCCGGCGCGCTTCGTGGCGCACGAGCAAACGCCGACAATCCCTGGCCCCGCCAGGCCGTAGAGCGACCGGGGGCGGCGGAGGTCCGCGGGTGTGCACTCGCCCCCCGATCGGTCCGCCCGCCGTGCACTGGACCCCCGATCGGTCCGCCCGCGGTGCACTCGCCCCCCGATCGGTCCGCCCGCCGTGCACTGGACCCCCGATCGGTCGCCCGTCCCCCCGGCGTCGTGCACCGTCGCTACTTTGCATTCCAGTGGTCGCGGACGTCGTGCGCAGGCCGCATCCAGAGCCTCAGGCACTCGGACTGGTCGGGCAGCGTCATCAGCGCGGCGCGGGCGGCTTCGTCGTGCCCGTCGAGCGTCTCGATGGCGGCGAGCAGGGCTGCGGCCTCGGGGGCCAGGGGTGGAGCCGTGACCAGGGCGAGATCGTCGCGCATCCAGCCCATGTAGTCGGTGGTGGTGTTGGCGTGCATCTCCGCGACCATGAGCGCGATGCTGTAGGCGATGCCCACGTCGTTCGAGGCGAGGTTCGTATAGTCGAACCCGGAGACCGTCACGGTCTCGACGGCACCCTCGGGGACCGGGATCGGGGCCGCCTTCTTGCAGGTGTGGTCGTCACACCAGCTTGTCACCACCATCGCAGTGGTCCCCTCGTCCGGTGGATTCAGCAGGATGGCGCGCAGGGTGATCCGCACCCGGAGCAGGTGGTACAACTGCGAGTCCGGCGTCTCGCCATCCTTCACCCTGCGCTGGACGTCCATGAGCGCGTTCTGGGCAGCGAGCACCGAGCCCTGCGCCTCCGGGATCAGCACGGACTGTACGAACAAGGCGGGCGCCTCTGCGGCGTCGGGGAGGAGCAGGGCGTGCATGACCCCCGCCGCTCCGGCCGCGAGCCAGTCCGCCGCGTGGGCGGGATCGGCCTTCGCCAGCGCCAGCATCAACTGCGCGAATTCCGAGATGACGACCGGCTCGTCCGGGTGCTGGGTGAGCACCGCCCAGTACAGCTTGTAGCTGTCCTCGTCGTTGTGGCCCTGCGCAACGCGGATCCGCGCCCGCCAGAACAGCGCCATCGCGTAGTTCGGGTCCTTCTCTGTGGCCTTGTAGGTCTCCACGAGCGCCCCGTCGAGGTTCCCTGCCCAGACGTCCGCGATCGCGAGGCACAGGTGCGTGGGCGGGAACGCGGTGTCCAGGGCGAGCGCGGCGTTGCAGGCTGCCAGCGCGCCGGGGCCATCGCCGGACTTCAGGTGGGTCCTCGCCTCGTCGAGCTTCGCGGTGACTGCGGGGACAGCCGGTGGCGTGGGGTAGTCGAAGTCCTTCTCCATCCAGGACGATTCGGCGAACGCGGGGTGGAGGAGGCAGGCCAGGAGAGGGAGCCAGGTCATGGGGGTCTCCGCAGGTCGGGGTGTCGGGCGCGCGGGTCGAGCGGCCCCGTGGAGAGGCAGTGTGGCGTGGCGCGGAAGGGGGCCCCATCGGGCGTTTGGCGGACCCGGCGAGGGCGGGCCCCGCGCCTCCTGCCCGCGCTGGGGCATGGGTCGCTGCGCGCTGCGGTGGATACTCTCCGGTATGCGGTGCGTTGCCCTGCTCGTGTTCCTGGTCGGCTGTGTCGGAAAGCACGGTGGCGACAGCTCCGCTGCGGATTCAGCGGGCGACTCCGCTAACGGCACGCCGCCGTGTGATCTCCTGCACCCGTGGGTGATGGGCACGGTCGAGGATGTCGTGCTGGGCGGATCGCTGGCGCGGCCTGACGTCGCGATCCTGACGCTGCTGGACGCCGACGCCTGGTGGGCGAAGGGGGCCGTGGAGGCCGACGGCGATAGTTGCCCGACGTTCACGGAGTCCGATGACGGCACTACCCGGACGATCACGGGCGACTGCACGACGACCTACGGCTACATCTTCGGCGGAACTGCTGTCTTCACCAGCTCGGGGACCGAGGAGACCGCAGCGTACGATCACTTCCACTTTGACGAGCGTGAAGCGCAGAACCCCTACGGCGTCGATGCCGACGGGACGTTCTGGTCGGACGTCCTCAGCCCCGGCGACTTTGCGTTTGCCCTCGACCTGACCATGACGATGTTCGGCGACTGGCCGGGGATCGAGTCGGGTTCGGAGGTGACCTACGAGACGACGCTGGGGTATGGGTCGGACGTGTGGGACGGCCACTCCGACATCGTCTCCCAGCCGGCGAGCGCGGCCACTGGGGACCTGTGCTTCTCGGATGCATACCACTACGTGGACTCTTGCGACCTTGAGGACGACGACGTCCTGAACCTGTGGGGATCCTCCCCCGCCACGCTCACCTGGAACGGCTCGACCTCCTGCGACGGCTGCGCCGACGTCACGATCGACGGGGCGGACGCGGGATCGTACTGCCCATGAAGCCCGTCGTTCCCCTGCTCGCTCTCCTGGTCGGCTGCGTCGGAAAGCACGGCGGGGACAGCCCCGCCGCGGACTCGGCGGGCGATTCGGGTGTGGCACCGCAGGCGTGTGATCTCCTGCATCCCTGGCCGATGGACACCGTCGAGCACGTGGGCGTGGCGGCCGGGTTGACCTACCCCGACGTTGCACGGCTCACGCTGCTGGACGGAGAGGCGATGACCGACGCCCGGACCGCCTCGCACAGTGGAGAACCCTGTCCGACGTACACCGAGTCCGACGACGGCACATCCGTCACGATCACCGGCGATTGCACCCTGTGGGACCTGGTCTACGGCGGGACCGCGACGTTCACCGAGGTCGACGGCTCGTACTCGTCGGTCTACGACCGCTTCCACTTCGAGGACGGGGTCAGCACGCGCGGGTACGACGTCGATGGAAACTGGCTCGACGACGTCGGGCAGTTCACCTTCGACCTCACCGTGAGCTGGTTCGGCGACTGGGAGCCGAGGTCGGACGCGACGGTCACGTACGTCACCACCATGACCTGGGTCGATCCTGCCGAACGTGTCGACGGCTACGCCGACATCGTCAGCCAGCCGGGCAGCGCCGCAACGGGGGATCTCTGCGTCGCTGCCGACTGGCAGAACGTGGACTCCTGCGACTCCGAGGACGACGCGGTGTTCACCCTCCAGGGCTCCGCCCCCGCCACGCTCACCTGGAACGGCTCCACCTCCTGCGACGGGTGCGCCGACGTGACGATCGACGGGGTCGCCGCCGGCTCGTACTGCCCGCCTTGATCGGGGGTTCACGCGTGATCCCCACTGCGATGTGGACGGGCGGTCGGCGGCGGATCCGGCCCCGCTGCGGGCCCCGAGAGCCCGCCCGACGACGGCACCGCGATAAACCCCGCCGATGCCCACCCCCGATCTCATCCTCGCCATCGACCAGGGAACGACCAGCTCCCGGGCCACCCTGATCGACCACCAGAGCCGCGTGATCGCGAGCCACAACGTGGAGTATCCGAACTACTTCCCGGCGCCCGGCCTGGTGGAGCACGACGCCGACGAGATCTGGGGCTCGGTGGCCTCGGCTGTCGGCGCGGTGCTCGCCGCGGTGCACCCCTCGCGCATCGCCGCCATCGGGATCACGAACCAGCGCGAGACCTCGCTGTTCTGGGACGGAACGACCGGAAAGCCGGCCCATCGCGCGCTCGTGTGGCAGGACCGACGCACGGCCGCCCGCTGCGAGGAGCTTCGCGCCGCGGGCTGGGAGGAGAAGGTGCGGGCGCGCACGGGCCTCGTCATCGACCCCTACTTCTCGGGCACGAAGGCCGAGTGGATGCTCCAGAACGTGCCGGGGATCGCAGAGGGCGCGCGGTCCGGGTCGCTGAAGTACGGCACGATCGACAGCTACGTGGCGTGGAAGCTCACCGGGCGCCACGTGACCGACCCCTCCAACGCGAGCCGCACGCTGCTCTACGACATCCACCGCGGCGTGTGGGACGAGGGCCTGGTGGAGCTCTTCGGCGTGCCGATGCGGTGCCTGCCGGACGTCGTGGACAACGCAGGCATCATCGGCGTGACGAAGGGCGTCGGGTTCCTGCCGGACGGCATCCCTGTCGCCGGGCTGGCGGGCGACCAGCAGTCGGCGCTGTTCGGGCAGGCGTGCTTCGCCCCCGGCGAGGCCAAGTGCACCTACGGCACGGGCGCCTTCCTGCTCATGAACACCGGGGAGAAGGCGGTGCCCTCGGCCAACGGCATGCTCACCACCGTGGGGTGGCGGATCGCGGGGCGGACCACCTACGCGCTCGAGGGCAGCGCGTTCGTCGCCGGTGCCGCGGTGCAGTGGCTGCGCGACGGGCTCGGGATCATCCGGCAGTCGTCCGACGTCGAGGCGCTCGCCCTCACCGTCCCCGACAACGGCGGTGTGAGCTTCGTGCCTGCGCTCGCTGGCCTGGGCGCGCCACATTGGCGGCCGGATGCGCGTGGGGTGCTGTGCGGTCTCACGCGGGGCAGCACCGCCGGGCACGTCGCCCGCGCCGTGCTCGAAGGCATCGCGCTGCAGATCACCGACATCCTCCTGGCCATGGAGAGCGACAGCCGCGCCAACGGCGGGCAGCCGCTCGCGATGCTCAAGGTGGACGGCGGCGCTGCGAAGAACGACCTGCTCATGCAGTTCCAGGCCGACGTGCTCGGCGTGACCTGCGCCCGCCCCACGAACCTGGAGACGACCGCGATGGGCGCGGCCTACCTGGCCGGCCTGGGCGTCGGGTTCTGGAAGGGGCTCGACGACGTGCGCTCCGCCTGGGCCGAGGACAAGCGCTTCACGCCGACGATGTCGGCGAAGGAGCGGGCTGACCGGCGCGCGATGTGGCTCGGAGCCGTGGCCCGCGCATGACCCTCCTCCTGTGGCTGATCGCCGCGGCGCATGCCTGTGATCTGGGCGCCAGCATCGCGATCCTGAAGGACACCGGCGCGAAGGAGGACTACCTCTGCGTCGCGGACGACCCGGCTGGCGCCGCTGCGCTCACTGCGGCCCTGGACGGGCTCACCGGGACGACAGACGAGCTGGACGGTCCGAGGTGCCGCTACACCCGCGCGTTGACCCTGTGGCTCCTGCAGCAGGACGTGGAGTGGGATCCGGCGCTGGTTCGACGGCTGTCGTCCGACGACAGGCGGCTCTTGAGCGATGGCGTGCACGCGCGCCGCGGCAGGATCTCGCCCGCCCCCGCTCATGACGCCATCTTCAAGAACCTGCCCTGGTACAGGCCCGATCCCAACTACACCGACGGCAGGCTGCTCCCCGGTGACAGGGGGAAGATCGCGCTCGCCGACAATCCGCCGCCTGCGCCGCCCCCGGCGCCCGTGGTGGACGAGGTGCAGGCGGCAAAGGAGCTTGAAGGCCAGACGGTTGCGCCGCCGACGCCGTGGTGCGGGTGCTCGACGAGCGCCGGGGGGGCAGCGGGTGCCTGGATGATCGGTATGGTGGGGTGGGTGGCGGGGACGAGGCGGAGAGCCGAACGGTCCAGGTGAGCTCGCTCGAAGACGTGCTGGTTGTCGAACGCCCGCGCTACTGCCCCGCGGCGTGCCTCTCCATCACGAACCAGGCGATCCCCAGCGCCAGCAGCGTGCCCAGGTTCAGGATCAGCGCAGCCCAGGTGGCGGGTGACCGGCCCGCCCGGCGATGGACGTACTCCCCGCTCGGGCTGATGTCGACGATCGGCTCACCGCCTTCCTTGAACGCCATCAGCGCGAACATCGATCCCACGAGCGCTGCCAGAGCGAGCACGGCGAGCCCGGCGAGGAGCCCGACGAACCAGATCACGACGGAGGCCAGCGCGCCGCCGTCCAGGCTGCTCCCGCCGCCGAAGGTCCCCGCGATGCCCGCCGCCACGGCAGCGCCGGCCACGGCGCCGCAGGCCCAGACGCCGAGGGCGATCCTGGCGGACGTGGTGGTCGGGGCGGCGTCCATCACAGCCTCCGGGGTTCGCTCAGGTGACCGCCAACCTTCTCAAATTCGCGGCGACCTTGAACGGCGCGTCCGTCGCGGCCTTCACCTGCTCGACGGTCAGGTCGTCCGCGATCTCGGTGAGCGTGAGCCCGCCCTCGAACATGAACACGCCGTAGTCGGTGATCAGGAGGTGCACGCAGCCGAGTCCGGTGAGCGGCAGCGTGCAGTTGCGCAGCAGCTTCGCCTCGCCCTTGGCGTTGTGCTCCATGGTCACGACCACGCGCCGCGCGCCAGCCACGAGGTCCATCGCCCCGCCCATGCCCTTGACCATCTTGCCGGGGATCATCCAGTTGGCGAGGTCGCCAGCGGCGCTCACCTGCATCGCGCCGAGGATCGTGAGATCCACGTGGCCGCCGCGGATCATGGCGAAGCTGTCCGCCGAGCTGAAGAAGCTGGCTCCGGGCAGCGCGGTGACGGTCTGCTTGCCGGCGTTGATCAGGTCGGCATCGACGTGAGCCTCGTCGGGGAACGGGCCCATGCCGAGCAGGCCGTTCTCGCTGTGGAACACGATGTCCATGCCTTCGGGCACGTGGTTTGCCACCAGCGTCGGGATGCCGATCCCGAGGTTGACGTAGAAGCCGTTCCGAAGCTCTTCGGCGGCGCGGGAGACGATTCCGTCACGAGAGAGAGGCATGCTTACTCCTTCCCTGCGGCGAGGACTGTCCGCTTTTCAATACGTTTCTCATAGTGGGCGCCCACGATCAGGCGCTGCACGAAGATGCCGGGGGTGTGCACGTTGTCCGGGTCGATGTGGTCGACGAGCTCCTCGACCTCCGCGATTGTCACACGCGCGGCGCTCGCCATCATCGGGTTGAAATTGCGTGCAGTCGCCCGGTACTGAAGGTTTCCCTCCTTGTCTGCGCGCCACGCCTTCACAATCGCGTAGTCAGCGTAAAGACTACGTTCCATGACGTATGGCCGTCCGTCGAACCAGCGCGTATCTTTGCCGGTTGCGACGATTGTTCCGTAGCCCGTTGCCGTGAAGAACGCGGGAATACCGGCTCCGCCCGCCCGGATCCGCTCGGCGAGGGTGCCCTGGGGGCACAACTCAACCTCCAGTTCGCCGGACATGTACTGGCGTTCAAATTCCTTATTTTCGCCTACATACGAGGAGATCATCTTTTTCACCTGCCGCGTGCGCAGCAGGATGCCGAGGCCGAAGTCGTCGACCCCCGCGTTGTTGGAGATGAACGTGAGGCCGTTCACGCCGAGGTCGCGGATGGCGAGGATCAGGTTCTCGGGGATGCCGCAGAGCCCGAACCCGCCGGCCATGATCGTGGCGTTGGAGGGGATGTCGGCGACAGCGAGTGCCGCGCTGGGGAGGAGCTTGTTCATGCCCCGCCTGCTAACTCCGAAGCCGGCCCTGCGGCTCGGTCGTTGGGCGGTGGCGCGAGGTCCTGTGGGCAACCGCTCCGCGTTGCGGCGGCGCATCGGCGGGGAGGGGGCGACGGTGGTTCTGTCAGCCCCAGCCCTGAGTGCCCTCGGCTTCGGCGTAGATCTCGTCCAGGGTGAGCGTGAGCCCGAGTGCTTCGATCGTGACGGCACCCTGGTGGATGTCCACGAGCGTCCACGTGCTGCCATCCGGGTTGCGCGTGGTGCAGGTGACCGCGCGCCGTCGGGAGTCGACGAACAGCACGCACTGCACAGAAGCACATCGCCGATAGTGCTCGAACTTCGCGCCCCGATCGTAGCTCTCGGTGGTCTCGGACAGCACCTCGATGATCACGGTCGGGTTCAGCAGCGAGGGCGGGTTGCGGTCCGTGAGCTGCTTCGGGCCGCAGACGACGGTCACGTCGGGGTAGGCGTAGAGGCCGGTCTCGTCGATGCAGACGCGAAATTCCGGGCTGAGCGGGCGGCAACGCTTGCCTTTCAGGCCCACGAGCAGCTGCTCGAGGAGATTCATCGCTATGGTCCCGTGCGCGTCGCTGCACCCGGACATCGCGATGATCTCGCCGTTCACGAACTCGTGCTTGAACTCGTGGGCGTCTTCGAATTCGAGGTACTCGGCTTCGGTGACGAGCTTGCGTGCGGGGAGGGCCATTGGAAGAGGGTAACCTTTGGTCACGGGCTGCAGGTGTAGACGCTGTCGTAGCTGAACGTGTGCTCCACGCCCCCGGTCGTGCCCTCCCCCGCGCACGAGACGACGTGCCAGGCCGCGGGATCCCGTGGCTCCGGCTGGCGGCACGCGAAGAGGATCAGGAGCATGCAGGAAAGTATGGGCGCGCAGTCCATGGGGGTCAAGGCGAACCGCCTACTGCTTCTCCTGGTCCCCCTCCAGCGCCCTCACCCGATCCTCGATCGCCTTCAGCCGCGCGTCGGTCTCGTTGGGGGTGGCTGGCGCCACGGTGTCGACGCGAGCGGAGATCGCCGTCACGGCGTCATGGGCGCTCTTTGCGAGGTCCGGCAGCGTGGTCGACCGCGCCAGCGCTTCGAGGAGCGCGGCGGACTGCGGATCGCCTACGTCCTTGAGCACGCCGATCCCGCCCTGGATCCCGCGCAGATCGAGGTCGGAGAGCAGCCCCTCGGCCGAGCGCGCGAGCGTCACCCGGAGGGCCTCGCGCCTGGGCCCGAGCTCCTGACGCTGCAGGATCTTCACGGCCGACCGCAGGCCGGCGAGCCGTACATCGCGGGCAGCCGGGGTCTTGAGGAGCGCCGGCACGTCGGCCACCGTGCCCGAGATGCCGAACACCTCGGCGGCGGCGGTGCGCTCGGGGTCGAGGGCGTCAGCCCGAGTCAGCTCACGGCGAGCGACAGGGAGAGCTGCGCTCGGGTCGATCGCGGCCGCGGATCGCAGCAGCGTGCTCCGGATGTCGCTGTTGTTCTCGGTCCCGAGCGCGCTGAGCAGGGGCGCCGCCAACGTGTGATCCGCGCAGCGTCCCATGGCGCCGGCCGCCGCGGAGCGCAAGCGCTCGTCAGTGTCGTGCAGCAGCGGGAGCAGCGGTGCGCAGGTCCGGCGTGTACCGAGTGCCAAGGCCGCGGCCTCTCGGAGGGGCTCGGGTTGGCTGACGGCTCCGAGCACGTCGGGGAGCGGGTCGTGGTCCCCCGCCGGCATGTCCGCGAGCGCGTGCAGCGCGATCAGCCGCGAGTACGGCGAGCCGCTCGTCAGCTCAGCCGCCCAGCCCGCCTGCGACTGCTGCTGATCCCAGTCCACGAGCAGCCCGCCAGCAGGATCGATCGCCACGAACGCCGGTGGCTTCTCTGCGGGCAGCGTCACCGTCGAGGAGTCTCCCCGCAGCCACGCGCGCGTCGGGGCCGCGCCATCGACCGAGATGTCGATGGGCAGCGTGTAGTTGGCGTTCGTCACGTGGAGTTCGACAGCGACCCGCCCGCCCCCTTCGCTCGTCCAGTTCCAGCTCGTCGTGATCTTCGGCACGCTGGGGAGCTCGACCCACTGCTCGAAGAACCAGCCCAGATCCTTGCCAGAGCGGGTCTCCAGCGCGCGCTGCAGATCGATGGTGTCCACGCTGGAGTGCGCATGCTGGAACGTGTAGTCGCGGATCCCGGCCCAGAACGTCTCCTCGCCCAGGTAGACGCGGAGCATCGTGAGCACCATCGCGCCCTTCGAGTAGACGTTGTGGTTCGCTGCGCCGAGCGCCGCCCCCGCGTGCGTCGCCCCGCCGCCACCGAGCGCCCAGCGTCCCGCGAGGCTCCCGATGTCGAGGCTGCCCCGGCGCCAGCCGTCGATCTGCGCGGCAGCCAGCGCATCGGCCGCAGCGTCGCCTTCTTTCACCCGACGGTCGTGCACCTCCCAGTCCGCAGCGAAGAACGTCGCGAAGCCCTCGTTCAGCCACATCTCCCGGGCCGTGCGGGCGGTGAGCAGATCGCCGTACCACTGGTGCGCGAGCTCATGCGCGACCACCGAGGGCACCCAGGATCGCGTCGCCTGCACGGACGGCGGCGAGAGCAGGCGCTGGGCCATGATCGTCGAGGCTGTGTTCTCCATGCCGCTGTAGATGAAACGCTGGACGAACGTCTGCGTGTAGGAGCCCCATGCGTACGGCACGCCGGTGCGTTGGGCGAACCAGTCGAGCATGTCGGGCAGGGGGTCGAGGACGGGCCGGATCCAGGCGTCGGGTGTGCCCGGGGGGACAACCGCGCGCAACGCAACCCGGTTGGGAGCGCCCTCCACGCCCAGGTAGGGCCCTGCGGCGACCATGACGAGGTAGCTCGGGAGGTCGTCCCCGCTGTTGGTGACCACGGTCCAGCCCTTCGGTGCGCCCGCGATCGTGAAGCGCCCGCTGTACTCGAAGCGGTCGTCGGGGTGATCGTACGAGGGAAACCAGTAGCGGTTGTCCTCGCCCTCGCCCTGGCTGTAGACCTCTGCGTAGGTGTCGGGCGAGTCGGCGCCACCGCTGGACTTCGCCGGGCCGCGCCAGTGCAGGCCGAGCTGCGGGCTCGCCTGGTAGCGGACGTGGACCTTCCGGGTCACCCCCGACTTGTAGTCGTCGGCCGACTCGGGGATCGGGATCGTGAGCTCGTTCCTGCCCTGGATCACGGTGGCGGGTGCGCCGTCGACGGTGACCGCCACGTCGTGGAAGGCCACGGCGTCCAGGCGCAAGGGCCCGGGTCCGAGCCGCTGCACCGTCCACGTGGCCCCGCCCGCGATGGTGTGGGCGACCGGGTCCAGCTCAGCGTCCAGCTCCAGGCGCACCATGTTGAAGTTGCGGTCCTTCGCGAAGGCTCCGGGCGGGTCGGGCGTAGGCAGGACGGGGGCTGGCGGGTCGGCCGCCTGGCTCGTGGTGATCAGGAGGACGCAGGCGGGGAGGAGCGCGGATCGGGGGAGGGCCATGGCGCGGCATCATACGCCTCTCGCGGGGCCCCCCAGGCAGACAGCTGTGCCGCCCCCCCACCGGGACTCTACTGGCAGACCGGACCGGACCAGTCGTACTGGTTGTTGTCCTCGTTGCACTCGTAAACGATGCCGGAGCCGAGCTCGTCGGAGTCCGCCACGGCGAACGGCTTGGCCGCGCCGAGGTCCGCCGGGTTGAGGTCGAAGATCATGGCCTCACCCGTCTCGCCGGAGGCGACCGCCGTCGTGGTGTACTGGGTCGCGATGATCGGGCCGTTCGCACCGGCCGTGATGCTGAGCGGCACGCCCGCAGGAACGTCCACGTTGCCTGCATTCATGATCCACGCGCCCACGAACACGTGGCCGTCGTCGCACTCCTTCTCGCAAACGTCCCACACCTCGGCCTGCACGTCCGTGTACTCGCCGGGGGGCGGGTTCGGGTCGCCCGACCGGAAGCTGTTGAAGGTGGAGTAGTTGGTGTTGCCGGTGGGCTGGATCTCGCCCTGGTCGCCGATGTTCGTGATGGTGTAGGCGTGCTGGTTCCAGATCTTCCGCCCGCGAGGCCAGGTGTTGGCCGTGTCACCGTACACGCTGAACGACTTGGTCCACGAGCAGTGGCCCAGCACGATCTCCACCTCGTCGTCGTTGTCCACGTCTGCCACGACGGGGGTCTCCAGGATGGTGTAGCTGCCGTGCTGGTTGGAGATGAGCTTGACGCTCCCGTCGAGGCCCGAGAAGAAGCGCACGGTCGTCTCGTCGGCGTAGAGCACCTCGGGGTAGCCGTCCCCGTCGAAGTCGAACAGCACCGGCCCGGCTGCGCCGGAGGAGTCGCTGATCGGGGCCTGCCACTTGACCGTTCCGCCCCAGTCCATCGCGATCAGCTTGTTCGTGGCGGCGAAGACGATGTCCGGCGTGCCGTCCCCGTCGATGTCGTCCACCGCCGGCGCTCCCAGGTTGCCCGCCCCTTCGCTGATCGGACCCCACACCTCCGTCCCGTCGGTCTCCATGCCGGTCACGTAGATCCCGCTCGTCTTCACGATCTCGCCCTGGCCGTCGCCGTCGAAGTCCGCCACCGCCACGAGGCCGTCCAGCCCGGTGTTGGACCACTTGAGGGTGCCATCCGGCTTGTAGGCGGCGTTCCCGGTGACCAGCTCCTCGATGCCATCGCCGTCGAGGTCGATCGGGACCGACAACGCCCCATAGTAGCCGCCGGAGGGTGTGCCTCCGTAAGGGGCGGCGCCTTTCCCCTTGGTGCCGACGCCCCGCGCCGAGCCGTCTGCTCCGTTGAGGATCGCGTTCCCCACGGTGACCTCGGGCAGACCGTCGCCGTCCATGTCCGAGATCGAGGGGTAGTTGTAGCCGAGGGCGTCCATGCTCGACGCCAGGTTCCTCGACGTCCACTTCACGGTCCCCGTCTGCCCGTCGAGCGCCGTGAGCTTGTTCGTGCTGGCGGCGACCACCTCCGGGAACCCGTCCCCGTCCAGATCCCCGATGGTGAACCCGCCGTCCTGGCCCATGCCGGCGGCGCTGCGCCAGTAGTCCCCCGACCCGTCGCCCTTCACGGCGACGACGCTGCCGTTGCCGCCGCCCGAGGAGCCGCCCTGGTAGATCACCACCGCGGGCATGTCATCGGAGTCGATGGCGCCGTTGCCGTTCGAGTCCACGATCTGCCCGATGGCGGGCGGCCCGCAGAAGGAAGTGGTGCCGTAGTTGTACTCCACGACGGGGGTGAAGGTCCCGGTCTGCACGTCGACGTCGCACTCGGTGTTGAGGGCTACGGCGTGTGGTGTCGCGACCAGGCCCTCACAGACATCCGAAAAGTCGTTGCCCGTGTCTGGGCTGAAGCCCGAGTCATCGCCGTTGTTCCCATTGTGGTTCTGGCGCTCCTTCAGGTTGTAGTCGCTGCATCCGATCAACCCGACGAGACCGAAGGCCCCGGAGAGGAGGGCAAAACGGGCACAAGAATGAGAGGTCATCGACACACTCCGGAGTGTCCTCACGCTACCGTGGGATCGTCGCATCGGCCACTCAATCGGTTAGACTTCTGAAGATGCTGGCTGTCGTTCAGTTCAAGCCCCGCCGCGGTGCGCGCAACGCCAATCTGGTCAGCTTGGTCAAGCTCGCTACTGCCGCCCTGGAGGGGGGGGCCAAGGTCCTGGTGCTGCCGGAGATGTGCGCCACCGGATACCGTTTTCCGAACCCCGAGGTCGTTCGTCCGATGAGCGAGCCGCCCCGCGGTCCCACGTTCAAGGCGTTCCAGCCCCTCGCCAAGCAGTACGGCGCCTACATCGTGGTGGGGTTCGTCGAGGACTTCGAGGGCAAGCTCTACAACGCCGCCATCGTGATCAACGGCGAGGGAAAGGTGGAGACGCTCTACCGAAAGCGCCTCCTCTACATCGACGACCACACCTGGGCGAACCCCGGCGACCTGCCGTACCCCGTGTTCCGCACCCCCTACGGCACAGCGACCGTGGGCATCTGCATGGACATCAACGACCCCCGGTTCCTCACCCACCTCAAGCGCACGAAGCCGGACATCGTCTGCTTCCCGACGAACTGGGTGGACGAGGGCGACAACCCGCAGGGATATTGGATGTCCCAGCTCCGGGGCTGGAACGGGTACCTGCTCGCGGCGGATCGCTATGGGGAGGAGGACGGCGTCGGCTTCTGTGGTCGCTCCTGCGTCCTGAAGGCGGGCACGGTGCTCGTGAGCGGGCCGCCCGAAGGCGATGGTTGGTGGGGCGTGCAGCCCGAAGAGAAGCCGGTCAGCTCGGGCTGAGCGCTCGCAGCGGTGCCTCGTGGGTGCGTCGTTACCCAAGCTTGACAAGCGGTCGCTTGCGGGCTCCGCCCGAGGCGCGTAGCCTCACGCCATGGAATTCCGTATTGCGCACCGCTTTCCGTGCAGCCCGCAAACGTACTGGGATGCCTCCCATGATCCCGAGTATGAACGCCGGTCTCGGGGTGACGACGTCGACACGGAGCTGATCGAGACCCGGGAGATCGGGTCCGTGACGTTCGAGAGGCGCCGCGTTTCCCCGCGTCGTCCGCTCCCCCCGCTGATGGCGAAGGCGATCGGCCGCGACCGGCTCTCCTATGTGCAAGAGGTCCATTTCGACAACAGCAAGCACTCGTCGGTGTGGAAGGTCCTCTCCGACGTGTTGCCGGACAAGGTCCGGTGCTCGGGCACATCGCGGGTGGTGGCCACCCCGGACGGTTGTGAGCGCGTGATCGAGGGGAAGATCGAGGTGGACGTCTTCATCGTGGGGGGGGCGATCGAAAAGCACATCCTCGAGCAGTTGCAGCGGGGCTATGACAACGCTGCGGCGATGCTCACCGCCATCCTTCCGCGCCGGACGACCTGATGCTTCCGCTGTTCCTCACCGCGCTCGCCTTCGCCGGCACCTACGGCGTCCCCGTGGACGGATACCCCTCGGCGGACGAGCGGTCGGTGGTCCTGTGGACGAACGCTGCGCGCGTGGATCCAGCCGGCTTCCCCGACGACTACAGCGCGGGCGGCTGCTCGACGGACGACTTCTCCGAGGACGAGCTCACGCCCAAGGCGCCGCTCTACGTCGACCTCGATCTCACCGAGGTCGCGCGGGTGCACTCTTCGGACATGGTCGACAACGGGTGCTTCCAGCACGAGAGCTGCGACGGCACCGACGCGTGGACCCGGATCGGGGAGTACTACACCGACGCCTCCACCGCGCTCGGCGAGAACATCGCTGCCGGCTACGGCACGGCGCGCACGACAGTGCTCAGCGGGTGGATGTGCTCCCACGAGGGCCATCGCGCCAACATCATGTCTGGCGACTTCAACGAGATGGGTGCGGGCGTGGACAGCGACACGATGACGCAGGACTTCGCTGGCGGTGAGCTCGTGGAGGGCGCGCCGCCGGTGCGCATGGCGGTGCTCGAAGACGGCACCTACTACGCGGACTGGGGCGACGACGCTGCGCCCGCGGTGCTCAGCATCGTGCGTGACGGCCGGTCCACGCCGATGGCCATGGAGTGGGGCGCGGAGGAGAACGGGATCTACACGGTCTCCTCGGCCGCCCAGGACGACACAGCCTCCGATCACAGCTGGTATGTCTCCTGGCAGACGGCCGCCGGGGGAGCAGGGGCGTTTCCGGCGGTTGGTGCCTTCGACGACGCCGGCGGGTACACCGAGGACAGCGTGCAACCCGTGGGCGGCGACGACGTGGGCCTCAAGCTCGTGGGGTGCGCCACCGTCCGGAGCGGGGCGACCTGGGGGGTGCTCGGGTTGGCTGTGTGCATGGCCTGGACACGCCGGCGATCGACGCTCGGGGCGTGATCCGCGGGGGTGTGTTCCCGCTCCCCTGCCGCTCCGTTTCAGATTAATCCCCGCGCATGCTCGCCCTCCTCCTGTATTCCGGCCTCTCCTACGCGGTTCTGCCGCTCCCCCTCTACCCGGAGTGCGGGACCGAGGATCGGGACGATCTGTGCCCGGACGACATGGCCGGCGAGTGGCAGATGCACAGCTGGATCCCCGCAGGCGCGCGCGGCACCGTGCGGTCGGAGGAGCTCACGATGGGCTCCGGCGACGGCGAGGACAAGGCGTTCCGGACCACCACGGGCCGCTGGGACGTCGTCCTCGCGGTGATCGACTCCGGCGTCGACTGGTCGGATGACGCGACCCAGAACAAGATCCTGGTCAACGTGGGGGAGCTCCCGCTGCCCGAGTTCGCGGATGGCACCGAGGCCCAGGACTACGACCTGAACCTGGACGGGCTGGTGAACATCCAGGACTGGGCCGAGGATCCGCGGGTGAGCATCGAGGCCGGGCGGGACGAGGGCGACTGGCACCTGGACGCATCGGATCTCATCTACACGTTCTCGGACGGCGTGGACGACGACAGCGACGGTTTTGTGGACAACATCGCCGGCTGGGACTTCTTCGCGGATGACAACGACCCGTACACCGAGTGGGACAACGACTCCGGCGAGCACGGCGGGGGCGTGATCTCCGAGATGGCCGCAGAAGGCGGCGACGGCATCGGCGACATCGGCGCCTGCCCGAACTGCGCGGTGTTGCCCATCCGCGATGGCGACAGTTTTGTGACTGACGGGGCGCGGGCCTCGCTGGCGATCGTGTACGCGGTGGATCACGGCGCAGCCGTCATCAACATGTCGCTGGGCGCGCTGTCGAGCCCCGGGCTGACCGCAGAGGCGATCCAGTACGCGCGCGACCGCAACATCAACCTCGTCGGCGTGACGGGCGACGAGAACAGCTACCACTCGAACCTGCCCTCGTTGCGCGACGGCGTGCTCTACATCCACTCCGTGCGTCCGAAGGAGGACGACGAGCAGAACGGCGTGTACAGCTACCTGAACTTCCTGAACTGCAACAACTTCGGGCCGCGCGTGCAGCTCGTCGCCGGCTCCCCCGCCTGCGCCACCGGCTCTGCAGCCATCACGTCCGGCATCCTCGGGTTGATGAAGTCCGAGGCCAGGGACATCGGGATCGACCTCACCGCCGACGAGGCGGACCAGATCCTGTTCCAGACGGCAGACGACGTGTACCTCACCCCCGACGAGCTCGAGACCGCGGGCACCTACCCCTCCACCGCGGGTTGGGACACGTACTTCGGCTATGGACGGGTGAACGCCTGGAAGGCGGTCGAGATGGTCGCCAGCGGGAACATCCCGCCGGTCGCCAACATCACGTCGCCCAGATGGCTCGACTACGTGGATCCGAGTCGAGGCACCCTGGACATCGAGGGTACGCTCGCCGCCGATCGATCCGCGTCGTTCGACTGGGCCCTGGAGGTCGGGTACGGCGAGAACCCGCAGACATGGACCCCGCTCGGCTCGGGCCACGCCACCGCGGCGATCGAAGGAAAGCTCGGCACCCTCGATCTCTCCACGGTTCCGGTCGCGGACGTGCCCGAGGCTGGGCAGGAGGAGGGGATCGTGGACCGCGTCACGCGCGTGATGGCCCCGATGGTGACCGTGCGCGCGAGGGTGACCGACGCGGAGGGCAGGCCCGCCGAATTCCGCAAGACCTTCGTGGTGCACGAGGACTCGTCGCTCGTCGACGGGTTCCCGATCACCGCCGCCTCGTCGATCGAGTCCTCGCCCGTGCTCACGGACCTCGATGGGGACGGCATCGACGAGATCGTCGTCGCCGACACCGGCGGGCTCGTGCACGCGGTGGACGGCACCGGGCAGGAGCTTGCAGGCTGGCCCGTACAGACGGACGTGGACCCCCGCTGGCACGCCGGGCAGGCGGGGGCGGCTGAGCTGGACCCGCTGTACCAGGGCGCCATCGGCTCGGTCGCGGTAGGCGACATCGACGCAGACGGTACCGTCGAGATCGTCGTCGGCACGGCCACGGGCTCGGTCTACGCCTGGGAGCCGGACGGCTCGCTGAAGAGCGGCTACCCGCTCCACATCGACGGGCGGGATCCCTCGGAGGTGACCCGCTACACCACCTGGGACAACGGCATCGCCTCCGCCATCGTGCTCGAGGATCTCGACGGCGACGGCAAGCTCGAGATCATCACCGCGGCGATGGATCAGAAGCTCTACGTGTGGGACTCCACCGGCGCGCCCTGGGGGCCCTATCCCATCGACGTGTGCTCCCCCGACCTCTGCGGGAACAGCGGGGTGCGGATCATCGCCTCCCCGGCCGTCGCGGACGTGGACGGAGACGGGGACTTCGAGATCGGCATCGCGACCAACGAGGCCGCCAACAACGGGAACGACTCGGTCAGCTACCTCTTCGACGCCGACACGGGCACGCTGCTCGACGGCTGGCCGGTGTACGAGTCCGGTCTCGTCAACCAGGCGGCGCTGCTCCCGCTGGTCGGCGAGGGCCACCCGGGGTCGCTCTCGTTCGCCGACATCGACGGCGACGGGAACAGCGAGGTCGCGAGCCCCGTGATGCTCGGCCAGAGCCCGCTGTACACCTACTCGGGCGAGGTCTCCCGCGATCTCTCGTACGTGCGCACCGGATGGGGCGAGAACACCAACACGAACGAGCCGAGCTACGCGACGATGTCGGACAACCCGGCGTTTGGCGACATGGACGGCGACGGGGTTCCCGACTACCTGATCGGAGGCGACGGCGCCTTGTACTTCATCGCGCTCGCCGGCCGCACGGAGGCGGACTACCAGCACGTGCTCGCCGCCTACAGCGGGGCGACCGGTGACATGTTGCCGGGCTTCCCGCGCCAGATCGAGGACGTGCAGTTCCTCTCTTCCCCCGCGGTGGCGGACATCTCGGGGGACGCCGCCCCCGAGGCGATCTTCGGGAGCGGTGGCTACCTGCTGCACGCCTGGGACAAGGACGGCGTGGAGCCGGAGGGCTGGCCCAAGTTCACGGGCCACTGGATCCTGGGCAGCCCGGCCGTCGGCGACATCGATGGGGACGGCTACCTCGAGGTGGTGGTGCCCAGCCGCGAGGGCTACCTCTACGCCTGGCACACCAACGGGCGCGCGGACCAGAAGGTGGAGTGGGGCTCCCTGCGTCACGACCCGCGCAACACCGGGAACTACGCGACGCCGGTCGAGGCGCAGGCCGGCCCGCCGGACGAGGACGTCGAGGACGGAGAAGGGTGCTGTGAGAAGAAGGACGGGTCCGCAGATGCGCTGCTTCTCTTGCTGCCCCTGGGACTACTGGCGCGCCGCCGTCGTCGCTCTGCAAGATGAACCCCTGACGTACCGAGCACCATGCACATCATCGACCAATTGCGGGCCCGTGGCTTCGTCCACCAGATCACCGACGAGGCCGCCCTGCGGGCCGCGATCGACGCTGGCCCCGTCACCGTCTACGTCGGAGCGGATCCGACCGCGAAGAGTCTGCACGCGGGGCACCTGCTGCCGCTGCTCTGCCTGCGCTGGCTCGCGGAGGCCGGCCTCGACCCCATCGTGATCGTGGGCGGTGGAACCGCGCTCATCGGGGACCCGACCGGCAAGGACAAGACCCGCGACATGCTGACGGACGCCGACATCGCCGCCAACAAGGCGGCGTTGACGAAGCAGGTGCGGCTCTTTGCTCCCAACGCCCGGGTGGTGGACAACGCGGAGTGGCTCTGCGGGCTCGGCTACGTCGCCTTCCTGCGGGACATCGGGCAGCACTTCAGCGTGAACAAGATGCTCTCCGCCGAGACGTTCAAGATGCGGCTCGAGCGTGAGCAGGGGCTCTCGTTCATCGAGTTCAACTACACGCTGCTGCAGAGCTACGACTTCCTCGAGCTGTACCGCCGCTACGGCTGTCGGCTCCAGATCGGTGGCCAGGACCAGTGGTTCAACATCATCTCGGGGTGCGACCTCATCCGGAGGCTGGAGGGGGTCGAGGCGTGGGGGCTGACCATTCCGCTCCTGACCACCTCCGATGGCAAGAAGATGGGGAAGACCGCGGGCGGCGCGTGGTTCCTGGACCCGGAGATGTTGTCTCCCTACCACTACTTCCAGAACTGGCTCAACGTGGACGACCAGGACGTCCAGAAGCTGCTGCAGCTCTACAGCTACCTGCCGCTGGACGAGATCGCGGCGTTGGTGGTCAAGGACATCCGCGCGGCCAAGCGGGTGCTCGCGGTCGAGGCCACCGCCGTGGTCCACGGGCGCGAGGCCGCGGTCGCCGCAGACGAGGCGGCGAAGGCCGTGTTCGCAGGCGGGGCGAGCGCGGACATGCCCGAGATCGTGTGTACGGTGGGTATGCCGGTGATCGCAGCGCTCGTGCAGGCGGGGTTCGCGAAGTCAAACTCCGAGGCCCGGCGCGCGATCGAGGGCGGCAGCGTGTCGATGGGGTCCGAGAAGATCACCGACGTGAAGGCCGTGTTGGAGGTGCCCGGGGTGTTGTGGTCGGGAAAGAAGCGCGCGGTGAAGATCGTCTTTGCGTGCGGTTGAGCGCGCCGCATGCCCTACCAGTACCGCATCGATGCGTTGTTCGAGTGGATCACGAAGGTCAACGGGCCTGGGTTTGGCGACGTGCTCGACGCCGGAACGGGTGCTCACTCGCTTTCCTGGTTGGCCACGCTGCCGACGCGCTCGATCACGGCCGTCACCGTGGAGGACTGGCGACTTGGGGAGCTCCCGGCGATAGCGCCCGATGCCCGGATCGTCCGCGGCGAGTGGACGGACCCGACCCTGCTCCATGGTGAGCAGTTCGATCAGGTGCTCGTGGACTACGTGATCGGCGCCATCGACGGGCACGCGCCCTACTTCCAGTATGACTACCTGGAGCGCCTGCGGCCCCACTGCCGGGGTGCTGTGTACCTCGTGGGGCTCGAACCCCCACCCCGCGATGGCTCGCTGCTGGACCAGGTCTGCCGCGTGCGGGACGCGTGCATCCTGCTCGCCGGACACCGGATGTATCGGGAGTACCCCGCTGAGCTCGTCGCTCGGTGGATGGAGCGGGCGGGCATGAAGGTTGGCGACCTGAAGCGGTTCCCGAATCGCGTCGGCCCCCGGTTCGTGAACGGGCAGTTGGACGTGGCGAAGCGGAAGCTCCCCTTGTTCGGCGATCGCGCCGTCGCCCGGGCGATGGAGATGCAGATCGAGGAGCTACGGGCATCTGCCCTGGCCGCGGGAGAGGTCACGTGGGGGGCAGATTACGTGATCGTGGGGACGGTGGCTCCATAGTGGAGCCAGCGGCGTCTGGCCGAGAGCGGGCGACGATTGTCGAGGGGATGGGCGTGTCCTTGGGAGAATCGTCGGTGCTGGCGACGATTGTCGAGGAGATGGGCGTGTCGTTGGGAGAATCGTCGGTGCTGGCGACGATTGTCGAGGGGATGGGCGTGTCCTCGGGAGAATCGTCGGTGCTGGCGACGATTGTCGAGGGGATGGGCGTGTCCTCGGGAGAATCGTCGGTACTGGCGACGATGGTCGAGGGGATGGGCGTGTCCTTGGGAGAATCGTCGGGGACCGTGTTACCGGGAGTGGCACTCGGAGACCCGATGCCTGCCCTCTCGATGCTCTTCGCCCCGCTGGCGTGGGCGGGCTTGGCCGGTTGCGGGGGCAGCGCGTGTGTGGACACCGGGATGGGGTGCGCCGACTCCCAGGTGGAGGACGATGCCGACACGGACACGGACAGCGACACGGACACCGACAGCCACTATGGGATCGACGACACGGCCGAGCTCCTGTTCTACGCCGGAGACGCCCAGACGGCTGGCGGCGCCTTCGTCAGCGGGCATTTCGGCTACCTCGTGCTGCGCGCGGGAAGTCTCGATGCAGTCTGCTCCGATCTGTCGTCGTGGTCGGAGAGCGGCGAGCCGGCCCCCGAGTGCGCGCAGTGTGACTGGGCGTTCAACCTTGTGCTCTCGGATGGCGTGGCGACGGGGAGCCGGTGCGACGCGGTCCACCTCAGCGGGGGGGAGTGGGACGGGTTCACCGCCTCATGGGGCTTCGCCACCACCTACGACTACGACTACAACGGAACGGTCTACACGTTCGACCTCGCGGTGTTGTACTACAGCACCGACGGCGGGTGGGGGCCGCTCGCGTACAACTACGACGGGTACGGCTACAACGTGGGGGACGCCGAGAACATCTCGTTTGCGCGGCTCTACAGCGGCGTGTACACCTACCCATGATGCCCTCGCTGCTGGTCGCCCGGGCCCTCGCAGCCGACCCTGCCTACCTCCTGCTCCCTGGTGTGTGGTACGAGGCTCCGCCTGCGGATCCGGGCCTGGTGAAGGTCGGCCGCGATCACCTGGAGTTCACGGGGTTCGCGGCCGTCCGCCTTCCCGGGTCCGTGCCCGCAGCCGACGGGCTGCGGATCACGGCGACCATCGACCCCGTGGTCGGGGATGTCCGGAGCGAGAGTTGGGTCTCGTTGATGTTGACCAGCGCGACCCCGAGCCTCGGATGGGTCACTGAGTCCACGACGATGTTCGGGCTCCTGGTGCGGTCCAACGGGCAGGTCGACATCTTCTCGAACGGGGTCGAATGTCCGCCTGTGTGGGCCGGTGCACCGCCCGCTCGCGCTGGCGCCGTCGGCCTGGTGCTTCGCTCGGTGGACGGGCGGGTTCATGTGGACGGCGCGGTCGAGGGCAGTACGTTCAGCGCCCTGCTGCCGGTCGGGACCGAACTCCCGCTGCAGGTTTTCGTGCAGGTGGGCGCGCACTACCACGAGGCTCCGTCGCCGAGCACGGTCGACGGCCTGCGGGTGGACCCGCTGAGGTGAGCGCCGGATCACGCTACATGCCGATCGGAGCTCACCCATGGACCTTGGTACGACCCGGACGATGGATCTACGCGGGGTGTCCGTGCCCACGATGCTCTACGGGACCGCGTGGAAGGAGGGGGAGACCCAGCGGCTCACGAGCGAGGCGCTGAACGCGGGCTTTCTCGGGATCGACACCGCGAACCAGCGCAAGCACTACTGCGAGGCGGAGGTGGGGGCGGCGGTGCAGGGGTCCGGAGAGCGCCCGTTCCTGCAGACCAAGTTCACCTACAGGAGGGGCCAGGATGAGCGCCTGCCGTACGACCCCGCAGCGCCGCTCGCCGAGCAGGTTCGGCAGTCCTTTGCCAGCTCATGCAGCCATCTGGGCGTGCAGGTGGTCGACTCGTACCTGCTCCACGGGCCGGAGCGCGACCACGGGTTGACGGGCGGCGACTGGGAGGTGTGGCGCACCATGGAGGCCCTCTGCGACGAGGGCTGTGTGCGCCTGATCGGGGTGAGCAACGTGCATCTCGATCAACTGCAGGCGCTCGTCGAGGGGGCGCGGGTCCGGCCCGCGTTCGTCCAGAACCGGTGCTACGCGAACACTGGCTTCGATGGGGAGATCCGAGCGTTGTGCGCAATCCATGGGATCGTGTACCAGGGCTTCTCGCTGCTCACCGCCAACCGCGCGCTCTGGGGCCACAGGGCGCTCCACCCCATCGCCCGCCGCCTCGGCTGCACCCCAGCCCAGGTGATCCTCCGGCATGCCCTCCACCTCGGGATCCTCCCGCTCACCGGGACGAGCGATCCCGCGCACATGCGCGCCGACCTGGGGTACACGAGCATCTCGTTGACCCCGGAGGATCAGCAGAGCGTCGAGGGGTTGGCCCGGTGACAGCGGCGCGGGCCGCGAAACCCGCGATCAGCCCGGCCGCCACGACAGCGATCAGTAGACCGTGAGCGCCCCCGCCGTCGCCGATTGGTACCCATCCGTGGTGCCGAGCAGGGCGCAGGTGTCGCCGCCCAGATCCGCGTATACCCAGGAGAGCCCGCCGTCGGTCGTGAACCGGTAGGCGTAGTCGTAGGACCCGGGCGTGGACGGCGCGGTGAGCGTGCCCGCGTATTCGTCGTTGGCGTGGTCGCCCGGGTAGTAGGCGTCCTTGTCGGAGTTGTAGCTGGCCGCCGACCATACCCATCGTGGGTCCACCATCGGGAGCGTCGCATCGGGCCCGTAGCCCACCTCGGCCTCGATCGGCGTACCGCGACCGACAGCGTCGGTGATCCCGGCCATGTAGACCCAGCCGTAGACCGTGCCGGGGGAGCCCGCGGTGAGCGACATCGTGCACGGATACTGCACATGGGCGTAGTCCACCGGCTCGCCGTACACGTCCACGCTGGTGGAGCCCGTGGCGCCGTTCGCCTCGCCGTCGTTGGGGGTGACCGTGCATGTCCACGTCTCGGCCGCGGTCGTGGCGACGCCCGGGACGGTGTCGTGGAGGAAAGCGCTGGTGGTCGCGCTGGTGTACGCCACGCCGTCGTCGGTCCAGGTCGCGCTGTAGCTGATGGCGTCGCCGTCGGCGTCGGTGCCTGGGACGTCGATCCCACACACGAGGTCGTCGAGGCCCTCGATGGGGCCCTCGGGTATGGCCACGACGGGCGCAGCCGGCGCAGAGTTGACCACCGTGACCGGGCTGGAGGTGACTGCGGTCCCGGGGCCGTCGGCGTCGCTCGGGGTGACCGTGACCCGCACGACATCGTGCTTCGCGAACCACGTCCCGGCGAGCGTGGACGTCGTGGGCGCGACCCCGAGGCCGTTGACGGTCCAGGCGTAGGCCAGCGTGATGCCGTCACCATCGGCGTCGGAGGCGGAGGTCGCGACCGTGAGCGTGCTGTCGGTGACCGGGTTCGGCGGCGAGAGGTCGACAAACGATACAACCGGGGATGTGTTGGCCACGGTTACCGAGGCGGTGCGGGACGGGCTCGCGTCCGCACCGTCGCTCGACGTCGCAGTGCAGGTGACGACATCACCGCCGACGACCGCGCTGTCGAGCACGTTCCGGGAACCGGCGGCGAGGCCGTTGACGGTCCAGGCGTAGGAGGGGGAGTCGGGGTCGGCGTCGGCGTCGGCGTAGCCGACCGTGGAGCAGGTGAGCGTGTCGCCGGCATGCGCAGGGCTCGGGCCGATGCTGGCCCCCGTGAGCGTCGGCGCCGTGTTCCTCACGGTCACGGAGGTCGTGTCGGTGGCAGATGAGCTGCCGTCCGAGATGTTCACGGTCACGGTGACAGTGTCGCCGCGAGAGAAGTACACTGCGCCGTCCAGGGTGTCGCCCGTCTCGGGCACGGGAGCGCCGTCGACGGTCCACGCCCAGGTCGTGTAGAGCGCGCCACCGTCGGGGTCGAAGCCCGTGGCGGTGGCGCTGAGCAGGTCGTTGGTCCGGGGCGAGGAGGGGGTCAGCGAGAGCGAGGTCACCTCCGGGCCGGAGTTGCCGATGACGTTGGTGTCCGATCCGGCGAGGCCAGTGGCCGTGCCGTCGAACGGCGTGACCGTGCAGGTGACCGCGTCGCCTCCGACGAACATGCCGCCGAGCGTGCGCCCGGTGCCGGCGAAGGTGCCGTCCACCGTCCAGGAGACCGTGGATGCGTCGGTGTCACCGTCCGCGTCGGCGAAGCTCCAGCCGCACGAGAGCGCGTCGGTCGCCGTCGCCGGGTCGGGGGTGATGGAAACCGCGCTGACCGATGGGGCGCTGTTGAGCACGGTGACGGGACCGGATGCGAGCGCCGCTCCGGTGCCCCACGCATCGCTGGGCGTGACGGAGACCCGGACGACGTCGGACTTCGAGAACCACGTGCCGGAGAGCGTGGAGGTCGTGGGGGAGACCGCGAGGCCGTTCACGGTCCATGCGTAGGCCAGCGTGACGCTGTCGCCATCGAGGTCGGAGGTGGAGGCGGAGGCGGTCAGCGTGCTGTCGGTGGTCGGGCTGGACGGGGAGAGGGAAACAGATGACACAACGGGGGGTGTGTTGCCGATGGTGACGGAGTCGGTGCGGGACGGGCTGGAGTCCGTGCCATCGCTGGAGGTCGCGGTGCACACCACCACGTCTCCGGCGGTGAGCGCTGTCGTGAGCGTGTCCCGGGACCCGGCGGAGGCGCCGTTGACCGTCCACGCGTAGGTGGTCGCCTCGGTGTCTCCGTCTGCGTCGGCGTAGCCGACGGTGGCGCAGGTCAGCGGATCGCCGACGAATGCCGGGTCAGGGCGGATGCTGGCGGCGGCCAGGGTCGGCGCTGTGTTTCGCACGGTCAGGGAGGTCGCGTCGGTGGCAGACGAGAGGCCGTCGGAGAGGGTGACGGTCACGCCGACGGTGTCCCCGCGCGAGAAGAACACGGCGCCATCGAGCGTGTCGCTGGTCTCGGCCACAGATGCGCCGTTGACCGTCCAGGCCCAGGACGTGTAGAGCGTGCCGCCATCGGGGTCGAACCCGGTGACGGTGGCGGTGACTGCATCGTCGGTCTGTGGGTCGGACGGGGTCAGCGACAGGGAGGTCACCACCGGGCCGGAGTTGCCGATGACGTTGGTGTCCGACCCGGCGGAGCCCGTCGTGATCCCGTCGGAGGGCGTGACCGTGCAGACGACGACGTCCCCGAAGACGAAAGCGCCGACGAGCGTCGATCCGGTGCCGGCGAGTGCCCCGTCCACCGTCCAGGAGACCGTGGACACATCGGTGTCCCCGTCGGCGTCGGAGTAGCTCCAGCCGCAGGTGAGCAGGTCGGACTCCGAGGCGGGGTCGGGCGTGATGGACACGCCGGTCACCGCCGGCGTCGTGTTGACCACCGTGGTCGAGGCCGTACCCGGCGCGCCGTCCGCGAAACCGTCGCTTGCCGTCACCTCGACTGACCACACGTCTCCGCGGGTGGTGGCAGACGCCGGCAGGATCGCGCTTGTGCTGGCGCTGGAGTGGACGCCACCGCGGTACCAGTCGTACCGGTAGCTGATGCTGTCACCCTCGGGGTCCACGCTGGGCGCGCCGATGGTGACCACGAGGTCGGCGTCCGTCCCGGGCGAGGACGGCCCGATCGAGACGCCCGGCGCGTTCGGAGCCTGATCCACGACGACGTCCACGCTGTCGGAGTCAGAGAGCCCGTCGCTGTCGAGCGCGGTGAGGGTGAGGTGGTGGGCGCCGGGCGAGAGCGCGCCCACCACGGCGTAGACGTTCCCCGAGGCGTCGGCCGGCGTCGTGTCGAGCACGCCATCGACATCGGACGCCCACACGAGATCGAGCGTCCCGGGCGCGTCCTCGCTGTCCGCAACCGCGCCCGAGAGCGGGACCGGGTCGGTCTCGCCGTAGACCGTGCCGTCGATGGGGCTTTCGATGCTGACCACCGGCGCGTCCCCCGCGCGCAGCGTGACCGACCCCGAGCAGGATGCACCTGCCGGGTCCGTCGCCGAGAGCGTCAGTACATGCGCCCCAGCGTCGAACACCGACGACGTGACAAGCTCGCCCGCGCCGTCCACCTCGCTCGACGCCAACCGGACGCCGTTGTCCGTCCACTCCGCGACGAGGCGATCGCCGTCCGCGTCGGACACCGTCCCGTCGAGGGCAACCAGGGTGTCCACCTCCGCGAACGCCCCGTCGAGTGGTGCCGAGATCGTGCACTCCGGCGCCCGGTTCCCCTCCGCCACGTCCAGGATGACACATGTCGCCGATATATTGGCGGATGTATCGGTGGCGACGAGGCAGAACGTCTGGGAGCCAGCGGTCTCCAGCGTCGTCCGGGTCTCGCAGAGGCCTGTCGCGTCGGGCACACACGGGATGTCGAGCACCGTGCCGGTCTCGTCCTGCCACTCCACGAGCAGGTCGCCTGGTGCATCCTCGGCATCTGTCACGCGCCCCGAGAAGGTCACCGCATCGCCCACCCGCGGTGTGTCGTCTGCCGCCGGCGACAGGATGGTCACCACGGGTGCCGACCCCGCCGAAATTGTCACGCCGACCGTGGATGTATCACTCGCCCCGTCCGGGTCGGCGACCGAGAGCACGATCGTGTGTCCACCCGCCTCCAGCGCTGCGACACAGGATGTATCACCCGCGGCGTCCGCCCCCGAGCACACCTCCGTCCCGTCCACCGTCCACCGCACTGCCAGCGAGCTGACGTCGTCGTCCCCGTCACCGACCGTGCCGGTCAACTCGATGTCGCCGCTGTCCAGCGTCGCGCCGTCCGTGGGCCAGGTGATCGTGGCCGTAGGCGTCGCGTCGACGTGCTTGATGCCGCCGTCGCTGCACGCGATGAGCAGGTAGAGGATGTACATCCCGCGAATCTACACCGGCCGGATCCCGTCTGCCGTGTCGAGGAATACCGCGCAGACGCTGCATCAGACCCGCCGGAGAACGCATGGATGCGGACACCCACGAGACCTGGGCCCTTCGACCTGGGCCGGGACAAATTAGGCGAGGGGGATGTCCAGCGTCCGCGCCGCCTCCGACCTCTTCATCGATGGCGGCGCCGGTCGCAGCCCCGGACGTCGCCACCGTACCTGGGCGACTCTTCATCGGTCCCGGGCGCGTCGAAGCTGCGCCGGCGCCATGACCCGGCTCATCCTCGCGGCCCTGCTCGGCGTTGGCTGTCGGGCCCACGAGCCGGGAAGTCTCGACACCGCCGAGCCGGGGGTGGACTCCCCTCTCGACCCCGTGCCCGGCGCCCTCGACATCCTCTACGATGCCGACGTCGTCAACGAGGTCTCCATCGTGATCGACGCCGAGGACTGGGACACCCTCCGCCAACAGCACTGGAACCTCCCGGAGATGTTCACCGGCGACTGCATGTCGTCGCCCTGGGAGTCGCCCTACACCTGGTTCCCGGGGTCGGTCACGGTCAACGGGGAAACCGCTGCATTGGCCGGGCTGCGGAAGAAGGGCTCGATGGGTTCTGCAAGCACGACGAAGCCAGGGTTGAAGGTTGCTTTCGACGAGTATGAGGAGGGCGGGAGCCTGCTCGGGGTCGACGGGCTCACGCTCAACAACGCAGTCCAGGACTCCTCCCTCATCCGCCAATGCCTGGGCTATGAACTCTGGCGGGCGACAGGCGCGCCCGCCTCGCGCTGCAACTTCGCGCATGTCACCGTGAACGGCGAGGACCTCGGTGTCTACGTGAACGTAGAGCCCCTCGACAAGAATTTCCTCCGGGAGCATTTCGGCGACCCTGAGGGTGACCTCTACGAAGGCGCAGGGTCCGACTTTCGCGAAGGGTTCACCGGCACGTTCGACCGCAAGACCAACGAGGACGACCCGGATCCGGGCGACATCGAAGCGCTCGCCCGCGCCCTCGAGGTCGATGACGCGGATCTCGTCGCCGCCCTCGACCCCCTGATAGACCTCGACGCCTTCATGGCCTACTGGGCGATGGAGGTACTGCTCGGCCACTGGGACTCGTACGACGGGAACATCAACAACTTCTTCGTGTACCACGACCCCGAGAGCGGCCGGTTCTCGTTCATCCCCTCAGGGATCGACGCGGTGCTCGAAGGGGTCGATCCATTCGGCGAGGGGGCGCCGACCTCGGTTGTGGCCGAGAGCGCGCTCTCCGTCCGCCTGTACGCGCTCCCCGAGACGCGCGCTGCCTACCAGTCCGCGTTGCGCGACCTGCTGGACACGGTCTGGGACGAGGCGGCCATCGCCGCCGAGGTCGACCGCATGGAGGTGCTGCTGAAGCCGTACGTGGCGCGCTCGGATCGAGGGACCTTCGAAGACGGAGTGGACAGCGTCCGAACCGTAGCTGCCAGCCGGCGGGACGCAATCCTCTCTGAGCTCGACGCCGGCGGGCCGGACTGGGAGGGGAACCTCCGCGACGCGTACTGCCTCACTGCAGTGGGGACCGTGGCGGCCACCTTCTCGCTCACGTGGCCAGACGGCGACCTGTACGACGTGGACGGCACCACCTTCTCCTTCACCTACCGGGGCGACGACATCGAGATCACGGGCGCCAGCGGCGCGGTGGCCGACGCCGGGGACGAGACGAACGTCATCCTGGCCGCCTACGGGCAGACCGGGTGGGGCTCCGAGGTGCTGGTCTACATGCTCGTCCCCTACGATGCGTTCGCGACGGGCGACCTGCCGGTCGACTGGTGGACGGTCACCGCCTATCTGTACACCCGCGACACGGCCGCGGACGATTGGGAGGTGGCCGCGTACGTATACGACGGGGTGCTCCAACTCGACGTCGCCGAGACCTTCACGGGGGGGGCGGTGGTGGGGAGCTTCGACGCGGGCGTATGGGGGTGAAGGATGGGTGGCGCGACTGACCGACACCCGGTAAGCGTGCCACCCGACCCAGGGAGAGCCCATGAGTGAGCAGCGCGTCTTCGCCCCCGACATCCCCGCCGGCGTGAAGCCCACGGGCCCGGCGTCCTACTTTCCCAGCATCGAGACACGCTACGGACGGCCGATCCAGGAGTGGCTGGATCTGGTGGTGGAGCGCCTGAAATCCGAGCGCCACATGCAGGTGGTCGCCTGGCTCAAGGAGGCGCACGGCATGGGCCACGGGCACGCCAACGCCGTAGTGGGGTACGTCCGCGCCAGCCTGGGGTGAGTCTGGGCTTCGCACGCGTCGGCTAGCGGGGGCGGCCCCCCGGTGGATCAGCAGATCATCGAGGGGTTGGCTGGGTGACCGCAGCGGTGGCTGCGGCGAGGATGTCCGCGACGTCGGCGAGCGCGCCCACTCCCACGTCGCCGCAGGCGAGTCGCTTCTCGGTGGGCGCGACCCAGGTGTAGCGCTGCAGTTCGTCGATCCAGCGGATGTTCCGCTGCACCGCGGGGTTGAACCACATCTCGGTGTTCATGGCGGGGGCCAGCACGCAGGGGGTGCTGCGGGGGAGCGCGAGCAGCGTCGTCGCGAGCAGATCGTCTGCGAGCCCACAGGCCAGCTTGCCCAGGACGTTGGCCGAGAGCGGCGCCACCACGGCGACGCTCGCCCACCTGGCGAGGTGGATGTGGGCCATCGCGTCCTCAAAGGTGTTCGTGTGCACCGGGCGGCCGGTCAGGCCCGCGAAGGTGAGGGGGCCCACGAACCGGGCCGCGTTGGCCGTCAGGATGACCTCGACCGTCCAGCCCGCCTTGACGGCGAGCGAGGTGAGCTCACAGGCCTTGTAGGCGGCGATGCCGCCTGTCACCCCGAGGAGCAGGTTCCTATTCATCGAGCACCGGCGCACCCTGGAGCAGTGTGGCCAGGTAGTCCCGGTAGAAGTGGCGGGCGTCCGGGTTGTCGTAGATGGCGAAGTGGTCGTCTTCGGGGAACTGCGCCACGCCGGAGGTGACCGCGCTGCCGGTCCAGTCCGTCACGTCATCGGAGGTGGGCAGCGGGAGGTCCGGGAGGTCGCGGAGGGCGAGCGCCTCCGGGCTGGTCGCCGGGGTGCCCACGATGGGCATTCGCCCCGCCGAAGCGAGGGCCTCGGCGGTGATGGAGGGCGTGTACTGGTCCAACAGGCCCTCGGTGAGCTCCATCGGCATCGGCGACGCGCCCTCGCGGTCGAGCCAGTCCCCCTGCTCGGCGTACCAGTACGGTGCGTAGTTCACCGGGTCCGTGGCGTCTGCGAGCGTCTGGATCAGGGCCAGCACGGGGTGGAATGCGGTCAGCCGCTCATTTTCGTCGAAGCCGAGCAGGCCCTCGAGGGTGGCCGCGATGTCGAGCGGGTCCTTGCGCAGCAGCAAGGTGAGCGTGAGCCCGCCGCCCGCGCCCGAGAGCCCGGAGCCCAGCAGATCCCCGGCGAAGAAGGGGGTGCCGATGGCGCCCACCAGCCCGCCCTGCGAGTGGCCGAAGAACGCGACGCGTGTCGTGTCGATCGGCACGCTCTCGCCCTCGTAGGTGAACCCCGGGATGCTGCGGGTGAGCGCTCGGGCGAGGTAGATCTGGTCGAGCGCACCCTGTCGGAAGTTGGTGCGGCCCGCCGCCGGATTGTAGAAGTTGAAGCTGTCCAGCTCCACGTTCGTGCCAGGCGTCGATCGGTCGCCGTGTAGCGGCTGGCTCACCCCGAACATCGCGACGCCCTCGCGCGCCATCACGAGGCCCTCGTCGGAGGTGTTCCCCTGGCAGAAGCTGAAGTTGTCGCCACCCGTCCCGTGGCTGTACAACACGAGCGGCCAGCCGCCCGCCGGGGGCTCGCCCGGGGGCACCGTCAGCGAGAACTCCACACGCTCCCACTGGTAGATCTCGGGCGCCCCCGCCTCGTCGAACAGGAAGCCTCCGCTGCCGACGTCGTGGTAGGGCCGCGCGCCCTGTTGCCACACGGGCATCAGCACGTTGCCGACGTAGAGCCGGTAGTCGCCACGGTCTGCGTAGAGGGTGAGCGCCTGGTCCAACGGCGGGATGGCGATCTCATCGTGGATGGCGCGCGCGATGCGCGCCGTCTCGCGGATGGGATCCTGGGTCGTGAACGTCACGGCGAACGAGACGGTGTCGCGGTCCACCCCCTTGGAGACCAGCGTGCTCTCCAGCGCTCCGTACCCATCGGCGGTCCAGTCGATCGGCTGGGGCGCGACCAGGGGACTCTTGAACACCAGGGCATACCGCGTGCTCGGCCGCAGGGGGAACCCGAAGATCGGCGCGGTGGCCAGCAGGTGCTCGGCCTGCCACGACGTGCCCGCCTCGGTCCATTCGAAGTCGATCGGGATGCGCTCGCCCCGGTGCGGGCTGCCGATCCCGATGTCCATCAGGTACACGGGGCTGGTCTTCTCCAGGGATCCGGCGGGGGTGGGCAGCAGGCTCTCGTCGATCGACCCCTCGAAGCGCACGTACACCGGGCTGTTGGCGCCGGCCCCGTCCACGTCGCCCACGGCGTCCAGGTACGCATCCACGATCGGGTAGAGCCCCATGTGTGGGAACCCGGTCACGTCGGGGTGCCCGTCGACCATCCGGGTGTCGGAGGGCCAGGGGCTGTCGAAAAAATCCGATCCCTGGGTGACCGGCACTGCTCCGGTCCCGTTCAGCGATTGGGTGCATCCGAGCAGCAAGAGAGGAACGGAGAGCATGGGTCACGCTATATCCGCGGGAGGCGCGAGAGGTCGAAGCCGTCCGTCGAGGGCTCGCGAGGGTCGGATTTGAGGTAAGGTTGACGTCAGATGGCTCCCGCCCCCCGGCTCTCCCCCCGCTACCACCGGGTCCGTCCCTCCACAGCCTCCGAGCTGGCGAGGGAGGGGAGGGCATACGCCGAGCTCGGCCGACATGTAATCAACCTTCAAGGCGGACACCTGCCGGGCGAGATGGACCACAGCCTGCGCAAGGTGGGCGCCGAGGCGTGGCGCGAAGGCCGGGTGACGTACACCGAGGGGAATGGCCTCGCGGATCTGCGGGACGCGGTGCTCGACTGGCTCGAGCTCAGGGACGTGCGCAGCGTCGAGAACGTCCTGATCGCGGCGGGCTCCCGGTCTGCCCTCTCCGCCGTGCTGGCGGTGATCACCAGCGCCGGCGACGTCGTGCTCGTGGACGGCGCCGCCTGGAGCGTGTTCCACCCGCTGGTCAGCGCTGGCGGAGCCACGCCCGTCCCGATCATCCCGCAGAGCCTCGAGGCGACCGGGCGGCACTTCAAGCTCACGGCTGCAGACGTCCGCACCCAACTCCAGCTGATGCCCGGTGCACGCGCGGTGTTGCTCGCGAATCCGGTGAACCCGACCGCGCAGCTCTACACGGCCGAGGAGGTCGTCGCCATCGTGGAGGTGTGCGCCCAGGCGGGCGCTGTCTGCATCATCGACCGGTTGTACGGCAAGCTGCTCTACGATGGCGTGCGGTACCCGTACCTGCCCTCGACCCCTGCGGTCCGCGACTACTGCGTCTTGATCGACGGCGTCTCGCGTGCGTTCCGGGGGGCCGGTGGGCTGCGGGTGGGGTGGGCGTGCGGGCCCTTCGACATCATCGAGGCTGCGGGCCGCGTGCAGACCGTCGGGATGGGGCCGGCCCACCGCGTGGATCAGCTCGTCGCCCTCGCCGCGATCACCGCACCCTACGATCTCGGCTTGATCGAGGAGCTGCAGGGGCTCCGGGACCTGCTGTTCGAGTCGGCGCAGGGCATCCCCGAGCTGGTCGCCTGGCCGGTGGCCGGCACGATGTACTGCATGCTCGACGTGCGCAGGTTTCGCGGCCGCACCGACGCGAGCAGCTGGGTGGTCGACACGTCGGCGGAATTCGCCGACTACCTGCTAACCGACGGCGGGGTCCTCGTGGCTCCCGGTGACATCGTCGGGCAGGAAGGCTTCATCCGCGTGGCGTTCAGTCGCCCGGCCGAGGACGTCGCCGCGGGGATGGCGCGGATCGCGTTGTCGTTGGGGCGGTTGAGGTCGTAGCGCAGGGGGCTTCGCGATTCCTGCGACGACCGGCGCACGGCGGCGCCGGACGCACACCGCGAAGCGCGTGGAGTGGAGCCGCCCCGCCAGCGGGGCTTATACGGTCTTTCCGAAGACCCGCTTGTAGAGCTCCCGGTAGGTCTCGGAGAGGTCCCCGAGATCACGACGGAACACGTCCTTGTCCAGGTGGCGGCCGGTGCTGCGCTCCCAGAGGCGGGAGCCGTCGGGCGTGATCTCGTCGGCCAGCACGACGGCGGTCGCACTGCCGATGGAGACACGGCCAAACTCCAGCTTGAAGTCCACGAGATCGATCCCGAGCTCGTTCCAGAACGCCTGCAGGACGGAGTTCACCCGGAGCGAGTACTCGTGCATCGCGCGCAGCTCCCAGGCCTTCGCCCAGCCGAGCAGCACGGCGGTGGACTCGTTGATCTGCGGATCGTTCAGCGTGTCGGACTTGTAGAAGTGCTCGACCAGGGGCGCCGGGAGCTTCTGCCCCTCCGGCAGCCCGAGCTTGCGGGCGAGCCCGCCCGCCACGACGTTGCGAACCACGACCTCCACCGGGATGATGTCCACTGCGAGGCAGAGCTGGTCACGATCGTTGAGGTTGCGCTCGAACGCGACGGGCACGCCGGCCGCGGCGACCTTTTCCATGAAGAAGGCGCTGATCCGGCAGTTGATCACGCCCTTGTCGGCGATCTCGGCCTTCTTGAGGCCGTTGAACGCGGTGGCGCCGTCGGTGTAGTGGATGATGATGCGCGCGGGGTCGTGCGTGGCGTAGACCTGCTTGGCCTTGCCCTGGTACAGGAGGGCACCGCGGCTGAACTCGGGGGAATCGAGAGACATGCAAGCTCCGGGGAGGGCCGCGCATATCTTCTGGGCGTCGCCCCTGCGACCCGATCAGTCGAGGGAAATCGTGGTTTCGCCCACCTCGTGGGTGCCGGCCGCGGACCGCGCCTCACTCACCGCACCCTTCACCCCGATGCGGGAGTAGTCGGCTGTGAAGCTTGCGTTCAGGTCGCCATACTCGATCAGCGAGCTGTTCGTGATCTGGGCAGTGGAAGTGCCGGACCAGGCGCCGGCACCGTCATCCGATCCGTCTACTTCTACGCCGAAGCTGCGGAGGTAGTCGCCCGCGGCGCTGCCATCCACGTTCGTGAAGTCGGCGGTGAGCTCGAAACCGGAAAATGCCAGCACGCCTTCGGGCTTCTTGCCCGCGATGCTGACGTCCGCGGTCATCGGGGGCTGATCGGTGTAGGGCGGTTCCCAGGGGTAGTCTGTTCCGGAGGAGGCCGGGGAGGCGACGATCTCCCCCTTGAAGCACACGAACAGCACCGTGGCCGAAACCCCGGTCTGGGCGAACGGGATCGCGGCGTTCATGTCATCGCGGTCCTGCGGGGCCCAGCGCACGCTGGCGGTGACCTCGACGGAGAGATCGCCGCCCGAGTCGTGCTGATCGCGCCGCACCACGTAGGGCTCGCCCAGCGTGAACCCGAAGCCGTTGGACGTGTACCCGAGCCCCGGATCGTAGTCGACCGGGTAGTCCGAGGACTGGGCGACATCCGTGTTGATGGAGAAGCCGTCGAGGTAGACAGCCACGTCGTGATCGCACCCATCCGGGGCGGTCGCGGTGATCGTCGTCGTGCCGGAAGGATCGGGCCCGATCGTCCACTCCGCGCTGCCCTCGGTGTAGACGGCGCCGGGGATGCCGATGTCTGCGTAGCCGAGGCGGTAGTAGGGGGTGTCGGTCGCGTCCTGGCCGGTCGTGTAGCTGCCGCCGATGAGCCCGAGGTCGGCGGTGCCGTCCTGGTTGAGGGCGACCTTCAGCAGGGAGACCCGGTGGGAGAGCTGCTCCCACTCGTACTCCCAGCCGGTGAGCACCAGCGCGTGTACCGGGGCGTCGTTGCACGCGAGCAGGGAGAGGAGGAGCATCGTGGGGTCTCGGGGATGTGGGAGCGCAGCAACATAATCGTCCATGACGGCGCCGCCGGGTGACCGCCTCGCCGGCCGGTCGCCGACCCCGCGTTTGGATCCTCCGTCACACAGGCGGCTGAATTCCTGTTTCGCGTTGTCACTTTCCCGCGGCACGCCTTGTGGGCGGGCTATGGGACAGACGCGGGGCGCCTCGCCCCCCGGTGCTCGACGTCCTCGGACGACGAGCACACGGTGATCGACGCGCCGTCGTCCCGCCCTGGAGCTCTACACGTGAACTTTGTCTCTGCGTTCGCCCTCTTCCTCGCCTGCAGCGGCACCGCCGCACCGGCGCTGCCGACTGCCGTCGCACCCGCCGTCGGCACCCCTGCCGGGGGTGGAGCGCTCAGCGCGGCAGCGCTGTACGGCGCGTGCCAGGCGCGCGTGGAGGGTTCGTCGACCCCGGACGAGTGCCACACCGACTCCGACTGCGCGCGCGCAGGCTGCTCTCAGGAGGTGTGCGTCTCCGCCCGCAGGGTCTCCGAGGTCCAGTCCACGTGTGAGCGGCTGCCCTGCTTCACGACCCTGGACACGTGCGGCTGCCACGAAGGCATCTGCTCCTGGACGCTGAAGGAGCCGGAAGGGCTCTTGAAGTCCCCGCTCCCCGGCGCGCCGATGGTTCCCGAGGCCGCGCCCGCGGGTGCCGCGCCCGCCGTTCCAGCTGACGTGCAGTAGATCGAGGGGGGGCGACGTGATCCGGGTCTCCGGCGGGACGTTGGGCGGGCGGGTGCTGAAAGCCGAGGTGCCGGCGGGGGTGCGACCCACGGCGATCCGTACCCGGGCAGCGCTCTTCTCCATGCTCGGCCAGGATCTCTCCGGGTGGTCGTGGCTCGACGCGTGTGGGGGGACCGGCCTGATGGGGATCGAGGCGTGGTCGCGCGGGGCGGGGCCGGTCGTGATCGCCGAGCGTGACGCGGCAGCGGCGAAGGGGATCGAGCAGAACCTCGCAGCCCTCGGGACAGCCGGCGTGCGCCTCGTACGCATGGATGTGCAGCGCGCGACGCTCTCCCCGGTGGACGTGGTCTACCTGGATCCGCCCTACAAGGACCCGATCGCACCGTGGATCGCCTGGGCAGCAACCCTTGCGCGCCGCTACGTGATCGCAGAGGCGCGGGCGGGCACGGGGTGGCCGGACCCGCCGGAGGGCTTCACGGCCGATGGTGTGCGGCGCCATGGCGAGGCGGAGATCGCGTTCTTCCAGCGGGTGGCCCCGTGACGACAGTGGGGCTGACCGGTGGGATCGCCTGCGGCAAGAGCGCTGTGGCGAAGATCCTGCGTGAGATGGGCGTACCGGTGCTGGACCTGGACCAGGTCGCCCGCCAGGTGGTGGAGCCCGGCGAGCCCGCCCTCGCCGAGATCGAGGCCCAGTGGCCCGCGGTGGTCCGCGATGGCGTTCTCGACCGGAAAGCCCTGGGCGCTGTCGTCGTGGCCGATGCGGGAGCGCGCCGGCAGTTGGAGGCGATCACGCACCCGCGGATCTGGGCCCGGATGGAGGACTGGCTCTCGGAGCAGGCGGGCCCCGCGGTCGTCGAGGCGGCGCTGATGGTGGAGACGGGGAGCTACCGTCGGTACGACAAGCTGCTGGTGGTGGCCTGCTCGCCGGAGGTGCAACGCGCGAGGCTCGCCGCGCGGGAGGGCTACGACGAGGACACCGTGGAGCGCTGGGTCTCCACGCAGATGCCGTTGGCCGCGAAGGTGAAGCTGGCGGATGCCGTGATCTGGAACGACGGGACGGAGAGCCAGCTTGCGGCCGAGGTTCGTCGCGTGTGGGTGCACCTTCTGGGGTAGACGGCCGGCGTGAGGCGGGGGCGGACCGCGGATGGGTGCGGGGGAGGCCGCGACCAGGGAGCAGGAGCCTCACTGCGGAGCAGAATTCGTGGGGCTTTCGGGGGGATCCCGCAGACCCCGCTTGCGGCCGGGGCTTGTTTCATGCTACCAAGCCGCGTTGCTCCGCCTGGAGCCGCCCATCACCCGTCGGAGGATTCATGAGCCGTCTTTCCCTCTCCCTCTCCGCCCTCGTCGGGCTGGCCCTCCTGGCCCCCGGGTGCGCCGGTAGCTACAAGCAGACCCACGACACGACCGACGGCTCCAACCTCGACTCCGGGGACGCCGACACCGATGCCGACACCGATGCCGACACCGATGCCGACTCGGACACCGACACCGATACGGACACCGATTCGGACACCGACACCGACACGGACACCGACACCGACACCGACACGGGTCCGGCGCTCTGCTCCAGTTCGTGGGAGCCGCTGCAGATCAACGGCTGGACACGCAACTACACGATGACGCTCCAGGGCACGGAAGGCACGGGCGTCCAGGAGGTGTGGGGCACCACCTACACGTCGGACGGCACCCTGGCCTACAACCTCTACGACGAGGTGGACAGCACGAGCGTCGGTTGGGCGGGCAACACCTCGATCGCCTGCGACCTCGACGGCGGCACCGGCCTGTACATGGTCGAGTGGAACATGGCCGCGAGCTACGGCGGCACGAGCATGGGCTCCATGCTCTCGACGCCCGACTCGCCCCGTCGGATCCTGCCGCCCGACTCCGAGATCCCCGGCGCCGGCACCTGGGCCTACAGCTACACGTCGAGCGCCAACATGAGCGGGATCCCGATCACGATGACCGCGAGCGGCGCCTACACCGAGGTGGGCATCGAGCCCTGGACCGCCCCCGACGGCTCGGTCTACGATGCGTACCACCTCTCGAACGCGTACAGCGAGGACTTCGGCGGGTACTACCAGCTCGGCGGCGTGATCGACCAGTACTACGTGAAGGGCCTCGGCCTCGTGAAGGAGGTCAACACGCAGACCGATGGCACGGTGTTCATGACGCGTGACATCACCACCTGGTCGGGCCTGACCCCGTCCTAGGACCGGTCCGGCCCGCCCGGGTTCACAGGTAGCGGTCCGGGTCTGCGAGGATCCGGGCCAGCAGCTCAGGCGGGACGATGCCGGCGCGCAGGTTCACCATCGCGAGCGGCTCGCCAAGCGCAGCGGCAAGGCCGGCGAGCGCGCCCCCGGACAGCGTGCGTTCGTCGCTCTCGACCTTGGAGAGCAGGCTGTGCGAGAGCCCCAGGCGGGCCGCGAGGTCGCTCTGCGTCCAGCCCCGGGAGGCGCGCGCCCGACGCAGCCAGCTACCGAACGAGGCGGGTACCCCGCCGGTCGACTGCGTCGCGTGCTCCGGGAGGGTGGCAGGCGCGCCAGCTTCTGCAGGCCGCTCCCAGTGCAGGCTGGCGAAGGCCGAGTGGTTGTGGATGGACTCCATGTTCTCCACCTCGACGTCCATCGCCGTCACCCCCGCGGGGTGCTCCTGCAGGGCCCGGACACTGTCCCGGAGCAGGTCCTCCACGAACAGCGGGTGGTCGTACGCGCGCTCGGTCACGAATTTCTCGTCCTCGCGCTTGAGCAGGCTGTACAGCGGGCACGATGCGACGCCCTCGATCAGCTCGACGACATCTTCAATCCAGAGCATCCTCGCCGCGCGCGCCCGGACCCGCACGTAGCCGCGCTGGTTGTGCGCCCCGCGGTCGCTCACGGCCTTGGAGCAGGGGCACACCGTCGTGACCGGCACCTCCACGCGCAGCTCGAAGCAGAAGCTCTCTCCGTCCCGCTCCGCGTGGAAGCCGCACTGGTAGCTGGAGAGCGAGGGGGCTCGGCTCACGGGTGCTGCGCGATGCAGGAAGTACGTGAAGCTCGCGTCGAGCTGCGCACGGTCGGCCCCGAGGCGCTGCTGCATGCGGGCGAGCAGGTCCGGCAGGTTCTTCAGGGAGAGCTCGGACCGGATGTCGTTGAGCACCTCGACGAACCGGCTCATGTGCGTGCCCTTCACGTCTGCGGGGAGGGCGACGCTCGCGTCGATGCGGGCGACGGTGTGCTGCATCCCGTCTGCCCGGTCCCACACCGTGATCGGCCAGGACAGGCCCTTGATCCCGACCCGGTCGATGGCGATGCCGCGCTCGTCAGCGTGGGATGCGTGGTCGGGCAGGTGCTGGCGTAGCGTACTGCTGCGGGGGTCGGGAGGGGTCGTCATGCGGCCGCCTACCGGTTATCGCCAGAATTGTCAACTCTCGCGGAGCAGCATCTTGCCAACGATGGAAAACCCCACGCCTGCCGGCACGGTCACCTGTACGCGGAGGCTGGAGTGGGACGCGATGCACCGGATCCCCCGACACGAGTCGAAGTGTGCGGCGTTTCACGGCCATCGGTACGCCGTGGAGCTCACGTGCGTCGCGCCGCTCGACGCCCTGGGCCGGGTGATTGACTTCGGCGTGGTCAAGCAGCTTGTCGGTGGCTGGATCGACGCCTCCTGGGACCACACCGCCATCCTGCAGCGCGACGATCCAGACCCTGCGATCAAGGCGATCGCAGCATCGAACGAGGCCCATGGGCGGCCGGTCTACTGGATGGACGTGCCGCCCACGGCCGAGAACATGGCAGCGGAGCTCGCCGGCGTGGCGACCACCCTGCTCGCACCGACGGGGGTCGTGCTGCAGCGCCTGCGGCTCTGGGAGACGCCGAACGGCAGTGCGGAGTGGGTTCGCGCGGGCTCGGCATGAGCTGGTCGGGCAAGGCCCTCGGCGGGCTGTTCGGTGCGCTCGTCGGTGGGCCGGTCGGCGCCGGGGTCGGGGCGGCGGTGGGCCACTACCTGGGCGATGCGCGCCCCGAGGCCCGGGAGTTGGAGCTGGTGAAGCTCCGCTGGGTCCACCATGGCTTCCAGTCGTCCGGCCCCGGCGTGGCGCTCACACCGGTGTGGCGCGCGCGAGGGCTGGTGGACGTGGACGTGACCGTACGCGTCGACGCTGCGGGCCGGTGCGAGACCGCCGTGGTCACGCCCGATCACCCGGTGGAGGAGATCGAGTCTCCAGGCTGCTTCGTGCCCTACGGCTGGTTCCCCGCCGGGGAGAGCGCTCCCGTGACCGTGACCCTCCGCGCCGCCCGGGGCGGCCAGGATCGCGAGGTGTTCGAGATCCCGATGCCGCGCGGCGCGCGACGGCTGGGAAACAGCGGCCCGGGGCGGGTGGTCATGGCGCTGGTCGCCTGCGCGCGCGCCGGCGGGCGGGGGCTGACCCCCGACGACAAGGACTACCTCCGGACGCGGTTCCTGGAGGGCCAGCCGCTGGACGCGGACGGGAGGGCCTGGCTGGCCGCCTGGCTCCTGGAGCTGGAGACGGCGGCGCTCGGGCGACTGGACGCGCAGCGCGTGGCGCGACGCCTGTCGGTGCATGTGGACGACGCGGGCGTGGACCGTGTGATGACGTGGCTGATGCACGGCACGCGGGCCAGTTGGCCCACCGAGGCTGCGGAGCGCTTCATCGACGAGCTGGCTGGCGGGCTGGGGGCGGGTGCCCGCCTGGACGCCCTCTGGGCACGCGTGGCGGCGGAGCCGGACCCTGTCGCCGTCGCGCGGGCCGGACGGGTGCTGGGGGTCGCGCCGGGCACGCCGACGGATGAGGCGCGCAAGGCCTACCGCGCGCTGGTGATGCGGTGGCACCCGGACAGGGCGGCGTCGGCCGCCGAGGCCGAGGAGTTCACCCGGCGCACGGCCGCGATCAATGCAGCCTGGGCAGTGATTTCGGGGGGGCGCTGACATTCCGGGGACAACGCGGCTCGCCCGGGGCGGGCGTCCGCGATAGCCGCGGGCCGTGTTCACCGGCCTAGTTGATCATTGCGGCAGGATCGTCTCCACCGGCCCCAGCGGCTCCGGGCGGGCGCTGCGCATCGAGAGCCGGTTCACGGATTTCGTGCTCGGGGAGAGCATCGCGTGCGACGGCGTCTGTCTGACGGTCGAGAGCTGGACGGCGGGCGCGTTCACGGTCACCGCGGGGGACGAGACGCTGCGCGTCACGACCCTGGGGGCAAAGCACGCGGGTGACACCGTGCATCTGGAGCGTGCGCTGCGGGTCGGCGACCGTCTGGGCGGGCACCTCGTGCAGGGGCATGTGGACGGCGTCGGCGAGGTCATGGCGATCATCCCGGGCGCCACGTGGACCCGTGTGGACATCGCCGTCCCCGCGGAGCTGGCGAGGTACATCGCGACGAAGGGCAGCGTGACGGTGGACGGCGTGAGCCTCACAGTCAACCAGGTGCACGATGCCGGCGCGCTTCACACGTTTTCCGTGGGCCTCGTCCCCCACACGCTCGCCGTCACCCGTTTCGGCGGGCTCTCGGTGGGCACGCGGGTGAACATCGAGACCGACCTGCTCGCGCGCTACGCCGAGCGGCTGGCGGCCTTCCCGCCGAACGAGCCCTCCGTCACGGTCGATCTGCTGCACAGAGCCGGCTTTTGAATCCCGCTTCCTCAAGGATGTCCATGTCGTTCGAAGTCATGCACCGCGATCCCGAGACCCGCGTGAAGATCGCCCTCGACGACATCCGCGCCGGTCGGATGGTGATCCTGATCGACGACGAGGACCGCGAGAACGAAGGCGATCTCACGCTCGCCAGCGATCGCGTGACCCCGGAGGCCATCAATTTCATGGCCACGCACGGCCGTGGCCTGATCTGCGTCACCTTGACGGACGAGCGCGTCGGCGCCCTGAACCTGCCGATGATGGCGTCGAACAACCGCTCCCCGTTCTCCACGGCCTTCACGGTCTCCGTCGAGGCCCGCGATGGCGTCACCACCGGGATCTCCGCGGCCGATCGGTCCCGGACCGTGCAGGTGCTCATCGACCCGGCCACCGGCCCCAACGATCTGGTCACCCCGGGGCACATGTTCCCGTTGAAGGCCCGTAATGGTGGCGTGCTCGTGCGAACCGGCCAGACCGAGGGTTCCGTCGATCTCGCGCGCCTCGCTGGGCTCACCCCCTCTGGCGTCATCTGCGAGATCATGAACGACGACGGCACCATGGCGCGCCTTCCGGACCTCGAGAAGTTCGGTATGAAGCACGGTATACACATCGTGAGCGTCGCTGATCTCGTGCGCTGGCGGCTCACGTACGAGCATCTCGTCACGCCGGTGCTCGACCTGCCGATCGCCACCGAGGAGTTCGGGTCCTTCCAGGCCCGGGTGTACCAGGCCATGGGCGGTGGGCTGCACCTCGCGTTGTGGGCGGGGGAGCTCACCGGTCCCGTGCTCACGCGGGTCCAGGCCTCCAGCGGGCCCGTGGACGTGCTGCGGGCCCTGGCCAGCGGCTCACAGGGGCCGCTGCGCGCAGCGATGTCGGCGATCGCCCGCGAAGGCAAGGGTGTGCTGCTCTACCTGCACATCGACGGCAGTGGGCCCGATGCGCTCCTCGCCCGGATGCGCGGCGAGGCGTCCAAGCACGATCCGCTCCGTGAGCTTGGCCTGGGCGCGCAGATCCTCGCCCACCTCGGCGTGCGGGAGATCCGCCTGCTCACGAACAACCCCCGCAAGATCATCGGGCTGGACGCCTTCGGCCTGCACATCCTCGAGCACATGCCGCTGGGCTAGCCGAACGTGATGTCCTGCAGCCGGATGTTCAACCTTCCAATCCGGTAGTTCAGGTTCGACCTGCTGATGCCGAGCTTGCGGGCCGCCTGGGCCTGCACGCCGCCCGCCTCGGTGAGCGCCTCGATGATCAGCTGGCGCTCGATCGAGTCCAGCGCCGTTGGGAGCCCACCTGCGCCGATGTCGTCAACGGAGATCCCGGTGCCCGACGGCCGGGTGAGCGGCTCGGACTCCGGCAGGTGGGCGGTCGTGATCTCGCCGCCGGCGGCGAGCAGCACGGAGCGCTCCATGAAGTGCTCCAGCTCCCGGATGTTCCCGGGCCAGCTGTGCGCCTGCAGCGAGCGCATCGCGGCTGGCCCGATGACGGGCTCCTTGCGGAGGTGCCGCTCCGCGAACTTCTTGCAGAAGTGGGCGACCAGCAGCGGGATGTCATCCCGGCGCTCGCGAAGGGCCGGCAGCTTGATGTTGAAGACGTGGAGCCGGTAGTAGAGGTCGGCGCGAAAGGTCCCGGCCTGCACCTCCTTGCGCAGATCGCGGTTCGTCGCGCAGATCACGCGGACATCCACCTTGACCGGGGTCTCCCCCCCCACGCGGGTGAACATCCCGCCTTCGAGCACGCGCAGCAGCCGGACCTGCACGCTCGGGGGGATCTCGCCGATCTCGTCCAGGAACAGGGTACCTCCGTCCGCCTGCTCGAACTTGCCCTGGTGCTGACGCGAGGCGCCCGTGAACGACCCGCGCTCGTGGCCGAAGAGCTCGCTCTCCAGGAGGCTCTCTGGCAGGGCACCGCAGTTCACCGCGATCATCGGGCCCTGCGCGCGACGGCTGCGGTAGTGGATCGCGTGGGCGATGAGCTCCTTCCCGGTACCCGTCTCGCCGTTGATGAGCACGAGGGCGTTGGAGTCCGCCACGGCCTGGATCTGCTCGTACACCTCGCGCATCGGCGCGGAGATGCCGATCATGTTGGCAAACCCGTACTTTTCCGTGACCTCGTGGCGGAGCTGCGTGAGCTCCCGCTGCATCGCCCGCGTCTGCAGCGCACGATCGAGCAGGAGCAGCAGCTCGTCCCGCTCGACCGGCTTGATGATGTAGTCCGCGGCGCCCGCCTTCATCGCCCCTACCGCATCGGCGACCGAGCCGAAGCCGGTCATCACCACCACGCGGGTGTCCGGCCAGTGGGTCCGGACCTCGGAGAGGAGCTGCAGCCCCGAGCCGCCCGGCATGTTCACGTCGGTGAGCAGCACGTCGAAGGAGGATTCCCGCAGCAACTGCAGCGCCTCGCCGCTCGAGGATGCCAGCGAGACGTCGTACTGCGCCTTCTTGAGGTTCACCGACAACGCCGTGCGCACCGCGCGGTCGTCGTCAGCGACCAGGATCCGGGCGGCGCGCGCGGGGGAGTCCACGGTCAGTGGATCTCGATGTGGTAGGGCAGCATCGCGAACACCGTGGTGTCCTGCAGGGCCGAGAGCTCCCAGAACTGGGAGAGCTCCTTCGGCAGCTCCACGGGCGTGCCACCGAACAGCTTGCCGCCGCCAGCGATCTTCCGTAGTCCGGCGCGGATCAGGGTGGTCGGGAGGTCTCCCCCGCCGGCCTCGCCCCACGGGTCGAATTCGACCAGGGCGTACGGGCTGTCCTCGCCGATGTGCGCCTCCTTGCGAGCGCGCTCCACTGCGTCGTACAAGCCGCCGAAGGCATCCACCAGCCCTCGCTGGGAGGCCGCGGTGCCGCTCCACACCCGGCCGCGTGCCACGGCCTCGACCTGGTCATCGGTCATGTGTCGGCCCGCGCTGACCTTCGACGTGAACTGGGCGTAGGTCTCTCCGATCATCCTGTCCAGGGCGGCGAGCTGCAGCTCGTCGAACGGCTTCGACATCGAGTACATCGATGCATTCCGGCCCCGGTCGAAGCTCTCGGTCTCGACGTGGAGCTTCTCGTACAGCCCCTGGAGGTTGTACTTCCCGCCGTACACCCCGATGCTGCCTGTCACGGTGGACGGGAGCGCGTAGATGGCGGTGGCGTTGGACGCGACGTAGTACCCGCCCGAGGCCGCGTATCCGCCCATCGACACGATGACCGGCTTGCCATCGTCCTTGAGCCGCTGCACCGCGCGCCAGATCTCGTCGGACGCGAACGCCGAGCCGCCAGGGCTGTCCACACGCAGCACGATCGCCTTGATCGCGCTGGTGTTGCGGGCCTGGTCGAGCGCGCGCACGATCGTCTGGGAGCCCGTCGAGCCGCCGCGCAGGAACCCGCCCGGGCTGCTCTCGCCCTCCGAGATCGCGCCGTCCACCACGATGACGCCGATCGCGCGCTGTGGCTGCCAGCCCGACTGGTCGGGGGCCTCCTGGTAGCGGTCGTCCAGGAACAGGCTCTTCTGTTCGAGGACCGTCTGCATCTCGTGCTCCACCTCGTCCGGGTACAGGAGCCCGTCGACGAGCCCGTTGGCGAGCGCCTCCTTTGCGGTGTAGGGACCCCCGTCCACGAGCGACTTCACCTCCTCGATGGTCTTGCCTCGGCCCACCGCGATGCCGCTGTCCAGCCCCGACGACAGGTCGTCGAGCAGGGAGTCCATCTCCTCCCGTGCGGGGTCCGAGGACTCGGTGTTGGTCCACTGCTCGGGGGCGGACTTGTACTCCGCGCGCTTGCGGTATTGCGCCTGAACGCCCACGAGATCGAGCGCGCCCTTGTAGAACTGGAGCTCGGCGGAGAGCCCCACCAGATCCACGCCCCCGGCGGGGTGCAGGTAGATCCGGTCGGCCACGGAAGCAAGCATGTAGGTGCCGTTCGAGGCCTCACCGTCCACGTACACGACCACCGCCTTGCGCGCGGTCCGCGCGTCGAGGAGCAGGTTCCGCACCTCCTCGATCTGGGCGAAGCTGAACGGCACTTCGCTGACCCGGACGAGGATGCCCCGCACCTGCGGATCGTGCGCCGCCGTCCGCAGGCGTCGCAGCAGGGTCAGGTAGCCCTCGGGCGCTCCCGAGAGCACGGTGCCCTGGGGATTGTACGGGAAGCTGCCGTCGAGCGAGAACTCCGCGACCTTCCGACCGGGAACGAACAGCTGGTCGTCGCGTGGGACAGTGGTCAGGTAGCCGCCCAGGGACGGGTTCGTGGGGTCTGCGAGCCCCGCGGTCCCGTCCACGCCGAGCGCCACGTCCGCGAGGTGGAACTCGAGTGCCCCCCCCACGGTGAGCGCGGCAGGGTCCGCTACCGGGATGTCGGTGTAGGCACGAACCCACAGCCCGCGAGTGGGCTTGACACGGAGCGAAGCCACCCCGTGCTGCTCCGCGTCGCTGTCCGGCGGCGCGATCACCCGCCAGTCGAGGCCGAGGGTGACCACGTCGTTCCACGGTCGGAGCGCGAGGCCGCCGCCATACTCGGTGGAGACGCCGAGATCCGGGGCGGGACTGCCGATGTTGAGGACACGCCCGGCGAGGCCGAGAAAGGGCACCGGCCGCCAGCCCACGCCCAGGTCCCAGGCCACGAAGTTGTTGTCTCCGCCGTCCGGGAGCTCCCAGTGGATTGCGGAGCCGATCGCAACGCCCTTGGTGAGCCGGAGCGAGGCGCCGCTCGAGAAGGTCCACCACCCGGCGTCAGCGCCGGTGGTGTCGCGAAACTGCCGGTAGCCGATGCCGAGGCCCAGGCCGTTCCCGGTGGTGGCCACGGTGAAGCTGTTGAGGCCGTTGTCGATCGCGCTCGTGCGGTAGTAGAAGGCGTAGCCGGGGTCCCGGTCAAAATTCATCAGCGCCGGGTTCTGGAAGAGGACGTGTACGCCGTCCTCGCCAGCGAGGCTCTTGAACGGGAGGTCCGGGCGCTCCGCCGATGTGGATGCCTGCAGGGCGTCGGCCGCGCTCGCCGTGGCGGGAGCGAAGGCACAAAGCAGGCCTGCAAGGCAGAACACACGGGCCGTGCCGCCCCTTGGGGCAACGGGAACGATGAAGTCGAGGGGCATCCGGGCTCCGGTCCAGCAAGCGTAACGTTCTCCGTGTGGGGGAGGACGCCGCCCGGCGGGAGCCCGTGCCTCCGCCGTTCCGGCAGGGAATGCTGTTGTCATGTCAAGGGGTGGCGTTCGACCTGGTCGAAGCATTCCGCAGCTAACTCTTCAAAAGATTGTTGCTATTTCGATGATCGCACTTGTAAATGAATCCAAGGCAGGTCAGAATCTTCCAGACGCTCCACGCGTTGTACGTTCGCCCCCGCCGGCTCGTCTTTGAGCCATCCTCCTCCGGGGTTCCCGCCCCTCCCTGACTCACCGCTCGAGGTCGCCATGCGGCTCCACTCCCTCCTCCTGCCCCTGCTCCTCTCGCTGGTCTGCCTGCCCAGCGCGTTCGCGACGGACCCCCAGGATGTCGAGCCCGGGTCCGCGGATGCGGGCGACATCGTCCGAATCCCGACCCAGATCCAGCCGCTGCAGGATGCGCTCGCGCAGCTCGCGTCGGACCCCATCTTCTCCTCGGCGGCGGTCTCCGTGCAGGTGGTCGACGCCGAATCGGGCGCTCAGGTGTACCAGTGGGGCGACGACAAGGCGTTGGTCCCGGCCAGCACGATGAAGGTGTTGACGTCCGCCACCGCTCTCCGCACGCTCGGCCCCGCCTGGACCTTCCCGACCTGGGTGATGACCCCTGCCAGGATCGATGACGCCGGGCTCCTCGACGGGTCGCTGTACATCAAGGGCCAGGGGGATCCCACCATGGTGGTGGAGCGGATGTACCGCATGGTCATGGACCTGCGCCTGCAGGGCGTGAAGGAGATCAAAGGCGACGTCGTCTTCGACGACGGCTACTTCGCCGACACCACGCTGATCCCCGGTTGGGACAACGACGATGACATGGAGGACGGTCCCACGTACTTCGCGCCGCTCGGGGCGCTCTCCGTGAACTACAACATCGCGGCCATCGTGGTGCGCCCCGGCGCAGCGTCAGGCGCGCTCGCACACGCGGACTTCGAGAGCCCCACGGCTGCCGTGGTCCTGGAAAACAAGCTCACCACGGGGAGCAAGACGAGTCGAAAGTGGGTGAAGATCGAGCGCAAGCTCGACGAGACGGGGAAGATCACCACCTTCACGCTCACCGGCAACGTGCCGCTGGAGAGCGAGGCCGACACCTACTACAAGACGCTCTCCGACCCGCTCGGCAACTACATCGGCGTGTTCACGGGCCTGCTCAAGCAGCAGGGCATCAAGGTGCGCGGCCACATGATCCCGGGCACCACTCCCTCCGATGCCAAGGTGCTCTACGTGGAGCGCAGCGAGGCGCTGGTGAACATCCTCGCGGAGATGAACAAGCACTCCAACAACTTCATCGCGGAGCAGGTGGCTCGGACCGTGGGGGCCGAGCGCTATGGCCTCCCCGGCACGACGGCGAAGGGGACCCAGGCCATCAGCGAGTACCTTGGCCAGATCGGCATCCCCGCCGCGGACTACGCGTTGGTGAACGGCTCCGGCCTGTCCCGGAACGTGACGCTCCGGCCGTCGGTGATCGCCAAGGTGCTCGTCGACATGTGGAACAACCCCTCGGTGGGACCTGAATTCCTGACCACCCTCTCGGTCGGTGGGCGTGACGGTACGCTCCGCTCGCGCTTTCGCGAAGAGGCGATGGCAGGTCGCGTGCGAGGGAAAACCGGCACGCTCAACGGCGTGCACTGCCTCACCGGCTATGTGCGGTCCCAGGACGACCACGTCTACGCTTTCGCATTCCTGGTCAACGACATCGACGGCGCGCTGTCGCGCGCCCGCCGAGCACATGACCGCCTGGTGGGTGCCCTGGCGGGCACTACGGGGAACGTCGCAGACAGCGACGGGGAAGGGGAACAGGCCAACAAACCGTGAGGCGGGCTGAAAGGTTGCCGCGACGACGCGATTTCGCCCTCGCTCGGATGGCGAGCCGCCTGCGGACGCGGTACTTCAGTGCGCATCGTTCTGTTCGCGCGCCTCGTCTTCGGGGTGTCCGACGTGGTAGAGGTGCAGATGCGTCGCTCAAGCTGGGTTCTTCTCTCCGGTCTCCCCCTTCTCGCAGCCTACGGGTCGGCGGCGTTCGCGGGGAGTCCGGCACCGGCATCCCCTGAACTCGGCACCCCCACGCCCGCGACGACTCCTGCGGCGACCCCGGATCCAAGCGCTCCACAGACCCAGGAGGCCAACGACGCTGCGGCGCAGGACGCTCTCTCTGCGGTGAACCGGGACCTGCTCACGGCCGAAGAAGCCGTGGACAAGACCAAGGAGCGCGTGTTTCGGGCCAAGGCCACTCTCCAGCTGTTGAAGGAGATCGTCATCGAGGGCTCCTCGAACGGGGGCCAGTTGCTCATCCTGCACGAGAACCGGCTGGGGGCCGGGTTCAACCTCGAGGCGGTCACCTACCTGCTCGACGGGCAGACGAAGATGACCAAGGCTGACGTCTCCGGGGCCCTCGACCAGAACCGGGAGCTCAAGGTGAGCGAGGGCACGGTGCCTTCCGGCAACCACACGCTGTCGGTGGACTTCAAGGTGCGGCCCACGGGCTACGGCCTCTTCAAGTACGCGCAGGACTACACGATCGACGTCCGGAGCAGCTACCAGTTCGCGGTTGACCTGGGCAAGACCTGCACGCTCCGCGCGAGCATCTCCGAAAAGGGCGGCGCTGTGCAGCAGCTGCAGGACCGCGCGAAAACCGCCTTCGACATCCAGTGCGAGACTGTCGATGGCAAGTGAATGCTGGTCGGAGAGCCCCGTCCCCTTCGTGCGGGTCGCATCGATCGTCGGGCTGTTGGCCGCGTTGTCGCTCACGCCAGCACACGCCTCGGAGCGGTCGGTGGCCGACCGCATCGCGTCCGTCGATGCCGATACCAGGAGCCTCTCGGCGCAGGTGTCGGACATCCGGAGGAACTTCACGGACCGAGCCGGGCTCGTCGGCGTCACCGACGCTCGTGATCGCTACGAGGAGGGTGTCTACCAGTTCCTCGTAGGCGACTACGACAGCGCGGCGACGACCTTCTACATCCTGGTCCAGTCCCATGCGCTCGCCAGCGCGGATCTGGCCCACGACTCCGAGTGGTACCTCGCTGAGAGCCTGTTCGAGCTCAACGACTACCGGATCGCGCTGGAGGCGTACCAGGTGATCGTGGACGCGGGGCCCTCCCACGCCTATTTCGCTGACGCGGTGCGCCGGAGTCTCGAGACGTTCGCCATTCTCAAGGAGAACGCGAGCTTCGACAAGATGTACGCCGACTACATCGGCTCCGGGAAGGTCCAGTCCACCGACCTCATCAGCTATACCCTCGCCAAGTCGTTCTACCGGCGAGGGGAGTCGGCCCGCTCGAAGGCGATGTTCGAGAGCATCGCGCCCGCCACGCCGTACTACTCGCGGGCAAGGTACTTCCTGGGCGTCCTGATGATCCAGGAGAAGAACTACAAGCAGGCCATGGACGAGTTCGCGGCGGCCGAGAAGGACCCCGTCGTCGACGACGACCACAAGCGCGTCCACGAGCTTTCGCAGGTCGCCCTCGCCCGACTGAACTACGAGGCCGGCTCGATGGAAGAGGCGGTGTTCTGGTACGGCAAGGTGAGCCGCAACAGCCCGAACTACGCCGACCAGCTCTACGAGAGCGCCTGGGCCGACATAAAGACCGCGAACGACGTGGAGAACCAGGTCCAGTCGGAGTACATCGCCTCGGGTGGGGATCCGAAGGCGAAGGCGCCCGTCAACCAGAAGCTGGTGAACGCGTGGCGCACCGCGACCGACACCGTCTCGCTGTTCCTCGAGGCGTTTCCGCAGCACCGATACACCGCGAGCATGAAGATCCTGCAGGGGCACCTGCACATGAAGCTCCAGGACTACGACGGAGCGGAGCAAGGCTACCAGAAGGTCGTCGCCGAGTACGAGCCGGTGGTTGCGCGCCTCGGCGAGATCCAGGCGGACCGGACCATCACCGGGCGCTTCCTGGACCAGCTCACCGACGACAGGCGGGGCGCGGACGAAGACCTGCTCCCCGGCTACGCGGAGGAGATCCTGCTTTCCCGGCCGGAAGTCGGTCGTGCGGCAAGCTCCTGGAACGAACTCCGGCACCAGCGCGCCGAGCTCAAGGCGAGTGACGATCTGGTCAACGTGCTGCAGTCCGTGCTAGCCGACCCGACCCGCCGGCTCGGCACCTTCGTGACCGCCTCCTCCCAGCTCACCGCGCTGGCGGGCAACGTGCTCACGCTCGAGGGACGACTGCTCGATGCGGAGATAGCCGCCCTGAAAGCAGAGGATCCGGCTCGCCGCACCGAGCTGGCCACCATCCAGAAGGCGAAGGACAACGCATACCCCGAGGCTGCGGCCTCGCCCGACATCAACGCCGCGGTTGCGGTCACCTACGCTGGTGTGAGAAAGACGCTCGCCGGCTTCCGGGGCGATGTGGCAGACACCTCGCAGCTCGTGGCCATCGATCAGGAATGGGCTGCCGTGCAGGCCCTGGACAAGCACGTCGCCGAGACCGCGGAGGTGCTCGGGAAGGCCGAGAGCGCCGAGCTTGGCGCAGTGCGCAAGAAGTTCGAGCAGACGACCGCGCACGTCACTGAACTCCATGCAGACGTGGCCACCCAGTCCGCGAACGTGGAGGCCCTGGCCGAAACGGCGGTGCAGACCGGTGTGCACGCGGTAGAGGCGGACTTTCGCACCGACGTCCTCACTGCGGACAAGGGCATCGTCGATGTCGCCTGGCTCCGCAAGACGTCGACCACTGAACAGATGGAGACGCTCACACGCGAGCAGGTCGCCCTGCTCAAGAGCATCAAGGAGCAATACGATCAGCTCCGAACGAACGCCAGCGACGGGGAGAAATCGAAATGACGCGCCCATCGACGGAAGGCCGTCGCTCACCCGCCACCGAGCGGCTGGTAATTGCCCAGCGCAGCGTTGGCCTGCTGGTCCTGGCTGGGGTTGCGGCGCAGCCTGCTGCCGCGCTGGATCTGCCCAAGAGCGTCAACGCAGCCGAGTTCCAGGCCTTCCACGACACCCTCGACCGCTTCAACGATCGCATGCGCGAGCTCCAGGCCGACGCCGCGACGATCGTCGATCAGCACCAGCAGGCCGAGGAGGATCGCATCGCGTCGATCTACGGCACGATGATCCAGAAGCTGCAGGACGACGAAAACGCCCAGCGGAAGGCCGCTGTAGCGCGCCTCGAGGCGTTCCTGCGCAAGTACCCGGTGAGCCCCTACTCCGCGGACATGAAGTACCGGCTCGCGGATCTCTACTTCGAGACGTCGGAGCTCGAGTACGCCACCGCGTTCCAGGAGTACACGCGGCTCCAGGACGCCGCGGCGGAACACCCGGACCTCGTCGTGCCCGAGCCGCCGCAGAAGAATTATGCCCGATCCGTAACGTTGTACAAGGATATCCTGGCCAACAACCAGGAATACGACAACCTTCCGGAAGCCTACTACATGCTGGCCTGGTGCTACAACGCACAGGCCGCCGAGCAGTACGATCCCGAGGCCGGCCGGCTCATGAATGAGACGATCGTGAGCCGCTACCCCGGCACTCCATTCGCGAACGACGCGAACATGATGCTGGGTGAGTACTGGTTCGAGCTCCCCGGTCCGCGCGCCAACCCGGTGCTGAACGTCCCGACGGCGATCTCGTACTACCAGACCGTGCTGAACGACGGTCCGACCGGCCGAAACTACGACAAGGCGATCTACAAGCTCGGTTGGTCGAACTACAAGCTCAACAACTACGACGCAGCGCTCTCCTTCATGGTCCAGCTGCTGGACTACTCCGACAAGCTTTTCCTGCAGACCGGGAAGCCGTCGAACATGCGGCCCGAGGCCGTGAAGTATCTGGCCATCTCCTATGCGGACATGGGGTTCAACCAGGGCAAGAAGCCGATCGACATCGCGGTCACGCACCTCGACAAGGTGGGCGACAGGCCATGGGCGCACGAGGAGCTGGAGACGCTCGCCGACATCCTTGCGAAGCAGGCGAAGTTCGAGGACGCGATCGACACGTGGGCCTACCTGCAGACGCGGTGGCCGCTCGACCCAAAGAACCCGGTCTACCAGTACAATGTCGCGCAGGCATGGATGCGGAACGGGATTCCCGACCCCGCCAAGGCCCAGGAGGCGATGGCGAAGCTCTCGGAGGTCTACCGGGAGGGTGGACCCTGGTATGTGGCGAACCGGACGAACCCGGACGCGATCGCGATCGCCCGCGGCTACATCGAGACCTCTCTGGCGGATGTCGCCACCGAGCTGTACGCGAAAGCGCAGCAGACGGGGAACGTGCAGGACTATGCGGCAGCGGCCGACAAGTTCAAGGAGTTCCTCGAAAAGTACCCCTTCGGCGCCGACTACAACGACGACGAGTGGTACTATGCCTCGGCCCTGTACGACTCGAACCAGTTCGAGGCCGCGCTCTCGGCGTACGACCAGGTGCTGAAGAACGACCATTCGCCCTACCGCGACTCTGCTCGGTACCAGGTGCTGCTCGTACGCGCGCAGCTCGTGCTCGCCAAGTACGGCAAGCTTCCCGACGTGCCCGCTGGGCAGACGATCGAGCGGACCATCACCACCGACTTCGGGAAGCAGATCACCGTTTACTCGGTGTCCGACGAGCAGAAGGCCTTCATCGCCGCCTGTGACGACGTCGTGGACAGGCAGTTCGCGGACGACGACATCAAGGCCATGCTCGAAAAGGCCCGTCCCGGATACATCTACACCCCCGGCCAGATCTACTACAACCACGGAAACTACACGGAGGCCCGTGCCCGCTTCAACAAGGTCATCGACCGGTATCCGACGACCCAGGAAGCTGGTTTTGCAGCTGGGCTTCTCGTGCAGACCTACGTCAACGAGGGCGATCTCGAGCGCGTCTCGACGATCATCGACGAGCTGAAGGCCAGGCACCTGGGCGAGGGCGGGAGCAGCGAAGCGCTGGCGAAGCTTGACAACGTCCAGGAACAGGCTGTGTTCAACCTCGCGAACGCGCTGGCGGAGAAGGGCAAGCACCCCGAGTCGTCCGCCGCGTACCTGAGCTTCCTCACGCGGTTCCCGAACTCGCAGTACCTGAACCTCGCCTTGTACAACGCCGCGAACCAGGCAGACATCGCGGGACAGGGCGCGGATGCCATCAAGCTCTTCGAGCGGTACGTGACGACCTACCCGGACGACGAGCGTAGCAAGGACCTGTACTTCCGCATTGCGGACACCTACTCGGCCACGCTCGAACTCGACAAGGCCATCGGCTACTACACGAAACTGTACACGAAGTTCCCGAGTCACACGGACGCCGCGAACGCGATGTACAACGCGGCGTTCCTCATGGTCGGCACCGGAAACCACGCAGACGCCGCCCGGCGGTACGAGCTGTACGCCACGACCTTCAAGGACCGCCCAGACGCCGAGGACACCTACTGGCGTGCTGGGGAGCAGTGGGATCTCGTCAGCGAGGCAGACGGGATCAGCTTCTACAAGCGATACCTCGATCGCTTCGGCGCCTCGCAGCCCAACCACGCCATCGAGGCGCTGTACAAGATCGCCAAGGCGCAGGAGAAGAAGGGCGACCGCGGGGCCGCCGCGACATGGGCGCGCCTCCAGGACACCTTCCGGTCCGCCAGCGGCGCGGCGCTCAACCAGCATACGCGCTCGCTCGCGGCCGAGGGCGCGGTCAAGGATCTGCAGAAGCAGTTCGAGACCTTGAAGGTCGTGAAGTGGACCACGTCCGAGGAAAAGAACGTCGAGATCATCAAGGTCACGATGCCGGCGAAGATCATCGCCTTCAAGGATCAAGCCATCAGCATCGTCTCGACCTACCAGGACTACGACAGCAGCGCTGCTGCCCAGTACTACATCGGCATGTCCTACTTCGTCTATGCCGACCTGCTGTACAACATTCCCCCGCCGAAGGGCCTGAGCGACGAAGAGCTCGACGTTTACCGGGCGTTCGTGGATGAGAACTACCGGCTTCCCGTGGAGGATGCCGGTCGCAAGGCCCTCCAGGACTCGCTCAACAAGGCCAAGGGCGACAAGCGCTGGTCGGAGTGGAACTCCAAGACGCTGGGCGCCCTCAACGAGCGCTTCCCCTCCGATTTCCCGAGCGAGCGTGTTGAATCCCGGGGCATCATCGATCCAGGTGACGTGCCGCTCGCGGGCCCGACATCCGAAATCACGAAGAAGGCTGAGGAGCCCACCCCATGAGCCTCCGCTCGCTCTCGTTGCCGCTGGTCGGCGCCCTCTCGCTCGCACTGCTGGTAGGCTGCCCGAAAAAGGCCACGTCGACCTCTCCGGAGACTCCGGCTGCCGCGGACCCCGTGGCTGCCGCTCCTGTCGAGCCGACCCAGCCGGCAGCGACAACCCCCGCGCCGGATCCGGATGCCGCGGCCGCGGCCGCAGCCGCCGAGGCCGAGGCCGCGCTCACGGTGAAGGATCCGTTCGAACCTGACGATCGGCGGCAGTTGGACGATGCCGTCGCGATGCTGACCACCAAGGACGCCAACAAGGCGCAGCAGGCGCTGGAGCGGCTCGGCCCGCTCGCATCGAAGTACGCCGACCAGGCCACGGTGCCCTACAACGCGGGTGTGGCCTGGATGATCCAGGGCAACGAAGACCAGGCGCGGAAGGAGTGGCTGCGGGCCACCGCGATCGACCCCGCCCTCGACAAGGCGTGGCTCAATCTCGGCCTGCTCAGCCAGCGTGCCGGCCGCACGGACCTCGCGCTCGCGAGTTTTCAGTCCGGCCTGCGGTACAACAACCGCAGCGTCGACCTGCAGGTGGCCGCGATCAACGCGCTGCGTGAGGAAAAGCGCTACGACGAGGCGATCAAGCAGGCAAAGTCTGCGCTTTCGGTCAACTCGCGCGCGATTCCGCTTTTCTGCAACCTCGCGCTCATCTACCTCGAGACCAACCAGCTCGATCTCGCCGCGTTCCTCCTCAAGAAGGCCGACAATGACCTGAACGGCGATTCGAGTGCGCAACTGCACGCCACGCTCGGCCAGGTCCTGTACCGCAAGGGCTTTTCCGGCGACGCCGTCCTCGAGTTCAAGCAGGCGCTCGACATCGACCCCTTCCAGATGGCTGCGCTGCAGTTTCTCGGGAGCTACTACCTCGACAATCGCGCGTACGACGACGCCACGCCGCTCTGGGAGCGCGCAGCGGTGACCACCCCCAAGGACCCCGGGATCCACCTGAACCTCGGTATCTGCTACCGGGGGCTGGGCCGGTTCGACGACGCCAAGAAGGAGTATGAGCTGGCCCTGCAGCTCGACGCGAAGAACGCGGAGCCGTGGCGTGATCTCGCGGTGCTCTACGGCGACTACATGAAGAGCTACGACGCCGCTCTCGATGCGATCGGCCAGTACCGGGCCTCTGGCGGCGGGCCCCCCGCAGAGCTGGACGCCTGGGTCGCCTCCATCCAGAAGACGAAGGAGAAGGCGGAGAAAGCCAGGAAGCGCGAGGAGGACCGCAAAAAGAAGGACGCGGACGCCGCTGCGGCAGCCGCTGCGGCAGCCGCCCAGCCTGCTCCGACGGAGACCCCCGCGCCGGTCGACAACCCATCCCCGCCCGCAGGCGATGGCACGAGCCCCTGGGGCTCCCAGCCGCAGCCGACCCCGGCGCCCCAACCGACTCCGGCGCCGGCCCCACAGCCCGCACCGGAACCTGCTCCCGCTCCGCAGCCTCAACCCGATCCCTCGAGCCCATGGGGTGGACAATGAACGTATTTCCACGCAGCCCGCTCACTCGCACCGCGCTTGTCCTGGTCCTCGCGGCGGCGGCCGCAGGGACGGCGTCTGCCCGAGAGTTCTCGTTCAGTGACAAGATCGTGGGCGAGACCCAGAAGCCGACGATCGACATCCTGATCTCACGGCAGAACCTCACCCCGAAGTACGTGCTCACCCTGAAGGAGAGCTTTCTCCCCAAGATCGTGGATGCCGTGAACTCCAAGCCGTTCTGACGATTGGACTGGAACCTCGCGAAGTGGGTGGAAGACGGCGGCGTCTTCATGTGGCCCATCCTGCTGTGCGCCGTCATCGGCGCCACGATCTCGGCGGAGCGCGTCATCTTCCTGTTCCTGCGGGCATCGGTGCACGCGCAGACGTTTCTCGCGCAGATCCAGCGCCACGTGCTCGCGGGTGAGTACGAGTCTGCGCTGAAGCTCTGCAATGCCGAGTCTGCGGCTGTCCTTCCGAGGGTGCTCAAGGCCGGGCTCCTTCGGGCAGGCCGCCCGGAGAACGAGGTGCGTGACGCGCTCGAAGAGGCCACGCTCGAGATCACTCCACTGGTGCAACAGCGCATCCCCTACATGACCACGATCGCCAACCTGTGCACGTTGTTGGGCCTGCTCGGGACGATCCAGGGGTTGATCCTGTCGTTCCACGCAGTCGCCGAGGCGAGTGCGGAGCAGCGGTCCACTGCGTTGGCCAGCGGCATCGCGGTGGCGATGAACGCCACGTTCGCGGGCCTGCTCGTGGCCATTCCGGTGCTCTCGGTGCACGCGGTGGTGGCGGCGAGGGCCAACCGGATCCTGGACGAGGTGGACTACGCGTCCGCGCGCCTGGTGAACCTCCTCAACGCCGTGAGGTCGGAGTCGAAGGGGGGACCGGTGCCGCCGCCCTCCGGCTCCCTGGAGTAGCTTGGCGCGCCGCGGCGGTTTGGAGGACACGGGGCCGGGGCTCGACCTCATCCCGATGTTGAGCGTGGTGGTTCACCTCGTCCCGATGCTTCTCTTGAGCGTGCGGTTCCTGGCGCTCTCGCAGATCGGGGCGCGCGGGCCGGTGATCTCGGCGCTGGACGCGCCCGACGCCGGATCGCTCGCAGACCAGTCCAAGCGCGTGGTGAGCGTGGAGATCGACGAGAAGGGATTCCTCGTTGGCGGGAGCCCGGGGCTGGACCCGCGAATCCCGTGCGCCGGGGACTGCTCCCCGAGCACGTATGATCTGGCGGCCCTCGGCAAGGCTCTCCGCACGCTGAAGGAGGAGCACCCCGACGAACGTCGCGTGGTGATCGCCCCGACGTCGACCGTGCCGTTCGAGGTGGTCGCGGCGGTGATGGCTGCCGCGCGATCCGACTGGTCCACCGGCAAGGAGCAGGTGCTCTTTCCCGAGCCCCTGCTCGCGGTGCGGCAGTGAACCCGGACACCCGGAAGACCGCACGCGCCCGGAGGCAGCGCCGGTTGCAGCGCCGGTTGCCGACGAACCCCTATCTGCAGATCACGTCGATGACCGACATGTTCACGTTGATCCTTGCCTTCCTGTTGACCTTCTACGATCCGAGCATCGTAGGTGCGCCCTCGCTGGTGCTGCCAGCGGTGCCGGTGAACGCCGAGGAGAAGCCCGGGCCGCGCATCGACGTGCGGTCGGACGGGATCGTGGTGGACGGTGTGCTGGTCGTGACTCTCGATGGGCACGGTGGTCTCCGACCGGGGGTGGAGCGGGACGCCGAGGGGATTCCGGCCGTTCGGGAAGCACTCTCCGCGCGGGCAAGGGACAGCGCCACGCTGCTCGTGGCGTGCGACAAGTCAGCGCCCTACGGGATCGTCGGCGATGTCCTGGCCTCGGCCCATGCCGCCGGCTTCGACGACTACCGGTTCGTCGTCGAGAGCACGAGGTGAACGCACCGGGGCGCAGATCGCCCGTCGCCGGCGACCTGACGAAATTGTTACCGCCCCGCGCCCGGGGCAGGGAACCAAAGTCGGGCTATGCTGTCAGGTAGATCAACGACCCCGGGTACGCCGGGGGAGTCCCGACCGGACCCTTCGACCCGGACCCGAACATGAGCACCGCCGCGCAGCCCATCCCCACGTCCAAGCCCAACCCCAAGGTCCTGCGCCTGGGCCTGATCAAGGATGGCAAGGTCTCCGAACGCATCACGAAGATCGGGGAGGTCGTCAGCGTGGGCGAGAATCCCCGCAACCTCTTCGTCGTCACCGAGCCGCGCCTCGGGCAACGGCTGGAGATGTTCATCCCGCAGCGCGAGGGCTACCTGATGCAGGTGCCCGAGTGGGTGGAGGGCATGATCCAGACCAAGGACGGCATGAAGTCCATCGTGGACCTGCGTCCGACCGCCACGAAGAAGGGCGACCACTGGGTGTACGTGCTCGACGAGCGCATGCGCGGCAAGCTGGTGATCGGCACGAGCAGCATCCTGTTCCAGTTCGTGCCCGCCCCGCCGCAGCCCGAGCGCGCGATGTCCGCTGCGGACTTCCGCGCGAAGTGGTACGACGACGAGGACCCGCTGTTCCTCGCGCTGCTCGGCTCGTTTTCGTTGGTGGCCGCCAGCTTCATGACCTGGGTCTACATCACCCCGCGCCCCGACGACGCAGACCTCGCGAACGTTGACGATGCGATCAAGCTCCTCGACAGGGACATCGAGCCCATCGAGATCGTCGTGAAGACCCCGGAGAAGGGCGCCGACGAGGACAAGCCGAAGGAGGACCCGAAGAAGGACGACGAGCCCAAGGACAAGAAGGACGCCTCGACCGCCACGAAGGAGAATCAGCCGCCATCGGTGGAGTCCGTCACGAAGAAGTCGCTGCTCATCCAGGTGCTCGGCGGCTACGGCGCCAATGAGAACGGCCTCGCCGCAGTCGACCTGCTCGGAGACGATTCCACCCGTGGGAGCCTCGACGAAGCGCTCAAGGGCGTCACGAACGTTCAGGAGGCCAGCGCCGCCGGGCTCGCGGCTCGTGAGGGCAGCAAGAACGGAAAGGAGAACGCCGGGGTCGGCATCTCGAATCAGGCGGGTGGGGATGCGGCCGCGGCTGCGGCAGTCGCCGTGCACGTGAAAAAGCCGAAGCTCGACTTCGGCGGCGGTGACGAGAACGCCGAGAGCGGCGACGCCACAGCCATCCCGTCGGTGGTCAAGCGCAAGTCGGGCACCTTCCAGAGCTGCGTGGAAGCCGCGCTGAAGCAGGACGACAGCTTGTCGGGCCGCGTCACCATCGGCTGGACGATCGCTGCGGGCGTGGTGCGTGACGCCCACGTCGTCGACAACACAACGGGCAACGCGGCTCTGGGCGCCTGCTTCGTCACGGGCGTGCGCGCGTTGCGGTTCGACGCGTCCATCAGCGCCGAGCCGGTGTACACCTGGGCGGTGTCGGGCCAGTAGGCGGTTCGCGGTTGCGTGCTGACACTGTGGTGTGACCGCGCGCAAACCCTCCTGCAGGCCCCCTGGCCCCGCGGCCATCGTACTGGTCCTCCTCCCTGTGGCGTCGGCCCGGGCTGCACCCGGCGATCACCTCCACCTCGGTGACGCGGTCGTCGCGCCTTCGCTAGGCGTCAGCGCCGCCTACGACGACAACGTGTACCTCGCGGACGGTGTCGACGCCCCGATCGTCGGGGCGCCCGGGCTCCTGGTCGAGCCCCGGTTCCGGGTCACGTTGGCCAAAAGCACCCTGCAGCTGAGCTGGGAGCTCGGGTACCGGTTGAGCAAGCTGCTCGATCTCGCGCCCAACGACGGTGCTCGGGTGGGCAGGCTCGACCGGTTCAACGAGGTGGACAGCAGCGTCGACATCGCCGCGTTCACGGCGAGCCCGGTCGGCTTCCGGGTCTCGGATGCCTTCGCCATCAAGAACCAGCCGACGGAGGTCGAGGACGGCGCCACCCCCGCGAACCTGGTGACGACCTCGAACGCGGCGTCGGGTGGGCTCACATTGCGCCCACGCTCGGCGTTGACGCTTGATCTGCTGGGCCAGATCGGCCTCGACAACTACCGCGTCCCGGATGTGCAGACCGCCTCGGCGCCCACCTACAACAACCGTGCGAGCTTCGGGCCCCAACTCGACCTCCAATGGAGTGCCCTGCCGAAGTCAAACCTGATCCTCGATAGTTCGGTCACCTGGTATCGCTGGCAGAACCATCTGGTGCAGGCGGTCGGCCCGGAGGTGGAGGGGCCCGACTACGGGGACTACGTCGGGAAGCCCGACGCTCTCGCGTGGCGGGCGCGGGTGGGCATCGAAACCCCCCTGTCCACGAAGATCGGCGTGAAGGTCGAGGCGGGGCTCGGGCAGGCCTACTACGACGAGCGGACGGTGCTGCACGACAGTGCGGGGCTGGACGTGAGCGCGGACGAGTTGGACCTCGCTGGTGGTGAGAGCTTCGGCCAGGATCTCACCGATCCCGGCGCCGGGCTGCTCGTAGACGTGCAGGGGGCATGGGCGCCGGTGCAGAGCCAGTCGCTCGTCCTCGGCTACCGCAAGGACTTCGAGGATGCGGTGTTCACAAACTACATCGCCTACAACTACGGGTATCTACGCTACCGGGGGACCTTCTGGGACCGGCTCGACCTCTCCCTGGAGGTAGGCGCCCGGCTGGAGAGCCTGCACGGGGAGGTCCATCGGGACGACGTCATCGGCAGGGCCCGGGGCGAGGTCGCCTACGTGATCACCGCCGCGACCGCGGTGCGGCTCGCGGGGCAGTGGTCCCAGCGAGCGTGTGCTGTGCGGGGGTGTGAAGGTGTGTACGCCCCGACGCAGTACACCGATCTCGAGGCGGAGATCGGGGTGGCCGTGACCTACTGAGACAGGGTTGAGTACCGGTGGTGACACGTCAAGGGAAAGACGGTAGGATGGACCGTTGACGGAGCTCACAAGTGGCGAGAGTTCGCACTTCCCAAATCCCAGACTCCACCGGCACGGTCGCACAGTCCGCGCCGGCGGAGCGCACCAGCACGCAGGCACGTACGGGAAAGCCACGCGTGGCCGGCTCCGCCAGGCGCAAGAAGCTCGTGGCGCCCGTCGAGCAGCCCGGCTCCCTCTGGAGCCCCGCCGTGGAGCAGGGGGTGTTGCTGGTGGGGCTCGGCGTCTGCGGGTTCGTCGCCTGTGCGCTCGCCAGCTGGCACGCCACGGACCGGAGCCTCTCCGTTGTGAGCCACGTTCCGGTGAAGAACCTGATGGGCTCGATCGGCGCGATCCTCGCCGACCTGCTGCTCCAGGGCTTCGGGTATGCCTCGTGGTCGGTCCTGGGCGTTGCGGGCATGGTCGTGCTGCGGCTTGCGGGCCGCCGGGTGGGTGGCTGGGCGACCACGGCGCTCGGTGCTGTCGCCTTCGTGTTGCTCGCCATCGGGATCGAGCTCGTGGCAGGCGCGCCGGGCAGGGCGTTTCCCGCCGGTGGCATCATCGGCGCGGCGGGAGCGGGTATGCTCGTGCCCCGGCTCGGTCACGCCGGGGCGGGTCTGGCCGTGGCGTCGGGCTTGTCGGCGGCGGTCACCGTGCTGTTCGGGATCAACTGGCAGCCGATGTTCGCGCGCGCCGTGGATCGCGTGCAGAGCGGCGTGCCGATGGCAGCCCGGGCGGTCGGGTCGCTCGGTGGCGCTGCCGTTCGAGCGGGGGCCAGCGGGGTGATGGGACTGCGGGACCGGCTGCGGCCGAGTGAGGACGTGGAGTGCGAGGACGAGGAGGAGGAGGGCCTGGAGGATGATCAGGCCGCCGACGAGGCCGTGCCCGAACGGGCGTCGGTGCCCGCCGTGACGAAGAGCGGTCCGGAACCGCGCCGGGTCGCGATGCCTCGGCTCCTCACCGAGGACAGGCCGCGCCTGCCCGAGCCCCAGCGCTCCGAGCCGCGCCGGGCGGAGCGTCCGTCCCTCTCCGACGTGCCGTCTGTGGATCTGCCCTCCGTGCCGAGCGTGTGGTCCGCGCGCGCGGTGCCGGACCTGCTGCCCATCGACGACATCGACCGCGATGCGCCCACCCAGCACAGCGGGCGCTCCCTCGTCGAGGTCGAGTGGGAGCGCACGCAGGCCCCGCCGAGCGCGCGTTCGGCAGCGTCCTCCCGCGCCCCTCGCGTCGAGCCGGCCTTCCGTGTCGAGCCGGCCTTCCGCGTCGAGCCTCCCTCCCGGGTCGAGCCCGCCTCCCGGGTCGAGCCCGCCTCGCGCGTCGACGGACCCTCGCAGGCCCCACGTGCAGCAGGGTTCGGTCGCGCCCCGGTGGAGGACCCCCCGTCCCGGTTCGATGATCGGCTCTCTGACTGGGCCGCAGGGGATCGTCGGCCCCCCCCCGGCCGCCCCCCCGTCCGGGCGGAGCAGGAGGCCGACGACGACGAGGACGATCGGTCCATCCCCGAGCCCCCTTCGGACCTCGGACAGCGCCTTCGGCCCGCCGACGTGGACGCCCCCACGCCGCGCTCGCTCCCTCCTGCGGCGCGCCCGGCCGCGCGGTCCACGGCCACCGCGGTGCAACCCGCGGTCACCCCTGGAAACCTGCGCTCCGGCGGTTCGAACGACGATGGGCGTGCGGTGCGCCGCGTTGTCTCGCCCTACCAGTTGCCCCCGCTCTCGCTGCTGGATCATCACCCCGAGATCGTCACGGGCACGGACGAGTCCGTGTTGCACGACCTCGCCCATACGCTCACCGCGAAATTGCTCGACTTCGGCGTGGAAGGGCGCGTGGTCGCCATCCGGCCCGGCCCCGTGATCACGCTGTTCGAGTACGAGCCGGCGCCTGGCGTCAAGGTGTCGAAGATCTCGTCGCTGTCCGACGATCTGGCGATGGCGCTCAAGGCGATGAGCGTGCGCATCGTAGCGCCCATCCCGGGCCGCGGCGTCGTCGGGATCGAGATCCCGAACGCCAAGCGGCAGACCGTGTGGGCCCGCGACGTGTTCGCCTCCGCGGAGTTCCGCGACCAGCGCAACACCCTGCCGGTGGTGCTCGGCAAGGACACCGAGGGCAAGCCCTACGTCGGGGACCTCGCGAAGATGCCGCACCTGCTGGTCGGTGGCACCACGGGCTCGGGAAAGAGCGTCGGGGTGAACGCGATGCTCTGCTCGCTGCTGCTCACCAAGACGCCCGAAGAGCTTAGGATGATCCTCGTGGATCCGAAGATGCTCGAGTTCGAGCTCTACAAGGACATCCCGCACCTGCTCCACCCGGTGGTTACCGAGCCCAAGCTGGCCTCTGCCGTGCTCAAGTGGGCGTGCATCGAGATGGACGAGCGCTACCGGCTGCTCGCGCGTTGGCAGACGCGCAACATCGAGGGCTACAACGACCGGGTGACGGAGGAGACGAAGGACTGGACCCCGGAGAAGGCGCGCAGGTACGCCCCGAAGGACTGGCCGGACGGCGATCTCCTGCCCCTGCCGAAGAAGCTCGCCTACGTCGTGGTCGTCATCGACGAGCTCGCCGACCTGATGATGGTCGCTGCGAAGGACGTGGAGGAGAGCATCGTCCGCATCGCCCAGAAGGCGCGCGCGTGCGGCATCCACCTGATCGTCGCGACGCAGCGGCCCAGCGTGGACGTGATCACCGGCCTCATCAAGGCGAACATGCCCTCGCGGCTCGCCTACCAGGTGCGTCAGAAGAACGACGGGCGCACGATCCTCGACCAGAACGGCGCCGAGGCCCTGCTCGGCAAGGGCGATCTCCTGTTCCTGCCACCCGGGACCTCCGGCCTCCTGCGCGCCCACGGGCCGTTCCTCACGGACGACGAGGTGCGCCGCGTGACCGACCACTGCCGCAGCCAGGGCGCGCCCGACTATGCGCCTGCGATCAAGCTCGAAGAGGGCGACGGGATGGACCCCGAGGAGCTCGAGGCCGAGAAGGACGAGAACTACGACCGCGCCGTGGACTTCGCGATCGAGAAGGGCAAGATCTCGACCAGCATGATCCAGCGGCTCCTGAAGATCGGCTACAACCGGGCGGCCCGGATGATGGAGATCATGGAGCAGGAGGGCGTCGTGGGGCCAGCCGACGGGGCCAAGCCCAGGGACGTGCTCGTCCAGGAGCGGTGAGCCGCGGCCGGGTAGAGCGGCGTTCCATGGCCCCATCCCGAGCGCGATCCCGGCGTGGCGAGCCGCCCAACTTGCCAAAGCCTCCCGCATCGGCTAAGCGCGCCCCGCTCCGGGCTCCCCGGGGTGTAACGTACGACTTGTCGAGGCTGCCTTCGGGTCGCGGCTCGTCCAATGCGAGGTAGAAATGGGCAAGAACAGCGAAATGGGCCTCATCGGCCGCAAGATCGGCATGACGCAGGTGTTTGACGCAGTGGGCGCGGCGCTCGGCGTCACGGTCGTGGAGCTCGGCCCCAACGTGGTGCTCCAGGGCAAGACCACCAAGGGCAACGACGGGTACTCGGCGCTCCAGCTTGGCTTTGGCACGCGCAAGGTCACGCGCGTCACGAAGGCGGAGCAGGGCCACTACAAGAAGGCCGGCGAGTCCGTCCTCCCGCGCTTCGTCCACGAGATCCGGGTGCCCGACGCCGTCGTGGCCGCCCATCCTGTCGGTACCGTTCTGGCCGTCGCCGACGTGTTCAAGGGCGGCATCCGCGTGGACGTCACCGGGACCTCGAAGGGTCGCGGGTTCTCCGGCGTCATGAAGCGCCACAACTTCCAGGGCTTCAAGCGCACGCACGGCGTGCACGAATACCACCGTCACGGCGGCTCCATCGGCACGCGCCTCACGCCCGGCATGACCTTCAAGGGCGTCGGGATGCCCGGTCACATGGGCGATGAGCAGGTCACGCAGCAGGGCCTCCTGGTGCACGCCATCGACACCGAGCGCAACCTGATCTACATCAAGGGCGGCATCCCCGGCTTCGATGGTGCGAACGTGGTCATCCGCCACGCGGTCAAGAAGCGCAAGTAGGCTTCGGGCCCCTCGGGGCTCGAACAGCGCGGGCCGGAGGAGCGATCCTTCGGCCCGTCGCCGTTTTGGGGACCCGCGCAGCATTCCGGGAGCGAAGTGAGCTACGGCGGGCCGAAGGCGGGATCGAAGGGGCGTGGCCGGTTCTGATCGGTGTAGAACGCCGCCACCACGCCGATGACGACCGGGAGCGCCACGATGCAGGGTTGCCCCCGGAGAAAGGCGAGGCCGATTCCCAACCCGACCAGGGACAACAGCACGGTGAAGATGCCCGCGAGGAACGACAGCGTCGACCCGTGTCGGAAACGGACCTTCGTGCCCACCAGGCGTGCGACCAGACCGCTGACGACGCGGTGATAGGTCTCGGTGCGGTATTCGGGGGCTCCCAGGCCGACCCAGACGTTCTCGAAGGCGATCCGGCGACCTGCCCCGCGGATCGTGCACCCGTGACGGGTCGGGTGGTACATCCCCTGCCGATGGGTCTGAAGGTACACGTGCTCGACCTCTTCCCAGGGAATGCGCATCTCAGTGGCGCCGATGCGCTGCCACACGCCGTGGGAGTCGATTCCGACCTCCCGCTCGCGGCGCAGCATCGAGCTTTTGCACGTGTGGCAGAGGGGCGGGAACGATGACTCGATGGCGCTCACGAGCGAAAGCGTACTCCAATTGGGTACTTTTCACCAGACCCCGGGGGCGAACCTGCCTTCGGTCGGTGGTCGGCGCCCTGTCGAGTACGACAGGTTAGCAGCCTGGAATGAGCGATCTGGCCCGATGGTGTGTGGACGGCGGCTGGGTCTCCCTCGTCGAGGGGGGAATGGCGCTCGGCGCTGTAGGGATCGCCTCGGCTATGGTGGCCGCGTGGCAGCGGCGGAAGCGCATCGATGAGGTCGGCAGCCTGGGCTCGATCGCGGAGCGGGCCTATGGGCGGCAGCGCGCCGAATGGTGGGATCGCGCGAAATTCGCGATGGTCATGGCGGCGTTCCCCCTCTGCGTCGTGGTCGGCTTCGGGGCTTCTGAGCTGACTTCGGCACGGGACGAGTCGAAGTTCGAGGCGGAGGTCGTCCGGCAGGTCCTCGACCAGGGCGGGCTGGTCCCAGGCGCGTCGTTGGGCGAGGTCCTCGGGTACCATCCCTGGGTGCATTCGGATGCGAGCTGCTCCCGATACCGGGACCGGCGCCCGGGGGAGGGGATCATGCATCCGGACATGGACGAGGGGCCCCTGAGCTGCACCATGTCAACCCTGACCTTCAGATTGCCGGATGGCGAGCCGATCACGCTCCAGGTCCATCAGTCGGCAGCGGGGTGGACTGTGTCGTCCGGCGATCCCGCGTCGCGAGCCCGACTGCGGGCGCTGGGGCCGGAGTAGCGCCTCCCGCCCGATGCAAAGCGCCGTCCACGGCTGCATGCCGGCCCCTGATCCCGCCTGCGCAGGCGCCCCTCACCCCACGAAGAACCGCACCACGGCCATCAACCTGCGGCTCCACTCGCGCGGATGGAACCGGGTGGCGAAGAGCCAGTGGGCGACGAGCCCCGCGAACATCACCAGCGCCACCATGCTCACGCCCGCCCCCGCGATCGCGAGGAGCGGCACGCCCCAGGGCTGCGGGCTCCACGGCGCGATCAGGATGGCGCCGGAGACGCCCAGGGCCAGGGCACAGATCGCGAGCGAGACCCGAATGGCCGCATGCCGGATCTCGGTCCGGAGCTCCTCGGACTCGGGGTCGCGAGTGGTGACGGAGATCCGCCCGCGCTCGAGGTCCGTGAGGAGCTGGTTCGCCTGGGTCGGCAGGTCGCGAAACGCGGACTGTGCGTGCTGCATGAGCCGCATGGCGTCTGCGGAGAGGCGCTCGGGGCCGAGGCGCGTCTGCATCAGGCGGGCAGCGAGCGGGCGTACCTCCTCGACGATGTCCACGTCGGGCAGCAGCCGGCGCGCGATGCCGTCGACGATGCTGGTGGCCCGCGCGATCACGGCGAACTCGCGCGGGAGCTGGATCCGGTAGAGGCTGGCGACCTGGATGAACTCCGTCAGCGAGCTGTTCTCCGACAGTCGCGCCAGGCTCGCCCCCTGGTACTTGGACATCAGGCGCTGGATCTCCCCCCGGAACGCCTTGAGGTCGACGCGCTCGTTGGTGGCTCCCGCCCGGTAGATCGCGAGGGCGACGGTCTCGGCGTCACGAAACACCAGGCCGGTGAACACCGAGGTCATGACGTCCTGCATCTCACCGGTCAGATGGCCGGTGAGCCCGAAGTCGAGGAAGCACAGCTCGCCGCCTGGGAGCACGAGCAGGTTGCCCGGGTGCGGGTCGCCATGGAAGAACCCGTGCTCGAAGAGCTGGAGGTACCAGCTCTCGATCAACCGGCGCATCGCCGCCTTGCCCTCCTCGGAGCCGGGAACCACGCGGTTGAGCCGCATGCCGTCGACCATCGCCATCACCATCACCCGGCGCGTGCCCAGTTCCCGGTACACCTCGGGGGCGTGGACGCCGTTGACGTTGCGATGTTGCGCCCGGAACCGCTCGCACGCCCGCGCCTCCTGCAGGAAGTCGAGCTCGCTCTCCATCGCGGCCTGAAACTCCTGCGCGATCTCCACGGGGGTGTAGAGGCCCGGGAACTTGATCTGCCCCTCGATCAGGTGGGCGAGGGTGTAGAGGATGTGCAGGTCGGACCGGAGCAGCTTCTCGATGCCCGGGCGCTGGACCTTGACCGCGACTCTTCGACCGTCCAGCAGGGTCGCGGTGTGCACCTGCGCGATGCTGGCGCTCGCGATGGGCTCTTCGTCGAAGCTCTGGAACACCTCTTCCAGGGGGCGAAGGAGCTCCTGCTCGACCAGGGTCTTGATCTGGCCGAACTCGACCCGGGGGGCGTCGTCCTGCAGGTGGGCGAGCTCGTCGAGCACGTCGGCGGGGAGGATGTCGGGACGGACCGAGAGCACCTGCCCGAGCTTGATGAACGTGGGCCCCAGGTCGGCCAGGGCGAGGCGCAGGCGCATGCCGAACGGCGAGTCGGACTGCTTGTTGCGCGTCTCGACCCCCACGAGGCGCCCCAGCTCCCCGAACCCGTGGGAAGCGAGAACGAGGGCGACCTCGGTGATTCGGGGGAGATCCTGTACGCTGATCGGGGGCACCTGCACTCCTATCGTCGCGTTCGCGATAAGCCCCACGGTCATGAGCCGTTCTTCCCTGCCCTGGTCTCGCGCGCTCTGCCTTCCCAGCGTGCTTTTTCTCTTCGGCGGTTCTGCGCTTCCCGGCTGTTCGGGGGAGGAGGCCGCGGTCAAACCGGGGAACCCCGTCCCCGCCGCGCAGGAGGGAGGCCCGCTGCAGCGAGATGCGCTGGTGATCGCAACCCCGGTGGACGCCAAGGATCTGCTCTACGTCGTGAGCCAGACCGCCAGCGACTCCGCGATCATCGAAGCGACGAGCATGTCGGCGATGGACGGAGATTTCGACTGCAAGATCACGTACCAGCCCGAGCTCGCGGCTTCGTGGCAGTTCAGCGAGGACGGAAAGTCGATTACCGTCCACCTGCGCGACGACGTGACGTGGGAGGATGGTCAACCGGTCACGGCGGACGACTACAAGTTCACCTACGATCTCGTCGCCGACCCTGCAGTCGCCTCCCCGCGGCTCGACATGCTCTCCCACATGCTTCCCGATGCCCGTCCGCGTGTGATCGACGCCCACACCGTCGAGTTCCAGTTCAAGGAAGCCTACGATCGCACGACGATGCTCTCGCACCTGGGCATCCCTTTCGTGCCGAAGCACGTGCTCGACAGTCCCGGGGTCGACCGCGCCTCGTTGCGTGGTCACGCGATCAACGCGACAGCGCCGCTGGCGAACGGCCCGTGGCGGGTAGCCACATGGGAGAAGAACGCGCGGATCGTGCTCGAGCCGAACCCCAAGTTCACCGGCCCGAAATCGATGATCCCGAAGCTCAAGCGCGTGATCTTCAAGGTGATCCCGGAGTACGCCACGCGGCTCCTGGAGCTGGAGAACGGCAGCGTGGACCTGATGGATCAGGTGTTGGTGGCAGACGCTGACAAGCTCGCTGCCGAGCACCCCGAGATCCAGCTCCACCGCCGCGGGTGGCGCACGCTCGACAGCGTGCTGTGGAACACGATCGATCCCGTGGACTACAAGGCGAAGCTCGATACCGCGAAGCCCGGGGTGAAACCCTCGGACGTGAAGCCCAACCACCTCTTCGGTGATCGGGAGGTGCGCCGCGCCCTGGCGTCTGCGGTCGACGTGGACAAGCTCATCAAGGATCTGCTCACCTCGCAGGTGACCGGTGAGGTGTACGGGCGCCCCGCCATCGGGACGATCACGCCAGCGCTCTGCGGCGCGCACAACGACAACCTGCAGCGCCTCCCCTTCGACCCCGCCTCCGCTCGCACGCAGCTTGCGGCGCTCGGCTGGACGGACAGCAACGGCGACGGTTGGCTCGACAAGGGTGGCGAGGTGATGCGTTTCACCATGATCACCAACGCGGGGAACCAGCGGCGGGCCAAGGCGGCGGTGATCATCCAGTCCAACCTCAAGGACGTCGGCGTGGACATGCAGATCGAGCAGCTCGAGAGCAACACGTTCTTCGAGCGCCTGCGGGCCCGCGACTACGATGCGGCGCTCTCGGGCTTCGCTGCGGGGCTACTGATCGACCCGGGTGCTTTCTGGGCGCCGAACGCGGAGTTCAACTTCACCAGCTACCGCAACCCCAAGGTCGACGACCTCATCGCCCGCGGCATGTCCGAGCCCGACTACGAGAAGGCGAAGCCCATCTGGCCGGAGCTCCAGCAGACGATCTACGACGACCAGCCGTTTGCCTTCCTGTACTGGATGGACGACATCGTGGCGGTGAACAGCCGCTTCCAGAACACCGCGATCGACATCCTCTCGCCGTACCGGCGCCTCTACCAGTGGTCCGTGCCGGTCGACAAGGTCAAATACCAGCAGTGAGACGCGACCCGACCGCGACCTCCGGCCGGGCGCCCGGCATCGCGGCGGCGCCGCGCGGAGGGCCGCAGTGATCGGCTACTTCATCCGCAAGCTGCTCCTCGCTGTCCCGCTGCTCTGGGGTGTACTGACGCTCACGTTCCTCCTGCTGGAGCTGGCACCGGGTGACGCCTCCGACGCGTTCATCAACCCCGACATGTCCCCCGACGTCGTGGCGTCCGTCCGGTTGAAGTGGGGTCTCGACCGCCCCGCGCACGAGCGCTATTTCATCGATTTGAAGAACATGGCCTCCGGCGACTTCGGGCGCAGCATCACGCTCGAACGCCCGGTGGCCGAGGTGATCGCGGAGACCCTCCCGAACACCCTCCAACTGGCCGCGGTGAGCCTCTTCGTGAGCCAGTTTTTCGGCCTCTGCGTCGGCATCGCCCAGAGCATCCGGCAGTACTCCAGGCTGGACTCGGCGCTCGCTATCGGCACCTTGTTCTTCTACTCGATGCCGGCGTTCTGGCTCGCGTTGATGCTGCAGCTCGTGTTCTGCCTCTACTGGAACGTGCTCCCCAGCTCCGGAATGGTCGACGCCGTGATGTACGACTACATGACGCCGACGCAGCAGCTCCTCGACCGCTGCAAGCACCTGGTGCTCCCCGGGGTGGCGATGGGGTTGGCCGGGGCCGCTGGCGATGCGCGGTTCATGCGGTCTGCGATGCTCGAGGTGATCCGCCAGGACTACATCCGCACCGCGCGCGCCAAGGGGCTCCCGGAGTGGAAGGTGATCGGCAAGCACGCCCTCCGCAACGCGCTGCTCCCGGCCATCACGCTGCTGGGCCTGAACCTGCCCCTGTTGTTCTCCGGCTCGGTCCTCGTCGAGTACATCTTCGGCTGGCCCGGCATGGGGCGCCTGATCATCAACGCGATCATGACCGAGGACGCCCCGGTCATCATGGGCTGCTTCTTCGTCTACACCCTGCTCGTGGTGGTCGGAAACCTGCTTTCCGACCTCGTCTATTCGGTGGTGGACCCGCGGATACGGTTCTCATGACCGTCACCCGTGCCTTTGTGCCGATCTACCTGGCCGTGGTCGCCTGGGCCGTGGTCGCGGGGTTTCCGCGGCTCGGTGCGCTCCTCTCGCCAGCGGCCGGCGCCCCCGACACCGCGGTGCACACGGTGCTCGGCCTGGCCGCCATGCTCTGGGCGTTGGCCGCGGCCCTTCGCACGTTCCGTCCGCGGCCACCCACCGACTTCTCCAGGCAGTTCGCCAAGAACCACGCCGCCGTGATCGGCATGAACGGGGCGCTGCTCCTCGGCTTGCTCACGCTCGTCACCCCCATGATCGCCCCCTTCGACCCGATCCAGCTCGACGTCGGGCCCCACCTCGCGGCACCCTCCGCGGCGCACTGGCTCGGCACCGACGAGTTCGGCCGTGACTGCCTCTCCCGCTGCCTGTACGGTGCGCGGGTCTCCCTGGTGATCGGCTTCGTGGCCGTCTCGATCGCGGCCTCCGTCGGAACGACCATCGGCAGCCTGGCTGGCTTCTACGGGGGCCTGCTGGACCGCGCGCTCATGTGGGCGACGGATCTGCTGCTCTCGCTGCCACGGCTCGTCCTCGTGCTCGCCCTCGTCGGCGTCTTCCGGCCGCAGGGGGCCACTCGCGCGTTCGTCCTCGTCGCGATCCTCGGGGCCACTGGCTGGATGGGGGTCGCCCGGATGGTCCGGGCGCAGGTGCTCTCCCTGCGCGAGCAGGACTTCGTCGCCGCGGCGCGGGCCCTCGGAGTGCCGACCCACCGGATCCTGCTTCGACACCTGGTCCCGAACGTCCTGGCCCCGGTCATCGTGTTCGCCTCGCTCGCCGTAGGCTCCACGATGCTGGCGGAGGCCGCTCTGTCGTACCTCGGGTTGGGCGTGGCGCCGCCCACGGCCACGTGGGGCGCGCTGGTGAGCGAGGGCCGCGAGGTGATGCGCACCGCCCCATGGGTCACGTTCGTGCCGGGGCTCTTGATCGGGTTCGCGGTGATGTCGTTCAACCTGATCGGCGATGGGCTGCGCGACGCGCTGGACCCGCGCCTCCGGGGACGCTCATGAGCGGTGGGGTGGTGCTGCAGATCGAGTCGATGAGCACGACGTTCCAGACGGACAGCGGGCCGGTCCGGGCCGTGCGTGATCTCTCGCTCACGCTCTCGGCGGGGCGCACGCTCGGGCTCGTCGGCGAATCCGGGTCGGGCAAGAGCGTCACGTCGCTCACCCTGATGGGGCTCCTGCCCGAGGTGGGCGCGACGGTCGAGGCGGTGCAGGTGAGCGTGCTCGGGCGGGACGTGCTGAGGATCCCGCGCCGGGAGCTGCAGCAGATGCGCGGGAAGGACCTCGCGATGATCTTCCAGGAGCCGATGACGTCGCTCAACCCCGTGTTCACGGTAGGGGAGCAGGTCGCCGAGGCGATCCGGGAGCACGAGCGCGTGCCTCGCCGGGTTGCGATGGAGCGCGTGATCGAGCTGTTCGCCGAGGTGGGCATCCCCGAGCCAGCCCAGCGGGTGCGGTCCTACCCGCACCAGCTCTCCGGCGGCCAGAAGCAGCGGGTGATGATCGCCATGGCGCTCTCGTGCAACCCCAGGCTGCTGATCGCCGACGAGCCGACGACCGCCCTCGACGTGACCATCCAGGCGCAGCTCCTCGACCTGCTCCGCACGCTCCGGGATCGGCGGGGGATGGCGATGCTGTTCATCACCCACGATCTCGGTGTGATCGCCGAGATCGCGGATGACGTCGCGGTGATGTACCGGGGTGCGATCGTGGAGCACGGGCCGGTGCTCGATGTGTTCCGGTCGCCGAAGCACCCCTACACGCGCGGCCTCCTGAGCTGTCGACCGCGCCTGGACTTCACCGGGCGCCGGCTCCCGACGATCGCCGACTTCGTCGATGAGGTCGCTCCCGATGCCCCGGACTTCCGCCCCGCGGTCATGCCACATGGCGGGGCCGAGCCCCGGTTCACCCGTTCGCCGGATGAGCCGATCCTGTCCGTCCGGGATCTCACGGTCCACTTCCCGATCCGCTCGGGGCTCCTCCAGCGCGTGACCGGGCACGTCAAGGCGGTGGACGGCGTGACTTTCGACGTCTGCGAGGGCCGCACGCTCGGGCTCGTCGGCGAGTCCGGCTGCGGGAAGACCACAACCGGGAGGGCGATCCTTCGCCTTGTCGAGCCCACGGCCGGCTCCGTGCAGTTTCAAGGGCAGGACTTCCTGGCACTGCGGGGCGAGGCGCTCCGCCGCGTGCGAAAGGACATCCAGATCATCTTCCAGGACCCCTACAGCTCGCTCAACCCCCGGATGTCGGTCGCGGACCTGCTCACCGAGCCCATGGAGGTCCACGGCATCGGGGCAGACGGCGCCGAGCGCAGGGAGCGCGCTGCCACGCTGCTCGCCGAGGTCGGGCTCGGCGCCGAGCACCTCTCCCGCTTCCCGCACGAGTTCTCCGGCGGACAACGCCAGCGGATCTGCATCGCGCGTGCCCTCTCGGTGAACCCGCGCCTCTTGATCTGTGACGAGTCCGTCAGCGCGCTCGACGTGTCCGTGCAGGCCCAGGTGCTCAACCTGCTTCGGGACCTGCAGGATCAGCGCGGTCTCACCTACATCTTCATCAGCCACGACCTCTCGGTCATCAAGTTCATGAGCGACGACATCGCCGTGATGAACGCCGGCCGCATCGTGGAGATGGGCCGCACGGCCGACGTGTACCGCGACCCGCAGCAGGAGTATACACGTAGGTTGATCGCCGCGATCCCGAACGACGACGTCCAGCGGATCGAGGAGCGGCAGCGCGCCAGGAAGGCCTGAGGTCACGCCCCGAGGGCGGTTCCCCGGCAGTCGGGCTGATGGTGCGTTCCGCAGCGGGCAAAAGAGCAATAGATCGCGCGCATGACCACCCCCGTTCGTCGCTCGACCCGCGCCCGCTGATGGAGACCCTGCTCTGGGAGCTTGCCCGGGCCGGTGCGATCCTCGCCGTCACCTTTGCGGTGGCGAGCTGGGTGCGCGTGCCGTTCAAGCGCTTCATCACCCCCCGCCTCGAGCCCACCACTGCAGCATTCCTGCTGGGTGCGGTCCGGCCGGTGGCGCTGCTCCTCGCCCTCCCGCCTGCCCTGGAGGCCGTGGGCGTCTCGATGTCGAGCGCGTTGGCGGTGCTCTCCACGGCCGGTCTCGCCATCGCGCTGGCCCTCCGGGATGCCCTCTCAAACGTGGCGAGCGGGGCCATCCTGCTCACCATGCGTCCGTTCCGCGTGGGCGACCGGGTGACCGTCGCCGGGCACACCGGCATCGTGCAGCGGATCGGCTTCCTGATGGTGGAGATCGACACCGACGACGGGCGCCGGGTGAACGTGGTGAACGACAAGGTGCTCGCCGTGCCCATGGAGCGCCATGCGGCCGATGGGAACGTGCGCCTCGAGCTCGTCGTGCGGCTCCCCCGGCGGGAGTTGTCCGTCGCCGAGCTGGAGGAGGCCGTGAGGCCGCTCGGGTGTGAGGTCGTGGTGCAGGAGGTCGAGGCGGAGCGGATCCGCGTCGCCATCCGCACCATGGTCCATCCCGTGGACCTCGGGGAGCGGCAGCGATCCGTCTGGAAGATCGTGGAGCCGTGTATCCTCGGCAAGGTGGCGCAATAGCGTGTAAGATGCGCGCCCCACCGGGTGTCCCTTGGCCTCCTCGCTCACCTCGTCCCTCTTGTACTCCCTGCTGTTGATCCCGGTCGGCTGCACGATCGACAACGGCCTGAAGGGCCATGCGGACGACAACGGCCCCGGCGACTCCGACACCGGCTACTCGCCCGACACCAGCGACACCGAGGACGGCGTGTGCGGAGCCCCCAACCTGGACTGCCCCGACGTCGGGGTGGACGAGACGTGCGAGGCCGAGGCCCACGTGGGCACGTTCACGCCGATCATCGAGTGGAAGAACGAGACCATCGGGGATGCCTACGCAACACCCGTGGTCGCCCGCCTCGTGGACACCAACGGGGACGGTGCGCTCACTTCGGCAGACATTCCCGCGGTCGTGGTCGCCAACTCGGCTGGCGTGATGACGGCGATGGCTGGCGATGACGGACACGTGCTGTGGAGCGCCGGGAGCCTCGGCGGCGAGCCGATGACCCCCGCCATCGGCGACCTCGACGGCGACGGCTGGCCCGAGGTCGTCGGCTCGGGAGCCACGACCACCGCTGCGTACCACGGGCGCGATGGGTCGGTGTATTGGAACGGCCGCGCCTACGTGGGCGGGAAGTCCCCCCAGTGCGGGGCGGTGGGGATCTACGACCTCGATGGCGACGGAGCGCCCGAGGTGGTCATCGGTGGGGAGGTGATCGAGGGGACGACCGGCCGCAAGCTCTCCCAGGGGCCCGGCGATGGGTCCGGAAACTCGGCGTATTCGCCCTTTGGGGTGGCGGCAGACATCGACCAGGACGGCATCCAGGAGGTGGTGGTCGGGAACGCGCTGTACCACAAGGACGGCACGCTGATCTGGAACAACGGCCAGTCCGACGGTTTTGTGGCGGTGGCGGACTTCGACGCCGACCCCAGGGGGGAGATCGTGGTCACCAACACGGGCTCGGTGCGTTTGCAGGACGACGATGGCACGGTGCTGTGGAGCCGTCCCGGGGTGATGGGTTCGACCTCGGGGCCCCCCACGGTGGCGGACTTCGACGGGGACGGCGAGCCCGAGATCGGCGTGGCCGGGCACAACGTGTACATGGTGTTCGAGACCGACGGCTCGACGAAGTGGAGCATCCGGGTACAGGACGAGTCCTCAGGCTTCACGGGCAGCTCGGTGTTCGACTTCGAGGGGGACGGCGCGGCCGAGGTGGTCTACGCAGACGAGAACGATCTGTACGTGCTCGACGGCGCGACCGGCGCCGTGAAGCTCAAGGAGCCCGAGCACTCCAGCGCGACATGCTCCGAGTACCCCGCGGTCGCCGACGTGGACAACGATGGTCACGCCGAGATCATCTACACGTCCTCCGCCTACTCCGGCCCCGAGAAGGGCGTGCGGGTCGTGGGCGATGCCGACGACAGTTGGATGCCGGCGCGTCCGGTTTGGAACGAGCATGCCTACGCGATCACCAACGTGAACGACGACGGCAGCATCCCCGCCGCGCCCGTGACCAACTGGCTGAGCTACAACAACTTCCGGTCGGGCGATCTCGCGGCGGCCACCGGAGGCGCTCTCTCCGACGCTCTCCCGGTCGCGGGTGACATCTGCATCGAAGAGTGCAGCAGCGGGCGGGTCAGGGTCGTCGTCGCCGTCGGCAACCAGGGCACGGCCGAGCTGCCTGCCGGGGTGGCCATCTCCGCCTACGCCATCACCGGCGCGAGCCCGATCTACCTCCAGACCCAGTACGTGCCGGATCCGATCGGCAGCGGCCTCTCCTCCACGGGCATCGAGTTCGACCTGAACATCGCCGACCTGCCGCACAAGGCCGTCGAATTCGTCGCGGACGACGACGACGGGCGGGGCGCCATCACCGAGTGCAACGAGGACAACAACGTGCTCGTGCTGTCGGAAGGCTTGTGTGACTAGCCTTGGCTGAGACCGCGGAGCCTGTCGCCCAGGGAGCACCCGCCGAACCCGCCCCTCCACCAGGGCCCACGTGGAGCGTATTTCCCGTGGCTGGCGTGGACAGCGACGACGGTGTCGGCTTCGGCGTTCGCGGCCAGCTCGACATGCCCGGTGCGGAACCCTACAAGTCCAGCTTCGTCATCCACATCTTCACCACCACCCAGGGCTACCACCACCACCGCTTCCGGTTCGACATCGTCGATCTGGGGCCATCGGGCAACCTCCGCCTCACGGGACACTTTGCCTTCCGCGCCTGGCTCAACGACGGGTATTGGGGCCTCGGAAACGGCAGTGTGCACGACGTCGCCTACGACGACCTCGGGAAGGACGACCCGCTCCGCAAGTACTACCACTACCAGCTCATCCAGCCCTTCGCGCACCTCACGTTGCGGGACGACGTGACCGCCGTCGGGCCGGGCGCTCTCTCGATCTATGGGAGCTGGGAGGGGCGGTACAGCATCATCAGCCCCTACGCCGGCTCCCTGCTCGAGCAGGAGCAGCCCTACGGCGTGAACGGCGGCCCCGCGATGCAGTTGACCGCCGGGGCGCTCTGGGACTCGCGGTCCCCCGAGATCACGCCCGAAAAGGGAGCGTTGCTGGAGGCCTCCGCACGGGTGGTCGGCATGCTGGACGGGATGAGCTACGCCCCCTCCACGTTCGGTGGCCCGATGCTGAGCGTGCGCGGCTACGTGCCCCTGGTCCACCGGGTCACCTGGGCCTCCCGGGTGATGGGGGAGTGGCTCTTCGGGCCCGTGCCCTTCTACGAGATGGTCCACTGGGGCGGGTTCGTGCCGATCGCGGGGGTGGGAGGCGCGGACACGCTCCGGGGCGATTCATTCGGGCGCTGGCACGGTCCGGGCAAGGCGGTGCTGCAGGACGAGCTGAGGGTCGATGTGCTCGAGCACCGCTTCCTCAAGCACGAGGTCCTCTGGCAGCTCGTTCCGTTCGCGGACGTCGGGGTCGTGTGGGGCATCTCCGAGGAGGATCCTGCATTGCTCGGGGATGCGAAGATCGTTGCCCCCCGAATCCCGGTGCATCCCGCGGCGGGGCTTGGCGTTCGGGCGATCTGGGCCACCACGCTCGTCGGCCGGTTCGACGTGGGGGTGGGGCAGGACATCGTGAAGGGCGGCGGGTACGGGCCCTCGCTGGGTTTCTATCTCGCGTTCGATCACACCTACTGAGGGGGGGCGGCCCGCAGCTCCGGCGGGAAGCCGAGGCTCAGCGCGGTCGAGGCGGCCTCCAGCCGTCCGAGCGCCCTTCGTGCCTCGGGCGCGTCGAGCGTCTGGGTCGTCCCGATCCTGCGCAGGGTGGCCTCGTCGGGCACGTCCGCGGTCGGGTCTACGGAGATCACCTCCTCCCGCAGGATGAGCAACGTGTAGCACGCGTCGGGGAGCGGCCCCGGGCCGGTGCGGATGCTGGCCGTCGGGGGCGCCTCGCTGGGCACCACGCCCAGGCGCTCCGGCACCAGCGGCCCCTGACCCCCCTGCTGGAGGAACGGGGGCAGCGGACCCTGAACGCCCATCCCACCCCCCGGCCCGCCGGGCCCTCCCGGTCCTCCGGGTCCGCCCGGTCCTCCGGGTCCACCCGGCCCTCCCGGTCCCCCGCCGCCGCCCCGGAAGGGGCGGGGCGCTCCCGGGGCCTCTACGGCAGGCTTCATGAAGAACTGGGCCGGGTTCGCGGCGAACACCAGGGTCCGGAGCTCCCCGATCGAGAGGTCCCCATCGCCATCCGTGTCGACGTGCTGAAAGTCGGGGGAGGCGAACGCCACCCGTGCGTACTCGTCTCCCGACACGATCCCGTCGTGGTTGGTGTCGAGCCGGGCGCGTGTAGGTAGCAGCACCCCCTCCGCCGTCCACTGCGGCACGGTCGGGGTGGCGCACGCCAGCAGGACCAGCGCCCCGATCACGGGGTCACCTCGAAGTAGCCGTGCTCGCGCAGGGATTGGCGGAGCTCCGCGGGCATGGGTTCGGCCTCCGCGGTGTCGGGCGGTGGGTCCAGTTCCCGGGCCCAGCGCACCATCTCGGCGCGCAGCGCATCCCGGCCCTGCGCGGCCAGCCCGGGCGAGGAGGCGAACCCCGGCCCGTCCACGCGGGTGTACTCCGTGATCGAGGCGAACAGCGGCGACCCGGCAAAAAGCCCCGACCAGGTGAGCCGACCCGCCTCGCTCCGCACGCTTGCCATGCGCTGCAGGTGGTTTCCGGTGGAGTGCGCGTACTGCCGGCCGACGAACGGTTGGTCGGCGAGCGCAGGGGCGAGCGTGTGCCCGTCGATGCCGGCGGGGGGCGTGGCGCCCACGAGGCTCGCGATGGTCGGGAGGATGTCCAGCATCTCGACGAGCCCCGCCACATGCCGGCCTCCGTGCTCCCCATGCGGGAGCCGGACGATGAGCACGGTGTGGGTCTCCTCGTCGTCGAGGCCGTACGAGTGGCCGAATGCACCGTGTTCACCGAGCTGCTCCCCATGGTCGGACATGACGACGATGACGGCCTGATCGAGCACGCCGCGGCTCTCCAGCCCCACCATCAGCGTGCCGAACATCGCGTCTGCGTAGGAGACCGCGCCGTCGTACACCCCGCGGATGTACGCGATGTCGGCGTCGCTCACCACGACGGGCGGCTCGCCCTGCACCAGCACCTCCTCCCGGGCCTGGCGGTTCTCGGGAGCCCACGGGCGCAGGAGGGAGACCTCGAGCGCTCGGAGGGGCTGCGCGTTGGGCGCGAGCGTGCGGTCGACGATGCGCTCGGTCATGGTGCGGGCCGCGATCTCACCGGGGCCGGTGGCCCTGGGGTCGGCGTGCAGGTACCCGAACGGCGTGGGCTTGAGGTACGTGGAGTGTGTGTCGTAGCCGTGCACGAACAGGAACCAGGGCTTCGACTGGTCGATCGTGTCGAGCCACGCGAGGGAACGTGGCCCGGTGTGGTACAGGCTCCCGAAATTCACCACGCTCTCGTAGGTGGTGAACCCGCGATCGAGGTGCCGCGAGGGGGAGAGATCCCCGCCGCTCACGAACCCGGCAGTCTGGTAGCCGTACGCCTGCAGCATCTCCGCGAGCGTGGCGTGCGTGGGGTCCAGCACCGTGTCGTCGGTGAGGTTGGTCTGTTGGGATGGGTAGCGACTGCTGAAGATGCTGCCGTGGGACGGGCCCGTCTGGGCAGCCTGGCTGTACGCCGAGTCGAACACGACCGCCTGCTGGGCGAACCTGTCGAGGTTGGGGGTGAGCCCCTGCGGGTTGCCGTACGCGCCCACCCGGTCCGCCCGGAGCGTGTCGATGGAGACCAGGATCACGGGAGGGGGACCCGGGTGCGCGGGCGCCGCGGGGGGATGGCAGCCGATCATGCCGAGGCACGTTGCGCCGAGGAGTGCACGAGCGAGCAGATGGGACGTGGTCACCCTACTCCTGATCCGCGGCCTCTGCTGCGACCTCCCTGGCGGCCTCCGGGTCCGGCTTCTTGATCCCGCTCTCGTCCTTCGGCTTCGCGATCTTGGGTTGGATCCTGCCGTCCGAGATGTCCCGGATCCACTCCAGGATCCGCCGCGTGTCGCCCGCGTCGATGGTCTCGCTGTAGGCGGGCATCTTGTCCTTCCCGTTCCGGACGACGCCGGTCATGGCGTCGAGGGTGGCGGGCGTGATCGCCCCTTTCAGCGTCTTGACGCCGCCGAGCGCCGCCGCGAGCGGGCCATCGCCGAGCCCTTTCGGACCGTGACACGAGGAGCAGGACTGTGCCCACACGGTCTGCCCGGTCTCCTGGTCTGTCGGACGCTTGGTGGGAACGGTCGAGTTGGAGTCCGCGGCGATCGCGAGCGTGGCGGTCGCGAGTGCGGCGGACACGGCCGCGGCGCGTGCGAGGGGGCGGAGCTGCATCACTTCACCGAGATCTGGACCGTCTTGAGCATCACGTCGGAGAGCGGCTTGTCCTGGGCATCCCTCTCCGCGTGGGTGATCTTCTTGATCACGTCGAGGTCGTCGCAATCGCCGAAGATCGAGTGTTTGCCGTTGAGGTAGTCTGGCGTGCCCTCGGTGATGAAGAACTGCGACCCATTGGTGTTCGGCCCGCTGTTGGCCATCGCCAGGATGCCCGGGTGATCGAACAGCGAGTGCTCACCCACCTCGTCGTCGAATTCGTAGCCGGGACCGCCGATTCCCTGGCCGAGTGGATCGCCGCCCTGGATCATGAACCCCGGGATCACGCGGTGGAAGATCGTGCCGTCGTACAACCGCGCAGTCGTCTTCTTGTTCGTCCGCGGGTCGTTCCACTCCTTCTCGCCCTTTGCGAGCTGGACGAAGTTCATCACGGTCTCAGAGGCCTGCTCGTGGCGCAGGGTGCAGTGGATGTCCCCGAGCGAGGTCACGAAGGTTGCATGCAGCTTCTGGTCGCCGTGCAGGCCGAGCGACGCGAAGAGCGCGGCCTTGCGGGCGCTCTCCGCGGCCGCGGCGGCCTCCCTCACCTTCGTGGTGAGCGCGTTGTTGTCGGACTCCAGGCGCTTGTTCGCGCGCTCGAGGTCCGCCACCCGCTGGGTGAGGTGTGCGTTCTCGTCCAGGGTCGCCTGATCCTTGCAGCCGGTGAGGCCGAGCACGAGCGCAAGCAGGGGAAGGGTCATCGGAGCTCCGAGCGGGGTCGGGCTGGCTAACGCGCGCGAACCGGGGGTGTCGCCGGACCCTGCGGCCGGATCTGGCCGTGTCCCCCCCGGCTGTTTGTGATTACGATTCGCACCTCGGAGCTCCCCCATGACCGTACGCGTCTTCCTTCGCCAATCGCTCTTCTCCCAGAAAGGGGAGCACCTCCCTGCGACTGCCGTGATCCTCGAGGGAGAGCTCGTCGAGGTGCTCCCGCTCGGGGTGCGGGTAAAGGTCTCGAGGTGGATGGACGAGCGCGGCAAGGAGCTCACGGCAGAGCCCCGGGATCTGTTGATCCCCGACTCGAAGCTCGACCACGTCTCCTATCGGTGATGTGTCGCCGGGAAGGTGAAGGGTCGCGGCGCACACCCGCCGCCGCGCCCCGACGCTGCCTGCAACGGGGGCGCTAGCGTGCTGCTCCTCGTCCTGGTCGGATGTGCGCACCCGATCGAAGGCGTGGTCACCTCGAGCACGGGCGGGCCGGTCGTCGGTGCCCAGTTGGCGTCTCCGGGCTGTGACGCCGTCACCGGGGACGACGGTCGGTTCACCGTGCAGTGTGACGATGCGCCGCGCACGTTCCTGGTCTCGCACCCGGCGTACCTCGGCGCCCGGGTGGATTGGATCGCCGGGCCGCTGGAAACTGTGCTCACGCCGATCCCCACCGACCCCGGCGTCTATGTCGCGGAGGGAGCCTCGTTGACCCTGCTTGCGCCCGTTGCCATGCAGCGCACGGGCGACGACACTGCCGGCTGGAGGTTCTGCCTTGCCGCAGATGGCCCGGCTGGGGCCAGCGTCCCCCCGGGTGACGTGCGCCTGCTGGACAACCACGACGTGGACTGGCGACTCTTCCCGGTCGGGGCTGACGGCTGCATGTACACCCTGCAGCACGGAAACGGGGAGTGGTGGACCAGCCCCTCGACGGCGATCCTGGTCACCCGGAGCAGCGAGCTTGCAGCAGGGAGATCGTGGCTCCAGGTGCATCTCGAGGTGGGTGAGTATGCACTGGTGGACTGGTACGCGGGCAGCCCGGTTCCGACCCGTGGAGGGGGCTATGGCGCGAGGCGGTTGGTGGTGAGGTGAGCCGCGGGTGGGAGACCTCCCTTTGACCGACCAGAAAACCCGCTGCTTCGGGATAGCGCAGCCAGATGAACACCGCCATCTGGTTCGTCCCCGCCCTGTTCCTCACGCTCTGGGTGCTCGCCCAGGCCAAGACATCGCGACCGGATGGCACGCTCCAGAAGATCCATCCGTTCCGACGCATAATGCACTACATCATGCCGACCCGGTCCGAGTCCGTGGTGTTCTACGACGCCTACGTGGACGCCGGACGGCTCATCGAATGGCTCGCGCGCGTCAAGCCGTCTGGCGCAGACATGACACATCTCACGCTGGCGGCCGCCAACATCGCGCTGGCGATGACCCCCAAGATGAACCGCTTCGTCGTGGGTCGACGCATGTACATGCGGAACGCCCGCTGGCTCACGTTTTCGCTCAAGCGTGCCCGCATGGACCGCGAGGCGCAGATCTCGACCATCAAGCTGAAGTTTCCTGATGGCGAGACGTTCTCCCAGCTCGTGGAACGGGTGAACGGGGGCATCGGGGAGGAGCGGAGCGGCAAGAAGACCCGCGGGGACAAGGAGATGGACCTGTTCAACTTCTTCCCGAGGCCGGTGCTGCGGGTGGCGGCCTGGGCGATGGGGACGCTCGACTACTTCAACCTCCTGCCGGGCTGGTTCATCGAGACCGACCCGATGTACACCAGCATCTTCGTCGCCAACCTCGGGTCGCTCGGCATGGACCCGGGCTACCATCACCTCTTCGAGTATGGCACCTGCCCGTTGTTCATCATGATCGGGCGCCTGGAGGACAAGGTCGTGGCGCGTGACGGGCAAGCCGTGGTCCGTCCGATCCTGCACCTGCGCTTCACCTACGACGAGCGCATCGAGGATGGGTTGAACGCCAAGTACGGCATCGATCGCTGCGTCGAGATCCTCGAGGACCCCGCGAAGTTCCTCGACGAGGGGCCCATGTGGCCGCGGGCGACGGCCTGACCGGCCGCGTCAGCTCCGGGGCGCTCGTGCTCCTGCTCCTGCTCACCGGTTGCCTCTGGATCCCTTCCGGCGACGTCGCCCGACGGCTCGCGGACGCGGACGGCGATGGCTATGCTTCGGAGATGGCCGGCGGGCCCGACTGCGATGACGGCGATGGGGCAACCCACCCCGGCGCGGAGGAGATCTGCGGGGACGGCATCGACCAGGACTGCGACCGGGATGCGAAGGACTGCCGGTTCGAGTCCGAGCGCTCGTTGTCGGAGATCGTGCTCGTCGGAGACGGACCGGGCGCCTTCGTCGGGAGCGTGGTGGCCCTGCCGGGCGATGTGGACGGCGACGGCGCGCCCGACATGCTCATCGGCGCGTACGGCGACTCGGATGAGGCCGGTGCGGTGTACCTCGTCCATGGGCCGCCGGGGCCGGCGCGAGCGGCTTCCCTGGCGGAGACACGGTTCCATGGCGGCGCGCCGGGTGACCAGGCGGGGTTCTCGCTGACGGGCGCGGGGGACGTGGATGGGGACGGCGCAGATGACATCGTCATCGGTGCGCCCTTCACGGACGGCGCGGTCGAGGCCGCGGGCGTCGCCTGCATCTTCTACCATCCGCCCGAGGGGGACGTCGCGCTGGCCGACGCCGACGCCATCGTGCTCGGGCGGAGCGCGTATGACAACGTCGGGGGCAGCATGGTCGGGGCAGGGGACGTGAACGCGGATGGCTTCGCCGACGTGCTGATCGGGGCCACGGGGTTCGACTCGGACGAGGTGGTGGACGCCGGGGCGGCCTTCCTGCTCTACGGACCGGTCACCGGGACGTCGATGGTCGACCCCGCTGAGGGCAGCGTGGTCGGGGACGCCTCGAGCCAGCAGGTCGGCGGCGCCATGTGTGGTCCTGGAGACATGGATGGCGATGGGTTCGACGACATCTGGGTGGCGGCGCCGGGCTGGGATGGCCCCGTGGGGTCCACGCCGGAGGCTGGAGCGGCCTTCATGGCCCTCGGCCCGGTGGCTGGCGAGGTGAGGCTGGCTACCGCCGATGCCTCCTTGTTTTCACCGAATTCCCTCGATTACTTTGGCGCCGATCTGGCCGGGACGGATGTGGACCAGGACGGCTACGCGGACCTGCTCGTCCTGGCACCGGGGGACGACAGCGGGGCCCTCGACGCCGGTGCCGTCTTCCTCTACCCGGGGCCGCTCACCGGCACCGTCGCCGTCTCGGACTACCACGCGGCCTGGCGGGGGACGTCCCAGGGAGCCCTCTTCCCCCAGATCCGGATCGCGGGAGACCTGGACGGAGATGGCTGGTCGGACCTCGTCTTCAGCGCCGGAAACGGGGAGGAGGGGGGAGAGGCCGCCGGAGCGGCTCGCGTCGTGTACGGGCCGCTACGCTCCGGGAGTCAGGCCAGCGAGCTGCTCGGCAGGGAGGGCGACCACGCGGGGTGGTCGGTCGCTGGCGGCTCGGACCTCGATGCAGATGGGCTCGATGACCTCCTCGTGGGCGGCTATGGCCACGGGGCCGATGCAGGTGCGGCCTGGTTCGTGGCTGGGAGCGGTCCCTGAACGGCGTATGAAGCAGGCTTGCGGGTGGCGGCCCCCCGGGTGTAGGCTTCGCGCCACCCCGAGAGACACCCATGTCCGTCGTTCATCCAGCCTGCCTCCTGCTCCCCCTTCTCTACGCGTGTACGGGCGACAAGGGCCCGGTGGTCACAGACGACACATCCGATACAGCTGACACGTCTGATACAACAGACACATCCGACACGCCCGCGGATCTGGCCGTCGGAGATGTGACCGACATGGCCACCACCGCCGATGGGAGCGTGAGCATCAGCGTGACCGAGCCCGGCACGTACCTCGTGGCCCTGGTCTCCCTCGCGACCGACAACGACACGAAGTTCAAGTACGCATCGCGATACGACGGCTCCGCGAGCCAGGAGGCCACCCCGAGCGCCCCGTTCCCGGCGACCCCCGCCCGCCCCGTGAGGCCCGCGATGGCCGTGGCTCCGGGGGACGAGCGAACGTTCTCCGTGTACGACGGGTCGAGCTACCAGACCATCACGGCCCTGGCCACGAACGTGACCGACAGCGTGATCCTCTGGGAGGACCAGACGACGCCGAACGGGTTCGGCGAGCTGGACAGGGAGACCGTGGATGGGGTGCTCAGCCTGTTCGACAGCCCGGTCCTCCCCCGGGAGCGGCAGGTGTTCGGCGACGAGTCCGACGTGGACGGGGATGGCAAGGTGTCGGTGTTGTTGAGCTACACGGTCAACGAGTATGGGGCCGTTGCCTATGTCCAGTGGGGAGACATCGGTGTGGGCTCGGGCGTGGACTCCGCGAACGGCGGCGAGATCATCTACCTTGGGATCCCTGATCCCACCTCGCACTACTCCACCGACTACGGCATCGAGGAGACCGTCGCCCACGAGTTCAACCACCTGATCTACGCCTGGCACAAGCTCGCGGAGAACGACCAGCCCCTGGCCCAGGAGAACCCCTACATCACCGAGGGCACGAGCGCGCTCGCCCAGGATCTGACGGGGTACAACAACGGCAACCAGTACGTGTGGGGCGCCGCGCTCGACATGAGCGAGATGTACGGCGACGACGCGATGAGCATCCAGAGCGCATCGATCAACGACGTGATGCGAGGGGCTGGCGGGTACGACTCGAACCGGGACGGCGTGCTCCGCGGCACCTCCTACCTGTTCCTGCGCTACCTGTTCGAGCAGGCCGGCGGGTTCACCGTCGAGAGCGACGGCTCCTTCACGGACAACGGGGGCATCGCATGGATCCACTCGTTCTTCGACTCGCCGGCGCTCGGTCCCGACGCGGTGGAGGAGACCACCGGCAGGAGCTTCGACGACGTGGTGATGGATTGGTACACGGCGATCATGGTCACCGGCCGGGTGGACAACTCCAACCCGGCATGGAACTACCAGGAGCGCGTGGTGGACCCGATCACCGGCTATTCCTTCGGCATGGATCCATTCGCGAACCTGTACGGGATCCAGCTCACCGGACCGTTCGTGCAGGACTGGGACGCCGCGGATGGCAGGATCTACGCGGGCGGGGTGGAGTATCTCCAGGTCACCATCACGGAGGCGACCACCCTCACGATGCCCGTCGACCCCGCTGCGATGGCCAGGGCTCGAGTTCTCCGCGTGGAGTGAACGCCTCGGGGGCCCTGCAGGAAATTTCCCAGGAGGTGGGCGTCTGCGCACTGCTCCTGGGCCCCACGCGGGGCCCCCAGGCGCCGGGCCGACGGGAGAACCGGCTTTCGGGGCGTTGGAGGCTGGCTGCAGCGCTGGCACGAACCCTGCTTGTCCAGAGGGCGGAGGCAGTGATGCAACCCCAACCCGACACAGAGCCAAAAACCACAGAATTGGAGTGCACGATCCCGGTTCCAGGGCCCGCGAACATCATCGGCGATCTGGTGATGCCACCCAATCCGCGGGCACTCGTCATCTTCGCGCACGGGAGCGGCAGCGGTCGCAAGAGTCCCCGGAACAGGAGCGTGGCCGCCACGCTGCAGGGAAGTGGATTTGGAACGTTGATGCTCGATCTGCTCACAGACCCGGAGGAGCAGGTCGACCTGCAGACGAGAGAATACCGGTTCGACATCGATCATCTTGCGCTCCGGCTGGTCGCGACCCGCCGCTGGCTCGCCGGGGAGCTTCCGGGGATGCGGGTGGGATTCTTCGGTGCCAGCACGGGCGCTGCGGCTGCCCTGCTCGCGGCGGCGTGGGCCCCGGAGGGCGTGTTCGCGGTGGTCTCTCGTGGCGGGAGGCCCGACCTCGCCGGAACGGCCCTGCGCCTGGTACGGGCGCCGACCCTGCTGCTGGTGGGCAGCCTGGATGAGCAGGTGCTCCGCCTCAACGAGGAGGCGCGGGCGAAGATGACGACGACCGTCGCCCTGGAGGTGATCGTCGGGGCCACCCACCTCTTCGAGGAGCCCGGTACGCTGGAGCAGGTCTCCCGTCGGGCGGCGGACTGGTTCGACCGGTTCGCGCCGCGGGTGAAACATCCCGGGGTGCACTGACGGAGCGATACGTTCTGGGCGATGCTCATCTCCCAACTCCGCGGCCATCTTGTCGAGACGACCCACCCTGTTTCCGCCGCGCTCTGGGCGGACGGCGCCCTGCGCTGGTCCGTAGGGCCAGACTTCTCGAGCTTCTGGCGGTCTGGCTGCAAGGCGCTGCAGCTCACGTCCTCGCTCAACCATCTGCCGCCCGATCTCGTGCGCGGGCTGACGGACGAGGAGTTGGCGATCGGCGCGGCGTCGCACTCGGCCCAGCCGATGCACGTGGCTCATGTCGAGAGTCTCCTCGACCGGTTCGGCCTGGTGGAGTCAGACCTCCGGTGTGGGGCCCACCGCCCGATGCACGAACCGAGCGCCCGTGCTCTCGAGCGCGCCGGTGCGAAGCCGACACAGGTGCACAACAACTGCTCGGGCAAACACACGTTCATGCGCGCCGCCGCGAAGTTCAGCGGCTGGCCGGACGACTACCGCCCCCCCGATCACCCGCTGCAGGTCGAGAACACGCAGCGGATGACGGAGTGGATGGGAGAGGCCCCATCGATCGCGGTCGACGGGTGCGGCGTGCCGAGTTTTCACGCGCGACTCCATGCCATGGCCCGCGCGGTCAGCACGCTGGCGGTGGAGATGGGCCCCGAGTGGGCACCCGGGTCGGGGCTGGAGGCCCGGATCGGATGGGCGATGCACCGCTGTCCGCAACACATGAGCGGGGAGGGCCGCCTCGACCTGCGGGTCGTCGAGGACGCCACGGAGCCGCTCACCGTGAAGGTGGGCGCGGAGGGCCTGTTCACGATCGCGCTGCCCAACCGCCGCGCCGGCCTCGTCGTGAAGGTGCACACGGGCAACGATGCGGCCCTCGCGGTGGCGGTACGGAGCGTGCTGGACGAGGTCTACCCGGGGCTGATCGAGGCGGAGCCCTGGCCCTGGTCCACGGTGCAGAATGTCGTGGGGCGGACGGTGGGCGAACGGCGCGCAGTCTGGTAGAGCAACGCGGTGTACGACGTCTGGAACAACCCCTACGAACGCCCCGTGCGCTCCCGCTACTTCGACCCCACGGCCATCGTCTGGCTGGCCACCGCGCGGAGGCTGGGCCTGCGGGTACGCCGCAACCCCGCGATCTTCTCGGCCACGGACGGAAGCGGGCTCCTGGAGCTGGGACCGCCCGAGGCGCTGGATGCAGACGACAGCACGGCGCAGATGATCTTCCACGAGATCTGCCACTGGGTGGTGAACGGGGTGGACGCGTGCAGGGAGCGGGATTGGGGCTTTGCCCTCGATTCGGAGCTGGATTGGCGGGAGCACGCCTGCCTGCGGCTCCAGGCCGCGCTCGCGGATGCCTGCGGACTCCGCCAGGTCCTCGCCCCCACGAGCCAGTTCCGTGAGTACTACGATGCCATCCCCGTCGAACCCTTCCAACCCGTCGTGAACCCGGAGCAGTTCGGGAGCGATCCCGAACGCGAAGCCCGCGTGTGTGCGCGCGCGCGCGGGGCTTTTGCCGAAGCGCACGGCGCGCCCTGGGGCGTGGTGGTGCCGGCCGCGCTCTCGGCCACGGCGCAGCTCCGGGACATCGTGGTGCCGTTCCTTTCAGACTACGCGACCGACCTCGAAGACGATCGGCTCCCGTCGCTCTGGTCGCGCTGATGCCGGTGTTCCGCCTGAACGAGCTGCCGATCTTTCCGCCGGCGCACCTCGCCGAGCAGGGGCTCATCGCCGTCGGGGGGGACCTCTCCTCCCAGCGCCTGATCGCGGCCTACCGGGCCGGCATCTTTCCCTGGTACAACGAGGGGGAGCCGATCTGGTGGCACTCGCCGGACCCCCGGTTCGTGCTGGAGCCCGCGCAGATGCACGTTCCGCGGTCGCTCGAGAAGATCCTGCGCCGGGGGGACTACGAGATCCGCTTCGACACCGCGTTCGCCGACGTGATCCGCTCCTGCTCGCAACGCCCGAGGCCGGGGCAACGCGGCACCTGGATCACGCGAGGCATGCAGCGCGCCTACGTGACCCTCCACGGGCTCGGGCTCGCACACTCGGCCGAGGCCTGGCGGGACGGGAAGCTCGTGGGAGGGCTCTACGGCGTGAGCCTCGGGGACATGTACTTTGGCGAGAGCATGTTCGCAGACGCCCCCGATGCCTCCAAGTGCGCGTTCGTCACGCTCATGCGCTGGCTCATCGCCTCTGGCGTGAAGCTGGTGGACAGTCAGGTGCACACCGAGCACCTGGAGCGCTTCGGCGCGGTCGATTGGCCGCGCGAGCGGTACCTCAAGCGGCTCGCCGAGCTGGTCGGCGCGCCCACGCGGGCCGGGATGTGGGACGTGCGGGTGCCCCGAGCGGGTGCGGAGGTGGGAGCGGGGGGAAACCCCGGGTAGACTGTGCCATGCGCACCTGCTCCCGCCGCTTCTTGTTCCTCGTCGCTCCCCTCGTCGTGCTCGGCTGCAAGAGCAAGGAGACGCCGGAGAACCAGCCCCCGACGTGCTCGGTCACCGCCCCGACGGAGGGGGAGATCTTCCTCTCGGGCGCTACGGTGAGCCTGGAGGCCGAGGTCGTGGACCCCGAGGGGGGCAACCTCTCGATCTACTGGACCTCCACGGCGAGCGGGGCGATCGCGGATGGCCCGAGCACGACGGCGGTGCTCCCGGATGGGTCGCAGATCCTGACGGTCCAGGCGCTGGACGACCACGGGAACGACTGCAACGCCAGCGTCGCGGTCGTGGTCGATCAGACCCCTGCGATCACGGTGCTCACCCCGGTACCGGGCGAGAGCCTTCCCTCGGGGACCTCCACGCCCCTCTCGGCTCAGGTCTCCGATCCCGACGACACCGTGACCGACCTCTCCGTCCTGTGGACAGACGCGCTGCTGGGCGACCTCGGCTCTGTGACGGCGGGGGCGGACGGTACGGCCACGCTCATCGCGGAGCTCTCGGGTCCCGGCCCGCACACCCTCACCGCTACAGTCACGGACCCCGCTGGGGCCGCTGCCTCCGTCGCCGTGGACGTCACGGTCGACACCCCGCCCGAGCCCCCTGTCGTCGGCGTGAGCCCCGAGGCCCCAGGCTCGGATGACGATCTGGTCGCCTCGATCCTCACGGAGTCCCTGGACGCCGATGGCGACTCCGTCACCTACAGCTGGCTCTGGTACCAGGACGGTGTGCTCTCCGACGCGAGCATCACGGACACCCTGCCGGCCGCCGCGACGACTCGCGGCGAGGTCTGGACCGCGCGTGCAGTGCCCAACGACGGCGTGATGGACGGTGTCGCCGGAGAGGCCAGCGTCACGATCGTGAACACCCCGCCCACCATCACCTCGCTGGCGCTCACGCCGGATCCCCTGCGCACCGACGACATGGCCGTGGCCGTGTTGGAGGTCTACGACGCCGATGGCGACGACGTCACCTACAGCTGGGGCTGGAAGGTGAACGACCGCGTGGAATACTCGTTCCACGGCACCCTCTCCGGTGTGAACTTCGACAGGGGCCAGACCGTGCACCTCACCGTGCTCCCGTCCGATGCCGAGTCCGACGGCGCCGAGGCGACCACCGAGCTCACCGTCGTGAACACCGCACCCGAGCCCCCCACCGTGGTCGCCACCGAGAGCCCCATCGAGGGCATGAACGACATCTACTGCCAGGTGACCGAGCCGGCGGACGACGCCGACGACGACCCCGTCGGGCTCACCTTCTCCTGGACGGTGGACGGCGTGCCCTACGGCGGGGCCACGACCACCGTGAACGAGGGCGACACCGTGCCCGCGCTTGCGCTCACCGCGGGCGAGGTGTGGCAGTGCAGCGTCACCCCCAACGACAGCTTCGAGGACGGCGCCACCAGCACCTCCACCACCACCGTCCGGACCTGCGCCGGCGGGGACGCGAGCTGTCCTGTCGCCGATTGCCAGACGGCGCTGGACGAGGGCGGCAGCGGTGGAGACGGGGTGTATTGGCTCGATGTGGACGGATTCGTCGTGAGCGCCACGTGCGACATGACCACGGACGGCGGCGGGTGGACGCTCGTGGAGCGTTCGAGTGACGACGGGCTGGACACCTTCACCTGGGACACCCGGGTGGACTTGGACCTCGTGGGTGACGCCGACGGCACCGGCGACTACCGGGGCGAAGGCTACGGCGGGGTCGGGATGACCGATCTGCTCGCCATGCACGAGCCCTCCGGCACCTGGGCTGCGTATGCCCCGGGGGACGGCCGCTCCCTGGCTGCATTCCTCGACGACCAGCCCACCGACCCGGCGACCACCTGGCCGATGGCAGCGGGCACCCTGGCGGCGTCCGGCCCGCTCTGCACGACGGATCTCGGGTTCAACGTCGTCGACCTGGCGTTCGGCGCCGACAGCCACGGCCCCACCTGGGGGGTGGACGTCGGCACCGGCTGCTGGACCACACCCGGGGCCACCGGAGGGATCGGGCCGAACGACGCGGATCAGGGCGTGGAGTCCTCGGCACGCGGGTTTGGCCAGGCGCTCGGGCTGAACACCGGAGCCGCCGGCTCGGGGGAGAATTCCATCAGCGTCTGGGTGAGGTGAGGGGAGCGCGCGCCGCGACGCCCCGCGGGCGTTACCGGGCGACATGTTCGACTGGTTCCGCGCGAGGAGAGCTCCGGCCGGGCCACCTTTCGTGGACCGCGTGTGGGTCTCGCTGGCGGCGCGTGACCGCGCGCTGGTTCGTGCCGCGCTCGAGGGACCGGTCACCGTGATCGCGTTCTTCGGCGCGACGCGGGACCGCGCGCAGGCTGCGCTCGCAGCGGCGGGCAGCGGCGTGCAGGTCACGCTCGCCGACCGGCCCGGTCGCCGCCTCGAGGGCGCGATCGTCGTCGTGGAGCACCACCCCCTGCCGGGCGTGAACCTCGCGCTCCTGGAGCGGTTGGCGTCCGAGGCCCCGGGCGTGGTCCCCGTGTTCTACTCGGCGCTGGACGAGCCGCTGATGCTCCGGTTCGGCGGGCAGAACGTCGCGCAGATGATGGCGCGGATGGGCCTCGTCGACGACGAGCCGATCGAGCACCCGATGGTCGGAAAGGCGCTCACCAGCGCGCGGGAGAAGGTCGCGGCCCGGTTGGGGGCTGTGGCAGCGGCGGCCACGTCTGCACGGTCGATGGAGGAGTGGCTGGAGCTGTATCTCCCTGCATAGGGCAGGCCTCCAGGCGTCGGCCCCTGCCGACTTCGACAGATTCACCCCCCCTGCCCCGGGGGCGCGGATTACTAGCCCTGGATGCTCTACCCCGAGATCCAGCCCTCTCGCACCGGATACCTCAAGGTCTCCGCCATTCACGAAGTCTACTGGGAGGAGTGCGGCAACCCCAGGGGGATCCCCGCGGTGTTCGTGCACGGCGGTCCTGGCGCCGGCTGCGACGCGGTGCACCGGCGCTTCTTCGATCCGAGGAAGTACCGGATCATCCTGTTCGACCAACGGGGGTGTGGCCGCAGCAAGCCCCACGCCGAGCTTCGGGAGAACACGACGTGGGACCTCGTGGCTGACATGGAGCGGCTGCGCAATCACCTCAACGTGAGCGGGTGGCTGGTCTTCGGCGGGAGCTGGGGCAGCACGCTGGCCCTGGCCTACGCCGAGGCGCACCCGGCGCAGACCCTCGCGCTCGTGCTGCGTGGGATCTTCCTGCTCCGCCAGAAGGAGATCCACTGGTTCTACCAGGAGGGCGCGAGCTGGCTGTTCCCCGATTACTGGCAGGACTATCTGGCGCCGATCGCGGCGGAGGAACGGGGCGATCTGGTCTCCGCGTATCACCGGAGGCTCACGTCGGACGACCCCGCGGTGCGCCTCGAAGCGGCCAAGGCCTGGAGCGTGTGGGAGGGACGGACCTCGAAGCTGTCGACAAGCGCCGACATGGTGGACCACTACGCCTCCGACGAGTTCGCCCTGGCGTTCGCGCGGATCGAGTGCCACTACTTCATCCATCGCGGGTTCTTCAGCCGGGACGACCAGCTGCTGGCCGACGTGCACCGGATTCGCCACGTGCCGGGCATCATCGTGCAGGGCCGGTACGATGTGGTGTGCCCGGTCACGAGCGCCTGGGACCTCCACGCAGCGTGGCCCGAGTCCACGCTGCACATCGTGCCCGAGGCCGGTCACAGCGCGTTCGAGGATGGCATCCTCGCGAGGCTCGTCGAGGCGACGGACGCGCTCGCGGAGGACTTGAAATAGGGGGCGGCGGGCTGTCGTCGCGGGGCGCCCGGCTGGGCTCCGCTGTCGACCGCCCGTTTGCCCGGGTCTGGCGTCCTGGCCGGCCCCCCCCCGGCCTCCCCCCCCGCCGTGGTAGGCTAGCCGCGTGATTCTGCTGCCGTTGCTGCCGCTGCTCCCGCTCCTCGCGCTCACCCGGCCGGTGCTCGCTTTCGACCCGCCGGCGCTGGACCCGCAGAAGGGCACCGGTCGCTCCCGAAAGGACGCCGCGCTCGTCATCGCGGTGGAGGACTATGCGTCGATCCCCGACGCCTCCGACGCCAGCGCAGATGCAGACGCGTTCACGGACTTCCTCACGGGAAACGCCGATTTGCCGGCGGGGAACATCGTACGGCTCGAGAACCCCTCGGCCGCCGAGATCCGCACCGCGCTCGTCACGCTGCCCGGGCGCGTACGGAAGAACGGCACCCTCTGGCTGTACTTCGCGGGGCACGGCGGCATCGCGGGCGATGGCGGGCGGATCGTGCTCCCGGCAGACGTCGCACCGGAATTCGCGTCGGTCACCGGTGTCGCGCTGACCGATCTCATGGGAGCCGGCAAGAGCAGCAAGGCCGCGCGCACCGTCGTCGTGGTCGATGCCGGGTTCGGTGGGCTCGGACGCCACGGCGAGGAACTTTTTCCCGGCAGCCGGTTCGCCGTGCTCTCGCCGGTACCCGTGCCGAAGGATGACCACACCGAACTGTGGGTCTCGACCTCCACGGCCGAGGCGAGCGCTGTCTATGAGGCAGCCGGCCACTCGATGTTCACCTACTTTACGGTAGGCGGGCTGCGGGGATGGGCAGACGGCGCGTTGGGCGGCGCGGAGGATGGCCACGTGAGCGTCGGCGAGGCGCAGGCCTACGTGGCCCGGCTCGTCCGCGCGGTCGGCGGGCCCATGCAGAAGCCTACCAAGGAGGCGCGTTCTACGGTGATGGACTGGGCGCTCGCCACCAAGAACATGGGCGAGGGCCCGACCCGGGACCAGATCGCCGAGCTGGCCGAAGCCGAGCGTGCCCGGCGTGTGCAGGCTGCGACGGAGGCCGTGCTCGCCGATGCCTCGGAGGTGTGGAAGCAGTTGCCCACCGACGTCGAGCGCCTGGCCGCCCTGCGCGCCTTCGTGAGTCGCTACGATGCTGCGACCATCGTGGTGGACGGGGTCGAGGTGCCGATCATCGTGCCGGAGGTGGGCGATGCCCGGGCGGAGGTCGACACGCTGGAGCGGGCAGCCGCGGCGAAGCAGGGCAAGAAGAAGAAGCGGGGCAGGGCGAAGGCTGCTCCGGCTCCGGCGCCCGTGGTGGAGGCCGTCTCGACGGCGGCCTGCGACGATCTGGTGCGCCTCGAGCCCGCTGCGATGATCGGGATGCTCACCAACAGCGACGTCGAGTGCCTCGAGGACCGCATCGCGCAGGAGTCGCTGCAGACGGCGCGGGACAAGGTCTCACGCGTGCTGATGGTGAACGCGGAGGGGCGCGGCGACACCGCCGAGTGGATGCGCCTCGCAGCCCGCCACCTCGAGGTGATCGACCGATCGGACCCCGACCTGTGCTTCCGCTACGCGCTCCTGCTCTCCCGTGGGGAGGTGGAGGATGCGCCGACCGCGCTGCGTTGGGCGGACTACGCCCTGGAGAACAAGCACGTGTGGCAGGGGCCGACCTACGTCCAGCGGGTGTACGCGCTGCTCGGACTGCGCGCGCAGGTGGCGTCGCGGCTCTGGCTCGACGCAGAGCAGACCTACCTCGACGAGCGCACCGAGGAGAACGAGGCAGACGCCGGGCAGTGGCGGGGCACCGCCAAGGATGCCTCTCGCGAGTGGCTGGACTACGCCCGCACCTCCGGGCAGTCCGTCCAGCAGCCCGGGGTGTTGTGCCGGAGCGCGGCGGGCAACGAGGACTTCTGCAGCGGGGCGGCGCCGGCCGCCGGCACAGCTCCCGCCGAGCCCGTCACCCCGTGACTGCGCCCGCCAAGCCCCGTGTACTCTTCCTCTACACCGGCGGCACGCTCGGCATGCTGCGCCGTGACCCGGGGCCGCTCGCGCCCTCGCACGTCGCGGAGGACGTGCTGCCCTACGTGCGCGGGCTCGAGGCCGAGGTGGACGTGGAGGCGGAGCTGCTCTGCAACCTGGACTCTTCGGACATCGGGCCGGGGCACTGGACCGCCATGGCCACGGCGGTGGCCCGCCGGATCCCGGAATTCACCGGGATCGTGATCCTCCACGGTACGGACACCATGGCATGGTCAGCCTGCGCGCTCTCCTACATGCTGCGCGGGCTGGACCGACCCGTGGTCTTCACCGGCGCCCAGCGTCCCATCGCGTTCGTTCGCACCGACGCCAGGAACAACCTGATCCACGCCGCCCTGTGCGCCACCATGCAGGTCCCCGAGGTGGGGATCTACTTCGGGCGCCGACTCTACCGCGGGAACCGCGCGACCAAGATCAGCATCCAGTCCTACGAGGCCTTCGAGAGCCCGACCTTCCGCCCGCTCGTCGAGATGGGCGTCGCGATCCGCCACACCGGAAACCCCCTGCCGCCGGGCGAATCCGGCCTCCGCGTCACGGGCGGGTTCGAGAGCCGGGTCGTGGTGCTGCAGGTGGTGCCCGGCGCGGGTCCGGCGATCCTCGATGCCGCGGTCCAGACCGGTGCGCGCGGGGTCGTCATCCGTGGGTTCGGCGCCGGGAACGTGCCCCAGGACCTGTGGCCCGGGAGCATCCGGCGGGCCACGGAAGCCGGGGTCTCCATCGTGCTGCACAGCCAGTGCTTGCGCGGTGTGGTGGACCTTGGCGCGTACGAGGGCGGGCGGGCTGCCATGGAGGCCGGCGCGGTCGGGACCGGCGCGATGACGCTCGAGGCCGCGACCGTGAAGCTGATGTGGCTCCTGGGCCAGGGCATGGGCGGAGGGGCGCTGCGTGACGCCTTTCGTGTGGATGTAGCTGGGGAAGGATCCGCCGAGACCGGGGAGACCGCCGGGGAGCGCGAGTAGACCCGCACGCTTGACAGCCTCCGGGAGGCCGTGCATAGACTTCGACGTGACCTGGCGCTCCTCTCCGTTCTGCCTCCTGGCCCTGGCGGCCGGGTGCCGCGATTTTCACCTCGGCGCCGGCAAGGGGGTCGACACAGGCGTCGAGGCCGAGGTGGCCGACGCGTCCGTCAACCTGATCTTCCAGTACTCCAACTTCGGGGACGACACCGGGAAGTGCTCCTTCGACGTCGCCTTCTACACCGTGGAGGAGGACGACGGGTACGGCGACGGGGGCACGGGGCAGACCATCACGATGCCCTCCGACGCCGGAACCTGTGCGTTCACCGAGCTGGACCCGGACGACCCGGGCACCGGCGGCAGCATGACGGTGCAGGGCACGCTGGACGCGGGACCTGAACTACAGGCCACGAACGCGGACATCAGCCTCCTGCTCGCACGCGAGGAGGCTGACGGGGGTGCGTTGACCTACCACCTGGACGACTGCACGCGGGACACGTTCCCGTTCGGGCAGACCCTCTCGTTGTCCGGCATCGGCGTGCCCGGTGAGATTCCGGCGTTCAACCTACGCGATGTCATCTCGGTGGGGCCGGACATCCACCAACAGGTGCCTGCGCCCGACGATCTGGACAACGGGGTGCTCCCCCAGTCGCTGTCCGAACCACTGGAGTGGGATTGGGAGTGGGGCGGCCCGTTCCCCACCACCTCCGAGGGCGAGGCCACGGTGTCGGAGATGTTCGTCCTCCGCAACCGACGGAGCTCCGACGACCAGATCTTCGAGGCCCTGTCGTGCATGCCCACCGAGGATGGCGCTCTCACGGTGCCCCCCGAGGAGCTTGCGCAGCTCACCCCGGATCCCGGGGACGACTCCACGTATGCCTCGGCACAGTTGGACGCCTACTTTGCGGGGGCGGCGGCCGACGCGCCGTGGGGGCAGGTCCTCCGGGCGCAGTCGCTCATCACGTTGTCGGGCATCCTGCGGCTCTCGCCGTAGGGCCCCGAGCACCTACTCGATGTGGATCTTCGCGCAGGAGATCCCCATCTTCTCGGGGGGCGCGCTCCCGCAGGTCTTGTACCGCTCGAAGCTGATCACGTGGGGGCCCTTGGCGTCGAGCGGGACCTTGATGCTCCACTTCACCTTCTTCGGGTCGTCCGGCGCGAGGTTGGGGGTGAGGGCGAGCCAATCCTTCCAGATGTTCGCCGAGTAGGTGCACTTGGGGTCCGGCCTGTCCTTGAGGCTGAGCGTGGACGTGAACTCGTAGGTGCCTGCCGGGTAGGTGTGCGCCGTCGCGCCGTCGGCCACCACGGTGTTCGCAGACTCGACGTCCTTGCAGGCCTCGAAGAGCCAGTCTTCCTGGCTCTGCTGGAACTTGGCGGTGCCGACCGGGTTTTCGTACTCGTTGGGGCGACTGTCGACCATCGCGATGTACTTGTCCTGCACGGTCAACATGCACTTCTTGGTGTCCACCGCGACGAGGATCTTGCCACGGATCTTGTTGTTGGGGCTGTTGTATGTCTTGAACGTCTCCGTACGCTCGTCGCCCTTGAGCTGCGCGAGCTCCTTCTCGATCTCCTTGGAGACCTTGTCGAACTCGGCTGCGGGGATGCCCGTGGCAGCGGAGAGAGCTGCGGTGTCCACCTTGCCGTCGTGCGTGGCACCCCAGGCGCGCGACCACTCCTTGGCGTGGACGTCGTCCTCGATGCACGTTGCGATCGAGCCCTTCGCGTTCATCTCGCAGCTGTAGGGGTAGACCTCGGAGAGGGAGCTCGCGGTGTAGTCCACCTTCAGCTTGCCGTCGGTGTTGTGGAACTTCATGCGCGTGGCCGGCTGCTGCTTGTCGGGCCCGGAGGGTTGGGGCCGCAGCCAGACCCAGGCCGTGCCGTCGAGCTTGCTCATGTCCAAAGCGCAACTATCGGCATCCTTCTTCGGCTCTGGCTTCTTCTCCGGTGCGGGGGAGTCGCAGGCCGCAAAGATTGGCAACGCAAGCAGGAGCAGAAGAGTGTGGCGCATCGGAGTTCCGGGTTCGAGGCACGGTTTAGCAGGATCGAAGCCGGCGTGTCAAGGACCTGCGGGCCGTCAAACGGCGGACGTCCCCGGGGCGGGGGCCCGGGCTTCGCTGCCCAGATAGATGGCACCATGGTCGCCGACTTCACCCTCGCGCCCGCGGTCTCGTCCGATGCTGCGGGGCTCATCTCGCTCCGCGCCGGCGTCGTGGCCGAGGGCGAGTTCCTGGTGGCCGAACCTGGGGAGTTCGTGGTCTCCATCGAGGCGATGATCGTGCGGATACGCGCCGGGGACGCCGCTCCGGGTTCCTCGCGCTGCCTGTTCGTCGCTCGGGCGCGTCATCAGGTGATCGGCGTGGTGGAGGTTCAACCCGGGGCGTTTCGTCGCAACCGCCACGTGGGCCATGTCGAGGTCCTCGTCCGTCGGGACTGGCGCGGCCGGGGCGTCGGGCGGGCGCTCATGGAGCGGATGATCGAGTGGGCTGGCACCAGCGCGGTGAGGAAGCTCGCGCTCGCCGTGTACGCGCACAACCTGCCCGCCATCGCGCTCTACCGGTCGCTCGGGTTCGTCGAGGAGGGCCGCAGGGTGGGGGAGTACGCATTCCCGGACGGCAGCGTGCGGGACGACCTCTTGATGGCGCGCGCCGTAGGGCGTTGACGGCGCTCGCGCCTACAGTCCCGGATCGGTCTTCTCCTCGGCTCCGGGCTCCGCCCGCTCCTCGGCCTCGCGCCACTCGGCCTCGCGCCGGTAGATCGTGCGCGCCGTGATCCCGAGCATCGCAGCGGCGAGGCTCCGGTCCCCCGCGCACCGCCGGACCGTCGCCTCGATCATCCGGCGTTCCATCTCGCTGAACGAGGTACCCACGGCAAAGGTGAGCCAGCCGCTCTCGCCGTGGGGCTCTGCGGAGCGGATCGCCGGGGGCATGTCGGCCACCCGCACCGTGTCTTCGCGGCTCAACACCACGGCCCGCTCCATCGCATTCTCCAGCTCCCGCACGTTGCCCGGCCAGCTGTGGGCCTCCAACGCCGCGAGCGCGTCGCCCTCGATGCTGTGCACCGGCTTGTGGTTCCGGCGCGCGTGGACGGCCAGGAAATAGCGGGCCAGGAGCGCGATGTCCTCCCGGCGCTCGCGGAGCGCGGGTGCGTGCAGGCGAATCACGTTCAACCGGTAGTACAGGTCCGCGCGCAGCCGGCCCTCCGCCACCGCCTGTTCGGGGTCGCGGTTCGTGGCTGCGAGCACCCTCACGTCTGCGCGGAGCGTTCGCGTGCCTCCGAGGCGCTCGTACTCGCCCTCCTGCAGCACACGGAGCAGCTTGACCTGCACTGCGGGCGGCATCTCGGTGACCTCGTCCAGAAAGAGCGTACCCCCTGCCGCGAGGTCGAAGCGCCCCTCCTTTCGCCCCGTCGCGCCGGTGAACGCGCCGGCCTCGTAGCCGAAAAGCTCGCTCTCCAGCAGGCTCTCGGGGATCGCGCCGCAGTGTACTGTCACCATCCTGGCCCCGCGTCGGCCGCTCTGCAGGTGGATCCACCGCGCGAGGGCGCCCTTTCCGGTCCCGCTCTCGCCGGTGATCAGCACGCTCGCCATCGACGGCGCCACCTGGCCGGCCTCGTCGAGCAGCGTTCGCATGGCGGCGCTCTGCCCGACGAGCTCGGTGGTCCGCTCGGCCACCCCCGCGATCTGCTCCCGCAGCCGCCGGTTCTCCGCGAGGAGCTCCGCGCGGTCGAGCCCCTTCTGGATGCTCGCGACGACCTCCGCGCGCTTGAGCGGCTTCGTCACGAAGTCGTACGCGCCCTCCTTCATCGCCTCCACGGCCGCCTCGACCGTCCCGTAGGCGGTCATCAGGATCACCTGCACCTCGGGCGCCACCTGCTTCGCGGCGCGCAGGAGGTCGAGCCCGCTCATGCCGGGCATCTTGACGTCGGTGAGCAGCACGCCCGGCTCCTCGCCGCGGAGCCTGTCCGCGCGGAGCTTGTCGAGCGCCTCCCGACCATCCGCGGCGAGGCTCACGGACCACCCCTCGCGCTGAAAGATGCGCTCCAACGCGGTGCGGTTCGACTCCTCGTCGTCTACGACCAGGACCCGTGCCACTACGCGCGAAGCCGGCGACGGATCGCGGCCAGGCGCTCTGGGCCCGACGCCGTGTGATCGAGTTCCGGCATGCGCGCGCGGATGAACGCCCGCAGTTCGGGTTGGCCCAGGCCCTCCGAACCTTCGGGCTCGCCCGAGGCGGGCGGGGCCGTGGGGCCGAGCCCGCCGCCGAAGCACTCGCTGCCCAGCGTGTCCTCGTCGATGAATTCCATGCCCGGGATCACCGGCGGCGGAAGGGGCTCGTTCCGGGCCATCCGATCCTGGTCGATGCAGGATGCGAGCGAGGGGGCTGTGGCGATGCGCGTGGTCCAGGGTTCGATGGCGTACACCTCACAGAGGTACTTCAGCCAGGAGGTGTGGTTGAATTCCTCACTGTTCAGGCCCTGCTTGACCCATGGCCCCACCACCAGGGTCGGCACACGGAAGCCGAGCTGGTCGAACCCGTCGCCTGCGTTGTCGTCGTCGGTGGTGGGCGGGGCGACGTGGTCGAAGAAGCCGCCGTGCTCATCGTAGGTGAGCACCACGAGGCACTTCTCCCACAGGGGGCTCCTGCCGATGGCGTCGAAGACCGCGGCGATGAACTCCTGCCCCATGCTCACGTGGTGGGGCGGGTGGTCGTCGTTGTAGGTGAACCCCGGATCCACCCACACGACCGGCGGTAGCGTGCCTTTGGCGCAGTCGTCGAGGAAGTCCTCCAGGAAGCCGTGGAAGCCGTCCTTCAGGTGGCCGTCGAAGATCCCGATGAACGGCAGGTCGAAGTAGTAGTACATCCAGGGAACGCCGATGGCGTCGAGGTGGGTCCAGATGGTGGGGAACGTGAACCCGCCGCCCTGGGGCAGCGAGTTGTCCTTCTGCCCGTCGCTCGTGCCGGCGTGGGCGAACATGCGGTTCGGCCACGTGGGGCCCATCACCGAGCAGTACCATTGCTCGCAGAGGCAGAACTGGTCGGCCAGGGCATAGGTCACGGGCAGTTCGACGCGCGTCATGTACCCCATGACCTCGCCGGCGGCGTCGCCACCGTGATCCTCGTACTGGGTCACGAACCCGGTGTTGGCACCGTCGGCGTATTGGCTGTGGGAGGCCTCCCAACTGTGCGGCGGGCTCGGGAGGCAGGCGATGGTGGATGGGGCGATCGGGTAGACCGTGCCGTCGTTTCCGGTGTTGGCCATGCCCTCCACGAGCCCGTCCACCGCGCTGCCCTCCAGCAGCTTGAGCGAGCCCATCATGTGGTCGAAGCTGCGGTTCTCCATCATGATGAAGATGACGTGCTCGATCGCTCCGGAGGGGATGGGGGCGGCCGAGTCTTCCGCGGTCCCGGCGCACCCCGCCAACGCGGCGGCCGAGAGCCCGGAAAGGAACGTCCGACGGGACAGCGGCGGCTGGTCACGCTCGAGCAGGGGGAGGAGGTGGAGGTCGCGGCGGCGCATGTACGGGAGCTAACCGGAAGATGCCGGGTCCGGGCCCGCACCCGGGCGCATCCCGGGTCGGCCGGCGAGCCCCTCCCAGCCGGTGAGCACCGCCATCCGCATCGCGAAGCCGACACCGCTCACCGGCGTATGCATCGACACCCCGCCGCTCCTCTGGTGCATCTCCACCCCCAGCTCCCGCACGACCAGGCCCCTTCGGATGGCCCTGACCAGCACGTTCGCGTCGGCCACCTCCTCCGGGTAGTCCGCCACCATCATGGCGAGCGCGTCCGGCCGCCACGCCCGGAAGCCGGAGGTCACGTCCAGGAGCCGCTGGCCGGCGCACACGCTCGCCCATCGGCCGAGCACCGCGATCGCCAGCCGCCGCTCCGCCGGTACGGCGTACCCCGGCTCGGCGACGAACCTGGAGCCCACCACCAGATCGGCGCCCTGGAGGGCGTGCTTCAGCCGCTCGATCCCCTCCGGCGGGTGCTGTCCGTCGGCGTCCATCTGCACCACCCAGGTGGCACCCGAACGCAGCGCGTGGATGAACCCGGTTCGCAGCGCCCGCGCATACCCGGGTGCCGAGCGCAGCACGCGCGCGCCCGCGGCGGCCGCGACCTCCCCGGTGCCGTCCGAGGAGCCGTTCTCCACCACGACGACGGCCACGTCCGGGTGCATCTCCAGCACCTGGCGCACGACCCCACCGATCCGCGGGGCCTCGTTTCGAGCCGGGATGACGATCATGTCGGAGTGTAGCCCGGAGGGTTCACCCCGCGGTGAGCGCCTTCTGCAGCTCGCCGGATTCGTACATGCTCGCCATGATGTCCGAGCCGCCGACGAACTCGCCCTTGATGTAGAGCTGGGGGATCGTGGGCCAGTTCGCGTAGTCCTTGATGCCCTGGCGGATCTCGGGGTCGGAGAGCACGTCCACGGTCTCGAACTTCACGCCGGTCTGCTGCAGGATGCCGATGGCGCGGGCCGAGAAGCCGCACTGGGGGAAGAAGCGGTTGCCCTTCATGAACAGCACGACCGGGTTGGTCTTGACGAGCTGATCGATGCGGGCGCGTGTGTCAGACATGCGATGCTCCGTGCCCTATCGGGCCGTACGTGAGGCCCACTGGGCCGGGGTGAAGGTGTTCAGGGCGAGGGCGTGGATCTCCCGGCCCATGCGCTCGCCGAGCGTCCGGTACACGGCCTGGTGCTGCTTGACCAGGGAGAGCCCTTCGAACGAAGGTGCCGAGACCTCCGCCGTGAAGTGCTCGTGGTCGCCAGCATCGTCGAGGACGATGGCGGTGGCGCCGGGGATGCCGGCCTCGATGAGGCGCTTGATCTCGCTGGCTTCGAACATGGAATCGCTCCGGGCGGTGGCTAACGCGGCTGGGGACGGAGGAATGTAGGCGCGGGCACGCGGAGCGACCATCGCCGGGCGGCCCTACCCCTCGTCGAGCGCCCGCGGGAACAGCACGTTGTTCTCGAGGTGGATGTGGGTGTGAAGGTCGGCCTCGAGAGCCTCCAGCCCCGCCCACAGCGCACGCCAGCTCCCGCATGCCTCCTCGGGCACGCGGTAGTCGTTCGTGAGCACCCGCAGCTCCTTCAGGAGCCCGCCCACCGCCACGTGCTCCTGCTCCATGGTCGCGATCGGCCCGCCGGCGTCTCCGCCCTTCCCGGCCATGATCCAGGGGAACAGCACCTGCTCCTCCTTCTCCATGTGGGGGACGAGGTCGTCCCGGAGCGCCAGCCACCTGCTGCGGATGGCATCGAAACCGGTGGGGTCCAGATCGCGGTGCACCGAGCAGACCTTGTTCACGAGACCGGTGAGCCGGGGGAGCTCGGTGTCGAGCGGGCGGTGATGCTGGATGAGCAGGTAGTTCACGAGCTCGGGGAGGGGGGCCGCGTCCCACCGGCGCGGGCTCGGGGCGGCACGCTGCTCCTCGGCGGTCACCTCGGCGAGCAGCAGGTCTGCCGTGATGCCGCTCTGCGCGCAGGCATCCGCCAGCGAACGGTGACCACCGCAGCAGAAGTCGATGCCGTGGCGCTGGAGGATGCGGACGGCGATGGGGCGCTCGGTGGCGAGCATGGCGACGGTGGAGGAGGGGGAGAGCATGGGGACCTCGTTGTGTCGGCCCGCAGTGCATGTGGCGTGCCGATGGGGGAACCTGGATTGTCTCCCCGTTGGGGTCGTGATGATGTAGTCAATGTGACTGCCACTGTGTTGTAATGACACCACGCAGCTTGGCCATGTTTTTGCTTTGCTCCGTCATCCGACCGACCCGTGGCCCGTGGACGTCGGGAGTGCCATGTGTGACAGTTCGCGGATGAGCAACTTCCGTTGGGACGCCGCCGCATTTGTCGCCGTGTTTTCGCTGAATGGCGCTGGCTGTGCACCGCAGCGGGCCCCGGCCCCCGGGGATCTGCCGGGTCTGGCCGATCCGGCAGCGGCTCCCGAGTCCGCCCCGCGCCCGTCCGGCGCGAATGACTCGTGGATGGCGGAGGTCCAGGCGCGGATCCGGGATGCCTCCCACGCATTCGTTGCTGACGGCGGCGGCTTCCTGGCCGAGGTGCCCGAGCGGGGCCTGACCGGGCGTTTCGACGCGGACGGCGCCCACCTCACGCTCGATGAAGACTCGGTCTCGCTCCGCACTGTCGGTGTTGGACGCGGGGAGGTCGAGGGCGCCCTGCCTGCGGCGCCAGGGCTGGGGGCCTGCATCGAGGACATGAACGAGCCCGGCGGGGACTGCGTGCGGCGGCTGGAGTACGGCGGCGCGGACGTGACCGAGTGGTGGACGAGCCGGGAGGAGGGGTTTGAGCAGGGGTGGACGGTTGACGCTGCGCCGGAAGGCGACGGGCCGCTCACGATGGAGATCGCGGTCGAGGGCGCGGAGGCCACGGTTGGGGAGGGGGAGATCTGGCTGCAGGGCGACGCGGGCGGGTTGCTGATGGTGAACGGGCTGGAGGCGTGGGACGCGGATGGCGTTCCGCTGCAGGCGCGGTTCGAACGCACGGAGGAGGGGTTCCGGGTGCGGGTGGAGGATGGGGGGGCGCGGTACCCGGTGGAGATCGACCCGGTGTACACGACGGCGGGGTGGACGGTGACAGGGGAGGTAGGCACCAGCTTCGGGTACGCCGTGGCGGGCGCGGGCGACGTGAACAACGACGGGTACGACGACGTGATCGTAGGGGCCTACGGGTATTCCTCCAGCACAGGCCGCGCGTATGTGTACCACGGGTCATCGAGCGGGCTCTCGACGACCGCTACCACGACGCTCAACGGTGAGGGGACGAGCTTCTTCGGGTACTCCGTGGCGGGCGCGGGCGACGTGAACAACGACGGGTACGACGACGTGATCATAGGCGCGCACCGCTATTCGTCCTATACCGGCCGCGCGTATGTGTACACCGGGTCTGCGAGTGGAGTGTCTACAACCGCGGCGACGACGCTCACCGGAGCGGCGACGCAGAACTACTTCGGATGCTCCGTGGCGGGCGCAGGCGACGTGAACAATGACGGGTACGACGACGTGATCGTCGGGGCCTTCGGGTACGTCTCCCAAACAGGCCGCGCGTATGTGTACGCCGGGTCGTCGGGCGGGGTTTCGGCGAGCGCGGCGACGACGCTCACCGGAGCTGCGACGGCGAACAGCTTCGGCTACTCCGTGGCGGGTGCCGGCGACGTGAACAACGACGGGTACGACGACGTGATCGTCGGGGCGGAACGCTATTCCTCCTACACGGGCCGGGCGTTTGTCTACGCCGGCAGTGCGGGGGGGGTATCGACCACGGCGGCGGCGACGCTTACTGGGGAGGCGACGAACAACGAGTTCGGCGTGTCGGTGGCGGGCGCGGGCGACGTGAACGGGGACGGGTACGACGACGTGATCGTCGGGGCCTACGCCTATTCCTCCCGCACGGGTCGAGCTTACGTGTACGCCGGGTCATCCCCCGGGGTTTCGACGAGCGCGGCGAGGACACTCACCGGAGAGGCGACGTTCATCGACTTCGGGTATTCTGTGGCGGGCGCGGGCGACGTGAACAACGACGGGTACGACGACGTGATCGTGGGGGCCCCGCTGTATTCCAGCAACACGGGCCGCGCGTATGTGTACGCCGGGTCATCGAGCGGGGTTTCGGCGAGCGCCGCGACGACGCTCATCGGAGAGGCGACGAACAGCAACTTCGGGGAGTCCGTGGCGGGCGCGGGCGACGTGAACGGGGACGGCTACGCCGACGTCATCGTCGGGGCGCGGCGTTATGCCTCCGCGGGCCGTGCATACGCCTACTACGGCTATGCCGACGCGGATGGGGACGGCTACGCGGCCACTGTAGACTGCAACGACGCTGTCGCATCGATCAACCCCGGCGCGACCGAGACCGTGGCCGACGGCATCGACCAGGACTGCGATCTCGTTGACTCCTGCTACGCCGACGGAGACGGCGACAACTACGGCACGAGCGTGGTCGTCGACGGTTCAACACTGAGCTGCGCCACTGGCACGGGCGCGCCGGTCCCCACCGACTGCGACGATACCAACGCCGCCATCAGCCCCGCCGCCACCGAGACCTGCGACGCCTCCAACACCGACGAGGACTGCGACGGCCTGGCCGACAACGCCGACAGCTCTGCCTCTGCTGCCACGAAGCCCAGCTTCTACGCTGACGGTGACAGTGACGGCTACGGCGGTTCCACGTCCGGCAGCTACTGCGATCAGCCCTCCGGCTACCTCGCGACCTCCACCGACTGCAACGACACCAACGCCGCCATCAGCCCCGCGGCCACCGAGATCTGCGACAGCGCCAACACCGACGAGGACTGCGACGGCGTTGCCGACAACGCGGACAGCTCTGCCTCTGCTGCCACGAAGTCCACCTTCTACGCTGACGGTGACAGCGACGGCTA
>CAIQVJ010000020.1 GCA_903875225.1 uncultured Pseudomonadota bacterium
CGCCTCCACGTCGAACTGCATCGGACGCGACCGGATTGTCGGTGCGTCGTTCACGCCCACGCGCCGTACGCCGTCGCTGCGTCGCTCGCGGGTGTGAACCTGCACGAGACCTACATCACCGCCGCGCCGGTGCCCACCACCCCTACGCGCGCATCTCGTCGGACCAGAGCCCGGCGGCGCTACGGCCGTACATGGAGGCGTACAATTGGGCGATTCTGCCGCGGCACGGGGTCGTGGCCGGGGCGCCGACGGCCTGGGACGCCTGTCAGCGGGGGGAAGGGTTGGAGCACTACGCGAAGGTGGTCATGATCGCCCGTGGTTGCGGCCCCAGTGAGCCGCTCTCGCCTGAACAGCGCATGGAGTTGCTGACGTTCTGGGGCCTGGAGCAGCTCGGATGATCCCGGACACCGATCCCTTCGTGCTGTTCCTCCGTCACGGTGAGCGGGCGCCGCTCCCGCCGGATGAGCCCTACGCGGACGTGGACCTCACCGCCGCCGGCTACGCGGGCGTGGCAGCGTTGGGGGAGCGCCTGGCTGGCCGTGTGGCATGGACCGTCGCAAGCCCGTTCTTGCGCTGCCGTGTCACGGCACGGGGCCTTGGGTGCGAGCCGGCCGATGACACGAGGCTGGGCTCGCCCGGACCCTGGGTGTTCGATCGCAAGCTCGCCGCGGCGGAATTCGCGGAGCGCACCACTGAGGGCATCGTGCGCGCCCAGGTCGCCGGCCTCGTGCTGCCCGGAATGCGCCCCGCTTCGGAGGCCGTCCCGTTGCTGCTCTCCACTGGGATCGACCGGATCAACCGTGGGTCCGGGGTCTGCGTGAGTCACGATGCCGTGCTCATGCCGGCGATGGCGTTCCTGTTCGGTGCCGAGGCGGCCGAGGAGTGGCTCGCGCCGCTGGACGGGTTCGCCGTGTACTTCCGTGAAGGCGGCGCAGTCGCGGTCTGGCGTGGGCGGGAGCGCCCATGCTGACCGTCGGGCTCTACGGCATCAAGGACACGACGCGGGGCGGGCGGCCAACGTACACCCACGATCACAACGTGGCGTTCATGCGGGAGGGGCGCGTGATCGATGTCGTGGCCCTGGAGCGGATCACGCGCCGGAAGCACGACAACCGGCTGGACGAGTACATCGGCGGGCTGATCCGAGAACGGGTCGGCGACGAGCCGGTGCGCTTCGTGTCCGTCAACGCCTTCGTGGGTGACGGCTTCCAGAGCGCGGACGGGAGCCTTCGGATCGAGCCGACGGCTCCGGTGGGCATCACGGCAACGCCGGTGCCTGCGAGGGTCCGCTGGTACCCGGACGGGCTGCGCTCCCGCGCCGCCGAAGGCTGGGCCCTTTGCCACGAATTCGCACACGTCGCGAGCGTCCTTCCGTTCGTCGGGCGCTTCGAGCCGAACAGCCTGCTCGTCCACATCGACGGCGGCGCTTCCGACTCCGCGTGCTCCGCCTGGTGGTGGGATGGTCACGAGGCGCGTCTCGTCGAAGCGTCCTGGGACCGCCTCAAGGTGCCCGTCAACAACTTCAACACCGGACCGATCGCGCGGATGGCCCTCGGACTCGGCCCCGACGAACACCTCGCGATGCCCGGGAAGTTCATGGGCTTCGCCGGGCACGGCCACGTCGTCCCCTTCTTGCGCGCATTCCTCGAAGAGCACGGGTTCTTCCTCGACCAACCCGCCGAGCACGTCGCTGCGCTGCTGTGGGCTGCGTTCGGCTCTCAACCCCCCTACGCGGACCTCGCCGCCACAATCCAGGCGCATTTCGAGGACGAGGTGACGGCCGCAATCCTCGGATGGCAGAACGCCACCGGCGCGGCTCACCTCTACTACGCGGGTGGCGCTGCGCTGAACATCCCAACCAACGCCCGTATCGAGGCTTCGGGGCGGTTCCGGTCGGTTCACCTTCCCCCCTGCACCAACGACACGGGGCTCGGGCTGGGGGCTGCTGCCTGGATCGAGTACCGGGAACGCGGGGAGGTCGAG
>CAIQVJ010000021.1 GCA_903875225.1 uncultured Pseudomonadota bacterium
AGCTGGCGCAGCCGTCGCCGCTGCGACCGCCTGGAAGGGCTTCACGCTCACAGGGACCCAGACGCCCATCCGGAACGCGGGGCGAGCAGCGGACGGCGAGCTGGCGCAGCCGTCGCCGCTGCGACCGCCTCACACCGCTCCGGACTCACGGGGACCCAGACGCGCGTACTCGCGCGTCTGGGGTGGGGGCGGCGAGGATTGAACTCGCACTCCCTTTCGGGAACTCGATTTTGAGCCGAGCGCGTCTACCGTTCCGCCACGCCCCCGTGGCCCGCACATCCTTACCCGTCAGGTGGCGTTCGACAACCCCGCAAGTCGGACGGCCCGTCGCGCCGAACGACGGATGCTGCGCCCCGCAGCGTCGCACGCGCCCCGCGCCTGCGCTACGATTGGACCATGCGAACCCTCCTTCCCCTCCTCCTCCTCCCCATGGTCGCGTGTGGCACCAAGTCCGTCGGGCTCGGGCGGGGCGATGCGGTCGACGCCCGTCTCTACGCCGACCTCTATACCTGGGGCTGCGCGCAGGAGGACACGGGCGGCGGCCCCGCGACCCGCTGGGAGGGCGCCTACGCCTACAACATCACCCTCGAGTACGCCCCGGACGGGCTGGTGGACCGCAGCGTGCCCGACTCCGGGTGCAGCGATTCGCTCGCGATCTTCCCCGAAGACGCCGGTTCGGCCGCCTACGATCTGCCCGAGACCCCCAGTTGGGCGAACGGGACCGTCTACAGCGGTGTGATGCAGCACCTCAACACGGGCTTCTACGCCGGCAGCGCCTTCGCCAGCAGCCACTCCTGTGCCTACCCCGAGGACGTGCTCGGTGATGGCACCACGATCTCAGACGCAGACGTGTTCTCGGGCGCGCGGTCGCCTGCTCCGGGCACGGTGACCTCGGTGGTCGACGGCACGGACGGCACGAACAACGGCGTGCAATTCGGCGAGGAGGTCGACGTCTCCTGGGAGGCCTCCGACTGGGACGAGAGCTGGGTCCAGATCCGCCGGGAGACCAACGGCCAGCTCATCCAGGGCCTCACCTGCAAGACGACCGGCGATTCGTCCTTCACCATCGATTCGTCGATCTGGGCGCAGCTCTCGGACGCGATCCAGGTCGACGTCACGAACATCTACATCGGCTTCGGCAAGCACGACAGCACCATCGCCTCCGACGGGGAGGAGATCCAGACCTGGACCCGCGAGATGCACACCGCCGTGGTTCAGGACTGAGGGGGGCAGCGCGCTCGCAACGGGCGGGGTCCGGAGCCCGCAGTCGTACCGCTGCTCCACCCCACCGCGGGGCACGCTACGCGCCGCCTGGCAGAGCCCGCTTGTTCAGCGCGCGAGCCAGCGCTCGCCGGTGTGCTTGACCTTGCCTTCGCGCTCGAGCTTCCGGAGCGTGACCTTGATCTCTTCGTCGGTCATGTCCTTGTAGGGCGAGCGGTGCTTGATGCCACCGAGGAAGATGCTCTCCTTGAGACCGCGCTCCGAGTACTCGGAGGCGTTCAGGCGGGTCACCGCGTCGTCACGCACCCATTCGGCGCGCCGCGGATCGATCTGCGCGACCGGCGTGCGCGGAGCCTTCGGCACCTTCGCGACCTTGACGACCTTCGCGCCCTTCACAGCCGCGAGCTTCACCGGGGCGCCCGCCACTGCCTTGGGCGCAGCGCGCTTCTTCGGCAGCACGAGCACGTCCGGGGCGGTCTCCGACCACACGGCCGCGAGCGTCTCGATCTGCTCGACCACCGCGCCGCCCGAGATCGGGAGCAGGGCACTCACGGCCTCGCGCAAGCGCGCGGGCACCCGGCCCGCGGGCACCTCGCTGATGTCGTGGATCCACGCGCCACGCGTGCCGTTGTCAGGCATGTCACGCAGCTCCTGCGAGGCACGGGTGCTCCATGCGCGCAGGTCGGCGGCGAGGCTGGTGGGCAGCGCGAGCTCCGAGAGCGCAAACAGATCGGCCACACACGCGGGGTGGATGCTGTCGAGGTGGTGCCGCAACACGTCTCCAACGAGCGCATGGATCTTCGTCGGTTCCGAGGAGCGAAGGCCGTCAATCTGGATGCGTTGGATGTCAGTGCTCATACTCAAAAACCTCAAGGGAGCGCGAACTAACGCGCCCATCGGCATCCCGCCGCTGTTTCTGTCAAACCGCTGGCTTCGGCCGTTCCCACAACGGTTCCGGCTCCCGAGCCTGTCGAGCCGCCCATCTCCCGGCCACGAAGAGGTAGTCCGACAGTCGGTTGAGGTAGCGCATCGCCCCCTCGCCGGCCCCCGGCTCTGCCCTCATCAGCCCGACGCACTCTCGCTCGGCGCGCCGGCAAACGGTCCGGGCTTGGTGGAAGAACGCGCCCACGCGCCCCCCGCCGGGGAGGATGAATTCGGTGAGCGGGCCCACCGCCTCGTTGAGCGTGTCGATCCAGGTCTCCAGCTGCGTCACGTCGCCGCCCCCCACCAGGTACATGCCCGGCCACCTGTCCGCCGGCAGCGTGGCGAGGTCACTGCCGACATTGAACAGATCGTTCTGGATCCTGTGGAGTTGCCCGTCGAGGAGCGTCCGGCCGGCCTCGTCGATCGGGCTCTCCCGCAGGAACACCCGGATGATGCCGAGGATGCTGTTCAGCTCGTCCACCGTGCCGTAGGCGGCGATGCGGATGTGGTCCTTCGGGACCTCCTGCCCCCCTACGAGTCGCGTGGTGCCTTTGTCGCCGGTACGGGTGTAGACGCGGGTGATTCTCATCCGCCCAACCTATCACCCGCTCTTCACGCATCCCTCGGTGGTGCAGTGGAAGACGAGGTGGTCGTCGGCATGGACCTCCACGGTGCCTTCGTCGATGAAGTCCGTGGCGCCGGCCGGGAGCACGAAGAGCGTGTACCGGCCGACGGGGACGGTGCCGATCGGCAGGCGTTTTCCAACCTGGTCCAGATAGGCCTCGCCGCCTGCCACGAGCACCAGCCCGGTGAGGGGCTCCGGCGCGACCACGGGCGCCGCGACGACGGCAGGCGCGGGCGGGGGCGTCGTCTCGCGGCGGGCCGCCACCAGCAGCTGGGTGATCTGCAGCCCGATGCTCACGAGCTGCAGCGCGACCAGCACGGAGATGCCGACGCCGAGCCACCCCGGCAGGCGGCCCCCGTTGCGGCGGGAAACGCGCGGGCCGTCCGGGCGGCTCTCGCGCGGTACCGCGGGAGGCGGAGGAGGCAGGGCCCGCCCGGAACCATCCACGAGGGGCACCGGATCACGATCCTCAAGCGGGCGTTGGATGATGAGGGGCGCGGGCCGCGCATTGCCACCGGCGACGACCACGTGCTTGCTGGGTTCGGCGTCCGCGCCCGGGGCGCGCTGGACTGCCGCGACCGCCCCGGGCGGGGCCGAGGGCCGACCCGGCGCGACCGAGGGCGGAGGGCCTGCCGGCGCCGCGGGCGCGCTCGTCGCCGCCGGGGAGACCGCCACCGCCGAGGGGGAGGTCGGCCCTGCCGCCAGGGGCGACGAAGCTGCGGGGGGAGACACCGCGGCTTGCGCGGCAGGGGGAGACGCGCCGCCTGGGGGCGCGGCAGCGGGAGACGCGGCGGCGGGAGACGCCATCGGGCCGCGCGGCACGACGGGCGCGGCTGTCGCCGCAGATGCCGAAGGCGTGGATGTCACGGCGGCAGCCGGCGCGGCGGGCGAGGTCGCGAGCGTGGGCTTGATCGCGGGCTTCGACCCTGGCGGGGGCGGGCCGAGCGGACGGACACCCGTGATGTCGTGCGGCGCGCTGATCTCGTCGTCGAGGTCGTTGAGGCTCGCGAGCGCGAGCCCGACGTCGGTGGCGAGGGAGACCCGGGTGGCCTCGATGCCGTCGTCCACGCGCGCGAGGCGAGCGAGCGCGCTGAGCGCGTTGGCCAGCTCGCCCGAGTCGGCGAACCGCTGCTGGGGATCGATGCGCATCGCGCGATCGAGCAGCGCGAGGGTGGCATCCAGGACCGCGACCTCGTGGTCGGGCGCAAAACCCTGACGAAGTGCGTCTGCAATGGCCGCGCGATCCTTGTCCGGCATGCGATCGGGGCTGGCGAACTGCGAGGGGTCGAGGGGCTTGTCGATGAACAGCGAGGGCTTTCGCTGGTGCAGGTCGGAGACGAGCGCAACGCGATGCGAGCGGAACTGGCTCGAATGCGTGCCGTTCATCGGCATGCGCCCACCGTCCCGCAGGTGCGCGTGCATGCGCAGCAACGCGTAGAGCGTGGCGCCGACGGACCAGATGTCCATCGCCTCCGGGTGTGACTTGCGAGCGTTGAACAAGCCTTCGGGCGCGATGAAGCTCTCCGTGCCCAGGATCACCCGTGTGGCGGACCAGTCGCCCACATCCATGTCCCGCGACTTCGACGCTCCAAAGTCCGTCAGCAGCCATCGGGCATCCTGGGCCCGCAGGAGGTTCCGCGGCTTCACATCGGAGTGGGCCACCCGCTGGCCTGCCGAGAGCGCGCAGGTGCGCTGGTACTCGCGCAGTCGCAGGCACACCTCGGCGAGCGCGTCGAACAGCTCAGAGAACGCGCAGGGCCGCGTGTGCACCTCTGCCCACCAGCGCTCCATGTCGTACGGACACCACTCCATCACGAGGCCGACCGGCTGCCCCCGGGCTGTCAGCACCACGTCGTGAAGCCGCGGGCACGGAGGCATTCCCTGGGCGCTCCGCAACGTCTGGAACACCTCGGCTTCGCGAGCGAGCGCGTCGATGGAGAGCGGCTCGTCCTCCCGCGCGAGCTTCAGCGCGAGGAGCGCGCCCGCATCGGCCTGGGAGTCCCCGACCGCCGGTCCGACAGGGCGCACGCGCAGCACGCTCGCCATGCCGCCCTCGCGTCCGTCCCCTTCGTCGCGAACGTACACCCTGCCGCTGTGCCCGGTCCACGGACCGGAGCGGGGATCAGAATCGGCCGCCAAAGCTGAACCCCACCGTGTTGCCGTCCAGCACCACTCCCCAGTACCCGATACCCAGGCCTACGAGCAGCGACGCGCCCGAGGCGATCACGAAGGCGTGATTCGCCGACTGCAGGCGGTCGAGATCGTCCGTCGTGGTCGCCTCGTTGAAGTCCTGCTGCACCTTCCACGAATAGGCATACAGACCCGCCGCCGCAGCGAGCCCGACTCCGCCGACGATCAGCAGCGGGGTCTTCTCCTTCGGGCGCGTGCGCTGTACGGTCATGTGCTGCACACCGTCGTCGCCCGTCACGGCTGTCACCTTCGCCGGCTTCGCTGCCCTGGGTTCGGGCTCGGCCCTGGCGACGGGCTCCGCCTTCGGCTCCGGCTCGGGTTCAGGCCTGGCGACGGGCTCCGGCCTCGGCTTCGGCGCGGGCTCGGCCTTGGCAACGGGCTCCGGCTTCGGCTTCGGCGCGGGCTCGGCCTTCGCAACGGGCTCGGCCTTCGCTACAGGCTCCGGCTTCGGCTTCGGCGCAGGCTCGGCCTTTGCCACCGGCTCCGGCTTCGGCGCAGGCTCGGCCTTCGCCACTGGCTCCGGCTTCGGCGTGGGCTCCGCCTTGGCCTTCTTGGCCTTCTTCGGGTCCTCCACCACCGCGACGACGATGGTTGGTGCCTTCAGCACCTCCTCCGGGAACCCATTGCCATCGATCAACCACGTGCTGTCTGCGTGACGACTGCCCACCACCGCCGACTGCAGCATGTGGGGCCTGTCCGTGGTGGCGCGCGCCTCCGCCAGCACGCGGCCGTCCAGCAGCAGCGCCGAGCCCGAAGCCGGGTCGAGCTCCTTGTCTGCCACCAGCACGCCCTCGCTCTGGGCGTTCGGCCGTTCATTCTCCCAGGCGGCGCGCATCGGGTTGTTCAGCTCCAGCTCCTGGGCGTCCCACTCGTACGTGGGCTCGAGCTCGAGGGACGTGCGAAACCAGCGCCGGGCAGTCTCCGGGTCGTTGTCCACGAGGAAATGCACCGCGCCGATGTAGCGGAACGCCGAGGCGTAGAGCTGCGGCGGGGCGGTCTGGTCGAGGCAGGGCATGCCCGCCTCCAGCGCTTTTCCGGACGTGGCGAACATCTGGTCGTCCATGTTCCGCAGCGCCGACGCGACGGACCCGAGGTCCTTCACCAGGGCGCCACCGGTGTACGGCGCCGTACAGGCCGCCTCGGCGCCGGGCGTGAGCGCAACGAGCAGAGCGGGGAACAGCGTGAAGACGAGCGCGATCAACGTGGCCTCTGCCCAACTCGCCGAAGCGAACGCTGGACCACGGGAAGATAGCACGAACCGTCCTGGGTGGGGGAGGCCCCGACGCCTGGGGGCGGAGAGCGGCGCTTCGGCCTGATCAGCCCTTGCGCGTGACCGAGTCCAGCACGCCCCGCGTCTTCCGGTACAGGAACTCCGCCTGGCGCGGGTTGTCCCCGATGCACACCATGCCCAGCTTCCCGTACTCCGAGAGCGCGCCGATCAGGTGAAACACCACCCCCCGCTCGGTGTTGGAGTGGAAGTGCAGCTCCTCGTTCACCGCGATGTCCACCAGATCCGAGGGGCCGATGCCCTTGTACGAATCGGAGTGCACCGAGTCGGAGGCGTAGTAGTACTTCTCGCGCCCGGACTGCGCATGGAACAGCCCCGTGTCGCTGTCGTAGGTGCCGTCGGTGAGGAACCGCAGGGTGAGGAACGGGTGGGTGGTGCCGCCTTTTCGCAGGTTCACCTCGATGGCGTAGTGCTTCCACTCCCCGGCCTCCTGCACCGAGACGAAGTCGGTGGCGAACCGGCCGAGCACGCCCTTCTGCGCGAGGACCCGCGCCACGTCGAGCCCGTACCGCTGGATCTCGATCCGGTAGGCGTCGTCGGCGGGGAACGTGCATCCCAGGAACACCTGTCCGCTGGGGCCGCCGAGCACCTGGTCGTGCGTGGAGATCACCATCGCCTCGCCCACGGCGTTCACCCTGTTCTGCGAGGATGGGCTGCGCTTGATGTCGCCCTCGACGAAGCTCTCGACAACCCCCTGCATCTCCTGGAACTTCGCGTGGTAGCGCTCCCAGTGTTCACCGGGCGCCTCGAACCGCAGGTGCGGCAGGCGCTCCCCGATCCAGTTGCGAAGGTCGAGACCGCTCCGCTCGCCCGCGCCGTCGCCCGCGTGCGGCCCGTCGAAGTAGAACAGCGCGTTCCCCTCGCCCGAGAACCCGTCGTTGAGCTTCACGACGGCCCGACGCATGCCCGGCTGGCTCTCCTTCAGGCGCGCGAGCGCCTCGGTGATGTCGGTGCTGTCGCGCAGATCCTCGAAACCGTCGGGGAACAGCACGCCGGCTTCCCGGAACACCTTGCGGCAGCCGGACTTCGTCCCGAGGCCGTAGAGATCCGGATCGTTGGCATAGAGCGGGATGCCGAGATGGACGGCGAGCGTGCGCTCGGCTGGCGACGTGTTGAAGCACACGAGGTGCGCGTTGTCGATGTCGGCGATGCTGGCCTTGATGCGCTCGACCAGGCGCGGGCGGGCGAGCACCTTCTGGGAGAGCGAGAGCCTCGAGGCATCCGAGCAGTGGTACAGAAACAGCCGCTCGCGAGCGTGGGAGCTGGGGACGCCGGTGAGCAGGTGGAGGAAGTAGTCGATGATGATCGGATCGATGGCCTGGCTGGTCACGAACACCACGCGCGTGCGCGGGCGGCGCAGCAGCATCAACATGTAGAGCATGCGCTCTTCGTAGTGGTGCACGCCCGTGACCTTGGCAAGCTCCTGCGGGTCGAGCGAGAGGCTCGGCACGACCACCACGGTCTGGGCCTGACGACGGTCCGTGGTGACGCGCCGGAACACGTCCGGCAGGTGCGCCTGCAGTTTCTGGAAGGCGACGCGCTCTTCGGGTGAGTTGGGGGCCGGGTACATGTGGGTGTTCTATCAGAAACGCAGGCCCTTGATCAGGCACGCGGCGCGGCGGTCACCCCCGGGCCGGGTGTCAGCGGGCGCCCCACCCCATCACCACCACCGGGATCGTCCGGACGAGCAGCCAGAAGTCCAGGAAAATACTCCAGTTATCGATGTACTCGAGGTCAAAGCGCATCCAGGTGTCGAAGTCCACGTCGCTGCGACCGCTCACCTGCCAGATGCAGGTGATCCCGGGCTTCATCGACAGGCGCCGCATCTGCCAGCGCTCGTAGTGCTCCACCTCGGAGGGCAGCGGCGGGCGGGGTCCGACCAGGCTCATCTCGCCCCGGAGCACGTTCCAGAGCTGAGGGAACTCATCGAGGGACGTCCGCCGGATCCAGCGCCCGACCCGGGTGATCCTCGGATCGTCGTTCATCTTGAACACGGGGCCGCTCATCTCGTTCAGCCCCTGCAGCGCAGCCTTGCGCGCCTCGGCGTCCACGACCATCGACCGGAACTTGTACATCCGGAACGGACGACCGTAGAGCCCGCTGCGATCCTGCTGGAAGAGGATCGGCCCACCGTCTTCGAGCCGGATCAGCAAGGCGACAAGGCAGAGGAGCGGCGCATGTACGGTGAGCACGACTACGCTCACGACCACGTCGAGCAGCCGTTTGAGCAGCAGGGCATCCCCGTTCCGTGGCGCGGACGAGAACGAGAGCATCCCCCAGCCGTCGAAGTCCAGCAGGTCCGCTCGCTCCACCGAGACTCCGAGGAAGTTCGCGTCCATGGAGAAGGTCACGCCAAGCTGCTCGCACGTGTCCGCAACGCTCCGCAGCGTGCGCGCGTCCCATGCGCGCCCCGTCATGTAGACCTGGGTGATCGTCGAGTGACGAAGGATCTTCGGGAGCTCGGAGACCGTGCCCAGGACGAGGATCCCGGCTCCCGGGGCAAGCGTCTCCTGGTCTGGACACACCACCCCCGCAACGCGGAACCCCCAGGCGCGGTGCCGCTCCAGGATCTCGAGGAACGGCTGCACCTCCTCCGCCCCGCCGATGACCAGGATGTCGTACGAACCCTCACCAGGGAGGTGCAGCAACCTGAGCAGGTAGAGGGCGAGCGCCGAGGCAACCGCGAAGCTCAGCAGGAACGCCCGCGAGGTGGGGACCTCGGGCGGGAGGACGAACTGCATGGCCGTGAGCACCACGACGCCCGTCAGGACCGCACGCCCCACGCGCAGGAACAGCACATCCGGTTTGACGCGGCGCAGGTCTCCATAGGCGCCGGTGGCGTGCAGGCACACGAGCCAGAGGGGGAGGATCTGGGCGAAAAGCCACAATCGGCCGGACAACGTGACGTGCGGATCGAACCCGGTCGAGAGCGCGCTCCCGAGGCGCGCGACCGCGAAAAACACCGCGAGCAGCACGAGCGCGTCGACCGCGCGCGCCCACCATCGCAGAGCTGCCACCGAAACGCGTCGCATCGATCCTCGATCATCGGGTCCACAGGGTGAGAGCACCCGGCCCGGGCACGCGCTTATCACCGCTCCGGCCGCGCAATAGGTGGCGGCATGCCCGCGCTCTCCCCCCCCACCGACCCCTACGCGCCGATGGCGCCGCTCCCCTGCCCTGTGGACGTCCGCGGGATCCACATCGGCGACGGCGACCTGGTCGCCATCCTCGGGCCCTGTGTCCTGGAGAGCGAGGAGCGCGCGAGCTTCATCGCCGACGGCATCGCCCGGATCTGCGCACGCCTCGACCTGCGCTGGATCTTCAAGGCGAGCTTCGACAAGGCGAACCGGACCTCTGGCGCGAGTTTTCGCGGACCCGGCCTCCACGACGGGCTCGAGAGCCTCGCGCGGATCGGGCGACGGGTCGGCGTGCCGCTCACGACGGACGTCCACCTGCCCCAGCAGGCCGCTGCGTGCGCGCAGGCCGTCGATCTCCTGCAGGTACCTGCGTTTCTCTCCCGCCAGACCGACCTCCTCATGGCCTGCGGCGCGACCGGCAAGCCGGTGAACGTCAAGAAGGGTCAGTTTCTCGCGCCGGGCGACATGAAGGGCGTGGTGGGAAAGCTGCCTGCGGGGCGCGTCATGCTCACCGAGCGGGGCAGCAGCTTCGGGTACAACACGCTGGTGGTGGACTTCCGCTCGCTGCCGACGATGCGCGGCTTCGGCGTCCCTGTGTGTTTTGACGCAACGCACTCGGTCCAGGCGCCCGGCGGCGGCGATACCTCGGGCGGTGACCGTCGCTGGGTGCCCACGCTCGCGCGCGCTGCAGCGGCCGTCGGGATCGACGCGTTGTTCGCGGAGGTGCACGACAACCCCGACGAAGCGCTCTCTGACGGGCCGAACATGGTGCGGCTCTCGGACCTCGAGCGGCTGCTCACCGCGGTGCTGGCCGTGCACCGGGCCCGGTAGCCCCCGCCCCCCGCCGGCGGATTGCGCCGCAGGCCGGTACTCCGGCCAAGGCCAATCCGCAGGCAAAAGGC
>CAIQVJ010000022.1 GCA_903875225.1 uncultured Pseudomonadota bacterium
GCACGCCGTGGTGACGGCAGCCAGGTGCAGAGAGCTCAGCGCGCAACCGGACGTGGTTCGCGGCAGAACGCACTTCCACTGGTGGCCCGCAGACCGCGCTCCGTGCGCCGAGCGCGCCGCTTCATGACGATTTGGAATCAGCCGAGCTCGCCACCACCCAAGTGACTTGGCGTTGATCCCGTGCTGCTGGGCGAACCGCTCGAGCGAGAGGCCGGACGCGCGGTGAGCTGACACAAGTTCGGCCCAGCGTGAGGGAGGTAGACGACGACGCATGATCAAGATCTCCGTGGCGGAGCTTCACGCGACGGCGAGGAACCCGGCAGGATGGGGTCCGGTGAGATTGGATGAGGCGGCCGGTGCTCGAGCATCGGTGCTCGCCGCGCGCTACCAGACCCCTGGAGTTACAGACCATGAGCACCAATAACCGTCTTGCAATCGGCATGGACGTATCCGACCGCACCGCAAGCGTCTGCGTCATGGACTGCTCGGGGATCCTGGAGGAGTTCAAGATCCCGCTGGATGTCGCGTCCTTCCGGACCCGGGTCCCGTTCGTGGCGCCCGAGCACGGTGTGGTCGTGTTCGAGACAGGGCCCCGATCGGCATGGATGAAACGCGAGTTCACCCGGCTGGGCATGCGCTGTGTCGTCGCCGATGCGCGCAAGCTCAAGGCCATCGCGTCGTCGCCGACGAAGACCGACCGGAACGACGCTCGCGTGCTCGCCCGCCTGGGGCTCGCTGACGAGCTGGTGGGTGCCCTGGGCACCAACGCTGAGCGCTTGCTCTGTGACACCTACGTTCGGCCGCCGGAGCTGCAGCGTGTCTATGAGCGGCTGACAATCCGAGACCAGCTCGTCCACCGGCGCGGGGACCTCATCCGCCAAGTCCGCACGGCCGTCAAGGGGACGGGGCGGACGCTTCGGGGCGGCCCAGCCTCGTCCTTTCACCTTCGCCAGGCAGAGGTGGGCGATGAGCTACAGGAGATCGTCGAGCCCCTGTTCGACGTGATCGCGGCGTGCACGGAGGCCATCCGAAAGATCGAAGGGCGGCTGGAGCAACTCGTTGCGGGGAGCGCCGAGGTTCAACTGCTCAAGCAGGTCGATGGTGTCGGGACCATTACGGCGCTGGCATTCTTCGCGGTGGTCGGCGATCCGACACGCTTCGGCAACGTCCGGGACGTTGGTGCCTACCTCGGCTTGGTGGTCCGGCGGGACCAGTCTGGGCGAATGGACCCCGCGCTGGGCATCAGCAGGTGCGGCAACGGTTTCATGCGTCGGTTGCTCGTCCAGTGCGCAACCTACATCCTCGGCCCGTTCGGGAAGGAATGTGCGCTACGCGCCTGGGGACTGAAGTACATCACCGAGAAGGGCGACCGCGCGAAGAAGAAGGCGCGCGTGGCAATCGCCCGGAAGCTGGCGGTGCAATTGTTGAGCATCTGGAAGAACAAGACAGATTGGAAGGCCTTTCCAGGCCTGGTCACCGAAGCCGAGGCCCCCTCCGCTACGGTCGGAAGCGACGACTGCGTGTATCCACTGGTGCCTATTGAGCACGTCAACTGTGAGATTGCAGCGCCGCAGACGGCCCCCATCCAACCATGTGCCCGTCCGGGTCGGACGAGGACGGATGAAAGCGCGGAAAGTCGGGGGGGACCTCGCCCGGAGGCCAGCGTGAAGTCGCGCGAGGTCGGCGTCAAGCCGAACGCGGGGCCCGGTTCCAGGCAAGGGCCCGCCACCCCTTCCGCGCGAGCTTCGCTCGCTTGTGCAGGGGACCCGGCGAGCCCCTGCCTTCCACCGGCTCCCCGCGTGCCTCGGCAGAAGGCAGGTTCGGGCAAGGCCCAAACCTGCCTGGTGTTGGGGCGGGTGTCGGAACGGAGGGACAATGTCGGCTCCACCCGCAAGAAAAGCGCACCGCCCTGCCTTGACGAGGGGGCCGCCTCATGAAAGTGGATACGCCCGGCCTCGCTCCGTAGGGCGGCGGCGACAACGGCGATCCAGGCCCGTGCCGCCGCATCGAACCGGCTACGGATGAGCCGGGATCAGTGCAGCGGCATCCGCCCCATCAATCGCCCTCCTTGCCCCCGAAGAACAGCGCGAACAGGAACAGAAAGGGGAAGGCCCAGGTGCCCGCGGCCGCCATGAGCAGCCACATCTGCCCAGGTATGAAGGAACAAAGCCAAACTATTGGGTGAGAAACGAGTAGCCCGAGTGCGAGGCAGCCCTCGATGACCCAGTCCCCGATACAGGACACCACGCCGCTACAGGACATCGCCCACCGATCCAAGGCATCAATGTTGCTCGGCGCCGTCACGTCCATGAGCCACTGCATTGCGGGATCCGCCTTGTCCCAAGCCCACCAGACCGTACCGCCCACGGCCGCGGTCAGGCAGAGCACTACTACGCCAAAAACGACCAGCGACCGCCTCTTGGCATTCTGCTGTTGGCGAGCCTGATCGGCGCGGTCGGCCGCGAGCACCGCCGCCGCGGCCTTGCGTTGTGCCAAGAGCACCTCGGCTGCGGCAGCCGCTTCCGCCTTCTCGGCTGCGACACGACGAGCCACGTCGGCCACGCGCGCTTCCCGAGCTTGCTCCGCCGCGAGCCTGTTCCGCTCGTTCGCCGCTTCCTGCTCGGCGCGCTTCTCCGCCCGCTGCTTCGCCTCATCCGTGAGATCGGCGTGAAGATCGGCGAAAGCGATGCGGAGCGATTCGGTTGTCGCCGTGACACCACGCTCGATCGCGGCCAGCCGGTGCAGGCTGACCCCATGGCGCCGGAGCGTCTGCACCGCCTCGTCCTCTCGGCCGACTCGGCTCAAGGCATCCAACAATCGCTGAATGACGACGGGGTCAGCGTTCCCCGTCTCAAGCGCTTCCCATACCGGGGTGGGGTCGCGCATCCGCGGGGCGAGCGCCGCAGCGCGCGCGAAGGTCGGCTCATAGTTGAACGCGAACTTGAGGTGCTTCAGCTCGGTCTCCGGGTCCCCCTGCTGCCGTGCGACGTCCGCCAATCGGTCGTGCAGGCTTCCTGAGTCCGGTTGGACGGCGTATGCCTGAGCCAACTGGGAGCTCGCTCCTGTCAGATCGCCGACTTTCAGGCACTTGTCGGACCGCCGAATCAGATCGTCAAACCGCGCTTGTCGGCCCGCGAGAGGATCGGGTCTCGCTTCGGGGGCGTCTTGCCGCTCCGCCAAGGCTTGCTCTTGAAGCTCGATCAGTCGGGCGCGGTCCCGTGAAGCCTGCTCTGCCTCCCGTGCCCTCGCGGCCCTCTCCCGCCGCTGCTCAGCACGTTCGAACTCCTCCTCCCGCTCGGCGTTGTACCGGTCCACGCATCTGGGGCAGCGGGAGTCCTCGTGATCCGGGTGTCTGTGTTCACAGCTCATGGTCCGAGCCTCGGGCGACTGTTGGGTGCTTGACCGTGGCGGAGTTCGCTTTGAAAGACGGACATCCTACCGCGCGCGGCGGTTGAAGTGGCTGACCGCAAGCGACCCCGCGGGTCTCGCCGGGCCTTCTTTGCCGTCCCGAAATCCACGGGGTACGAGCGAGCTTTGGAGCGCAGAAATGGACATCTCCCAGCGGACCGGAACCGAACGCGAGCCGAGGTTGACGGGAAAGCTGCTCAACCCGCGCTGGGGCGTGCCGATAGGAACCAAGAACAGCGTTTTTCACGAGCACCCGGCCATCGTACACCCCGCCGCCCCGCCGCGGCAAGCCCCACGAGCCCCGAAATCGCGCCCTGGCACGCCGACTCGCCCACGCCTCCGCCCTCCGGCCCTGCGCCTCCTCGGCTAGGCCCCCCGGACTGTCCCGGCCGACGAGATTCTACCGGTTCGGTCCCGTCTGGAATGCCCAGTTGCCTGACCCCGGGTGGTACTTTCAAGGGCGGACAACGACCGCCGCGCCGGGGCCTCGAACTGGGAGCGGGGATCTCCTGGGCCGCGACACCACCGTCCGGAACACCGGTCGGGGTGTCGCTTCGCCTCGGTCGGCGTCAAGGCCCCGGCACTCGCCATGCTCGCCCGAGCACGGGCTTCGCTGGGCACGCTGTTTGGGTGTTCCGGACGGAGGGGTCAGCGCCAGCGCGGGCAGGAACGTGCGTCACTGTCGAGTTCCGCCTGGTCACCGGGTTGTTCCCGAAAGGGCCACTCACACCGGGCGGCGCAACGACCGCAGGGTGGTGCCAATAGGCGGCAAAACGAAATGTGGTCTCCTTGCCTTGACGAACGGGCCGTCTCATGAAAGACGGCCGTGGCCCGGGCGGCCGCGGCCACGTCGATCTACGGCGTGCCTGGGAGCACGGCCGCATCTGTCTCAGGGGCGGCGAGCATCTCGAGCAACTTTGACTGCGGCTGTTCCAACACGGGCAACTCTGGGAGCTGCCGGGGGTCCATGGTCAACACCGCCACCGTGTCGGTGGGGCCGATGTCCTGCGCGGAGGCCGTCGAGGCCTGGGCTCCTGCCGGTGCAGGCCCTGCGGTGACGCCCGATTCTCCAGTCGGTCCGGCCCAGACAGGCCAAAGCCCGGCCCGGCGCAGGGCACCGTGAACGACGAGCGCGTCCCCGGCGGTGCCGTCAACCAGGAGAAGCACAGATCGCGTGGCGCCGAGCGATGCAGCGACGCCATCGGCGGCACCCCGCAGGTCACCCCGAGGGTACACCTTCGTTTCCCCGCCGCTGACCGCCACCACTGAGAGCGCGTCCTTCGAAACGACCACAGTCGCGGTCGGTGCGCTGAGCGGCCCGGGCGCTGCGGCACGCTGCGGCGCGGCAGCGTCGTCGCGCACCATCAGCGCGTAGGCGCCGACGCCCGCCTGCCCAAGGCTGTACATCACGGAGCGAACCCGGGCAGCCGCTACGCTGGCGTCGACCGCCAGCAGCACCTCGTCTGGTCTGCCGACCAGACAGCCCGCATCACGCGCAGCGGCGTTCGAGGCAATAGCCTCTTTCACCCTATCTTTCAGCGCGGTAACGACCGTACCGTCGTTCACGATCGAAGGTGCCCCGGCCTCGGCCACCCTGGTACCGTCGAACCAGATGTCGGTCGGACGGACCTCGACCACGGCGTAGCCCAGGTCGAGCCCCGAGAGGTCCCCCTTCTTGCAACTCGCGATTGCCGACGCCGATAGCTCCCCCTTCCGTACGTAGGTCCAGTCGGAGACGGGCGCCCGCTCCACTCCGGAGACCTCGGCGAGCGTCAGCGCCTCCAGGTGAATGGCGACGGGCGCCGAGGAACACGCGAGCAATGACCAAATCAGCATCGAAACCTCGGCTCGGGACGAGCTATCGCGCCGCGGCTCTGCGGCCACGTCCGTCCCGGTCCACGGCCGGCAGACGGCGGAGGCCGACCGGGCGGCGCGGCACGGAAGGCCGCCGTCCCCACGCCCCCTCCAGGCCGCAGGTTACCCCGCTCCCTTGTCCGACCTCCTCCTCGCGCACAGCCTGCACCTCACGCTCGACCCCCGGGCCGCGGCCGAACAAAAGCCACATCCGCCGCTCGGACTGCTGGTCACGGCGGCAGAGCTTGCCCGCGACGGGCACGACGTCGCGGTGTACGACGGGACCTTCGGACAGGTCGCGGACTTCGAGGCTGCGATCGCAGGGCACCGACCCAGGCGCGTCGCACTCCTCGCGGACCCGCACAACATCTCGCAGAAGATGTGCCTGTCCGTGTGGAGGCACGCTGTGGGAGAGATGATCGGGATCGCGCGGCGAGCACGGGCGAGCGTGATCGTCGCCGCCGCAGGCGAACCAGATACTGTGCGCCGGTGTCCTCGCGGGGAACGCCGCTTGGCGGTCGGAGGTCGTCCCGAACGTGCCGACCTCGACCGAGGCGGAGCGGGAGGCGCGTGCGGCGCTGAACCTGGTGCAGGCAGAGGACCGGCGGGCGACCAGCGCCAGGGCCGAGGAGCGACGCTGCTCTGAGCTTTTGCGGAGAGTCTTTGAATACGACGGCTGGGCCTGCCCCCACTGCCAGAAGCCCATGAAGCTCCGGTCGATCGTGATCCGGGAACCGGCGACGACGCAGGTGGTGAGCGGGTTGTTGATGGCGACCGAGCCGGCTGCGGCGGCGTAGACGCCGAGGTCCGGGGGGCGTGGCGCTCGAGCGCGCGCGGGACCGGAACGGCGGAGCTGCGCATCGGCCCGCGGAAAGGGGCTGATCGCGGCCCTGCAACGCGGCGTTCAGGGGGGAGAAGGGCTTGCGGGGGGAGGCCGGGAGGGTGTACGCTGCCGGCGTGTGCTTCGAGGTGCCCTGTTCATACTTCCTTTCCTCGGACCGGATCGTGGGGAGTCTGGCGGGGTAGGGCGAGGGCCACAGTCCTCCCCCCTTCGGGGGAGGTGTCGCGCAGCGACGGAGGGGGGCTCCGGTGGGCCCCGTCCACGGCTGACCGCAGGCGTACCATGATACTCCTCGGTTTCAACCCCGGCTCCCTGTGCTGATCCTGCTCGCGTGTTCCACCACCCTCACGCTCCTGGACGATTCCAGCGTCCATCCAGCGGTGGATCAGGATGCGGACGGGTGGACCAGCGAAGCCGGGGACTGCGACGATCAAGACGCTGCCGTGCACCCCGACGCACCCGAGGTCTGTAACGGCGTGGATGATGACTGCGACGGCGGGATCGATGACGAAGACGCCGACCTGCAGGCAGGGACCTGGTACCTCGACGCGGACGGCGACGGCTACGGCTCGGATGCGACGACGGCAGTGTCCTGCGCGGGCCCGGACGGCTACTCACCGACGGCTGGCGACTGCGACGATGCGGACCCCGCGATCAACCCCGAAGCGGCGGAGGTCTGCAACGACATCGACGACGACTGCGACGGCGCGACGGACGGTTCGGACCCGGACGTCGAGGGGGCCCCGACCTGGTACTACGACGGCGACGGTGACGGGCAGGGGGACCCCGCGAACACCGAGGTCGCCTGCAACCGGCCCGCGCACTACGTCGCCGTCGGGGATGACTGTGATGACAGCGATCCCACCAATGCGTGCGGTCGCTTCCCATCCTGCAACGACATCCTGGAGGCGGGGGCGTCCGCTGGCGATGGCAATTACACCATCGACCCCGACGGGACAGGCGCGTTCGAGGTGTACTGCGACATGACCTCGTTCGGCGGCGGGTGGACCATGGTGGCCCAGGGCGGAACGCTCTCGTGCGGCGACATGGACCCCGCCTCGGCCATGCCGGACAGTTCCTCCTGCTCCTACCTTGAGTTTCCACTGGTCCAATCGCTCGCCGGCGCCGCCTCCGAGGTGATGTTGCGGGTGGGTACGAACTCCGCGGAGTTCGGGGATTGGACCACCACCACCCGGAGCACCAACTCGCTGGCCGTCGAAGCGCTCCTCACGCCCAGCGGCACCTGGCACAACGGCGCGGCCTGGGACGGCTGGACCTGGTCGCACACGTGCGACCCGACGTGGGCGGTCGGCTGGCCAGACATGTACCAGTCCTGCGGCGTCTGCACCGGGACGCACTGGCTCGCGCACGACTACGCGCACAGCGACAACGGCTGCGACGGGTCGACGGTCCAGATCTCCTCGACTTGGTTGCGCTGAGGGCATCGCCGACGCGGGCCCCGGGCAGCTTACAGGTCTCCGCAAGCGGGGACCCTCGTCGCGATCCTTGTCGCGTGGTCGCCGCCAGCCTGCTCCGCGACGCCGCCCCTACCCCCTCACGGCCACATCCTTCCCTCCATCCGGAGTGACTGGCACACTCCCGTGAGTACCTCGGCGTGGCACCTGGCCTCGGCGAGGTGGATTTCCCACTCTCGCCGAAGACGCCCGTCGACGACGCAGTCCAGCGCGGTCTGATAGACCAGCGCTCCCGCGCGCTCGTGCTCCAGGGCCTGAAGGAGCAGCTCCTGGAATTGTGTCGCAATCATGACCGGCTCCTGAAGGGATGGGTGACGTCGGCGACGGTGCCGCGCGAGTGCACGGCCGAGCCGGTGCTTCCCGCGGTCAACTGGGCCAAGGAGGCGCTCGACGCGGTCTCGGCCGTGCGCTCCCCGCTGGAGGCGTTGGGACGGGCACCTTGGCCGGGTCCTATTCCACGCCGCCACCCGGGACTGCCGTCAGACCTTGACGCAGGACGGGCGTCCGACCTCCGCCACCCCTGCCGGGGCCCACCGCTCGTGCCGGTCGTGCCCAACCTGCAAACGCCGACTTCCGCCCGGCCCCCGGCTTGCGTTGCGTCCGATGCGGACGCGGACGCCGATACAGACTCTGACGCGGATGCGGACAGCGACACTGACACCTCGGACGGTGTCCCTGACACCGGAGGGGACTCTGGTGCGGCACCCGTCCGTGGCTGTTCGTCCGACAAGGGCGGATGCTCCACGGTGCCGACCGGGAGCGGCGAAAGCCTGTTCTTCGCGGCGAGCGCTGTCATGGCCCTGGGCTGTGACGCTCACCCGAAGTAGTCCCCCAGCGCTCACCAGAAGTAGTCCCCCACCGGATCGCGATCCCGGTGACCGGCGGGGGCTGGGGCCCCGCCCGACGAGGTCCGCTCGGTCACCGTGCCCTGTCTTCGGGTGCCA
>CAIQVJ010000023.1 GCA_903875225.1 uncultured Pseudomonadota bacterium
CTCGGACTCGGTGAGCCGCTCCGCCGGTACCGCCTGACCGTTCTTGCTCCTTCTCATCACGACTCCTCTTGCGGTACAGGAATCGCATGTTTCTATTGACGCGTCAAGCGTCGCTGCGGAACGGAGCGATCCTGTTTAGTCGGCGCGCGTAGGGTCGGCCGTGCTCCCGAGCCGGCCCACGATGTGCAGCCCCGTCGCGTCGATCACGCGCACCCTGTCGCCGTCCACGCGCTCCGCCAGCCCCTCGCCGATGGGCACTCCATCGAGCGTCGTGCCGCGTGCCAGGTCCACCCGGGCGCCCGCACGGTCGGGTGTTCGCAGGGGCCACGGCGGGTCGGCCCAGCGCAGGCTCTGGATCCCGCCTTCGAGGCTCACGGCGTTGAAGCCCTGCTCGCGCAGCCAGTGTGCGACCCCGAGGCTGCGGGCACCCGCCGCGCAGTAGACCGTGATCGGTCGAGTGCGATCGAGGTCATCCACGTGGTTCGGTACGCAGTCCATCGGGATCAGCACGGCGTCCAGCACGACGCCGGATGCCAGCTCGCCGGGCTCACGGATGTCGAGCAGCACGCTGCCGGGCAGCGGGTTCTCCACCTCCAGCGGGGGTTCTGCGGGTTTCTCGGCACGCTTTTCTGGGAGCGCCGCACCGGGCTTCGGCGGCGATGCCTTCGGCGCTGGCGGGACCTGGCCCAGCGCGCGCTTGAGCAGCGAGAGGGCGGACTTGCGGAGGGCCATCGGATCCCGTAGCCCGGATAGGGGGCACAGGTGTTGCTCCTGCTCGCATGTGTCGAACCCGCGCCCCCCGGGGCCCGAGCGTGCAACGGCCACGCGGAGCTCTGCGACCGCGCGTTCGACACCGTCGCGCTCGCCGGGACGCACAACTCGATGTCGAACGAGGAAGATGGCTGGGAGCTTCCGAACCAGCCGACCACCCTCGGCCACCAGCTGGAGGACGGCATCCGGGCGATGCTCCTCGACACCCACGAGTGGAACGGGGGGCAGTACCTCTGCCATGGCTACTGCGAGCTCGGGGAGACGCCCCTGGTGGACGGCCTCGTGGTCATTCGGGACTTCCTGGACATGCACCCCGACGAGGTGATGGCGTTCATCATCGAGGACGGCATCACCGCAGACGAGACCGGCGCAGCCTTCGATGCTGCGGACCTCACCCGCCTCACCTACACCTGGGGCGGCGACCGGTGGCCGACGCTCGGAGAGATGATCGACGCCGATCAGCGGCTCCTGGTGACCGCCGAGTCGGGGGGCCCTCCGCCGGAGTGGTACCAGCACGCCTGGGACCTGTACGTGGACACCCCGTACGACTTCCAGTCGGTGGGCGAGTTCGACTGCGACGTGAATCGTGGCGATGTCGCGAACCCCCTGTTCCTGTTGAACCACTGGGTGGAGGACCCGGTGCCCTCGGCCGAGCTCGCGGCGCAGGCCAATGCGTACGAAATGCTCCACGATCGGGCGATCGACTGCGCGACCGCGTTCGGGCGAAATCCCAACCTGGTGGCGGTGGACTGGTACACGGAGGGGGACCTGCTCGCGGTCGTGGACGCGTTGAATGGCGTGTGAGCGCTCCGGGTGAGGCGGGCAGGGCGCATCGCCCGCGGAGCCTTCGGCGGGATAGACCCCGGGGCGTGAGCAGCATTTTCTATACCCGTGAACCCGGCGCCGATGGGCAGATCCTCTCCGGCGAGGGCGCAGCGCCAGGCGTTGGGCTCGATCAACTGCTGGAGCGGGACAGACCCCCGTTGCGAGCTGCGCTCGAGATCGGCTCCGCCGTGGCGGACATCCTGTGCATCGCGGCCGAGGACAAGCACGTGCACGGCGACATCCGGCCGGCCCACGTGAAGGTCGACGAGCTCGGTGCCGTCAGCATCGAGGGCTACGGCATCGTGCGGAGGGTCACCCGTGCCCCGGAAGGCCGCCCGGATCAGCTCCCTGCGGACATCTACGGGCTCGGCCTCGTGATGCACGCCTCGCTCTCCAAGGAGGGCCTCGGCAGCCTCCCCAACGACGCCGATGGGCACGACGACGCCGTCGTGGAGCGCGTTCTGGGCATGGACTTCAGCGCGGTCTCCACCAAGCGCTGGCTCTCCGAGGTTCGCGAGTTTCTCTGCAAGATCCTCGCGTTCGATCCGGCGGGGCGCCCGCCCGCGCTCGACGCCGCGAACGTCCTCGCGTCTGTGGCTGCGCAGTGCCCGGGGGACGACATCGCCGTCTGGGCGCAGCGTGCGCATCTCCGGCTGGCGGGCGGCCGTCCACCGGCACGGCAGGTGGAGGAGAACCTGGCCGGGCCGGTCGCGCTCTCCGGGTACTTCAAGAAGGGCGACTCGCAGAAGGAGAGCGCGCGGAAGGCACCCTCCACCAAGGGGGAGAGCACCGCGATGTGGAGCCGCGAGAAGCTGGCGGCCATGTTCGCGGAGGAGGACGAGGAGGACGCTGCCGAGTCGAGGGGCCGTCCGCGTCAGTCTGCACGCGAGCAATCGAGCGCCCGGCCCCGGGGTGGCGAGGATCTGGCGCCCGCGCGCGCCGTTGCGCCCCCGATGCCGGCCGCTCCCACACGGCAGCCTCCCGCGCCTCCGGTCGCGCCCTCGACGCCCAGCGCCGCCACCGCGCCCCTTGCTCCCCCCCAGAAGGCTGCCGAGCCCTGGGCCGAGAGCCCGAGCCCCCGAGCCCCGTCGGAGGCCCCCACGGCGCCCGCCAGGCCACAGGCCCGGCCCCAGGTCGTCCAGCCCGCGATCCAGCCCGGAAGGGCGAGTGAGAGCAGCCGGCGCCAGGACGACGACGAGGAGCCGAAGAAGGGCACCAGCACCCTCGTGATCGTCGGCGGGATCGCCGTCGTCCTCGTCGTGCTCTGCGCCGGGTTCGGCCTGCTCGGCGGCGGCGGCTACTTCTTCATGAGCCAGTCGCCGTCGTCCGCCAGTGCACCGACACCCGAGAAGCCCGCGGAGACGCTGGCGAAGCCGGTGGAGGTCCAGAAGCCCGGCGACACGTTGGCCGCCGACCCGGGCCCGAGCCCCGACCCCGCGGCCCCGACGCCCCCAGTCGCGTCGACGCCCCCGGTCGCGTCGACGCCCCCGGTCGCGTCGACGCCCCCGGTCGCGTCGCCCGCCGCCGCTCCGGCCCCGGCATCGGCGTCCCCCGCAGCAACGGCTCCGGCGTCCACGCCCGCCGCGTCCACGACGAAGAAGCCCGCGACCACCGCGAGCAGCAAGCCGGCCACGACCTCTTCGCCAGCCACGTCGGCCTCCACCACCAAGCCCGCTACCGCCCCGGCGCCCGCGGCCGCCGCCACCTCCACCGCGACGAGCACCACGACCTACCCGGTGAAGTTCTCGGCCCCCGGGCGGGAGGGCAAGGTGCGCTGCGGCGATGGGCAGACCGCCGAATTCACCGGTGCGACGACGCTCAATTTCTCGGGCACGGTCACGTGCCTGGTGCAGATCGGACAGGGGCGCGGCGCGGTGCAGGTGAGCCGATCGAGCACGGTGACGTGCTCGGAGGACACCGGAAAGGTGAGTTGCACGGGCGGAAGTTGATGCGCGCGGTGGTTCAACGCGTGTCGACGGCAGGCGTGGCCGTGGAGGGGAGCGAGATCGCCAGGATAGGCGCCGGGCTCTGCGTGCTCGTGGCCATGGCGCCGACGGACGGGCCAGTGCAGGTGGCCTGGATGGCCGACCGCGTGGTTGGGCTCCGGGTCTTTGCCGACGGCGACGGGAAGATGAACCGCTCCATCGTCGAGTCCGGGGGGAGCCTCCTCCTGGTCTCCCAGTTCACGCTGTACGGCGACGTCTCGCGGGGGCGGCGTCCCTCGTTCACGCGGTCGGCATGCGCCGAGGAGGCCGAGCCGCTGTTCGCCTCGCTCGTGGCCGATCTGCGCCGGCGCCTGCCCGACCGCGTGCAGACGGGGGTGTTCGGCGCCGACATGCAGGTGAGCCTCGTGAACGACGGACCCGTGACCTTGATCGTGGACTCCCCGTCCGCGCCGGGAGCCGAGGCATGAAGACCCTTCCCCGGTTGTTCCTCGACCGGGCGCAACGCGCGCCGGAGGGGGTGGCGATGCACAGCCAGTCGCCCGAGGGCTGGCGCACCACCTCGTGGGCGCATGCCGAGCGCGAGGTGGCCCTGGCGCTGGATCGGCTCGTGCGCGAGGGCGTGCAGGGGGGAGACCGGGTCGCGATCCTCGGGAATCCGCACCCGGCGTGGCTCACCGCGGATCTTGCGACGCTGGCTGCGGGGGCGGTGACGGTGGGGATCTACCCGACGCTCCTGCCCGAGAGCGTGCGCTACATCCTCGATCACGCAGGCTGCACGCTGCTCCTCGTGGACTCCGAGGCCGAGCTGGTCCGCCTCGGCTGTGTGGACGGTCGCGTGGGGGGCGTTGCTGCTCGGGTGTGGGACGTGTGCACGGATGACGCTCCCGCGACCGCCGCGCAGGTCGAGGCGCTGCGGGCTGCGGTCGATCGGGTCGCCCCCGATCAGCTCTGCACCCTGATCTACACCTCCGGCACGACGGGCGAGCCGAAGGGCGCGATGATCACGCATGGGGCGATGGTGGCGGTGTGCGAGGCCTCCCGGGAGGCCCTGCCGCTCCCCGGGCACCACCGGAGCATCGTGTACCTGCCGCTCGCCCACTCGCTGCAGCGCATGGCCGCCTACCGCAGCTTTCTCGACGACATCGAGGCCTGGTGGTGCTCGCGCCTCGAGGATCTGCCCGCCACCATCGGCATTGCGAAGCCGACGGTGCTGGTTGCGGTGCCCCGCGTGCTCGAGAAGATGCAGGCGCGGATCGAGGGCACGGTCGCCTCCCAGTCGGCCACCGTGCAGCGGCTGTTCGGCTGGGCCGTCGCCTGCGGCAGGCGGCGCGGCGCTCGCGGGGCCGGCCCGGGGCCCCGTCGGGAACGGTGGGAGGAGGCGCTCGCCGAGCGGGTCGTGCTGAAGCGGGTGCGGGAGCGGCTCGGAGGGCTGCAGTTCGTGGGCGTGGGGGGAGCCGCGCTGAACGTGGAGACCGCGCGGTTCTTCCAGGCGGTGGGCATCGACGTGCTCGAGGCCTGGGGCTTGACCGAGACCTGCGCGCCGGCGACGCTGAACCGCCCCGGGAGGACGAAGCTCGGGACCGTGGGAACGCCGCTCGCGGGGGTGGAGGTGCGGCTGCTCGACGACGGCGAAGTGCTCGTGCGGGGGCCGGGGCTCTTCTCGGGGTACTGGCGCGACGAGGCGGCGACGAGCGCGGCGATGCAGGACGGCTGGTTCTGCACCGGCGACATCGGCGAGGTGGATGCGGAGGGGTTCCTGCGCATCATCGACCGCAAGAAGGAGCTGCTCGTCACGGCGGGAGGCAAGAACATCGCGCCGGTGCCGATCGAGAGGAAGCTCGAGCGCGGTGGGGACGGCGCACCCGGCATCGGCCAGGCGATCGTGATCGGGAGCGAGCGCCCGTTCCTGGTGGCCCTCCTGGCGGAAGACCCGGATGCGCCCCCACGGGACCGCGAGGCCTTCGCAGCAGCGCGGGTCGCGGCCGTGAACGCCGGGTTGCCCTCCTTCGAACGGATCAAGGCGTGGGCCTGGGTGCCGGCGCTCACGATCGAGGACGGCCTCCTCACGCCCACGCTCAAGCCGAGGCGCAAGCCGATCCTGGAGCGGCACAAGGCCACCATCGACAGGCTGTACAGTTCCGGGAGGTGATCCCGGAGCGCCCGGCCCGCGTGGGGTCGACCGGACGGCGGGGGTGGGCGGGGCCTGCCCGGACGGGCAGGTGGGCGAGCTATCGGGCGTGCCTAGAATCCCGACGTGGCCCTGATGCGCACCCTCACCCTGCTGCTCTTCTCGCTGTTCGCAGCGGGCACGGCTCGCGCCGGAACGCTGCCCGAAGACTGGATCGCGTCGCCCGACACCTACGCCACGGTGCACGGAGCCCCCGAGGACTCCGTGACGGTCACGCGCATCGCCGAGCACGTGGCGACCGCTCTCCCGCTCCTGTCCGCGCGCCTGGGGGTGCCCGCGGGCGCGGCGGTGGACATCGTCATCGCCCCCACGAACGCGCTGTTCGGCTCGCTGCAGCCGGGTCACACCCCGGACTGGGCGGACGGCACGGCGTGGCCGGACAGGGGCGAGATCTTCCTGCACGCGCCTTCGGCCCGCCGCGGGGACGCCCCCAGGCTCGAGCAGGTGACGGATCACGAGCTGGTGCACATCCTCGTCGGGCGCGCGTTCCAGGGGCGGCCGGTGCCGCGCTGGCTGCAGGAAGGCCTGGCACAGTTCTACGCCGGGGAGCTCGGTCCGCAGACCGCAGAGGTCCTCACCCGCGGCGCGGCGACGGGTCGGCTGCTGCCGCTCAAGCGCATCTCGGCAGGGTTCCCCGCCGACGCCCTCGGCGCTCAGCTCGCGTACGCCCAGACCGCGGACTTCACCGCATTCCTCGCGCAGCGCGCCGGTGGCGGGGAGCGGGGCGACGCCGTGCTGCGAAAGCTCCTGGCGGCCGGCCAGCGCGGCGCGACCCTCGAGGAGGCTGTGTACGCTGCGACGGGCGAGGAGCTCGGCGTGATCGAGGCCGCGTGGCGTGCGCGGTGGCTCTCGCCCTGGGTCCGGGCGAACGGCCTCGCGCAGAGCGGCATCCCGGCGCTGGCGGCCGCCACGCTGCTCGCGGTCGGCGCCTGGCGCCGCCGGCGTAGGTACCATGCGGGCCTGGAGCGGCTGGAGGCCCAGGAGCGCGCCGAGGAGGCGTGGCGCGAAGAGCAGCGCCGCCGCGCCGACGGACGCCGGCTGTACCATCGCGTCATCCTGGACGGCAACACCGCATGAGACCCGCAACCGGAGTGCCCATGGTCGACGATCCCTCCTCCCCGCAGCCTTTGGACCTCGAAGCCGCCGTGCGCGCGAGGTACTCCGCGGCGTCACAGGCTCGGGAGGCCACGCTCTGCTGTCCCATCGACTACGATCCGCGGTTCCTCCGGGTGCTCCCCGATGAGGTGATCGAGCGCGACTACGGGTGCGGCGACCCGTCGCGCTACGTGAGGAGCGGGGAGACCGTGCTGGATCTGGGTAGCGGCGGCGGCAAGATCTGCTTCATCGCGAGCCAGATCGTCGGCCCGGAGGGCGCTGTCATCGGCGTGGACATGAACGACGACATGCTCGACCTCGCGCGACGCAGCGCGCCCGTGGTCGCCGAGCGGATCGGGTACTCCAACGTCGTTTTCCACCGGGGCCGGATCCAGGATCTCGCGCTCTCGCCAGATGCGCTGGATCGGTGGCTCGTCGACCACCCGGTGCTCACCTCCCGCGACGTGGATGCGCTGCGGGTGGAAGAGGCCCGGCTTCGTCGTGAGGAGCCGATGATCGCGGACAATTCCGTCGATGTCATCGTCTCGAACTGTGTGCTCAACCTCGTGGACGAGGCCGCCAAGCCGCAGCTCATCCGCGAGATGTTCCGGGTGCTCAAGGTGGGGGGGCGCATCGCCGTCTCCGACATCATCTCCGATGAACTCGTGCCCGCCGAGCTCCGCGCGGATCCGGTGCTGTGGAGTGGCTGCATCTCCGGCGCGTTCCAGGAGCAGGAGCTCCTGCGCCTGCTCGAGGATGCGGGTTTCCACGGCATCTCGTTCGACAAGTGGGACGCCACGCCCTGGCAGACCGTTCGCGGCATCGAGTTTCGCTCGGCGACCGTCGTTGCGTTCAAGGGCACGCAGGGTGCCTGCTGGGAGGGCAACCAGGCCGTGATCTACAAGGGCCCCTGGCGCCAGGTGGAGGACGACGATGGGCACGTGCTCCGGCGCGGGGAGCGCGTCGCTGTCTGCGAGAAGACCTTCCAGATCCTGACCAGCGCGCCCTACGAGGGCCAGCTCATCCCCATCGAGCCGCTCGTTCCGCCCGCCGAGCGGCGCGAGTTCGACTGCTCCCGCACCGTGGCCCGCCATCCCCGGGAGACCAAGGGTCTCGAATATGACCTCACGACAGAGGCGTCCGGCTGCTGCGCTCCGGGCGAGGGCTGCTAGGTCAGGGGCACGTGGGGTTGGCGGATCCGGGCGTGCCGTAGTCGGGCTCCACGCCGGACGCCCACCATGTGTACGCGGCGTCCGATGGCGTCGAGCACCAGCTGGTTTCGAGGTCGTTCGAGGTCGAGTCCAGCAGGGACGGTTCGAGGGCGAGCGAGCGTCCGTCGGCGCGGGGCCAGGCCGGCTCCGACCAGGCGACACCGTCCACGAGCACGCCAGTGGAGGGATCGCCGCCGAGGTAGAGCCCGACGGAGTCGTCGCCGGCCTGCAGCTCGAACGTGTTGTCGTGGAACGCCCCCGACCAGGTGCTCGCCTCGTCGGGATCGCCCCACACGTAGTCGCACGCGAGCGGGTAGGCAGCGCCGCTCGACGACTCGTAGGCGTCGGTCTTGCAGAACACCAGGTACTCACCGGGATCGGCGCTGACCCGCTCAGCGGGATCGATGTAGAACCCTGCGGTCATCGCGCTCCCCGCGCGGGCGACGTACCAGTCCGAGAGGTCCACGGTCCGGGCGGACGCGTTGTACACCTCGAACCACTGCGCGTCTGGCACCGTGACGGCGTCGGGCGTGGGCTCCCCGGTGAACTCGGTGAAGACGAGGTCTCCGGGCAGCACGAAGTCCTCGTCGACAAACGCGTCGCAGTCGTCATCCACGCCGTTGTCCGCCTCCGTGGCGTCGGGATGGACGCTCGCCTCGCCGTCGTCGCAGTCGGTGCCGTCGCTCACGGAGCCCGGCGGCGCGGAGCAGGCCGTGACCATGGCGGCCGCGTCCCCGAAGCCGTCCTCGTCCGCGTCGGCGTACCACGGGGTCGCGTCGGTCGCGCCGTCATCAACGACGCCGTTGCAGTCGTTGTCGATGGCGTCGCACACCTCGGGGTTGCCGGGAAATGCGGCCGGCTCTGCATCGTTGCAGTCGGTGTCGTTGTCGACGGGCACGGGATCCACGTCGCAGATGGTCACCGGGTGTGCGGCATCGCCGTAGCCATCGCCGTCTGCGTCGATCCAGCCGTCGAGCCCGGGCGCCTCGTCCACCGACCCGTCGCAGTTGTTGTCCACGCCGTCGCACAGGTCTACGGCGTCGGGGTTGACCGCCGGATCGTAGTCGTTGCAGTCCACGTCCACGCTCACGCCGTCGGCGTCCTGATCGTCGTCGATGGTCGCGGGGTCGCAGTCGTTGTCCACGCCGTCGTAGTAGGTCTCGCCGGCGCCGGGGTGCACGGTGGGATCGGTGTCGTCGCAGTCGTCGGCGTCGGCGCGGTAGCCGTCGCCATCCAGGTCGTTCGGGTCACCGGCGTTGGTGTCGAACCAGTCCGAGGAGTCGTTCTCCACCCCGCTGCAACCGGTGAGCAGGGTCGGGATCAACAAGGCGAGGCGCAGCATCAACACTCCAGACCGAGGGGAGCTTACGTCGGTGGGAGCGGAAAATCGAGGGCGGTGGATGCACGTGGGCCTGGACGGGTGTCACCCGTTCGGGGCTCGGCCCCGGGGCTTGACCCCGAAGAAGAACAGGCCGTAGTCCACGCTCGCGATGGTCCCCAGCACCCCTGTCGCCACGGTGAGGAGGAGCGCCAGGACGGAGTCCGGCCACCCGCCGAGCACGACGAAGAAGCCGAGGAAGAGGGTGATCGCCGTGGCCCGGCCCCAGGCGCTGGTGCGGGGTGGCGGCACCTGCTCGGTCCGAAAGCGGTGCATGAGGAAGAAGTGCATCGGCAACTGGATGAGCTCCCGGCTGAACCAGCAGAGCATGAACCAGTCGGGCACGATGTCGGCGAGCGCCAGGGCCCAGCCGAGGTTCACGTGCAGCGCCTTGTCCACCCAGGCGTCGTAGGCGGCCCCGGCGCGGGTGGCGTGGCCCCACCGGCGGGCCACGTAGCCATCGGCGACGTCTGTCCACACCGCGAACAGGTACAGCGGGAGGAGCCACGGCGTACCGAGCGCGTAGGGCAGGGTTCCGGCCATCAGGAGGCGCAACGTGGTGAAGGCGCCGGCCGGGGTGTACAGGTGGCTCCACTTCATGCGTCGGGTTCAGGCTATCGTTCGCGGGGCGGGGGCGCTCCTCCCAGCCGGACCACGCGGTCCACGGGGATCCCCCCGAGGTGCGGTGCCGCGTACACCAGCGCTCCAGCGTGGTCGTCGAGGATCGCTGCGACACGCTCCGCCCCGTCGCCGTCGAGCGCCGCGAGTGGCTCGTCCAGCAGCAGGAGCCGGGGCCGGGTGGCGAGCGCCCGGGCGAGCGCCACCCGCTGTCGCTCCCCCCCAGAGAGGTCGCGCGTGGATCGGTCGGCGAGGTGCGCCGCCCCCAGCCGATCCAGCAGGGCCTCGGCCTCTCCGACGGGGTGTCCGTGGAGCCGGAGCGCCCATGCGACCTCGCTGCGTGCCGTTCCGCGGAAGAGGTAGGGGCGTTGGTGCACCAGGACTGCTCCGCCGGGCACACCCTCCAGGCGTCCGGAGGTTGGCTCCTGGAGCCCCGCGAGCACCCGGAGCAGGGTGGACTTGCCGCTGCCGTTCGGCCCCTCCACCCCCACGCGCTCGTGTTCGCCGATCTCGAGGGCAGGCAGGTCCACAGCCACGACCGGCCCGAACCGCACCACCAGCCCCTGCAAGCGGATCATCGCCGGTCCTCCCGGGACAGGAGCTGCACGGCGACGGCGGCCCCGGCCGCGGCAGCGAGCAGGATGAGCCCCGGCGCCAGGGCCCGCGCCAGCTCCCCGCGGCCCAGTTCGAGCTGGATCGTCGAGGCGAGCGTGCGGGTGTACAGGCGGATGTTGCCCCCCACGGTGACGGCCACGCCGAGCTCGGTGAAGCACCGCCCGAACGAGGCCAGCACGATCGACACCAGCCCCGGGCGCACCTCCCCGAGGATCCGCACCATGGCGGCGGGGCGGCTCGCGCCGAGCGTGAGCGCGGTCTCCACCACCTGCCGATCGAGCCCCGCCAGGAGCCCGTGCGCGAGGCTCGCCATCAGCGGGATCGCCAGCAGCACCTCGCCGGTGACGATCGCGGTGCGGGTGTACAGCAGGTCGAGCCCGCCGAGCGGACCCTGCCGGCTCAAGAGCCCGAAGACCAGGAGCCCGACGAGCACCGTGGGCATCGACATCCCGAGGCGGAGCAGGAAGACCTGCGCCCTGTACCCGCGGGGTCGGAAGAGCCCGAGCCACGCGCCCCAGGGGATCGCGATGGCGGAGGCGAGGCTCACGGAGGCCAGGGTGCAGGAGAGGGACACCCAGGTCGCGTGTAGCACCTCGGGGTCTCCCGTGACCACGAGGCGCGCGGCCTCGACCACCCCCCCGGTGATGTAGTTCACGTGCCCGTTGCGGCGGGATGGAACAGCACCTGGCCCCCGATCTGGAAGGCGCCGATGCGGGCCTGCCCGGCCGGCGAGACGAGCCAGTCCCGGAGCTTTCGCGCGCCGCTGGCGTTGACGTCGGGGTGCTTCTCCGGGTTGACGAGGATGATCCCGTAGGGGTTTCGCAGCGCCGGGTCTCCCTCCACCAGTACGTCGAGCCCCACCCTGGAGGCGTAGGCGAGCCAGGTGCCCCGATCAGCGAGGATGTAGGCCTGGCGCTGATTTGCGAGCAACAGGCACGGGCCCATGCCCTGGCCCGCATCGATGTAGCCGGGCCCCGTGGGCGGGCCCCCTGCTTCGGCCCAGATCGCCTTCTCGCGGACGTGGGTCCCCGACTCGTCGCCCCGGGAGACGAACGTCGCCCCGGACGCCTTGATCTTCCCGAACGCCTCTGCAGGGCTCGCGAGCCCGCGCACGGCTGCCGGATCGGACTTCGGCCCCGCGACGAGAAAATCGTTCCACATGATGTCGCGGCGCTCGATGCCCCAGCCCTGCGCGACGAATTCGTCCTCGTTCTTGCGCGCGTGGACGAGCACGAGGTCCGCATCTCCGCGTCGCCCGAGCTCCAGCGCCTGCCCGGAGCCGACGGCGACCACCTGGACCTGGATCCCCGTCTCCTCTTGGAACGGCTCCAGGAGAAAGGTGCTCAGGCCCGAATCGTCTGTCGAGGTCGTCGTGACGAGGCGCACGCGCTCGGGGACCTTCGGGCCGCAGCCGGTGGCGAGCAGGGCGAGGACGACGGCGAGGAGGGCCTTGCAGGCTGGGGTGTTCATTGCCGGGTGAGCTCCATGCGGTAGGCGTCGTGCACGCGGAAGGTGTCGGGGAGGTACTGGTCGGCGGTGAACACCACGCGGCGGGTGCCGACCTCCAGGTAGCCGTGCTCGATGTTCGTCCAGTCGGCGAACCCGCCGTGGGAGAAGCCGTCGACGGCGATGATCTTGAGGTGCCAGTCGTCCAGCGGCGGGGGGAGGTCGGGCTGGAGCACGGACGCGAGTGGGACGACGGTGCGCTCGATACCACCGTCGTCGATCGTCAGGGTGGGGAGCCCGTCGATCCGCCGGTAGAAGACCACGCCGTCCCGGACGATCTCGAGGCACGCGCTGTCCCCTCGCGCGTCACAGGCGGGAGCGTTCACGATGGCGGGCTTGGCGCCGCAGCCAGCCAGACAGAGCATCAACAGCAGCATGGGAGCTCCACGAGCGGTCGCCTAATCCACCGGCGGCGCGCGCACCGGCCCGCTGGAAGCGGGGTGGGTCATTCGACGGCCTGCGGGGGAGGGGCCTTGCGTCATTCGACCGTCCGCGCCTGCCCCGTCCGCGCGGTGTCGTACCCCCCGAGCCCGCGAGCGCGCGCATGGAACGCGGCCGAGTCGATGACGTCCAGCACCTGCTGCACACCGGGGTGGTGGAGGAACGCCGCCGGGATGACGAGCTCGTAGCGCTCGGTGGCGACGGGCACGAAGTCGAGCCCCAGCGCGCGGGCGGCGGCGCCGATGCACAGCCCCGCGTCTGCAGCCCCGCTGAGCACTGCGACGGCAACTGCCATGTGGGTGTACTCCTCGGTCGGGTAGCCGCGGATCGCCGTGGCCGCGATCCCGGCCTCGCCCAGGAGGTGGTCCAGGAGCACCCGGGTGCCCGAGCCGGCCTGACGGTTCACGAAGCGCACGTCCGGACGGACCAGGTCCGCGAGCGCCCGCAGCCCAAGCGGGTTCCCCCGCGGCACCGCCAGCCCCTGCTCGCGGTCCACCAGGTGGACGAGACGCACGGGAACCCCGGGGAGATAGCGCCGCACGAAGTTCACATTGTACGACCCGTCCGTCGGATCGAGCAGGTGGGCACCGGCGAGATGGCAGGCGCCGTCGCGCAGGGCCCGCAGGCCCCCGAGGCTGCCGACGTGGCTCGAGCTCAAGGTCACGCCCGACCCGCGGGCGCGGAGCAGGTCGGCGATGACATCGAGGCAGAGGTCGTGGCTGCCCACCGCCACGACGTTCTGCTCGATCTCCTCGATCGGCCGGAGCAGCTCAACCCGAACAGGCTCGTGGGGATGCACGCCTTCGAGGTCTGCCGGGATGCAGAGCATGCCGTCCGCCTGGCTGAAGCTCGTGACGGTGCCCGCGCCGCGGGGCAGGGGCGTAGCCACCAGCCGGTCCCCGACACGGCCCAGCCGCACGCGCACGAATTCGTCCATGCCGAGCTTTGACGCAATCTTGCGCGTCGGGTGGGCCCACTCCACGGGGCGGCGCGCCGGCGACACCCCCTGCATGCGGGCGAGCGCGGGCGCCACGAACTGCTCGAAGCACAGGATCGCCGAGACCGGGTAGCCGGGAACGCCGACGACAGGCTTGCCCTCGACGTCTGCGAGCACCGTGGGCTTGCCCGGCATCATCGTCACGCCGTGGACGAACACCTCGCCGACGCGCTCGGCAGCGGCCCGCGTGAAGTCGCGGCTGCCCGCGCTGGAGCCCCCGATCACCAGGACGACGTCGTACGGCCCGCGCACGGCCGCGAGCAGCGTCTCGCAGATGTGGTCCAGGTTGTCGCCGATGGCGGCATGAAGCGTGTACGTGCCTCCGCTCGCCTCCACCAGCTTTCCGAGCATCGTGCCGTTGAACTCGATGATGGTGCCGGGACGGAGCGCGTTCACATCGACGTTCTCGGGAGACACGATCTCCGCTCCGGTCGGGATGATCAGCACCCTCGGTCGGCGGACCACCGGGACCTCGAAGATCCCGCCCGCCATCAGCGCGCCCACGCAGGTGGGTCCGATCCGGTGATGCCGGGGAAAGAGCATCTCGGTCGCGACGATGTCCTCCCCCACGCGGCGTACGTGCTGCCAGGGAAAGATCGGCGCCTCGATGCGGATCGCCCCCTCCAGCACCTGCACGTGCTCGATCATGATGACCGCGTCGCAGCCCTCGGGCATCACCTCGCCGGTGTTGACCGGATGTGCGCCACCCTGGAGCGCAAGGTCCCGGGGGCCCGCCTGGCTTGCGCCGAACGTGTCGGCGGAGCGCACGGCGAAGCCGTCCATGGCGGCGCCGGGGTAGCTCGGCGCGGAGACCCTGGCGTGGACGGCCTCGGCGAGCACGCGTCCCACGGCCATGGCCACGGGCACGCGCTCTCCGGGCAGTCGCTGCGGAAAGCGGCTCTCCATCAGCGCTCGCGCCTCCGCGAGGCCGGTCATGCGCAGGTAGACGTTCCGGGAGTGCGGGCCGCAGGACGGTGGAGCGTCGGTGCGCGGATCGGGGTCGTGGGGCAAGGAAACCTCAGAACAGGAGCACGGAGACCGTGGCGCCGGCGAGGAGGCCTTCGGCCTCCCGGTCGATGCGGACGAGGCCGTGCGCTCCGACCATGGTGTTGAGCAGGCCGGAGCGGCCGAGCACCGGTACGGCGAGCACGCCGTCCGGGTGGTCCTCCAGGCGCACGCGCACGAAGTCCGTCCGCCCGTGGGCCGAGGCCACGCTGCGGGAGAGGCGCGCCGGGACGTTGCGCCAGGCCGCGCCCTCTCCCGGGGCCAGCCCGGCCAGCCGCTCCAGGAAGGGCCGGACCAGCACCCGGAACACGACCATGGCCGACGCCACGTGTCCGGGCAGGCCCCACACGGCCTGCCGGCCCGACCGGGCGAGGATGGTGGGCTTTCCCGGGCTGATCGCTACGCCGTGGAAGTGGAGCTCGGCGTCGGGCAGGGCCTCGATCACGTCGAGGGTGAGATCGCGGGTGCCCACGGAGGAGCCGCCGGAGATCAGCAGCGTGTCGGCCTGCGCGAGCGCGTCGGTGCAGGCGGACGACAGGGTCTCCAGCACGTCGTGCACGATCCCGACGCGGACCGCGATCCCGCCGGCATCCTCGACGAGGGCGGCGAGGGTGGTCGAGTTCACGTCGCGCACCTGGCCGGGACCGATCGGGCTCCCCGGGGGCACGATCTCGTCTCCCGTGGACAGGATCGCGACCACCGGCCTGCGGAACACCAGCACGTCCACCAACCCGATGGCGGCCAGCAGCCCGGCCTCCTGCGGGCGGATCCTTCGGCCGACCGTGAGGAGGATCTGCCCGGCAGCGGCGTCCTCGTCCGCCGCGATCACGTTCTCCCCGGGGGCGACCGCGCGGCTCACCTCGATGCTGGTCCCGTCCAGGGCCTCGGTGTGCTCGACCATCACGATCGCGTCTGCGCCCTCGGGCACCATGCCGCCGGTGAGGATGCGGATCGCCTGACCCCTGCCGACGCAGGCCGCTGCGGCCTCGCCCATGCGCACGGACCCCACGATGTCCAGGAGGGCCGGGGCCGCCTCCGACGCCCCGAAGGTGGAGACCGCGCACACGGCGAAGCCATCCACCGTCGAACGCCGGAAACCAGGCAGGTCGGCCGGGCAGGCCACGTCCCGGGCCAGGATCCGTCCGGGCGCATGGTCGAGCGAAACGGTCTCGGTCCCCACGACGCTGAACCGCTCGCAGCAGGCCAGGGCGTGCTCCAGGGATGCGACCTTGAGGAATTCCCGCATGCCGCAGCGGTTAACCGATGGGGGCGATGATCTACCTCGACAACGGCGCCACCTCGTTCCCGAAGCCCGAGGAGGTCTACACCTTCATGGACGGGTTCTACCGGAGCCATGGCGTGAACCCCGGCCGATCGGGGTTCGATCTCTCGCGCGAGGCCGAGGCGATGGTGGACGAGACCCGTGGGCTCCTGACCACGCTCTTCAACGGGAAGGACCGGAACCGCCTCTGCTTCGGCTACAACGCGACCGACGCGCTCAACCTCGTGATCCACGGCCTGCTCGGGCCGGGCGACCACGTCGTGACCACCACACTCGAGCACAACTCGGTGTTGCGGCCCATCCACCAGCTATGCCTCACCGGCGGCGTGGAGGTGGACCACGTGCGCTGCGACGCGAAGGGCTACGTCGATCCAGACGACATCCAGCGCTGTTTCCGGAAGAACACGCGGCTGGTCATCGTCACGCACGCCTCGAACGTCATCGGCACCGTCCAGCCGATCTGGGAGATCGGCGCGCGCTGCCGGGAGGCCGGCATCCCGTTCGCGGTGGACGCCGCGCAGACCGCCGGCGCGATCCCGATCGACGTCGAGGCCATGAACATCGACATCGTCGTGTTCACCGGGCACAAGTCGCTGCTGGGCCCGACCGGGATCGGGGGGCTGTACGTGCGCGAGGGGATCCGGATCGGGCAGACGCGGGCGGGGGGCACGGGCGTGCGCTCCGCGGTGCGGACACACCTCGAGGAGTACCCCTACCGCCTCGAGTACGGCACGATCAACCTTTCGGGCGTGGCGGGGCTCAACGCTGGCGTGAGGTGGGTGATGGACCGGGGAGTGGCGGAGATCCACCGCCACGAGATGCACCTGCTGGCGCTCTTGAGGGACGGACTGCGGGAGATCCGGGGGGTCACGACCTACTGCCAGGACGACCTGACGCGCCACGTCCCGGTGTTCCTGTTCAACATCGCCGGGTTCGAGGCCGAGGCGACGGGGCCGCTGTTCGACGTGGACCATGACATCGCCTGCCGGACCGGGCTGCACTGCGCGCCGCTGATCCACGATCACCTCGGCACGACCGCGGTGCACGGCGCCATCCGCTTCAGCATCGGCCCGTTCAACACCGAGTCCGACATCCGGGCCGCCGTCGCGGCGGTGGCCGACATCGCATCCATGAAGAACCCGAGCTGAGAGGGCCCATGCCGAACCTGAACTACCGGGGCGCACCGCTGGAGGTGAACGACGCCGGCTTTCTCGTGCACCCCGAGGCGTGGGACCGCGAGATGGCAGCGTTCCTCGCGCTGGAGTCCGAGGGGGTGACCGAACTTGGCAAGCACCACTGGGCCGTGATCGACTACATCCGGGGGTTCTGGGAGCAGCACCGGATCGCGCCCCTGATCCGCAACATCTGCAGGATCACGGGCCTCAAGCTGAAGTACATCTACGAGCTCTTCCCCTCCGGACCGGCGCAGGGCGCGTGCAAGGTCGCGGGCCTGCCGGGACCGGATGGGTGCATCTAGCCGGGCGCGGCTACCTTGTGGACCGCGCTGATCTTCGGCGGGCAGGCATAGAAGCAGGTTCCGCAGTGCGTGCAGATCTCCGGATCGATCACGTGGACGGTCTTGTTCGACCCCTCGATCGCCTGGACCGGGCAGCGCTTCTTGCAGATGAGGCAGCCGACGCACGCCTCCGGATCGATGTAGTAGCCGGGCAGCGGGCCGGACGCGGCCGCCGGATCGGTGATCAGCGCTTCGAGCAACTCGTCCACCTTCGGGCCCATGTAGAGCTTGTCGTAGGCCTCCTCGGACTTCACCTTCACCTGCAGCTTCTCGCGGACGAGGAGCTTGAGCTGGGGTACCAGTTGGCCCAGGGACTCGAGCTTCTCCGTCAGCGCCGCTGGATCCAGCCCCTCGCTCGATCCGAGCGGCCCCAGCGTGTTGATCTCCTCGGCGAAGGCGTCCATCACCTGCGCAAAACGGCTCCCCTCCGAGGCTGCGATCCAGTCGAGCCGAAGCCGGCGCGGGTCGAGGCCGATGCGGACCATCAGCTTTCGCAGGAGGTGCATGTTGCCGAGCGCGTCGTAGTTGCCCTCCGTCAGGTAGTGGCACTCGCCGAGCCAGCACCCGCCGATGAACACACCGTCTGCGCCGTCCAGGAACGCGCGCAACGGAAAAGACAGGTCTACCCGCCCGGTGCACATGAGCCGGATGACCGTGATGTCAGCTGCGTATTGTTGTCTGGAAACTCCAGCGAGGTCTGCTGCCGAGTACGCTCACCAGTTGCAGAGAAAGCCGATGATCCGGATTTTTGCCTTGAGGCCCATGTCAGTTCTCCTTCGTTCGTCGGTCTAGTGGGGGGTGCTTCTCGAGAAGGCGGCGTCGATCTGGCCGAGGACCGCCTCGTCCGTGTAGTGGTCGAGCACGATCGCGGCGGTGGGGCACTTCGTGCAGCAGAGCCCGTCGCCCTTGCAGAGCACGGGGTTCACCTCGGCCTTCTTGCCGTTCGGCGTGTCGCGCATCTGCACGGCGCCGTAGGTGCATGCGGTCACGCACGCGCCGCAGGAGATGCAGTCCTTCTCGACCACGTGGCAGACGGAGCCCGACGCGGTGACCGTGTCCTGGGAGAGCAGGCTCGCGGCCCGGCCGGCTGCACCGAGCGCGGAGCTCAACGCCTCGGAGAGGTGCTTCGGGTAGTGGGCCGCGCCGCACAGGAACACACCGTCCGCTGCAAAATCGACGGGGCGCAGCTTCACGTGCGCTTCCTGGAAGAACCCGTCCGGGTTCTTCGCCACCTTGAACATCCGCGCGGCTTCCTCGCTGCCGAGGGATGGCACCACGGCGGCGGACAGCACGAGCAGATCCGCGTCCAGCGCGAGCTTCAGGCCCAGGATGGCGTCGGGCACCGTCACGCGCAGGACCGGGCGGCCCTCCTCGACGACGGCGTCCAGCTCCGGCTTGCCTTCGGGCTCGAACTGGACGAAGCGGACGCCCCTGCCGGCCGCCTCGCGGTACGAGTCCTCGCTGAACCCGTACGTCCGCATGTCCCGGTACAGGACGGTCACCTCCATCCCGGGGCGCTTCTTCTTGAGCTGCAGGGCGTTCTTGACCGCCTGGTTGCAGCAGATGCGGGAGCAGTAGTTCCTGTCCTCCTGCCTGCAGCCCACGCACTGGATCATCACGATGGAGCGCGCCTCGCCCAGGCGGGGGTCGGCGCGGTGGATCCGATCCTCCAGCTCCAACTGCGTGCACACCCTGTCGTCCTGCCCGTACAGGTACTCGACCGGTCGATACTCCGCCGCTCCCGTCGCCAGGACGATCGCGCCGTGCTCGATCCGGTGGACCCTGCCCTCGGACTGGATCGTGGTGACGAAATTCCCGACGTAGCCGCTGGCGTCGGTGACGGTGGCCCTGTGTAGGACCGTGATCCCCGCGTGCTTGTAGACCTGGCGCACCAGATCGCGCACGGTGCCCTGCACGTCCATCCCGTCGAGCGTGGAGTGCACGCGCAGCGCCATGCCCCCGAGGTCGGCGTCGCGCTCGACGAGCGTGACCGGGAAGCCCTGCTGCGCGATGGACAGCGCGCAGGTCATCCCCGCGATCCCGCCGCCCACCACCAGCGCCGCCTTGGTGACCGGCAGCTCGAACTCGCTCAGCGGCTGCAGGTGGCTCGCCCGCGCGACGGACATCCGGACGATGTCCTTCGCCTTTGCGGTAGCCTCCTCCTTCTGCTTGGAGTGCACCCAGGAGCAGTGCTCCCGGATGTTCGCCATGTCGAAGAAGTACTGGTTGATACCGCCTTCCCGGAGCGTGTCGCGGAAGAGCGGCTCGTGTGTGCGCGGGGTGCAGGCGGCGACGACCACGCGGTTGAGGCCCTTCTCCCGGATTGTGCCGGAGATCTGCGCGGCGGCGTCTGTGGAGCAGATGAACAGCCCCTCCTCGGCGTGGGCCACGTTGTCCAGCGTGAGCGCGTACTCGACGACGGACGGCACGTCGACGACCCTGCCGATGTTCGCGCCGCAGTGGCACGCGAACACGCCGACGCGGACCTCCTCCTGGGAGACGTCCCGCTCTGCGGGGTAGATCCTGTCCTTGGCGAGCTTGCCGCGTCGGTACGCGAGGAGACCGGCCGCCAGCGCTCCGGCCCCGCTTGCGCTCGACACCGACTCGGGGATGTCCATCGGACCCAGGAACGCCCCGCTCACAAAGACGCCCGGCCGCGTGGTCTCCAGCGGATTCGACGGGTTCGTCTTGCAGAACCCGTGCTTGTTGAGCTCGATCCCGAACTGGCCGGCCAGACCGGCGGCGTTGGCCGGGGGGTTCAGGCCGACCCCCAGGACGACCATGTCGAACTCCTCCTCCTTCACGCCCTCGTCGTCCGTGGCGTAGCGGACGGTCACGTTCTTGCTCCCGGGGATCTCCCTGCCGATCGAGACGTAGCTCCGCACGAACTTGACCCCGGGGAGCTGCTCCGCCCGCCGGTAGAAGCGCTCGAAGTCCTTCCCATACGACCGGATGTCGTTGTGGAAGATGGTGGCCTCGGCGTCAGCGTCGTGGTCCTTCGTGAGGATCACCTGCTTCTGGATGTAGGAGCAGCACACACTGGAGCAGTAGCTGTTGCCCCCCTTCTGGACCTGTCTGGAGCCGACGCAGTGGATCCACGCGATCTTGTGCGGGTGCTTGCCGTCCGACGGGCGCAGGATCTCGCCCTCGTGCGGGCCCGTCGCGCAGAGCAGTCGCTCGAAATCCATGCTGGTCACGACGTTCTGGATCGTGCCGTAGCCGTAGTCCCCGCGCGGCTTCGGGTCGAAGGGCGAGAACCCCGGGCACAGCACGATGGCCCCGACCTTGATGATCTCGGTCTTCGCCACCTGGTGCAGATCGATCGCGTTGTTCTTGCACACCCCGGCGCAGATCGAGCACTTCTCGTTCTTGAGGTAGATGCACGCGTCGTCGATGTAGGGGACCAGCGGCACGGCCTGCGAGAAGTAGATGTGGATCGCCTTGTTGGTCGAGAGCTCCTGGTTGAACGGGTCGGGGATGCGGACCGGGCAGTACTCCACGCAGGTCGTGCAGCCCGTGCAGAGATCCTCCTTGACGTACCGTGGCTTTCTGGTGAGCGTGACCGTGAAGTCGCCCGCGCGGCCGTCCACCCGCTCGACCTCGGTGTACGTGAGGATCTCGATGTTGGGGTGCCGGTCGCACTCGATGAATTTCGGCGACTCGATGCACATCGAGCAGTCGTTCGTGGGGAACGTCTTGTCGAGCTGCGCCATCTTCCCGCCGATGGTGGGCGCCTTCTCGACCAGGTAGACCTTGAACCCGGTCGTGGCGAGATCCAGCGCGGCCTGGATGCCGCTGATCCCGCCGCCCACCACCATCACGTCGCCGAACGTCGTCTCGCTCATGGCACGCCCCCTCCACCCTGTACCGACTCCAGGACAATCTCGGCGATGTCCTGCACGCGCGGGGTCTGGTCCTCCCCGAGGGTGAGCCTCGAGTCCTCGAAGTTGCTGATGCAGTACGGGCACGAGGTCACGAGCACCTCGGCGCCGGTGTCCTTCGCCTGGGCGAGCCGGATGTCGGAGAACCGCTCACCCTTGGGCGTCTCCATCCAGATCCGGCCTCCGCCTCCGCCGCAGCACAGGCTGTTCTTCCTGTTCTCGGACATCTCGGTGAGCTGGATCCCCGGGATCTTCTTCAGGACCTCCCTGGGTTGTTCGTACACGCCGTTGTGTCGCCCGAGGTAGCACGGGTCGTGCCACGTGATCTTCCGGGCGACCCTGCCCTTGAGCTCGAGCCGTCCGGCCGCGATCAGCTCCGAGATGAACTGCGAGACGTGGACCACCTCGAAGTGCACCATGAACTCGGGGTATTCGTTGACGAAGGTGTGGTAGCAGTGCGGCGAGGACACGAGGATCCGCTTGACGCCGCGGTCGATGAACGCCTTGATGTTCTCGCGGGCGAGGAGCTTGAATGCCTCCTCGTCGCCGGTCTTGCGGATGCTCTCGCCGCAGCAGCTCTCCTCCTTGCCGAGCATCCCGAACTGCACGCCGGCGCGCTGCAGGAGGTTCACCGTGGCGACGGCGACCCGCTGCATCCGGGGGTCGTAGCTCCCGTAGCAGCCCACGAAGTAGAGCACCTCCATCCCCTCGGCGTGCAGCTTCACGCCGAGGCCGTTCGCCCAGGCGTCCCTCGCGCAACGCTCGTTGCCGAGCGGGTTGCCGTCGCTGCGGAGGCTCTGGCCGGCGGAGCGCACCCCGCGCGCCGAGGCGGGAAACACGTCGTACAGCGTGGCGACCCGGCGGACGGCCACGCCCAGCTTGATCTGGTCGACGCCGCGCGGGCACTCCGCGGGGCAGGTGCCGCACGTGGTGCAGCGCCACACGTCGTCCTGGTCGATCTCGGGGAGCCCGAACGCGGCCTGCCGGATCACCTTGCGGATGCTGAACGACCGGACCCGGTTCCAGGGGCAGACGACGTCGCACTTCCCGCACTGGTAGCAGTAGTCGAGGACGGCGCCGCCCGCGGCCTTGATCTCCTGGACGATCTCCGGCTGGGGCGCGACGGTCTCCAGGGTGCGCTCCATCTCAGGTCTTCTTCGCCATTCTGTTCACCGCGTCGAGCACCTTCGGCCACCCGTGCACGTTGGCGATCGCGACGAGCCCGATGTCCAGGTCCTCGACGGCAGCCGCGGGCTCGCCCTCCTCCTCGCGCTCCACGTAGATCAGCGCCTCGGCGAGGCACCACTTCACGCACCAGGGCACGTCCAGCGTCGGGTCCGACTCGCACATGTCGCACTTGAGCGGGAGCTTGGAGTCGGGCTCCTTGAAGAGATCCCGGGAGGGGCATGCGGCGCGGCAGAACGCGCACTCGTCGTACTCCTTTCCGTCGATCGTGTACTTGTCCCGGCCGGCGCACTCGGCTGCGGTGTACTCGCCCGCGAACACGGGCAGGTAGACGTCCTGCAGGGGCTCGCGGATCACCCGGATGCGGGCGCGGGCCGGGTTGATGCTGCTGTAGCGTGGGGTCGCGTGGAACGAGGAGCAGATGATCTCGCAGGCGCGACACCCGTTGCACTTGTCGACATCGATCTTGATCGTCTTGACGGTTCGGGTGCGCGTCGCCGTCATGGGGCCCCTCCGTCGTGGGCTGCCGGGCGCGCCGGTGCCGCGCCGGGGGCCTTGAGGATCCCCCGCTTCTCGAGATCGTCCGCGACGTAGTCGAGATCGAGCTTGTGGAGCGACTCGCGCGTGGGCACGCCCTCCTCGTTCCAGCCCTTGAAGGCGTAGTACTCGTCGAGGAGCTTCTTCTCCAGCTCCGGGAACCGCTTCTTCCAGTGGTCGTCGGGCGGCTTCTCGTCTGCGCGCTTGAGGCCCCGCCGGATGTTGTTCGCCCGGACGAGCGTGCGGTTCCGCGCGGTGAGGTGCACCAGCCCGGCCTCGTCGAGATCGAGTCCGGCCCCGGCGCCGATCAGCGCGGGCAGGTTGTGGATCTGGAACGGCGGCTTGAGCGGGAACGACGAGAGCCCCGCGCACATCCCGGTGCTGTCGTCGATGTAGTGCATCATCTCCTGCCAGTGCACGATCTCCGAGGCGATCTCCGCGGTGGGGTAGAGCGGGTTCGAGTTCTCGCCCCTGAGCTCCCAGTCCTCGAACCAGCGCTTGAACCGGTCGTCGGGGACATGGTGCCAGTCGGCCGTGAACGCCTCGTTCTCCGCGCGGGTGGGGAACGGCATCTGGGGGAACCCGCCCTCGATCTGCGTGATGCTGGCCTTCTCCCCGGTGGCGTACATCAGGAAGTACACGGGGTTGAGCATCCCCAGCTTGAGCGGGAGCTGCTCGTGCTTGCGGATGTTGTTGTGGGCGTAGGCGGGGGCGCCGTTGCCGATCCGCTCCCCGGCCCAGTGCGTGCCGTCTGCGAGCACGTCCCCGATCCCCTCCCGTCGCACGATCTTGTCGAGCAGGTAGTAGAACCGGCCCTCGCTGTCGGCGGGCATCCCCGGGAAGTCCTTCTCGGAGAGGATTCCGTCCTCCAGGAGCTCGATGGCGAATGCCATGGTCTGCGGGGCGGTGAACGCGTCCACGCCGTGCTCGGTCGCCTTCTGGGCGATCCGCAGGCCAAAGTCGAGATCCGACATCGCCCCCATGGTGTAGGTGAGCTTCGAGAAGCACTTCATCATGTAGGAGCAGAACCGCGTGTCGACCGCGATCGAGGCGCCGCACTTCATCGGGCAGTTGTGGCAGGACAGGAGCCGCGTGCGCATCGTGTCCATCGTGTTCGTCCACTTCTGCTGGATGTCTTCGGTCCAGAACCCCTTCCGGCGGTGGCGCGCGTTCCCCCACACGAAATTCTCGGTGTGCCACTGCTCGTCGTGCACCGCCATCTCGGCGGGTGATCCGAGGCCCGCCAGGATTGGCATGACGCCCTTGATCGGGTTCTTCTCCCGGACCTTGATGTACTGCAGCGCCTCGTTGCAGAGGCGCATGAACTCCGCCGGTCGCGCGATGTTCAGGTCCTTCGTCCCCCGCACCGCGATCGCCTTGAGGTTCTTGTCGCCCATGACCGCGCCCATGCCGAGGCGACTCGCGCTGGATCTGCCCTGCTCGATGGAGGCGAAGAACACCCTGTTCTCCCCTGCCAGCCCGATGGAGGCGACCGCGGCGCCCGGCTGCTCGAGCTCCTGCCGGATGACCTCCTGGCTCTCCATCGTCCCGAGGCCGCGCAGGTGCGCCGCGTCCCGCAGCTCCACCTTGTCGTCGTGGATCCACAGGTACACGAGCTCCGGGGACTTCCCGCGGATGATGACCTTGTCGTACCCCGCGTGCTTGAGCTCCGGCCCCCAGAACCCGCCCATCATCGAGAACGCGAACAGCTTCGTCTGCGGCGAGATCGCCGAGACCACGGTCCGGTTCGTGCCCGGCGCGGGCGTCCCGGCCAGGAGCCCGGTCCCGAACACCAGCACGTTGTCCGGCGAGAAGGGCTCGACCTCGGGCGGGATCAGGTCCCACAGCATCCGGGCGTTCGTCCCGAGCCCGCCGAGGTGCAGGGCGGTCAGCCGCTGATCGCTGGCCACCCGCTGGATGCTCCCGCGCGTGAGGTCGATCTCGAGGTTGAAGCCTGTCTCTGCGTACCTCATTCCGATTCCTCGCGTGGGGGGAGCAGGCTGGACATGGGGTCAGTCCCCCAACGTCGGGAGCACCGGCGGCGACCTGCCACAGGTGCCCGTGGAGGTGCGGGGGCCGGGGCTGGGGATCGCTGCGGGGGCCATGGGGACGCGCTCGAACGTCGCCTGACCTAGCACCGGCAGGGATCGCACGCGACCGGTCGTTTGACCGAGTGTGAGCGGTCTGTCGGGTCTGTCGGGGCGGTAGATGCTGCCGGGCCCGGACCTGTGCTTACTGAGTGCCGCGAGCCGGGAGTTCGCGATGCCCCCACCCGAAGGCCTGTCCAGGGCGGACGATCAGCCGCCGGGTCGGAAGAAGGGGAGAGTGCGGCTGCTTCTCCTGATCGGCGTCCCGGTGGCCCTGGGTGTCGGTGTGATCGGCGGGATCCGGGCCCGGGGCCCGGTGGTCCGAACGACCGTCGCGACGCGGAGCGACCTGGAACAGCACATCGTCGCGAGCGGGCGGGTGCGGGTGCCGACGCGTGTGCAGGTCTCTGCGCAGGTCCCCGGACTGGTGCTCACCGTGGGGGCCGTCGAGGGGCAGCACGTGCAGGCAGGGGACCTGCTGGTCCGGATCGACGACGCGGAGGCGCTCGCTGCGGTGTCGCAGGCAAAAGCGTCTGTGGCGCAGGCGAATGCTCGGGTCGAGCAGTTGAGGCGGGTGGGCGCGATCGTCACGACCGAGGCGTTGCGCCAGGCGCGCACCAGCCTTGAACGCGCCGAGACGGAGCTCGCGCGCACGCGTCGACTGGCAGACGATGGGGGCGTTCCGAGAACGCAGCTCGACGAAGCGGCCCGCGCGGTGGACATCGCGCGGGCGCAGGTGGCCGTGGCGGAGGCCCAGCAGGTCTCCTCGTCCCCTGCCGGGGCGGACTCACGCGTTGCGCTCACTGCGCTGCTCACGGCCCAGGCCGCGCTCACGGGCGCCAACGTCCGCCTCGCCCAGACGCGAGTGGCCGCGCTGCAGGATGGCGTGGTGCTCACGCGCTCGTGCGAGCCCGGGGACGTCGTGCAGCCCTCGCGGACGCTGCTGGTGCTCGCGGTGGACGGCGATACGCAGCTGGTGTTCCAGTCCGACGAGCGCGACATCGGGTCCATCGCGGTCGGTCAGAAGGCCCGGGCCTCCGCCGACGCCTACCCACAGCAACTGTTCGACGCCGAGGTCAGCTACATCGCGCCGTCGATCGATCCGCAGCGCGGCAGTGTCGAGGTGCGGCTGCGCGTCCCGACCCCGCCCGAGATCCTCAAGCCGGAGATGACCGTCTCGGTCGATCTCACCGTGGGCGCTGTCAAGCAGGGGCTGACCCTCGCCAGCGTGGCCATCCACGGCGCCGTCTCGCCCACTCCATGGGTCTACGCCGTCGAGGAGGGGCACATCGCGCGGCACGACGTGAAGCTCGGCCTGCACGGGGAGGGCTCGGTCGAGATCCTGGAGGGGCTGACCGCCGGCGCCGAGGTCGTGATCCCCGATGGGCGCATCCTGACCCTCGGCCAGCGCGTCCGGCCGGAGCGCGAGTAGATGCCCTTCGAGTGGTTCGTCGCCCTGCGCTACATCCGGGAGGCCCGGGGGCAGACCGCGCTGATCCTCGCAGCGGTCAGCGTCGGGGTGGCGGTGATCGTGTTCCTCTCCGCCTTGATCGGCGGCCTGGAGGTCTCGCTCATCGACAAGACGCTGGGCTCGCAGCCCCACGTCACGCTGCACGAGCCGCGGGAGACCGCGCGTCCGCTGGTCGAGCCGTCTCCCACACTGGCCATCGCGCGGGAGATCCAACCCTCGCCCCAGCGGCTCCGCTCCATCGATCAGTGGCCGTCGGTGCTCCGGGAGGCCGAGGAGACCGATGGTGTGACCGCGGCTTCACCCATGGTGACCGGCCCCGGTTTTGCCGTCCGGTCGAACGCCACGAGCCCCATCGTGGTGCTCGGCGTCGATCCGGAGCGGTTCGTCGCCATCATCGACGTGCCCAGGAAGATCCTGCGAGGGCGCTTCGAGGCCGGCGGCGGCAGGGTGTCGATCGGGTCGACGCTGGCGTCCGATCTGGGCGCCGAGGTGGGTGACAGGATCCACGTCAGCACCACCGAGGGTGTCGATGACGTGGTGACCGTGGCCGGGATCTTCATGCTGGGCAACGAAGCCGTCGACCGCACCTGGGTGCTCACCTCCCTGCGCCACGCCCAGTCGCTCTACGCGCTGCCGGGCGGTGCGACGACGATCGAGTTGAAGGTGGCCGATGTCTTCCAGGCCGAGCAGGTGGCGGTGGCGCTGCACGACCGGACCGGTCTGGACGCTGACAGCTGGATGACGCTCAACGCCGAGCTCCTCGCGGGCCTCTCGGCCCAGAGCGGCTCAAAGAGCCTGATCCAGTTCTTCGTCGTGCTGGCTGTGGCCCTCGGAATCGCGAGCGTGCTGATCGTCTCGGTCGTCCAGAAGTCCAGGGAGATCGGGATCCTCCGCGCGGTCGGCACGCCCCGTCACCGGATCCTCTGGGTGTTCCTGATCCAGGGCGGGCTCCTGGGCCTGGTCGGCTCGTTCGCCGGCTGTGCGCTCGGCGCCTTCCTCGCCAGGGGGGTCGAGGGAGCCAGCACCAACCCGGACGGGAGCGCCCGGTTCCTCGTGCAGCTCACCCCCCAGCTGTTCCTCTACACCTCGCTGCTCGCGACCGGGGTCGGGCTGCTCTCTGCCGTGATCCCCGCCGTGCGTGCCTCTCGCCTCGATCCCGCCACCTCGATCCGCAATGGCTGATCCGCTCCTCCAGCTCGAAGGCATCGTCAAGGAGTATGGCGAAGCCGTGCGAACCCGTGCGCTGGATGGCGTGGACGTCGCACTGCACAGCGGCGAATTCGTCGCGCTGATCGGCCCCTCGGGCTCCGGCAAGAGCACCCTACTGAACGTGATCGGGCTCCTGGATCGCCCCAGCGCCGGGCGCGTCGTCCTGGCCGGCACCGAGACCACTTCGCTCGATGATGCTGCGCTCACGAAGCTCCGCGGGCGCACCCTCGGGTTCGTGTTCCAGTTCCATCACCTGCTCCCGGGCTTCACGGCGCTGGAGAACGTGATGCTCCCAGAGTGGGGCGACCTCGGCCACGGGAGCGCGGAGCTACGGAAACGCGGGGAGGAGGCGTTGACCGCGGTCGGTCTCGAGCGCCGGATGCACCACACCCCCTCCCAGCTCTCGGGAGGAGAGGCCCAGCGCGTCGCGATTGCGCGCGCCTTGTCGCGTCGCCCCGCCCTCCTCCTCGCGGATGAGCCGACGGGCAACCTCGACACGGTCTCTGCCAACGAGGTCTTCGACCTGCTGCGCGACTTCAACAGGCGGCTGCAGACCACCTGCCTCATCGTCACCCACGACCCGCGAATCGCCGATCGGTGTGATCGCGTGATCCAGATCGTCAACGGGAGGATCGTGGCTCCAGAGCCATGACCCTTCGATGATCGAGTATCGCGGGATTCCGTGGGGCCCGGCCCCCCCGCCCTACCCCCTCGCCCGATGGATCTCCCCGAACGCTGCCGCCAGACCGCCGTGGATCCGCCCAACATCCGCGGCGTTCCAACCGGCCGTCGGCTCCCGGACGAACGTCGTGCAATCCTTCCGGTTGTCGAAGCGCCCGACGGGGAGATGGAACACGCGCGTCACGTAGCGCCCGCCCTCCTCGATGATGCGCTCCACCCGGATGGTGCCGGGCTTGTCGGACTGCTCGAGCAGCCACGCCATGTCGTCGCAGGCGTACTGGTCGAGCATGACCTCGCCGGGCACGCTGTGGTGCAGGATGCTGCCCGCGCCGTCGGGCCGGCCGCGCTCGATGTTCTTGCGGCGGCTCTCGGCCGGGTCCACCCACACGTAGAGCACGCACGCGCGCTCGAGGATCGCAGGCGAGAGCGTCTGGAACGCCGTCGCGTAGCCCTGGGGCGGGGTGAGGGGGAAGGCCGAGCCATTCCTGCCGCCGCGGGCAGCTTCCATCACGATCGTGGTGCCCGTGCGGTCCTGTGCTGCCTGGCGATTGAGCGCGTCGTACTCCGCCCTCACCTCGGCCTCGAGGATCTCGCCCACGCGCGTGCGGATGCGCCACGGCACCTCGCCCAGCGGCTGGGGCAGGCCCGCCTTGCAGTGGGCCGCGTCGAGGCGATCGAAGAGGTGTTGTGCCGCGCTGGCGGCGTTGACCTGGCGGCCGTTCACGAGGTTGTCGTAGTCCTCGTTCAGGAGCTCGATGAGGACGGCCCAGGTCCAGTCGTCCTGGAAGGGCCGGCGCGGACCCTTGTAGTACGCGTAGTGCCAGCCGGCGGCGAGCAGCTCGTCGTCGATCCGGTGCATCAGGTGGACGTAGGGGTAGTCGTCCAGCTGGAGCGTCGGGCCGATCCCGAAGTCCCCCCGGCACTGTTCCGGTGTGAGCGTGGACATGTAGCGCCGCACCTCCGATTTTCCGGAGGCGGGCAGCGAGAAGATCAGGAGGACGTCGATGGGGGTGGCCATGCGAGCGCCTAACCGGGCCGACCGCGCCGCCCCGTGCGATTCCGGAGCTTCGGAACGCCCGGCCGTCCGCTGTTCGGCCGACCCGGGCGGGACGGGGCCTGCAGCCGGCACAGGAAGTCCCCGGCCTCGCTCGGTGACGCGCTCCAGGGCCCGCCGGGCCCCTCACATTGACGGGACGCCCCGCTCATTCTGATTGAACCGGGGCTTCCCAACTCCCTCCGGTTCGCCCAACATATTGATCTTGTTCGCGGGCATGGCTGGCGCGGAACTTGCTCCCGTTGGGCTTGGCTGAACACTCGGCCCGGTCCCCTCCAAACAGGAAATTCCACCATGAACACCTCGACCGTTCCGGCGTGGTTGCTGCTTTTTGCAGTCACCACCTCGGGCTGCGCCACCGCTCCCCTGCACACGGAGTCGTCCACAGCGGCCATCCGCTCCGCCGAGGAGCTCGGCGCGACCAACGTCCCGCGCGCCGCCCTCCACCTCCAGTTCGCCAAGGAGGAGATGGCGGCCGCGTCCGAGCTCAACGCCAAGGGCAACGCGGAGATGGCGAACTCCTGGCTCCTCCGCGCCGAGGCCGACGCTGAGCTCGCGGTTGCGCTCTCTCGCGCAGATGCCGAGAAGACCGAGGCACAGGCAGCCGTCGAGCGCGTCCGCAAGCTCCAGTCCGAAAACCCCTATTCTCCTGGTCGTGCACAGTGAATCAACCCAACATGCTGATCCTCCTCGTCACCACCGCCTTCCTCGGAGGCTGCGCCGCGACGATCCCCACCGAGTTGGCGAATGCGCGAACCGCCTACCAGACGGCGAGCCAGGGTCAGGCCGCGAACCTGGTGCCCGCCGACCTGCACAAGGCGCATGAGGCGCTCGTCGAGGCCGAGACCGCGTTCAAGGACGACCCGCGCGGCTACCACACGCGCGACCTGGCCTACGTCGCACAGCGCAAGTCGGAGTTGGCCCAGGCGCTGGCCGCCAGCGCTTCCGAGCAGAAGAACGCCGCGGTCGCCAACTCGCAGTACCAGGCGACCCAGGACGCGATCATGCAAGACACCAGGACCCAGCTCGGGGCCTCCCAGGCCAATCTTGCGGCCTCGCAGAGCGCCAGCGCGCAGACCGCGGACCAGTTGGCTGCGTCCCGTGCCGAGGCTGCGGGGACGGCGGCGAAGCTGTCTGCCTCCCAGAACGCGGGGGCGGAGACCGCCGCGCAGTTGGCCGCCTCCGAGAACGGGCGGGCCGACGCCGAGCGCCGGGCCACCGACGCCACGGCGGCCCTCGCCCGGCTCGCCGCGGTGAAGGAGGAGAGCCGCGGCCTCGTGATCACGCTCTCTGGCAGCGTGCTGTTCCTGTCCGATCAGGCAACCCTGCTCCCCGCCGCGCAGGCGAGGCTCGGGGAGGTCGCCGACGCGCTGATGGCGACGAAGGGACGCACGATCCTCGTCGAGGGACACACGGACTCGCAGGGGTCCGACGCGCACAACCTCGACCTCTCCCAGCGTCGCGCGGACGCGGTTCGGGACCTCCTCACCGAGCGCGGCCTCGACATGTCCCGCGTCCGGGCCGTGGGCATCGGCGAAGCCCGCCCCGTTGCCGACAACGCGACCACCGAGGGGCGCGCGAACAACCGCCGGGTCGAGATCGTCCTCGAGCCGATGGTCACCGCAGCCCAGTAGCCCTCCCGGCGTTCGATGACGCCCTACTCGACCAAATCACACTGGGCCCGCCCCTCGGCGGGCCAACTGGAGCCTCTCATGATGTTCATCCTTCTCATCGTCCTCGTCGCCCTTGCACTCGGTGGCGGCGGCTGGGGCTACTCCCGCTACGGTGCGGCGGGCGGCGTCGGCCCGGTCGGCGTGCTCTTCATCATCATGCTGGCCCTGTACTTCACGGGCAACCTCCATGCGTAGCTGCCTGCTGCTGCTGCTGACGGCCACGGGCTGTCGGCCCTCGGGCGACTCGGACACACCGGTCGACTCCACCAACGACGACTCCGGCGCCGACACCAACTCCCAGGACGACACGGCACTCTCGACGCCGACCGTCCTCTCGAACACCCCGCTCGACGGCGAGCCGGACGTCGCGGTGAACGGGAACGCGAGCGCGACGTTCAGCGAGCCGATGGACAGCCGCACGCTGACCTCGACGACGTTCACCTTGAGCTCGGGGGATCCCGCCGTCCCGGTGCCCGGTACGGTGATCTACGCCAACGAGACCGCTGTCTTCTGGCCGGCGGAGCACCTCGCGGGAGACACGCTGTTCACCGCGTCGATCACCACGGGCGCCCGCAGCGACCTCGGCGTTCGGCTCGCGGAGGACTACACCTGGAGCTTCACCACGGGCACCACCGTGCAGCCGGGCCTCCCGGTGAACCTGGGAACCGCCGGGAATTTCGTGATGCTCGCCAAGAGCGGGATCTCGACGGTGCCGACGTCGGCGATCACCGGGGACATCGGCGTGAGCCCCGCAGCCGCGACCTACATCACCGGGTTCTCACTGACCGCTGATTCCACGAACGTGTTCTCGACCTCCTCGCAGGTCACCGGCAGGGTGTTCGCGGCGGACTACGCGCCGCCCTCGCCCTCCAACATGACCCTGGCCGTCGGCGACATGGAGCTGGCGTTCACAGACGCCGCGGGCCGTGCGCCGGACTCCACCGAGCTGGGCGCCGGGGACATCGGGGGCATGACGCTCGCTCCCGGCGTCTACAAGTGGGGCACGGGCCTCTTGATCCCCACGAACGTCACGCTCGCGGGCAGCGAGACGGATGTCTGGATCTTCGAGATCGCGCAGGACCTGACGCTCAGCAGCGGGACGCAGGTCCTGCTCTCGGGCGGCGCCATGCCGAAGAACGTCTTCTGGCAGGTCTCCGGCCTGGTCGATCTGGGCACCACGGCTCACCTCGAAGGCGTCGTCCTGACCCAGACCTCGGTCACCTTGCGCACCGGCGCAACGCTCAATGGAAGGCTGCTCGCACAGACCGCGATCGACATCGACGGCAGCACGGTCGTCCAACCCGCCGAGTAGGCACCACCAAGGAATTTCCCATGAGCACGAAGACCGGCCCGAGCGGGCCCCCACATCGACTTCTCCTGCGCACAGTTGGAGCGGCCCTCTGCCTCTCGGCGCTGCCCGCGGTCCACCCGGCGGCGGCGCAGGACATCAACTTCACGATCCACGCCGAGCCGGCGGCGGCGTTCTGGTTGGATGACCCGCAGGGGACCCGGTTCAGCCCGGGGTTCTATGGCGCGATCCGGCCAGGCGTGGCGCTCGGGCGGGTCGTGAGCCTGCAGTGGTCCTACGCTCTCCTCGCCACGCCTGCGCGTGCGGGGTTCGCCGAGGATGGCGGGGCCCAGTTCGTGGAGGCCGGCGTGCGCCTGCGGCCGTTCGCCACGCTGCGGCCCGCCTCCGAACAGCTTGGCGGGCTCTGGGTCGACGGGAACCTCGGCTACGTCCGCACGGGCCAACTGAACCGCTTTGGGTTCGACGCGGGGCTCGGCTACGGCTTCCAGGCGTCGCCGGGGTTCGCGGTCGGCCCCGCGGTGCGCTACGGTCAGATAGTCCAACCGGACGATCTCGAGGGGAGGGATCCCAATGATGCACAGTTCCTCACGGCCGGACTGAACTTGAGCTTCGGCCCCGCGTATCGGGACGATGCCGAGGAGCCGGCAGCCGCCGCGGAGTGCCCGGTCGCGGATCCGCCCCCGGCGCCCCCGCCCGCACCCGTGTGCGTCCAGGTGGAGAAGGAGGCGGCGCTCGACACCTGCCCCGACTACGACCGCGATGGCTTGTGTGATGCGGTGGACCGTTGCCCCACCCAACCCGGCCCGGCCGACGCGTTCGGGTGCGTCATCGACCCGTGCGGAGGCGCGCCGTTGTTCGTGGTCGTGCAGTTCGGCTTCGACAGCGCCGGCCTCCCCTCGACCCGGCCCGGCGCCCCCGAGACGTTGGACCCTGTACTGGACGCCGTGGCGGCCGCTGTCGCGCAGGATCCCACCTGTCGCGTCTGCGTCGCGGGGTACGCCTCCCAGGAGGGATCCTCAGCCTACAACCTCGAGCTCAGCGGAAGACGATCCAGGGCCGTGCAGGGCTACCTCACCGCAAGCGGCATCTCGAAGTCGCGGATGCCCACCTCTGGCCACGGCGAAACCTGCCAACTCGTGCCAGAAGCTTCCCTGGCGCTGAATCGTCGTGTCGAGTTCCGGCGCCTCGCGGCCGGTGAGTCCTGCCCGACGGACTGTTCGGAGTAGGTCGCCAACCCGGAAGATCGAGGGCCGTCGCCGGTTTCGGCGGCGGCCCTCCTGGCTTTGGGGCCCGGGGCGTGCGCAGGGCCCGGCCGCCGGATGGCAGATCAGCGTCCCCCGGTGCCCGGAAACGCCAACACGAACGTGGCGGCGGGCTCCAGGGCCCCCCCGGCCAGAACATTGGCCCCGACCCGCGCCTCGATCTCGATTGGGGCGCCGGGAATGGTGAACCCCACCACGAACCGCGTCAGTACCCGGCCTGGCCACGCGACGCCTCCGAGGAGCCCCACGTCGAGGGGGCCGAACGAGGCGCCGCCAGCGACGTGCCCGCCTGCGCCAAACCCGGTTCCGTGGGTGCCGGTCGTGGAGGTGTACTGGAGGTCACCGCTCAAGAGGGGGGCGACCGACGCAGCGGCTCGCACCCAACCGTGCTTGCCTTCAGCGCCGCCCCCGATCTCGATGGGGAGCAGGACAACCGTCGTCGGGTCGGTGCTGCTGGCGTGCAGGACGTCGCCCAGCGAGCCTCCGAAGGCGAGGTCCGTCCCAACGGCCAGGTGGGGATAGGCCTGGGTGTGTGCCGGTGGGGGCTCTTCGGGACGGGTGAACGACTCGGGGGGGATCGTATGAACCACGACCTCGTTCGCCGGCGGCGTGACGGACCGGGTGGAGACAGATTGAACCTCGGGGATGGATGACGCAGGCGCGGAGGCCGCAACGTGCAGCGTCTCATCCTCGGAGACGACGACGAGCTTCGCGAACCACACGCGCCCCTCTGCCCCGTACTGCACGAGGTGTTCGCCGGGTGCGACGACGATGGGGTCGTACTGCACCGCGCCGTCGATCCAGGCCGTGCCCGACACGCCATCCTGCACGTCGACCGTGATCTGTCCCTGGCCCCCAGGAACGCCGACCGCGTCGTATGCCTTGCGTTTTTCGGGGCCGAGGCCGTCGATCCAGATCGTCGGGGCCACCCGCCGGGCGGCTGCAAACGAGGTGGCTCCCGAAACGCGGTCGCCGCTGTCGATGAGCAGCCCCCCCTCGACGAGCCACATGCGGCCGAGGAGCCCCGGATCGGCGGGAGGGCCGCACCCAAGCGTGGACTCGAGCCGTTCGAGCGCGGCCCTGCCGCCGTCGAGATCGGCGTACAGCACGAGCTGCTCGGCCGAGGCGAGGTCCGCCGCCGGATCGCCACACTCGGCGGCGAACGCCGTGGACATCATCAGTACGAGCTCCATTCCCCACCCCCCTGGTAGTCCCAGACGTAGCGCCGCGGGGCGCGACTGCCTGTCTGGATGTTTCGGATGATGCTCTGGCCGCCCGGAAAGAGCATCGTGACGGTGAATGATCCGCTCGGAAGCAGGTGGTTGACCACCGGGGCGGTCCCGATGGATACGCCATCGATCCGGACATCGGCGCCGCCTGGCACCGAGGCAAACGTCACTGCCCAACTCGCGCCAGCGACAGCGTCCGGAGGCGCTTCGACCAACGCGGCGGGTACCGCCTCGGCGACCGCCTTCGGGGTGGCAGTGCCTGCTGCGGGGACGGGCACCGCTCGAGGCGGCGCCGCACCGGCTGGTGCGACAGCTGTCGCAGCTGGGGCGGTCGCAACGGGGGCGGACGCGGTGGGGGCGGACACCTCGGGCGCAGGGTCAGCGCGGAGCGGCTCGGGCGCGAGGTTCGGCGCGCTCTGCCACGCGTTGGGCAGCGGGGCGTCGATCGACAATTGGGGCGCCGCGCCGGGGTGCGCGTTCGCGCTGGCCAGGATGACGGGGCTGACCACCGCGTAGGGCTGGGAGGAGAGCGTGACCGCGATCCCCGCCGCGCTCGCTGCGAGGGTGAGCCCGACGATGGCGATTCCGAACGAGGGCCACGACCCCCGGCGAGGACTGCGCGGCGGCATCATGCCGGTGGGCGCGTCCCGCGGCTGTGCCACGGGCGGGAGCTTGCCGAGGATCGCGATGGTCTCGGAGAGCGTGAGGCCTACCAGCTCGTCGGGCTCCAGCGGGAGCGATGTGGGGACATACGCCTCGGCCCAGGCCCGCAGGGTCATCCCGTGGGCCGCCTGCCGGAGAGCGTGGCAGCGATCCTCGACCTCGCGGGCCGTGGGGCGGCTCGAGGGCTCGACCTGACACATCTCCGCGGCGAGCCCGATCACGGCGATCACCTCGGGCGTGCGGTCCACCGCGGGGCCCCGCTCGTGGAAGACCCCATGCGTCACGGCCTTCTCGCGCGTGACGAGCACCCGCAGCAGCACGCCGAGCGAGTAGACGTCCCCCGCGGGCGTCTCCACGCCCGACAACCGCTCCGGCGCGATGTACCCGAGCGTCCCTGCGACGCTGGAGACCGTGTGGGACTCACGCGCCGCGAACGTTGCCCGGGCGATCCCGAAATCGAGGACCTTCACCTCGCCGCCGGGGGTGATCTGTACGTTGGCGGGCTTGAGATCGCGGTGCAGCAGGTTCAGTGGCCGGCCATCGGGCCCGGGGTGCTGCACCACCTTGTCGAGCACGCGGGCGACCTCCTGGATGATCTCGAGCGCGACCGTCGGCGGAAAGGCCCCCCGCTTCAGCAGCGCGCCGGCGGACGCCCCCTCGATGTACTCCATCACCACCGCGAGTCGGCCGTTCAGACGGGTCGGGGCATCTACGCTCACGATGGCGCGGTCCCGCACCAGCCCGAGGATGCGGGCCTCGTCGCGGAACCGCATCAACGCCTCGGGGGACATGTCGTCTTCGTGCATGACCTTCACCGCGACTTCCTTGCGGAACCCGTCGGACCCCTCCATCACCGCCCGGTACACGGTGCCGCAGCCGCCGCGCCCGATCACCGCAAGGATGCTGTACGTCCGCCGCGTGCGAAGATCATTCATTTGTGGAACGTAATCACCAAACCCTGTGACGCGTCCAAAGTATTGCGCGTGCATCCGCGAGTCTTCTGCACCTCGAATTGACGGAGGTGTCGCATCATTTTGATGGAGGGTGGTCTGCTGTCGTCCTGGATGGACGAGTCAAGTTACTGATAGTACGGTGCTTTCCGCTTGGCTCAGGACTTGCTCTGGATCGTGGCAGGAACGAGAGACCAATATGAATACCCATCCCACAACCCCCGATACGACCCGGCCGCAGGCTCGGACGATCCAATCCCCAGCCGAGCCCACCCAGACTGCCACCTGGACGGACGACGATGTCACCGTGCGGACCTCCGGCTCGCTCTACCGGATTTTCGGCAACTCACTGAAGGCGGCCTGCGCCAATGCCGCGCAGCAGGCAGCCTGGCACGTGAAGGACCGGGCATGCAGGGTGAGCGCTGCCCGATCGCGGGCATCCGTGCTGGTGCCCATGGTCCTGGGTCTACTCGTGGCCGCCCCCGCGTTTGCCCACGAGGAGCACGACGGCCCCGACCACAACCAGATCAACGGCGTCCGGGTCGACCTGCACGCCAACGTCGACGCCTACAGCGTGTTCGGGAGCGGGATTCGCGTGGAGTTCGCGGTCGTGCCCAACGGCTTCCTCCGCGGAAACGTGCATGATGAACTGGCCCTTGGTTTCGGCGCAGACCTCTTCTTCGCGCCGCTCGATTGGGGTGCGGTCTGGTACGACGGCGGCCCCTACGCCATCCCGATGGCGGTCCTGCAGTGGAACTTCTACCTTGGGGACCACTGGTCGGTGTTCCCCGAGGCCGGCCTCGCGGTCCACGCCTCGTTCGACAGGAGTGGCTGGCAGGACAACCGCGGCCACGTGCACGGCTGGCTCTACCCGGAGGCCGAACTCGGCATCGGCGCACGTTACCACTTCAACAGCCACGTCGCGCTGTTGATGCGCGCGAGCACGCCCGGCGGACTGCAGGTCGGCATTGTCTTCTAGGACGACCCATGCCGTGATCGCTCCCGGAGTCGATGCATTCGCGATCGGCGTGTACCGGGGCGCGGGGTTTGTCGCCCGCTTCTTCGCGGAGCTGGTTCGACCACCCTTTCATCTGCGGGAGTTGGTGAAGCAATGCTACGAGGTGGGCTACCGATCGCTGCCGCTGATCACGCTCACCGGGTTCATCACCGGCATCGTGTTCACCAAGCAATCCCGGCCATCCCTGGCGGCGTTCGGTGCCACGTCGTGGCTGCCGTCGCTCATCACGGTGGCGCTCGTCCGATCCCTCGCCCCGCTGATCACCGCGCTCATCTGCGCCGGAAAGGTCGGCTCGAGCATCGGCGCCGAGCTTGGGTCGATGAAGGTGACCGAGCAGATCGAGGCCATGGAGGTCTCCGCGATCAACCCCTTCAAGTTCCTGGTGGTCACGCGCACCCTCGCGACCACGCTGATGGTGCCCGCGCTGATGTTGTTCTGCTGCTTCGTCGGCCTCGTCGGCTCCTACCTGAACGTGCACGGCAACGAAGCGGCCAGCCTGGCGAGTTTTCTCAAGAGTGGGTTCTCCACGATCAGCTACCGCGACGTCTGCTCGTCGGTCTTCAAGTCCTTCGTGTTCGGCTTCAGCATCGGGATCATCGCGTGCTACAAGGGATTCAACGCCACCTCCGGCACGCAGGGCGTGGGCAAGGCGGCCAACGCCTCCGTGGTCCTCGCCATGTTCGTGGTGTTCATCGAGGAAGTACTCATCGTGCAGGTCGTCAACTGGGTGCGGGTGTTCTGATTCCAAATCGTCATGAAGCGGCGCGCTCGGCGCACGGAGCGCGGTCTGCGGGCCACCAGTGGAAGTGCGTTCTGCCGCGAACCACGTCCGGTTGCGCGCTGAGCTCTCTGCACCTGGCTGCCGTCACCACGGCGTGC
>CAIQVJ010000024.1 GCA_903875225.1 uncultured Pseudomonadota bacterium
CCAATGGGCCGTCCAGGTGGAGCCCTCCGCGCCGTCCGCCGGGAAGGCGACGGTCGGCTCGTAGGTGCTGTCCGTCCACCCCGCCTGCACCGACCCACCGTCGTAGGTGTTGGTGTAGGCATAGTGCACGTTCGAGACAGTGACGCCTGCAGCGTCACAAGTGAACGTCATCGACTGCTGACTGTCTGTGGTGTACCCGGTGCCGGCGTAGCTCCCGTCGATCTCCATCACGACGGTGGGCCCGTCGATGCTCGTGATCGTGGACGACCAGGTGCCCGTGTAGTCGTACAGGTCGGCGTAGTCGGGCGTGACCTCGTACTCGCGCACGCTCGTGGCCGTGACGAACCCGTAGAACGCCGGGCAGAGCCCGTCGGCATCCGTGTCGGTGTCGGCGTCGGTGTCGGTGTCGGCGTCCGTGTCAGCGTCCGCATCGGCATTGTCGGAGTCGCCCTTCCCGTTTGACGGGGCGCAGGCGGGCAGGATGAGCATCAGGAGGAGTGCGAGCATTTGACCAAGCTAACGCCCGGAGTGTAGCGTGCCACTCGTGGGGAGCCGGCTGCTCAACGCACCGCCTCCGGCGTCACCCGGTGGGCGTTCTCGAGCCGGGACGCCTGCCAGTGAGCAGGGACCCCGTCGCCGTCGAGATCCTGCCAGCCGTTCACCGTGAAATCGACGCCGTCCGCGGAGACATCCACGCTGTAGGTGCCCGTGACGAGGCCGTCCGGCCGCCACCCGATCTGCTGGTATTCGGGAGGGACGGCCGGGTCCTCGAACCGGACGGCCGCGCCGTTGAGCCCCGCGAGCGGCCTCGGCCACAGCGGGACTGACACGAACTGGTCGAAAGCGGCCTCGTAGGCGAGCTCCGCGGTCTTCAAGCCGTTGACGTTGCCCGCCACCTCGGCATCCACGAGTTGACGCCTCGCAGCCTCGCGCAGCGCGGGGGTGCTCCGGTGGAGCACAAAAACCTCCGAACTGCCCCCGTTCGGGCCCTCAAACACCACGTCGTCGAGCAGGGTGTCGGGATCGCCGAACCGCAGGCAGTGGTAGGCAGACCGGCGGCCCCGTGTCGAGAACCGCAGGCAGCCGGTGGGGTCCATGAACGTGGCAGAGGCGTCGTCCGCCTCGTTCGGCACGTTGACCCGCACCACCAGGACGCCTCGTGCGTCCCGCGCGATCGTGATCAGGGCCTTTCCCCCGACGTCCCAATCGCCCGTGTAGTCGAACGTGGTCACCGGGTCGACTCCCCTCGCCAGGGCCGTCGTGAGTACGCACCAGAGCAACATGAGACCTCCGAAGACCGGGAGTAACCCAGGGAGACGGCCCCCCGTGTCACGGAGGCGCCGACGGGGCCGTGGTTGACTACGGACCGCGAGGGATGGTGTTCATGTTGTGCGAGATGATGTCGGTCACGTCCGCGAGTCGCGCGAGATCTCCGGATGGAACGCCAGTGACCACGAACTCGCGGGTGCAACCGGGCGTCGTGACCCGGTAGACGCTGCCACCCTCGTCGTTGCCGTAGAGCGGATCCGACCCCTCGCATACCGCGCCGAAGAGCTCCTCGAGCCTGGTGATCCCCTCGGGCTTCACGCTCGAGAGATACGCCCAGCGACCCGCGCCGGCGCCCTCTGCAGATTGGAGCAGGTAGTAACTGCCGTCACGGTAGACACGGCTCGTGTGAGCGGTGGGTTCTCCGGGCCTCGTCGACGGCGGCGTGTAGGCAACCATCTCGAGCAGCGGAACCTCGGCTCGATGGGCGGGGCTGAGCCCGTCCACCACAGGGGTGAGCTTCATCGACTTCTGGACGGGCGGCTCGTCCACGCTCGGCCCAGGCTGGGAGCAGCCCAGGGTCAGCCCCAGAAGGACCGCGGCGAGCAGCACCGTTGTGACCGGGCGCGTCATCCCTGCACGCATCGTGCGTCCAGATGAAAGCGAAGCGTGACGGAGTCATCGGCCATGAACGAACATAGCACTGCGGCGTCGACGTCGACCCTGGACCCGCCGGCGTGTGGACGCGGGGGGCGGGGGTCCTTAGGATCGCCGGGTGTCCTCCGCGGTGAACGACCCCGCTCCCGCGCAGCCCTCCCCGGGCGCCAACGTGGATGCGGCGGCGGCCCGCGCCCTGCTTGGGGCGCTGCGGGACAGCCTGGAGACCGTCATCCGAGGGAAGCGCGAGGCGCTCGATCTCGTGCTCGCCGCCTGCGCAGCCGGGGGGCACGTCCTGCTCGAGGACATGCCCGGCACCGGGAAGACCACGCTGGCCCGGTCGCTCGCCCAGGCGATCGGCTGCGACTTCAAGCGCATCCAGTTCACGCCAGACCTGCTGCCGGGCGACATCATCGGGAACAGCGTCTTCAACCAGCAGACCGGGCAGTTCCGCTTCCGGCGCGGGCCCATCTTCACCAACATCCTCATCGCCGACGAGATCAACCGGGCGTCGCCCCGAACGCAGTCCGCCCTGTTGGAAGCGCTCGCAGAGCAACAGGTCTCCGTCGAGGGGCGCACGCGGCCCTTGAACGCTCCGTTCCTGTGCATCGCCACGCAGAACCCGGTGGACCTCCACGGCACCTACCCGCTCCCCGAGGCCTCGCTGGACCGGTTCGCGGTCAAGCTCTCCCTCGGCTACGCGCCTGAGAGCGACGAGCGGGCCCTGGTGCAGCGTGGCGAGGCACCGGGCGCGCTCGCGGCGGTCGCGACGCCCGCCCAGATCGTCGCGCTGCAAGTCGCCGTCTCGCGGGTGATCATCGAGGACAGCGTCGCTGACTACATCGTGCGGCTCATCCGGGCCACCCGGCAGCACCCGAGCGTGCGAACCGGGGTGTCCACGCGCGGCGCGCAGCACCTTGCACGGCTGGCACGCGCCCGGGCGCTCGCCCGGGGTCGCGACTTCGTCGTGCCCGACGACGTGCAGGGCCTCGCCGTCCCCGTGCTCGCGCACCGCTTGATGCTCGACACGCGGGCGCGGTACGCCGGGGCCGACCGGGTCGCGATCGTGCGCGAGATCGTCGCCGCGGTCGCGCTGCCCCGGTGAACCCGGAGGGCCCGGGCGGCGCGCCGTTCGCCGAACCGCCGGCCAACCCCCCGATCCCGGTCCGTCGGCGCCGCCGCTGGTCGTTCCGGATGGAGGCGATTGATCACGGCTTCCTGCGGCGGCTCGACGATCGCTACCGGGGACGCTTCACGCCCGCCGGCCGTGCGGTGCTCTGGGGCAGCGTGGGGGCCACGACGATGCTGATCGGCGGGCTCTCGACGAACCTTGCCTACACCTTCGCGGCCTATGCAGCGGTGCTCGCGGGCGCGTGGGCGTCGGCGTTGCGCTCCCCGATCCGGGTGGCCGCCCGGCGCCGCCTCCCCCCGCCCGCCTCTGCGGGCGAGGTGTGGGCCTACGACGTGACGGTGGTGAACCTCTCGCCGTCCACGCTGACGGACCTGCTGGTGGAGGAGCGGGCGCTGCCCGCAGAGCTCCGCCCGGTGGAAGAGCCGCCCGTGATCACCAGGCTGGAGCCCGGCGCAGAAGCCACGGTGCGGCTGAAGCTGCTCTGTCGGCGCCGCGGGATCTACGCGCTCGGTGCGCTCCAGATCACGTCTGCCGCGCCGTCCGGACTGCTGAAGGCAGGCGTTCGCCTCCCGGTCGTCGACCGGGTGACCGTCTTCCCGGCGTTCAAGCCCCTCGAGCAGGCGGACATCCCCGTCGGCCGCACCCACCAGCCGGGCGGGATCCCCCTCGCCTCCCAGGTCGGGGAGTCCACCGAGCTGCACGGGCTCCGTCCCTGGCGGGACGGGGATCGGACGCGCGACGTGAACTGGAGCACCTACGCGCGCACCGGGCACCTCGTCGTCCGCGAGTTTCAACAGGAGTACTTCGCCCGCCTCGCGCTCGTCGTGGACATCGCGGCGCCGCGCGCCGGTGACGAGGTGGAGGTGGAGCGCGCCATCTCGCTCGGCGCAGCGATCACCGACGCGCTCGCCCGCCAGGACTTCCTGATCGACATCTTCGCCGCTGGGAACGCCGTCCACCGCTTCCCGGCCGGCCGCGCGGTGGAGGCCATGGACCACGTGCTCGATCTGCTGGCCGCGCTCGACTCCGGGTCGACGCTGGACACCGGGGAACTCCTTTCGGCCCTGGAGCCCGAGACGCCGCGGCTTTCGGGCGTGTTCTTCGTGCTGACCGCCTGGGACGACCGGCGGGCCGCGCTCGTCCGCGCCGTTCAGCAGCTGGGCGTCGCGGTCCGCGTGATCTGCACGAACCCGCGCGCCATGGCGGTCGCCGGGGCTGAACTGCTCGGCGACGAGCTGCTCGTGCTGCCATGACGCCGAGCACGAACACCCGCTTCGACGCGCTCACGGCGAGGATGCCGGTCGCGGCGGCGCTCGTCCTCCACGGGGTGGCCGCGCAGCGATGGATGCTCGCGGTCCCTGCCGCGATCGCGGTGTTGGCGAGCGCCCGGGCGGCGACGGATTCGAGGCCGGTCCGACTGACCGAAGGTCGGGCGTGGGGCGCTGCCCTGGTCGGCGGAGCGGTAGGCGCCGCGATCGGCACCGTCGCGCCGATGCCGACCGGCGCCTTCCCGATGGTCCCCTACTCCGCGGTCTGCGGCGCGGGCGTGGGGCTGGCCGTGTACCTCTCCTACGCGCAGGCCTGGGTGTATGCCTGGATCGCCGCCTTCCTCGTCGCCATCCTCGGGGCGCAGGGGGATCTGGACGCGCCGACGGTGGCCGTGGAGGCGGGAGCCGCGGCGGTGTCCCTCGGCTGCTTCCTCTACCGGTCGCGGGTCCCACTCTCGGCGCGGCTGGCGGGCTTCCTCGCGTTTGTCGCCGTCGGCGCCGTCGTCGGCGGAACGGCGGTCTCCGCCGCCCAGGGGGCCGTGGCGCGCGCGACGGAGGGGTGGATCTCCGGCGAGATCTTCGCGGCGGGCTTCGGGTTCGCCGGCAGTATCGACCTCGCCCCGAACTCGGCGGTGAACCTGAGCGACCGTGTCGTGCTCGAGCTCACCGGGCGGGCCCCGGACCGTCTCCGGCTGGGCATCCTCGACGTGTTCGACGGGACTTCGTGGACGCGCGCGGCCCCGGTCGCCGAGCCTGCCGCCGAACCCGCAGCGGCGCAACGGTCCCCCGACGAGCGCCGCATCGAGGTCGGCGCACACCAGACCTTCCGGCCGTACGTCCCCTCGCCGCCCGGCGCCCGGACGGTGGACGGCGCCCCGGTCCTCCTCGACCCCGCGGGCCTCCTTCCCGGGTCCCTCGACTCGGGCGAGCAGTGGGAGATCGGGTGGACGGACTCGCCCCCCGATGATCCGCCCGGGCCCGATGCCACCGCGCTGCCCGAGGATCTGCGCGCGCAGCTTCTGCCGCTCACTGCGCCGCTGGTTCCCCCGGGGGCCGACGCAGGCGCGACCGCCTCCGCCCTGGAGGCGTACCTCTCGACCCGGTTCCAGTACTCCCCCGTCGCGAAGCTGGGGGGCGACGCGCCGCCCCTCATCGTGCTGCTCCGTGATCACCGCCCCGCCTACTGCATCTACTTCGCCTCCGCGATGGCGGCGATGCTCCGGGTGGAGGGCATCCCCTCGCGGCTCGTGACCGGCTACCTCGTGGAGCCTCCGAACGACCTCTCCGGCCGGGCGCTGGCCCGCGAACGCGACGCCCACGCCTGGGTGGAGGCCTGGATCCCCGAACGGCATGCCTGGATCGCCTATGATCCCACACCGGACCGGGAGGCCGAGCCCGAGCCCACCGGCCTCGACTTGCTCCGGCAGGCCATCGCGGAGTGGCTGGAGTGGCAGGCGTTCCGCTTCGAAGCCCAGCCCGTGCAGTTCATCAAGGATCTGCTGCTCTCCTGGCAGACCGGGGGCCTGCTCGGGCTGGCGGTCGGGTACGCGGCGCTCCAGCGCTGGCGCCAACGGGGCAACGAGGGCGCCGCCGCCTTCGACACCCGTTCCGCCGACCCGCGGCTCGGACCGATCTACCTGCGTTATCGAAAGGCACTCCGACAGGCGGGGGTGGCGACGGGGCGCTCGGACAGCGAGGAGGCGCTGCTCGTGGCGCTGGAGAACGCGAGGGGGCCAGCGCTGCGCGCCGCGGCGGAGCGGTTCCTCGAGGCCTATCAGCGCGCGCGCTTCCGGGGCGATGTCGTCGACGTGGAGGCGGAGCTGGCGGCAGTAGAGGCGGGGGCGCGGAGCCGGGGCGAGCTGCCACCCCGGTCCGGTCCCCCATCTGGCTCCTGATCCGGGTGGCTGCGGACCGCCGGGGGGCGGTGGCCGGCGCGGCAGCCGCTTATGACGTCGCCTTCGGCGCCGACTGGCCTGGGCCGAGCACCACCCAACCCAACCCCAGCAGCGCGGCGACGGGCACGAGGGAGACCACGCCACGCCACACGGGCTGGATGCCGAGTTCATCGAGATGAGCCCACTGCTCAGGGTAGCACACCAGGGCAGCCCCGAGCCCCGTCAGGACCAGGCCCAGAAGCGCCTTCTGGCGCGCATTCGGCTGCTCCGGTGGCGCGCTGCGGTACCGTCGAAGCTGCACTTCCAGCGCCCAGACGACGACCGGGATCACCAGGGTCATGCTGTGCGACCAGATTCGTGGCAACGCAACGATGGACGCGACGGTGCCGACGACGATGAGGTCGTCCGTGTCCATCAGCCGCCGGCGGGCGTAGGCCACCGCGATCCCGGTGACGACGACGAGGATCATCAGCGGGGAGCTCGTCGCACCCATCGCCCTGAGCGCGCCATCGATGCCGACCGCCTGGCAGGGGCCGAACGCCTGATTCGCCGCGAGCATGTCCCGGAGGGTCCAGGGCGGGATGGCGAGGGACACCAGCACCGTCGCGGTTGCTGCCAGGAGCGCAGCAAAACGGGCGGAGCTTCCATCGCGGGACCGCATGCCCGCGAACACAGCGAGGGCGGGGAGTGTGACCGGCTTGGCCATCAGGCCCACCCCGAGGAGCACCCCGGCGGTAAGCGGAGAAGCGGGCCACAGAAGGAGGCCTGCCAGCGTCGCGCCGGAGGAGCCGACTGAAGGGTTGCCCACCGCCAGGCCAGCCAGGATCGGCGGGGCCGCCACAGCGATCACGATCGTCGCGGCCAGGCGGGTCGAGGGAGCCAACGCCAGACGGGCAGTGGCGACCCAGGCGCACATGGCCCCTCCGACAACGTTGAGGACGCGCAACGCCACCGCGGCACCCTCAGAGCCCAACTGGCGTGGGCGAACACCCAGAAAGACGCGAGCGCCGGTGTGTAGATGTACCGCGGTTCAGCATAGGGTGACCCTCCCTTCAGCGCGAGCGCCACGCCGCGCGCGAGGTCCGCCTCGTCACTGCCTCCATTCCGGATCTCGGGCGCGAACCGTACCACCAGCACCAACAAGACCAGGAGTGCTGGAAGCGCGGGCGGCCAGCGGGCGGTCCGGGGGAGCTCCGTGGGCGGCATGGCGCCATCATAACGGTGTACCGCGGACGCGAGCGCCGTCACCGCCCCCTCGGGCCTTGTCGCCGCGTCCCACACCGGCACGAAAGCACGGGCATCGCTTCGCGCCCACCCCGGGGCTAAGTGGCTCCCCATGCCAGGCAGCCTGCTCGTCCTCGCCCTCTCGGGCGTCTCCACCACCCCCACCGTCACCTTCGCCAGCACGCAACCCCTGGGGCAACCGGACTACTACGGCGTCAGCCTCTCACACGGGGACGTGAACGGCGATGGCTACGTGGACGTGCTCATCGGCGCCTCCCAGGCGGACGGCGCGACGCCGGGTGACTGGGCCGGTGCGGTCTACATCTTCCACGGCAGCGCGTCCGGCTTCGCGGCCAGCCCGGACACAACGCTCACCGGCGTCGGCCCCGGGGACCAGCTTGGGCTGAGCGCGGCGGTCGTCGGAGACGTCGACGGGGATGGCTATGACGACGTCGCCGTCGGGGCCTACACGGCGGACCAGCGCGGACGTGTGTCCCTGCATCTGGGGTCGCCCTCGGGGATCAACCCCATGCCGGCCGCGCAGTTCACCGGTGAAAACACCGGCGACGTCCTCTTTCCCGTGTTCCCCGCCGGCGACGTGGACGGGGATGGCTACGCGGACTTCCTCCTCGAAGAGGTGGGGTACGCCAGCGGTGCGGGTCGTGTGCGCCTGTACCTCGGCTCCGCGGACGGCCCGCCCGCCACGCCCAGCCAGACGTTCACCGGGGAGGGCCCGGGCGACCTCCTCGGATCCTGTGTGCCCGGCGACTTCGACATGAACGGTGACGGGTTCGACGACGTCGTGATCGGACGTTCACCCTGGAACGGGTACGTCGGCCAGGCGCTGGTGTTCCAGGGGTCGGCGACCGGACTCTCCGCGACGCCGGTGGCGACCCTCTCGGGCGACGGGGTCGCGCTGGCGTTCGGAGGGGCCGCGGCGAGCGCGGGCGACGTGGACGGAGACGGCTACGATGACGTCCTCGTGGGGGCGATCGGAGACGCGGAGCTGCGAGGCCATGTCTACCTCTACCCCGGGTCGGCGACCGGACTCTCCACGACGCCTGCGGCGACCCTCGTCGGCGGCGCGGCCAACGCCCTGCTCGGGCTCGCGATGGCCGGCGCAGGAGACGTGAACCACGACGGCTACGGCGACGTCATCCTGGGAGCCACGGGGCCGGAGGCGGAGAAGACAGGCCATGCCTTCGTGTTCCTCGGGACTTCCGCAGGGCTCTCCCAGACCCCCGGCACAGTGCTCGATGGCAGGGCGGCCGACGACTTCTTCGGGTCGAACGTCACCGGGGCGGGGGACCTCGACGGCGACGGCAACGACGACGTGCTGGTCTCCAGCCCGGGAGCGGCCACCGTGACGGCATACGGCGGCTACGGCCCCGGCGGCGAGGACACCGGCGCGGATTCCGGCGGGGACACCGGGGCCGACTCCGGACAGGACACGAGCGCCGACACTGCAGGCCGGCTCCCGAACGACACACAGCCGGGCTGCGGGTGCGTCACCACCACCTCGACCGGCACCGGGATGATCGGCCTCGGCCTCCTGGTACTGGCGCTCCGCCGCAGGTGACGACGGCCGCGACTGCTGCGGTTCCCGGCCAGTTCGATCCGCCCACGGTGGCGAGCTCCCCGCCCGGACGTCGCGTTCGGCCGTGCCTTGGGGTACAGCGGAGTCCTCCTTTCCCCCTCAGACGATCCGGACCCTCCCGGTCGTGCCGTCCACCGTGATCGTCTGCCCGTCCTCGATCTTTCGTGTTGCCTGCGGCACGCTCACCACTGCAGGGATCCCGTACTCCCGCGCGACGATGGCGCCGTGGGAGAGCATTCCCCCGATCTCGATCACCGCGCCGCCGATGAGCGAGAACACCGGCGTCCACCCGGGGTCCGTGGCGCGTGTGACGAGGATGTCGCCGGGTTGCAGCCGGGAGGCGTCCTGGGGGCTCGACACGACGCGGGCGATGCCCGTCACGGTGCCGCGACTCGCGGCGATACCGACGAGGGTCCCGGCCTCGGCCTCGGGCAGGTCGGGGGCGACGGGCTGGCCCGCGGCGTCGAGGGCATCCGCGGCGGGCTGGGTGAACCAGAAGTCGTAGGCGCGTCGGCGGGCGTCCGCACGGGCCTGAAGCTCGGAGGGCGAGCCGCCCCGAACGACGGCAGTGAGCTCCTCCTGGACGAGAAAGTACACGTCGTCCTCGGTACGGAGCACGCCGCGGCTCGCAAGGCGCTGGCCCAGCACGGCGAAGAGGTGTCGCACCGGCATCAGGAGCTTCACCACGTAGGACTGCCCGTTGTCCCGGAGCCGCGTGAAGCGGTGCATGCGCTCGAGCGAGCGACGGAAGGCCGGTCGCTGGAGGAAGTTGAGGGTGGACGCGATGCGGGTGGTGGCCTCCTCTCGCCGCGCTGCGGCCTGCTCGCTGGCGGCCACTGTGCCGCCAGAACGGTTGCGAAGCAGGGTGGCGACCTGCTCGATGACCTGCTCGGGAGCCTCCGACCATCGCGGGAAGCGAAGCTCCGCCTCGACCATGCAGCGGTGGCCGTGACGGGAGAGGAACCGCGCCAGGCCTGCAAGGAAGGGTTCAGCGCGGGGTTCGGCCCTCAGCGCCGCGAGGGCTGCCAGCGGGGGCTGGGTGAGCACGACCGGGTCGAGGCCGAGCCCCCGCAACGTGGCGGCGAGCGCCGCGAGGTCGGGCACCATCTCCGCGGCGATGACCCCCGAGATGCCCCCCGCGAGCACCTGCGCGAGCGAGGCGTCCCCCATCCAGCGCGCCATCTGCCCCTCCACCTCTGCGTACGCCGACATCGACAGGGAGGTCGCGTTGGTGTGGTACACGATGTAGGTCATCACGCGTTCGAACCAGGTCTCCTGGGCCTCGCGCAGCAGCTCGGCGTCGGGTACCGCGGAGAGGTCCCGCGCCATGAACTCGTCCACCCAGGCATCGATGCGCGGAAACTCGGTCTCGAAACGCGCGACGTTGGGCTCCCATGCGGTTGCAGCACGCCAGAAGAACGGGAGGTGCGCGAACACGCGGCCCAGGCGCCAGCCCTCCGACCCGGCCGGCCGGGCGCGGGGGTGTGTGAGGCCGGAGAGCATCATCTCCATCGGCATGCCGAACCCGAGCGTGTACGCGTGGAGGAGGGCGCCCTCGTTGAGGAACACGTGTCCCCCCGTGCGGCGGGTCCACCGGATGCGGCCGGCGTACGGCGCCTTCAACCCCGCGATCATCCCGTCCATCGTGCGCTGGTTCATCGGCTCGGAGACCGACCAGGTGAGCGGGGTGACCGGGTCGGGCCAGCGCTCACCCATGTCCTGGTGCGTCCAGAAGTCGAAGGGTTGGGGCTCGCCGCGCTCGACGGGCGGCCAGGCATCGTCCCCCGGGACTGCACCAGGGCCCGTCGTGACCGCGCGGGACTGCAGCAGCACGGGGACATCGCCGACGATGGCCCACTCCACATCCTGGGGACCGCCGAACAGCCGCTCGAGCCGCAGGCCCAGACGTACCAGCTCCTCGACCTGGGCGTCCGTGACGGCGCGTCGGTCCCGCTGCGCAGGATCGACGTCCACATCCGAGACCCCGGCTGCGGTCGTGGCCGTCATCACGGCCTTGTCCCCGAGCTCAACGTGAACCACCCGCCCGGTGCGCTTCTCGGCGACGACGTTGTCCGGGTTCACCCGGCCGGACACCAGCGCCTCTCCGAGCCCCCAGGTCGCGTTGATCACGACCTGATCCGCGGCGCCGGTGACCGGGTGCACGGTGAACATCACCCCCGCCGCCGAGGCGGGCGCCATCCGCTGGATCACCACGGCGAGCGCGACGTCCGACGGTGCGATGCCCTGGCGGGCACGGTAGGCCATGGCGCGCGCCGTCCAGAGGCTGCCCCAGCAGCGGCGCACGGCGTCGAGCACCGCGTCGCGGCCCCGCACGTTGAGGTAGGTGTCCTGCTGCCCGGCGAAGCTCGCGTCGGGCAGGTCCTCTGCCGTCGCGGAGGAGCGCACCGCGACCGCCCCTTCCGGCAGCGCGGCACCGACCGCATCGGCCACCGCAGAGGGAATGCAGCCCGCCTCGAAGGCCGCGCGCACGGAGGCCGAGGCCCGCTCGAAGCCGGCCGCACCCGCCCGTACCGCCTCCTCCCAGGCCCGCCGGATCAGCGCGTCCAGCCCATTCTCCTCCACGAAGGCCCTGTACGCCGCGGTGGTGACGAGCACGCCATCCGGTACCGGCAGGCCCGCGCGGAGCATCGCGCCGAGGTTCAGGCCCTTTCCACCCGCCTCGGCGAGGGTCACGCCGGCCTCGGCCAGCGGGCGAACGAATGGGTTCAGATCGGACATCGGAGGTTCCTCCTCATGGGATCAGCACGAACGGGGCGACGAGCCGGGCGATGCCCCCAGCCAGGAAAGGAATCAGCGCGCATGCGAGCACCCGGATCACCATCACGCGCATGCCGTAGAACCCCACCTCCATCGGCAACCGGAGGACGTTCAGCGTGGCCATCGACGTGAGGTAGGTGACGACCACCGCGGGCGAGGCCCCCGTGGTGAGCAGGCCCGCAGCCAGGGGCATGCCGATGACACTGCCGCCGGGGGTGAGGATGCCGGCGAGCCAGGCGACGGCGAGGCCCCGCGGGCCCGACGCGTCGGTGAGCCAGCGCTCCACCCAGCCCTGGGGCAGGAGTACCTCCGTGAAGCCCATCACGAGCACCGCGAGCAGCAGCACGGGGCCCATCATCAAGGCAGAGCGCCCAGAGGCACGGAACCCCGCCTCCAGCTTGCCCTGCTGGGCGGCCACCACGAGGATGACGACGAAGAGCATGGCGAAGACGAACCCGGCCCACTTCATCGGGACACCCCGTGGAGGAACGTGGAAACGACGAAGCGCGCGTCCTCCTCGATTGGCCCGGAGCTGCCGGCACCCACCGCGAGGAGGATGCCGTAGTAGGCCTGGAACGTGCGCCCGGTGGGATCCGGGAGGAAGGACTCGATCAGGCGCGCCGTGAGGTCCCGCACGGAGGGGGAGCTCTCGCGGACCTCCGCGAAGAGCGCGACGGCCTCCGGATCCGCCGAAGCGGCGGCCTGGAAGAGGCCGCCGTAGTCGCGGAGGGATGCGAGGCTCTCGCACGTGAGCCGCAGGAGGTTGGCCTCGGGATCCCCCGTCCCGTCGAATTCCACGGCGAGGCGGCGGGGCGTGCGCTCGGCCAGGAAGGCGCGCAGCAGGCCCCGTCGATCCCCGAACCGACGGTAGACGGTCACGGTGCCGACCCCTGCCTCACGCGCCACCTCCTCGAGGGTGGTACCTGCCAGACCCTTGCGGCGGAGCAGTACCCCGAGGGCGTCCAGCAGCCGCTCCCGCACGTCGGGCTCCGCCGGGGGCTCCACCGCGATCCGCCCTGTCGCGATCAGCGCGGCCATGATCGCGTCGCGGTCCGCCCAGCGCCGGTACACCGTGCCGCGCGCCACCCCTGCGGCTGCAGCCACGGCCGCCACCGTGAGCGGCGCACCGCTACGCGCGACGGTCGCCGCGGCGTCGAGCAGGACATCCAGGGAGCGATGCGTGACGGGGATGGGCATTGAACACAACGATATCCACTCATATCATTGTGTTTCATTATTGTCGACCGCTCGGCGCGGTCGTCGAAGTGCGACGACGTGGCAGGCGCGGCGCGGCCGGGCGCGGGCGTGCTGGGCGCTGCCGCCCGGCTCGGTGCCATGGGCCCGCCGACGCTCGCGCGGCTGCGGGCGGGGCCCACGCTCGCTACCGACGAAGCCCTCCGCCTCCTGCCTCCCGGCCTCTGCCGAGGATGCGTTGCGGCCGCCGGAGGGCGATCGTGAGCAACCCGAGCAACCCGAGCGCCCCCACGGAGTCGGAGCCGCCGTTCGTCGAGCACCCGCACTGCGCGGCCTTCGGGGCCGCGTGGGGTGGATCATCCAGGTTCCCAGCCGAATCGGCTCCGTGGGAGTCGCTGTCACCGGGGTGGGTGTCCTCCGAGTCCGCGGTGTCCGGAGGCGCGGCGGTGTCGTTCGTGTCTCCAGTATCGGCGGTGTCCCCGGTGTCCCCGTCCGGCGCCGGGTACCCGTAGTAGACACGCACCTCACTGTCCAGGTTCGCGACAAGGACGTCGTCGTAGCCGTCCCCGTCCAGGTCCCCCGCGCCGATCACCGTCTGGCCGTAGTAGTCGCCTGACCTCGTCCCCTCGAGCGTCGTCGCCGCCTCCGACGACAGGCCCTCCGGCGAGCCTTCGTAGACGTACGCGCGACCCGTCTCCGCGTAGGGGCGGACCGCGCCGACGATGACGTCGGCGTAGCCGTCGGCGTTCACGTCGCCGGCCGGCGCCTCGGAGAGACCGAAGTAGTTGTAGCTCCCCTCGCCCGCGAGCGTGGTGGCGATCGAGTCGGTCACGCCCTCGGCCGAGCCGAGGTACAGGAACGCGTAGCCGACGGGCGAGATCGGGTCGCCGATGCAGCCGACGAGGACGTCGTCGAACCCGTCGCCGTTCACGTCTCCGGCACCCGTGGTGTTGCCGCCGAACGCGAGCAGGACACCATCACCGGTGAGCGTGGTGGCGGGCGACGACCCGAGGCCGTCCGCCGATCCGAGGTGGATCCGCGCTTGTCCGGTGAATCCGCTCCAGCCGTAGGCGCCGAACACGACGTCCCCGAACCCGTCTCCGTTCACATCCCCCGCGGAGGCGACGTCCGAGCCGAAATACTCCTGGGCGCTGGCGCCCGCGAACACCTGACTCGGGCTCGCCGGGAGGCCTGTCGCCGAGCCGAAGTAGAGCGACACCCGTCCCGCGCTGTGGTCGTACCCCAGCTCGTTGAACGCGGCGTCGCCGTAGCCATCGCCGTTCACGTCCCCCACGCCGGTCGCCGTGATGGCGAACTCCTCGTTCGGCGCGTCTCCCGCGTACTCGATGCTGGCAGAGGTCAGGCCCACGGCGGAGCCCAGGTACACCCCCGCCCGCCCCTCGAAGCCGCTCCCGTAGGAGCCGATGACGACGTCCTCGTAGCCGTCGGCGTTCACGTCCCCCAGGCTCGCCACCGCCTCGCCGAAGTACTCCCCTGCGCGTGGCCCGACGAAGGTGGTGGCCGGCGTGCCGTCGAGGCCGCTCGAGGTGCCCAGGTAGACCCGCACGGCGCCCGTGAAGTCGCCGGGCGCGGCGCCGGACGCCTGGGGTGCGCCCACGATCACGTCCTGAAGCCCATCGCCGTTCACATCGGCGTGGGCGAGCGCCATGCCGAACCCGTCCCGGGCGTTGCCCGAGGTGAGCGTCTGGGCGGCGCTCGTGTAGACAGGATCGACGGTCAGTGGGTATCGCGCGAGCGTGTCGTCCACGCAGATGCGGAGTCCGCCGGGGGCGACCTCGAAGCGGGCCGGGATGGCCTGCCCGTCCGCGTCCCAGGCAGCGAGCCCGCCCGCCTCGAGCCGGTGCGCACCCTGGGAGATCGAGGCCTGGCGCCCGTCCGGCGTCACGGTCACGCGAGGTCGCCCGGTCGCTCCCGCGGTCCACGCGTCCACGTCGATCCAGATCGCGCCATCCCCCGCGGGGCGCGTCGGAAACGTCCACCCCTGCTCCACGCCCTCACCCTGGGGGTGTTGCCATTCGTCGACGCCGCTCGCACCCACGCCGTCACGGACGATCCGGCTCGTTCGAAGCCGCCAGTCCTCGCCGGGCCCGTGCACCCGGAGGGCCGCGGATTCGGGCTTCGCTCGACAGGCGATCAGGCAGAGCAGGAGGGCGAATGGTTGGACGCGCACGACGACCTCCGGGGTGTTCACCTTAGCCTGGCGGCGGGAACGGGATCCCAACGGCTGCCACCGGGAATCTCGCCACGCAGGACGACGCTGCTCGCTGACCGTTCCCCTGCCCTGCAGCGTCCCAACACGGTAGGACCCGAGTGGCCATGCTGTCGTCCTTCACCATCGACCCCGCCGTCCCCCCGCGGTGCAGGCCGTGAACGTCCTTCCGGAGCGCTGGGGGCCGGTCGTGCTGCGCGTCGGCGTGCTGGCGGCTGTGGGCGCGGGCCTCGCTGCCTGGGTCCTTCAGCAGCAGCCGCCGGACTCGCCGGTCCCGCCAGACCCGCCAGACCCGCCAGACCCGCCGGTGGAGGGGCGGTTGCCCTTCGCGCTGAAACCGATCGCCACGGTGAAGAGCCCCACGGCGATCGCCGCCGGCAAGCTTTCCGATGGCACGGTCGCGCTGTTCATCACCGAGCAGGCCGGGCGGATCGTCACCGTACGCCCGGACGCACCCATGCCCACCGACCCGGCGCTCGTGCTCGTGATCCCTGAGGTGGTCTCGGACGGCGAGACGGGGCTGCTTGGCCTGGCGCTCTCGCCCGGGTGGCCCGCGGACCGAAGGGCGTTCCTGAACTACACCGTCGCGCAGGGGAGCACCGGGCTCTCCACGATCCTGGCGCGCGTGGAGATCCCACCCTCGGGCCCGGCGGATCCGGCCACCCTGCACGAGATCCTCCGCTTCGAGCAGCCCTACCGGAACCACAACTCCGGTTCGCTGGCGTTCGGGCCCGACGGGCTGCTGTACATGGGCGTCGGAGATGGCGGATCGGGGGGCGACCCGCAGGGCCACGCGCAGAACCTCGGGGACTGGCTCGGGAGCATTCTCCGCATCGACGTCCTCGGCGACGTGCCCTACCGGGTGCCGGAGGACAACCCGTTCGTGCACCGCAGTGGGGCCCTGCCGGAGATCTGGGCCTACGGGGTTCGGAACCCGTGGGGGATGCACTTCGACCGTGGGGGCGACCACGCGCTCTGGTTCGCCGACGTGGGGCAGGACACCTGGGAGGAGATCGATCGCGGCGTACCGGGCGCCAACTACGGCTGGAACGTGCGGGAGGGTGGGCACCCCTTCAGGCCAACCGCAGCGGGCACCGACCCGCTGGTGGAGCCGCTGGCCGAGTACGATCACAGCGTCGGGATCTCGGTCACCGGCGGCGTGGTCTGCCGCGATCCCGCGCTGCCCGGGCTCGCGGGGACCTACCTCTACGCTGACTTCGGCACCGGCGTGTTCTTCGGGTACCGCGAAGGCACATCCACCAACTACGGCCCGAGCGGGCTCCACCCGTCCACCTTCGCGGACGATGATGCAGGGCACGTCTATGTCGCGGACTACGCAGGGCCGGTCTACCGGCTCACGGGCGCGCCGTGAAGCGCCCGAAGCCCATCCCCGGCAGACCGTTCAGCCTCCTTCGCCCCCGAGCAGGCCAGACACAGCCTTGTAGTCGACGTGCCCCGCATACACCCGGATCAGCGCCTCCTGCCCGAGTGTAAGCATCCGGTTGGCTCGCGCCGCAGAGAGGAGCTCCTTTTGCGGTGCCTTCCGGTTGATCAGATCGGAGATCTCCGGGGTCACGCTCAGGAGCTCGTAGACCCCGAGCCTTCCGGTATGCCCGCCGTTGCACTCCGCGCAGCCCGGCCCAGGGCCGAACAGCCTCGTTCCGGCCGGCGGGGGCAGGATCTTCTTCAACAACCCGGCGGTAGCCTCGTCGATCACGGCGGGCACCCGACACTTCGCACAGAGCCGGGGCACGAGCCGCTGGGCCAAGGAGCCGACGAGCGTGCTCGCGATGAAGTTCGGGTGGATCCCGAACGCCTCCAGACGGGGGATCACGCCCAGGGCATCCCGGGTGTGGAGCGTGGTGAACACGAGATGGCCGGTCTGGGCGAGCTGGACCGCAGTTTCCGCCGACTCGGCATCACGCACCTCGCCGATGAAGATGATGTCTGCATCCTGCCTCATGAAGGCCTTGGAGAGCTGCGCGAAGCTGGTGCCCCGGCCGATCGCGGTGTGACTCACGAAGGGCAGGCGGAGCTCGATCGGGTCCTCCGCCGTGAGGATCTTCGTCTCGGCGTTCGCGAGCGAGTTCAGCAGGGCGTAGATCGTGGTGGTCTTGCCGCACCCGGCTGGACCATTGACAATGATCAAGCCTGATCTTTGCCGGGTCAGGCCGGTGATCCCCTGCAGCATCTCGGGCGTCATCCCAAGCTGTGCCGTCTGGGGGATCTTCTGCGCCCGCTGGAACCGGATCACCACCTCCTCGCCCTCGGGGTTGGGAATGATGCTGAGCCGCAGCACCATGGGCCCCTCGGGAGTGTTCACCTTGATCTGCGCGTCTTGCGGGGCGTTGACGTCGGTGCTGGGCAGCGCGGCGAGCACCTTGAGCCGAGCCAGCACCTCCTTGTGCTGCTGGCCGATGAACTCTGATCGTACGGGCTGGAGTTTTCCGAACACCCGGTGTCGGAGCATGTAGGTCAGCCCCCCTGGCCCGGTGTGGCTGACCAGTCCGTAGTGCAGGTCGCTGGCCTTTGCCCGGATTGCCTGCCACAGGATGAAGTCCACCAGTTGCTGGACAGACGTCGGGCGGCCCTGCGGCGGGACGAGTTCATACATGTTCAGCCTCCGAGGCGTTCAGGATCGATGCAGAGCCATCCGTCGAACGACGGAGGGGGCGAACGATAGCAGAAGGAACGGCGCGTTGCCACCCCGGGTGGTGACGGCTGCGGCAGCGCACCAGGCGCGCGTGCAGCGTACCTTGCGCTGTTGGGGCTCGCGCCTACCGCATGTCACCCTGGCAGACGGAAGGCCTGGCCCGCTCGTTTGACGCCGAGCCGCTGGGCGAGGTGATGCAGGTTGCCCCTGTCCAGGCCAAGCGTGCGTGCGGCGGCGGCCCAGTTGCCCCCGTGTTGGTCCAGGGCAGACCGGATGAGGTCGCGCTGGAGCTCCTCGACCGCCTGTCGGATGGGGAGGCCCGCCACGCCCCCTCGTGGAGCCCGGGGCACCGGCAGCGCGCCCCCCGTTGCGAGGTGCTCGGTGCGGAAATGCTCCCGGGTGAGCACGATGGCATCGCCCCGAGGGACCTCGGCGGAGGCGCGCAGCACCACCCGCGAGATCACGTTGTCGAGCTCCCGGACGTTCCCGGGCCACGGCAAGGAGGCGAGGACCTCGACCGCACCTGCGTCCACGCGGACAGGCCCGATGCCCAGCCGCCTTCGCGCCATGTCGCAGAAGTAGCCGGCGAGTAGGGGGACGTCCTCCGGCCGCTCCCGCAACGGCGGCACGAAGAGCGGGAAGACGGCGAGCCGATGGTACAGGTCCGCCCGGAACCGCCCGGCTGCGACCTCCGCCGGCAGGTCACGGTTGGTGGCGGCGAGTACCCGCACGTCGACCCGTGTGGTCCGATCCGCGCCCACCCGCTGGATCTCGCCCTCCTGCAGCACGCGCAACAGCTTCGGCTGGATGGAGAGCGGCAGTTCACCGACCTCGTCGAGGAACAGCGTGCCGCCGTCCGCGATCTCGAACTTGCCAGGGCGGTCGGCGTTCGCGCCGGTGAACGCACCGCGGACGTGCCCGAACAGCTCGGACTCCGCCAGGGCCTCCGGTAGCGCCGCACAGTTCAGGTGGATCATCGGCTGATCGGCCCGGCCGGATGCGGCCTGGACGGCGCGGGCGACCAGCTCCTTGCCCGTGCCCGTCTCCCCCGTGATCAGCACGGCGAGGTCGGACCGGCCGACCAGGGCGAGCTCCTGGCGCAGGTGCGTCATCGCCCGCCCTGCCCCGACCAGGGTGCGGGCGTTGTGACCGAGCGAGTCGCGCATGAGATCCCGGGCGACGCGCCCATGGCGCTCCGCGGTTCGCTCGAGGGCCTCGATCAGCTCGGTGGTGTGCACCTCGCCCGCTGCGAGCGCCCCCAGCGCCGTGAGGAAGTGGGGGTCGATGCAATCGAAGCTGCGGGGATCGAAAGCGTCCGCCGTGAGCGCCCCGACCAGGTTGCCGTGAACACGGAGCGGGACACCGAGGCAGGCATGGACGCGCTGGGTTGCCGTGGGATCTCCTTCGATCAGGCCGTCGAAGGGGTCCGGCATCCGCGTGTCGATCGGGAACCGGAACGGTCCTTCCGCCTTGCTGATGATCTCGAGGCGTGGATGCTCGCGGATCGCGTACCGCCGGCCCATCGCGGTCGCCGAGAGCCCGATGCCGGCGAGCGGGATGAGACAGTCGCCGTCGAGCCGGAGCAGGGCGGCCGCGTCGTACGGGATCACCCGACGGACCGCTTCGAGGATCCTCAGGTAGCGATCCTGGGAGTTGCGTGCCGCCGCGATGTCGACGGAGATGCGGACCAGGGCTTCAAGGCGTTCCATGGATGTAGATATCACACGGGTGTGTGAAACTTACAACCGACGGCTGATGTACAACTTACATCCTATCAAGGATTATCTTCATCAAACAATACTTTTCAATACGGCACGATCATTGCTCAGGGCCGCACCCTCGCCGGGGCCCGACCCGGTCATGGCCACCCCATCAGGAGACTCAAAGATGAAACCCCCAATGCGCGCCCTGCTGCTGTTCGCCCTCGTGGCAGCATTCACGGTGCTGATCTTCGGCGGCGCCCAGATCTACACCCACAAGCCACCCATCCCCGCCCGCGTGGTCGACTCCACAGGAGCGGTGGTGTTCACGTCTGCCGACGTCGAGCACGGGCAGCGCACCTACCTCGCCCGCGGGGGCCAGCACATGGGCTCCATCTGGGGCCACGGTGCCTACCTCGCGCCAGACTGGTCAGCCGACGCCGTCCACCGGATCGGCCTCTCCACAGCCGCCCTCCTCGTGGGTCGGAGTGACGGGGCCGGGTTCGAGCAGACCGACATCGATGCCCTCGAGACGGGCGAACGCGGACGTGTCGAGGCCCTCGTCGCCGAGGAGCTCCACCAGAACCGGTACGACGTCGCGACGGACACGCTCACCCTGAGCCCCGGCCAGGCTGCTGCCTTCCCCGTGCTGGTGGACTACTACACGGCGCTCTTCCGTGACGGCAGCGACCCGATGTCGATCCCCGCGGGAACGCTGAAGGACCCCGCGGATGCTCGCGCAGTCACGGCCTTCTTCGCCTGGACGGCGTGGGCCGCCATGACCAATCGTCCCGATGCCGACTACACCTACACGGCCAACTGGCCCTTCGACCCACTCGTGGGCAACGGGCCGCTGCCCAGCTCGCTCGTCTGGTCCATCGTCAGCGTCATGCTGCTCATCGTGGGCGTGGGGGCGGCGATCTTCTTCTACCTGCGCACCTCGCGGAGCGAGGAGCCCGCCGGCCAACTGAACCCGCTGCCCCTCCCGGAGCCGACCCCCAGCCAGCGCGCCACGCTGCCCTACTTCCTCGTCGTCGCGGCGTTGTTCGTGCTGCAGATCCTGGTGGGCAGCCTCACCGGCCACTACGCGGTCGAAGGCAACCACTTCTTCGGCTTCGACACGAAGAACCTGCTGCCCTACGTGGCGAGTCGCACGTGGCACGTCCAGCTGTCGGTGTTCTGGATCGCCACGGCATGGCTGGCGACGGGCCTGTTCATCGGCCCCTTCATCTCGGGATACGAGCCGAAGAAGCAGGCGATGCTCGTGCATGTCCTCCTCGGCGCGCTCGTCGTCGTCGTGTTGGGCTCGCTTGGCGGCACCTGGGCCAGCGTGCAGGGCATGTTCGGGAGCGACGGGTTCTGGTTCGGCAGCCAGGGGTACGAGTACATCGAGCTCGGCCGCGTGTGGCAGATCGCGCTGATCGGCGGGATGCTGCTGTGGCTCTGGCTGGTCTACCGCGCGCTCAAGCCGGCGCTGGCCACCGAGTTGGACAAGGGCGGGCTCACCCACCTCCTGCTCTACGCTTCTGTCAGCATCCCCCTGTTCTACTCGGTCGGCCTGTTCTACACCTCCGGCACCCACATCTCCGTCGCGGACTACTGGCGTTGGTGGGTGGTGCACCTGTGGGTCGAGAACTTCTTCGAGGTCTTCGCGACGGTCACCCTCTCGTTCGTGCTCACCCGCCTCGGCGCGGTCCGGCCCAACGTTGCCCTCCGGCTCGTCTACTACACCGTGTTCCTGTACCTGGGCGCCGGTGTCATCGGTACCTTCCACCACCTGTACTTCACCGGCACGCCGCTCTTCATCACGTCGCTGGGTTCGACGTTCTCGGCCCTCGAAGTCGTCCCGCTCACGCTCCTCGGCTTCGAGATCTTCCACAACCTCGAGCTCATCAAGCGCGGCGGGGGTGAGTTCGCCTATCGCTGGCCGCTCATGTTCTTCGTGGCGGTTGCCTTCTGGAACCTCGTAGGCGCCGGTGTGTTCGGCTTCCTCATCAACCCCCCGATCGTGCTGTACTACATCCAGGGCATCGATACGACGGCCATCCACTCCCATGGCGCCCTGTTCGGCGTGTATGGCTTCCTGGCCATCGCACTCATGCTGTTCAGCATGCGACACATCGTGCACCCAAAGGCATGGTCCGACCGGTTGCTGAAGTACGCGTTCTGGCTGCTCAACGGCGGACTCGCCTCGATGATGGTGTTCAGCCTGATCCCGATCGGCTTCTACCAGATGATCGAGGCGGTGAACCACGGCATCTGGTATGCGCGCAGCCCCGCGGTGACCGGCTCGCCGTTCATCCACTTCTTCACGTGGGCGCGGGTGGTGCCGGATCTCCTGTTCGACGGCGGCGCGGTCACGCTCCTGGTGTTCGTCGGGCGGTCGATCTGGCTCGACCGCGTGTATCGCCGGGCGGGGGTCCCGCTGTTCGAGGAGCCTTCGGGTGCTCCCGCGGGCGACACCGCCTTCGCGAAGTAGGTAGCGACTGCGGGCCGTTCGGGTGTTCGCCCGGGCGGCCCAGCACGTCGAACTACGTTCAGGGCAACAGGTTCACGGCTCGGCGAGCGCTCGGTCGAGTGCATCGATCACCGAGTCGCGCGACTCGGGGGGAACGTCACCGGCCAGGGTGCCCAGGAATTGCGCATAGCTCGCGCGAGCCACCACTTCGCGCACGAAGGCGTCCGGCCCATGGGCCGCGAGATAGGCCCGGACGTCGGCGCGCGACGCGCCGTCCTCGTAGAACGCGAAGGCGTCGAAGGCGGGGTTGTAGGAGTTCACGTTGGTCGCATACTGCAGCAACGCAGCGGCGGGGTCCGCGGCGGGCGGCTTGTCCGCGAGCACGGACGGCACCCAGTAGGGCTCGCCATCCTGGCTCTTGTCCCAGAGGGAGCGGTGGTTCGCCTCGGCGATGAACGGGGCGGGCAGCTGGGACGAGGCGGGCCGGCGCTGGAACTCCTCGTACCACCAGCCGCTGTCCAACACGTCGCGGGCGACGGCGATGCGCACCTGCGCGGCGAGCGCCGGGGCCACGGACGGGAGCGCCTCGAGTACGTGGAGCGTGGCGACGAGGCTGGGCCGGGTATCGACCTCGGCCCACCACGCCGCGAGCAGCCTGCGCGCGTCCGCGCCCGGCCCGCTCGTCGCAGGGAGGCCCGTCGCGGCCCGCGCGGCCTCGCGGCGGGCCGACACACCGGCGTCACCGAGCGCGAGCCACACGCGACGACGGAGGTCGCGCAGGACGATAGCCTGCGCTCCCGCGGCATCCACGGTGTCGTCGAAGCGGCCCAGCCGCGTCTCGACGCGATGGCGTACGAGGGGCGGGGGCTGGAGGAGCACCGCGCGGGGGGTCGTGCCTCCGACCGAGAGCGTGGCGCGCACGGTGAAGTCCCCCGCCCAGAGCTGACGCGTGGCCGAGCCCCCCGCCGCAACGCGCTGGTCCTCCGGCAGCCCGGCGAGCGCGGCCTCGAGCGCGGCGGCATCCGCAGCCGCATCCTGCAGCCGGGTCACGAGCTGCGCCATGTCATCGGGGCTCCCGCCAGCGTCGGTGCGCCGGACCGGTGCCACCACCACCTGCCCGGAGAACCCCTCGGGCGGGGGCACGAGCTCCGCGCCGGGGGCGGGCACCGCTGCCACCACCTCCAGGGACACAGTCCCCAGGGCGAGGGTGTCCACGAGCTGCTGCGCGCTCCTCGTGGACAGCTCCGCCGCCCAGCGCAGCTCCGCGATCCGGGCGTCACGGCTCGGCTCCTCCACCGCCCACCCGGTGCGCGTCGTCATGGGCCCGAGCGTGCCACTCGGCGCGTCGAGGCGCACTGCGTAGGGCGCCTGCACACCCGCCTCGCGCTCCAGCAGGTCGAGGAGCGACACGTTCGTCGCGACTGCGAGCTGCTGGCCCCGCTCCCGCGGGATGAGGCCGTGACCCGCGTCCACGCGGAGCACGATTCGCGCGAGGGTGGGGTCGAGCAGCCCCTCCGCGAGCGCGCCGAACCGGTCGAGCGCCGCGCCGTCAAAGCCGCTGCCCATCCAGCCCGGGTCGAGGGTTACCCCCGGGGCGACGATCACCGCCCACTGGATCGGCGTCACTCCATTGTCGTTGAGTTCGCCGTTCGCATACAGGTTGGGCACCGTCGTCGATTGCACGAGGTGGCCGGCCACCACGCCGACCGGCGCGACGAAACGGGCGCGCAGCTCGTCCAGGCGACCGGTGCCGCCGATCAGGATGGCGGCCACCTTCCCGTCCTGCACGCCGAACTCGACGCTTCCGCTCTGCGCGGTGCACCGCCACAGCACGCCGGGCCACACGGACATGGTCGGGAAGTCTGACGCGCTGAGCGTGTCGACCCGCACGTCCACGGGCTTGCCGTGCTCCCAGCGCATGCACTCCGCAGGATCGAACTCACTGGCGGGCCGAGGCTTGAGGGGGGTGGGGCGGGCTTCGCCATCGAGCGTGGAGCCAAGCGACACACCGGCAAAGCTCATGTAGTGGGAGGCCAGGATGTCCCCGGCGGGCGACGGCGAACCCGCGACAGCGGTCGTGACTGCGATCAGGGTGAGCGTGAGCACGGGACACTCCGAGATGGTGCCGTCCTAACGCTGGCCGGGAGGAGGGAGGGGGCGGGTCGGCCGGGTTGCCACACACACAGCCTCGCGCTACCTGACGGCGATGCATAGCATCATCAATCCACAGCACTGGGTGGCAACCTGATGGCTGTCGAGCCGGCAAAGAACGAGACGACACAGTTCCATTTCGAGGGATGTCTTGGTGCCGGCGGGTTCGGCGAGGTCTACCTCGCCCGCATGACGACCCAGTCCGGGCTCGAGCGCCAGGTCGCCGTGAAACTCCTTCACGGAAGCGTGGACCAGAGCGCGGTTCGGCGATTACGGGACGAGGCGCGCCTGCTCGCGGCGTTGAACCACCGAGCCATCCTGCAGGTTCACGACCTTCTCCAGGTGGAGGAGCGCACGGCGCTGGTGACGGAGTACATCGAGGGGCAGGACCTCTCCTCCCTGGTGGACCTCGGCGGCCTCGCGCCGCGGTGCGCGGTCGAGATCGTCGGCGAGGTCGCCGGAGCGCTCAACGCGGCTCTCACAGCCCCGGCCCCGGGATCCGGCGAGCCGCTGGGCCTCGTTCATCGCGACATCAAGCCGGGGAACATCCGCATCGCCCGGTCCGGTGGCGTCAAGCTGCTGGACTTCGGCATCGCAGTCTCAAAGGTGGTGACGCGCGAGGCAAAGACGGGTACCGGCCTGGTCATCGGGACCCTGGGGTTCCTCGCCCCCGAGCGCCTCAGCGCCGAGGCCATCAGCCCACCGAGCGACATCTATGCTCTGGGCTGCGTGCTCTTCGAGGCGCTCGCGGGAGAGGGGATACTCGAAGGCGTCTCCCAACAGCAGATGCTCCGCCAGGCCCTGATCCAAGCGCACCACGATGCCTTCATGACGAAGCGGATCGATGGATTGCCCGCCGGGGTTCCCGCCGAGGTCCGCGACCTCGTCCGGCGGATGGTTGCCTACGAGGCGGACGATCGCCCGACGGCCGCCGGGCTCGAGCGAGAATGTGACGAGTTGGCCCACGGCCTCCCCGGCCCCCACCTTCGGCGCTGGGCCCGGGAACGCGACTGGCCCAAGGTGGTCTACACCGAGGGGACGTTGGCTGGGCTCAAGCTCGAGGCCCGGAGCGGCACAACGGCAACGCCCGCGGCCGGTGCGACAATGGACTTTTCCCTCGTCGGTCCGGTCACGCAGGCCGAAGCCTTGTCCCCCGTCACCGGCATGACGGGCTCGTCCCCCGTCACCGGCATCACCGGCTTGTCCCCCGCGCCGCCGGCACCTTCGCGTGCCCGAACGCGGGTGGCGGCGGGGATCGGAGTCCTGGCGATCCTGGGGGTGGCCAGCGCGGTGGTCTGGCAGCTCGGCACCACGCATGAAGTCGCAGGAACCCCACCCGTCGACGGTCTGGCGACCGCCCCCTCGGCGGATCCCGGCCCGAGCCCGACGCCCGTCACCCCGCCGGTCGCCGCCCCCGCGCCCGTCGAGGCGGTCACGCCGACTCCGCAGCCGGTCGTGCCGGTCGTGCCGGTCGCGACCGTCAAGCCCACATCTGCGGAGAGGGCCGCCCCCCCGAAGCCGTCCACGACCGCCCAGGCCCCCACCCCTGCCCCCGCCGTTGCGGAGCCCACGGTCCAGCCCACGCTTGCCGGCCCGAGTGTCGTGAGCGTCGGCGTGCGCGGGGACGCCATGTCTGTGAGCGCTACGCTTGGTGGGGACACTCGGACCCTGCCCTCGTCGCTCACCCCGGGGACCTGGAGGGTGCGGGCGACCTTCGCATCTGGCGAACTATGGACCTCAGAACTATCTATTTCTCGTGACGGCACGATTGACTGCAGCGCCGCCCGGGCAAAGTGCACCCTGCGTTAGGGTCCAACAGCCATCTGTGATTCCTGGGCGCTGCCCAGAGGGAGCAATTTGCGTTCACTCCTGACACTCTTCATCCTGACTGGCTGCTCCGTTGCACACGGCGCGGCGCCTGGCCCGGATCCCGACTGGAACCAGGTGGTGGCCCGGGGGCTGCGCGCCGACGCCAGTGCAATCGCCTTGCGCGGGGGTGCGTTCGTGGCTCCCATGCCCCAGGGGGACGCCGATGCCTCGTTTTCAACCGAGGGTGTGCGCATCGGGCGACCTGATGGGGCCGGGGTGCACCTCTCGCTGGATGCGTGGGGTGGCGACGACGAGGCGGACGCGGACGGATTCGTCGCGCCGGCGCTCGGCGAATGTACCGGGGCGGCAGGGATCGACGGCTCCTGTGTGCGCCGACTTGAGTACCGTCGCTCGCCCACGTTGCGGGAGTGGTGGGTCGGGGAGGAGCAGGGCGTCGAGTTCGGTTGGACCGTCGCGCAAGCCCCCGATGCCGGGCGGTCGATCTGGTTTGAGATGAACATCGCCGGTGCGGATGCGGTCGAGCAGGCCGGTGACGGCGCGTGGGTTCTGGATGCCGACGGGCGCGAGTGGGAGATCTCCCCGGCGATGGCCTGGGATGCCGACGGGCGCATCCTCGACGCGACATCGACGGTGGTCGGCGGCGTGCTGCGCATCGAAGTGGACATTGCGGGGGCATCCTGGCCGGTCGAGGTGGACCCGGTGTACAACGCAACGACGCTCTCTGGGAGCGGGGCGGGGACTTCATTCGGGAACTCCGTCGCGAGCGCCGGGGACGTCAACGGCGACGGATACGACGACGTCGTCGTCGGCGAGCCGGGCTGGGACAGCACGTCCAGCTCGACGGACTGGGGGCGCGCCTATGTGTTCCTTGGATCCGCATCGGGGATCTCGACGACCGCCGCAACAACGCTCACGGGTCCGGCGGCGGCCTCCCTGTTCGGGTACAGCGTGGCGGGCGCGGGCGACCTGAACGGGGATGGCTACGACGACGTCATCGTCGGGGCACCCAGCTATTCATCCAACGCTGGCCTGGCGCTCATCTACCTGGGCAGCGCCGCCGGCCTCGACCCGACCATCGTGAATTCGATTCTTGGATCGGCGGGATCCTACACCGGCTGGTCGGTAGCAGCCGCCGGGGACACGAACGGCGACGGCCTCGCGGACGTCATCATCGGCGCCCCGGGCACGGTTCGCAGCGGTCACTCCTTCTGCGGCGCGGCACTTCTCTTCACCGGGGATGCCACCACCCTCATCGATGCCGCGTCTGCCTGGGGCTCCTACTCACCAGCGGCGCTCAGCGGCGAGTTCTATGGCTATTCCGTGGCCGGGGTGGGCGATGTCGATGGCAATGGGTACGACGACTTCGCCGTCGGTGCATACGGGGCCGAGTCGACTTCAGCCGATGTGGGCAAGGTCTACGTGTATGAGAACACGGGGTCCGGATACCCCTCGACCGCATCCGTGACCATCACGGGGCCGATAGCAGGCTCGAAGTACGGGTTCAGCGTCGCGGGTGCCGGCGACGTGAACGGAGATGGGTACGACGATCTCATCCTCGGAGCGCCCTTTGACGACAGCGGCGCCACGGATGGCGGCTTCCTGGCAGTCTACATGGGTAGCGCCTCCGGGCTCGGCACGGCATGGGCATACAGCCTCACCGGCACCACCGAGGGCACCTTTCTGGGGTTCTCTGTGGCCGGCATCGGAGACGTGGATCGCGACGGCTACGATGACATCGCGTTCGGCATGTACGGGTACGACAATGGCGCAACCAGCGACGCGGGCGCGTTCTTCATGTACCCGGGCTCCGCGGGTGGAGTCACCAGCACGGGGGGCACCAGCCGTGTTGGCGTGCACTCCGGGGAGTGGCTCGGCATCTCGGTCGCCGGCGCTGGAGACGTCAACGGCGACGGGTATGATGACGTGATCACCGGGGCCTCGTACGGCGGGGACTACTCGCAGACCGGGCTGGCCTTCGTTCGGGAGGGGTACGCCGACTACGACCTGGATGGGTGGGGCGGGGGCGGCGCCGAGTCGTCTGACTGCGACGACGCAGACGCGACCGTCAACCCGGACGCGGCTGAGACACCGATGGACGGCATCGACCAGGACTGCGACGGTGTCGACGCTTGCTACGTCGACGCGGACGGAGACGGATACGGCTCCACCGCGGCCGTCCCTGCCACCACGGATCTCTGCACAGGCGTCGGCGAATCACCCAACGCCGACGACTGCGACGACACCAACGCAGACATCTTCCCCACGTCGGCGGAAGGGGTGGCGGACGGCGTCGATCAGGACTGCGACGGCCTCGAGCTCTGCTTTGTCGATGCGGATGGCGATGGTCACCGCACCATCGACGCCGCGGCGACGGTCGCCTCGACCGATCTCGACTGCCAGGGCACCGGCGAGGCAGACGCAACCCAGGCCGCAGACGACTGCAATGACGCTGCGCCCGGCATCCACCCCGGTGCAGTCGAGGTGTGCGACACCCTGAACACCGACGAGGACTGCAATGGGTCGGCGGACAACGCCGATGCAGGGGTCGACCCGGCTACGGCTTCGGTCTGGTACCAGGACGATGATGCGGATGGCTACGGCGTCACCGCCGAGGCCACCACCGCCTGCGACATCCTGACGGGATACTCGGCGTTGGCCGAAGATTGTGACGACGGCAACGCGGGCATCAACCCCGGGGAGACAGAGCTGTGCGATGACGCGAGCGTCGACGAGGACTGCAACGGCGCCGCGGACGACCTGGACCTGGGCGTGGACCGGTCCAGCTACAACGTCTGGTATCTGGACGACGACGGGGACGGTGCCGGAGATGTCACACGCCTTCTCCGCCAATGTGATCAACCCAGCCGCTACGTTTCGGAGGCGACGGACTGTGACGACAGCCGGGACGACGTCCACCCCGGTGTGATCGAGGTGTGCGACGGGGTGGACGACGACTGTGACACCCTGATCGACGATGCAGACACCGACGTCACGGGGCAGCCGACCTGGTTCGCGGACACGGACGAGGACGACTTTGGCGACGAAGCCGTCACCGGGATCGCGTGCGTTCAGCCCCCCGGATACGTGGCAGAGGGGGGCGACTGCGACGACGACAGCGCGAGCACCAACCCCGACGCTGCGGAGTACTGCGGTGGCGGGGATGAGAATTGCGACGGTGTGGTGGACGAAGGCACTGCCGTGGACGCCAGCAGTTGGTACCTCGACAGCGACGTGGATGGGTACGGCGACGTCAACGAACCGACGACGGCGTGCACCCAGCCGGATGGGTATGTCGCCGACGCCAGGGACTGCGACGATGCAGAGTCGGGTACCCACCCCGGCGCAGACGAGTATTGCAACGAGGTTGACGACAACTGCAACGAAGACATCGACGAGAATACTGCCGTCGACGCCGTCGTCTGGCACCTGGACAGCGACGGCGACACGTTTGGCGATCCGCTCACCACGGAGAGGGCATGCGTGGCGCCCTCGGGGTTCGTGGCGGACGGCACGGACTGCGATGACACCAACGCCAGCGTGCACGCGGGCGTGTCGGAGTATGCCGACGCGGATGGCGACGGGTTCGGCGATCCTGCCACCGAGTCCGCCGCCTGTACGCTCGACGTTGGGATGGTCGCCAACAGCGACGACTGCGACGACGCGCGCGGGGACGTGAACCCCGACGCAGCCGAGATCTGCACGGACGAGGTCGACAACGACTGCGCCAACGGCATCGACGACGGCTGCCCCGAGTGGAAAGCGGCCGCGGTGTATTGCGGTTGCGCAAGCGGGGACGGGTACGGGGGCGCCAGCGCCCTCCTTGTCGCCGGCCTGGCGCTCACACTCCGGCGAAACCACAAGGAGCGCAAATGAGCACGGCCCTGATCCCTACCCTGATCGCCATGGTCCTACCGCGCGGGCTGGCTGCAGAGCCACCCGCAATCGTGGGCTGCCAGGCGGCGGTGAGCACGCAGGCGGTCGTGCTGGACCTCGAACCAGCCGAACGCGCGTATGCAGAGGCCACCGACGCCGGCATTCTTGAGTTTCAACGGCGCCTCGCGTCGCTGCACAAGGAGATCCCCTGCCTCGGCGAGCGCCTCCCACCCGATGTCGTCGCTCGGGTGCACCGGGTGTTCGGACTGGAGGCATGGCTGGGCCGAACGAAGGCCGGCGCGCTCCCAGCGCGGGCGTATTTCGCAGCGGCACGGCATCTGGCGCCTGAATACGCCTTTCCCCCCACCCTGGTCGGCCCCGAGGACCCCGAGAATCGCGAATACATCGCTGCGCTCATCGACCTCGACGAGGCACGGCCCGAGCCGGCGAGGACCGGCCTCGACGTGATCATCGACGGCGTGCGCCCCGGCGTGCGCCAGCCGGACTGGCCCGTACTGCTGCAGTGGACGAACGAGGGATCCGAGGTGATCCGGTGCTCCGAGTACTTGTTGCCGGGCGATCCTGGCACATGTGGCACTGCGCTCGGCGCGCCCATTGCGGCCGTGCACAGCCGGAAGACCCGGGGCCTTGTGACCCTCGCGGGTTCCGCGGTCGCGCTGGGCGGCGGGGTCGGGCTCGAGGTCTGGAACCTCGGGCGCCGGACGGCGTTGGGGATGGACACCGCGTGCTCGGACGTGCGGAAGGATGAGCCGGACACCGCGCACGACTGCCTGTACAGCTCCGCCCGCCTGAAGGAGCTGGACTCGATCTCGGCGGCGTCGCAGGCGGCGGCGATCGGCCTCGCGGCGCTCGGCGGCGTGGGGTTGGTCTACGGTGGCATCACGTTCTTCGTCGACGAGCGCCCCGGGATCGGAGTGAGCATGGCCTGGTGACCGGGCGCGGGGCGTTTGTTCCCGCGACCGAGGGTTGACATTCCGCTCCCTCTCGCCGACACTGCCCCGATGCCCTCCCTCAGCGTCACCAAACAGACGTCTGCCCAGACCGGCAGCACATCCTCGACGGGAGCGGGAAGCACCCTCGGGACGGAACGTTCCACCGGCGGGTCCGGCGCCAGCCTGACGGTGGGCAACGCCGCAGCACACCAGGACAGCATCGGGAATTCCGGGGTCGCGGCGGCGATCGCTGTCAGCGGGTCCGGCCCGACCGTCGACACGGGGGTTGTCGGGTGGACCCCCGCGGAGATCGTCGCCATCCAGACCCAGCTCCAGAAGTCGGGGCTGTACGCGAAGAAGCTCGACGGCCAGCTCGGCCCGGGCTCGAAGGCAGGCTTGACGGCCGCGTTCGGAGGCGACCACTGGAGCGTGCTGCCTGCAACGGAGGTGCTTGCCCAGCTCCAGGCGATGGGTACGCAGCCCACGCACACCGGCGCGTCGTGGTCGAAAGCCCAGGCCAAGGCGATCCAGCGGGAGCTGGGGCGGCTCGGCCTGTACCGGTCGGCTATCGACGGGGACCTCGGCAAGGGCTCGAAGGCCGCGCTGGTGGAGGCGTTCGGGGACGACAGCTGGGCGACGATGTCCGCGGAGGACGTGCTCGCGCGCCTCGTGAGCGCCAGGCCGCCGGCCTCGTCCGAGGGCATCCGGTACGGCGAGATGTTCAAGGACGGCCTGCTCGACATGACGCTCGGCCTCGGGTTCGACGAGGGCAACTGGCACAACAAGGTCTCGCCGGGGATCCTGGACGCCATACGGACACGTGGCTTCAAGGAGGACGCCGCCGGTGCCGCCGCGCTCTACAAGCGGGCCGGCAGGACGTTGGGTGACTCCGCTTTTGGCGCCTACTTCGTCAAGAAGGCGGCGATCCAGTGGCAGCCTCCGGCCGGGCCGGCGCGATCGGTCGACGTGGTGCTGCGGTTCGTCACCAACAGTGCGAGTGGCTCCGGCAAGAGCGAGGGCGAAGGAGCGAGGGCTGCCGGGGCCTACCTCGAGGGCATGCAGGACTCCGACGTCAGCTACTACGCGGGGCACGGGCGGTACGGTTCGGGCCCCGACTTCGACCGGGACATGCGGTTCCAGACGTTGAACGCCGCCGGAGACGTCGAGAAGGAGTACGACGACTACAGCGTACTCGAGAAGGACCTGCTGGCGGAGGGCGCGCCACACGCCCAGAGCGCGTGGCAGGTGTACCAGGCGCGCACCCGCGCCGGTACGCTGAAGACGATCGGCGTGAACGACGGCAACCTGATGATGAACCCGACCAACGGTCACCCCAACGAGTTCGGTGGCAACGTGATGTACGACACCCTCGAGAAGGGTGGGAAGAAGCCGGTGACGGGCAAGGACGGCGCCCTCGGGGACACCGAGAAGGAGTACCGGCTGCTCGTGTTCGACGGCTGCCGCACCCGGGACTACAAGAAGTGCCTCCGGGCGACCCCGAACGCCGCCGAGCGCGACGTGTCGATGATCAACACCACGCGGGTGACCTACTGGGGGGATGAAGCGGCGACGATCGGCGCGTTCCTCGACGGTGTGCTCGGAACCGAGGCCGCCAGCGGGTTGACCGGGAAGATGGACGCCAAGCAACAGGTCGACACCTCATCCGCGTTCGAGTTCAACTGATGCCGCGACCTGGCCGAGCGGCGGCGTGATGTGATGCTCCTCCCTCTTGTTGCCCTGGGGTTCGCGATGGACATGAACACGGCGATCACGCAACTCTCGCAGCCCGCCACATGGTGCGCGGGCGCCGCGACGTTGGCGGGCACGGGGGACGCCCGGGCCGTCGCGGCGCTGGTGGATGCCTACGACGCGCCTGTGGAAGCCTCGAAGGTCTGCCTCCTCGACGCGGTGGAGCAACTGGCGAAGGACGGGGCCGTCGACCGGCTGCTCGCCGCGGGTGACGCCACCCGGGCGCTGCGAGCGATGGCGCTGTGGGGTGACGACAGGTGGCTGCCGTCGCTGGAGGAGCGTGTCGCGGACCCGGTCACGCGCGAGGCGGCGTTCGACGCGCTCCGCCTGCAGCGACGCGACGCCGCGTGGGAGGCGGCGAGCGTACGCCTGCTCGGGCACAAGGAGCCGGCTGTGCGGATCCTCGCGGCATCGCTGCTCGCCCAGCGGCGGGGCACAGCCGCAGCCGTTGAGGCCCGCCAGCGGGTGGAGGCCGACCCTGCCGTCCAGGCGGCGCTCACAGCAGCGCTCGCGCCACCAGAGTAGGCCCCCCGACCGATGGTGGACCCTCCGCGCGCCACCGTGCGGCAGATGGAGGTCGAGACGCCCGTTGCAGTGGTCCGGAGCGCGTCCCCGAGCGGATCCGAACCGGGGGGCGCGGTCGGCCGGGGCCCCATTGCGCCCGAATTCGTGCGACCATCACGTGGTGTTCCCACCCCTCTCCATTCGCTTCCAGATCAGCGTGCTCCTCCTCATGAGCGCGCTGAATTCCGTGGTCCTCGGCACAGCCGCGCTCGCGCTGTTCCAGGCGCTCGCGGCGAGCCCCTCGGGCTCCCGCGTCTCGGCAGTCCAGGGGGTGGAGATCCAGCTCGAAGCCGCGCAGACCGAGGCGCTGGACGCCACCGCCAACGGCGAGGCAATCCCGGATCAGCTCCTCACGAAGCTCGACGGCCTGGACCAGTCCCTCGCGAGCATCGGCCCGGATGCCGGTGTCGCCCGGACGGAGGTGGCGGCGTACACGGCCAACCTTCGCCGATGGAATGAACACATCGCGACGGAGGCCCACCTGCCATCGGACGGGGCGGAGGATGCCGCGGGAGCGGGGATTGTGCTCGACATCGTCCGCAGCAACCTGCGCCTGAACGCAGCCGCACGGGGCCTCGTGTACTACGTGCGCCCCCCGTGGGTGGATGCCCTGGTTCCGGCGCTCCCCTGGCTCGGGGGATGGCTCGTGGCCTGCACCGCCGCCACGGTGCTGCTCGCGGGCGCCCTCCGCCAGGTGCTCAGCCTCCCCCTGGCCGCGCTCCGACGCGTTGCGGACGAGATCGCAAGCGGGCGGCTGGACGTGCAGGTCCCCGAACCCGTCGGCGCCCCCGAGATTCGTTCACTCGCCCGCGCGATGTCCGCCGCCCAGTCGCGGCTGGTCACGACGATCGGGGTGTTGGACGCGCAAAACCGCCAGACGGCGACCATGCTCGGGCAGCTCGCCGACGGGGTCGTCCTCCTGGACGACGCGGGGCGGATCGTCGAGAAGAACTCCCAGGCAGACGTCCTCCTCCGCCTCCTGTCGCCGCGCTGGCCCGGCTGCGACGTGCTCCCGGAGCTCGTCCCCGAGCTGGGCGCAGGCCGCCTGAACGCCGACCGGGCCGAGCACCTCGACATCGCACGGAACACCGAGGGAAAGCGGATCGTGCTGGACTGCAGCGTGCGACAGGTTCCGGTCGTGACGCCGGGCGCGCCGCGAAAGTGGGTCGTGGTGTTCAGTGACGTCACCGAAGCCAGGCTCCTGGATACGCTGCAGCTCGAGTTCCTGTCGGTCGTGACCCACGAATTGAAGACGCCGCTGGTCGCCATCGAAGGGTTCGCCAAGCTTCTGCTTGCCCAGAAGGGCGGCCCGCTCTCGGAGAAGCAGCTGGGATGGGTCGGCACGATCCGGGCGCAGGGACAGGTCCTGCTGCAGATGGTCACGAACCTCCTCGACACCACGCGCCTGGAGTCCGGGAACCTGACGATCACGCCCCAGTTGATGCTCCCGAGGGAGCTGCTGGCCGATTGGACGCAAACCTGGCGCGGGGTGGTGGAAGGTCGCGGGCTGCACTTCGCCGAGTCCGACGACACGCGCCCGGAGCACGCCAACGCGTCGATCCGCGTCGACCCGTTCCGGCTGGGGCAGGTCGTAGGAAACCTCGTCAACAACGCACTCAAATTCACCCCCCCGGGTGGGGAGATCCGGCTGCGGCTCCATTCCGAGGGGAACGAGGTCGTGTTCACGGTGCACGACACCGGCAGGGGGGTTCCCTCCGAGGCGATCCCGAGGCTGTTCGACCGGTTCTACCAGGTCGAGAAGGGCGACACACGCGTAGCGGGCGGCGCAGGCCTGGGTTTGTACATAGTGAAGCAGCTCGTGTCGGCGCAGGGGGGAAGGATCCTCGTGGCGTCCGAGGTAGACCGGGGCAGCGCTTTTTCAATTCATTTTCCCGTCGTGAGCGGCGGGGCGGGAGGTCTGGGTGGCTGAACGGAAGAAACTGGGCGAGATCCTGATCGAGGACGGCAAGGTGGCGCGCGATCAGGTCGAGCGGGCGCTGTCGACGCAGCGGGGCCCCGGAAAGAGGCGCCGCCTCGGTGAGATCCTCATCGAGCAGGGCGCGCTCGACGACGTCTCCGCCGCGCGTGGGTTGGCGAAGCAGCTGGATCTTCCCTACGTGGACCCGCTCGATCAGGCGGTGGACTCGGCCGCGCTGCGCAAGCTGCCCCGTCGCATCGCGGAGGGTCGAAAGGCATTCGCCTATGCGCGCCTGCAGCGAGGGTTCAAGGTCGCGATGTCAGACCCGAGGAGCCCCGAGGCGGTCGCCGAGCTGGAGTTCGCGTTGGGCGCGCCGGTTCGCGCGGAGGTGGCCGCCGAGAGCCGCGTCCTCGCGGCGATCGCGCGACACTACGACGCCGAGGCCGAGGCGCAACGCAAGCTCCAGGAGCCGGGCGCTGCGGACGGGGCCACCGGTGCACCACCGTTGGACGCCGCGGCGATCGAGCGAGCGCTGCAGAAGGGCGGATCTGCGTACATCGAGCTCTTCAACCTCCTCCTCGGACGCGCCCTCGACCGGGGGTCGTCAGACATCCACATGGAAGCCCAGACCAACGGGTATCGCGTACGATTCCGGGTCGATGGGCTGCTCCACGAGGTCGTGCACCTCCCCCAGTGGGCCATGCAGCCGCTGGCGAACCGGATCAAGGTCGTCGGACGCATGGATGTGACCGAACACCGCCGACCGCAGGACGGGCGCGCGACCGTCGAGCTCGGCACGCGCAAGGTCGACCTCAGACTGTCGGTCATCCCCTCGCAGTTCGGGGAGTCGGTCGTCATCCGACTGCTGGACGGCAGCGCGTTGGACGTGGATCTCGCCGGGCTCGGGTGGAGCCCGAAGGTGCTGCAGGACTACCTGCACCTGGCCGGCCAGACCCAGGGGATCCTGCTCGTGGTCGGGCCCACCGGCAGCGGGAAAAGCACGACGCTGTACGGCACGATCAATCGGCTCCGCACCTCGGAGGCCTCCATCGTGAGCATCGAGGACCCGATCGAGTACACGATCCCGGGCGTCCGGCAGCTTCAGGTGGACGAGAAGAAGGGGCTCACGTTCGCGGCGGGGACCCGATCGCTCCTGCGCCAGGACCCGAACGTGATCGTCATCGGCGAGATCCGGGACACGGAGAGCGCCCTCGCGGCGATCGACGCTGCAACAACGGGGCACCTCGTGCTCACCACGCTTCATGCCGGGAACGCGATCGCGGCGCTGACGCGTCTGCGGGACCTGGACGTACCGAGCTACCTCGGAGGCCAGGTGCTCCTCGGCGTCGTGGCCCAGAGGCTCGTTCGAAAGGTCTGTCCAGGGTGCGCGATCCCTGGCGAGCCGGGAGCCGAGGACTGGGCGCGCCTCGAGATGACGCCTACGCGCCTGGGGCCGAACTGCCGGCGGGCGGGCCCCGGTTGCCCCAGGTGCCAGGGGGAAGGGTACTCCGGACGCATCGGCGTGTACGAGCTCTTCCGGATGGACGAGGACATCCGCGCCCTCATCGTGCGCGGTGCGGAGGAAGGGCAGATCGCGCAACTCGCCCGCGAGCACGGGTATGTCGGCATGATGGAGGACGGGCTCCAGAAGGTTCGGGAGGGGCTCACGACGCTCGACGAGCTCGCCCGGGTGGTCCCGAACGACCCCTGGCGGGAGCGCTCCCGATCCGCGGCGCAGGACCCGGAGGTCGAAGTGGAGTCCGACGACACCGAGGAGGCGGCCAGGGCGATGCCGACGACGGCGGCCCACAGGAGCCAGCCACCCGCGAGCACGGTCGCCCCCGCGACCCCCGCCGACGTCGTTCGACGCAAGCGGCCCCTGATCCTGGCCGTCGACGATGCCCAGGAGATCCTCGCGCTCATCACCGCGGTGCTGGAGGACGACTTCGACGTGATCCTCGCCCGCGACGGCATCGAGGCGCTCGACGCGGTGGCAAAGCATCGCCCGGACGCCATCCTCCTCGACGTGATGATGCCTCGGATGTCGGGCTACGAAGCCTGCAAGCGGCTCAAGGCCGACCCGGCGACATCCGAGATCCCGGTGCTCATCCTGAGCGCGCGGGGCGACAGCACGCATGTGAAGGAGGGCTTCCACGTGGGCGCCGACGACTACCTGCCAAAGCCGTTCGACCCCGAGGAGATGGAGCTTCGGCTGCGAGCGCTGTTGCGCCGCGCAGGGAAACTGCCGCGTTGACCCCAGCCGGGCGCCGTGCGCATTTGGGTGGGCGGCGCGCTCCCGCTCGCTACCCGGTCGCCCGGCGCCGGAGGACGAGGGCGAGCCCGACGAGGATCGGCACCGTGATCCCCCCGGCGCCCGCGCTGGCGCAGCCACACCCCGGCGCGTCGGCCGCACAGGGGTCCTCGTCGACGCGACCGTCGCAGTCGTCGTCCCGCCCGTTGCAGATCTCCGTCATCGTCGGCGAAACCTGCGCGTTGTCGTCGGCGCAGTCGGTCGCGGCCCCGCCGGTCCCCGGGTCGCTGCACTGGAGGTCGTCCGACCCCACCACGGTGTCCCCGGGGTAGTCGTCGCCGTCGACGTCGCGGTAGCACAACTCCAGCCCGTCGGTCGTTGGCAGGTCGCGTCCTGGGCTCCGGCCGCACAGGCGCTCGTTGGCACGGGTCCCCGTACGGCAGCAGGCTGCGACCGTCGGCTTCCTCGAAGGAGAGCGCGTGAGAGTGTACATCCACACACCGGGCGAGGTCCGCTGGTGCCAACACCGCGGCATCCTCGCGTACACGATGCCCGACTTCCCGGGGCCCGCGTAGCGATGGCGAGGAGGATCCTGCGCGGGCTCCTGCTTCTGCTGAAGCTCGCAGGGGGGATCCTCGGCGGGACGGTGCTGCTCGTTGCGCTGGGGATCGCCGCAGTCCTCGTCCGGAAGTCGGGCTGGTTCATCCTGCGCAGCGACCTGCACGACCTCGTCGTCGACGCACTGCACGACCCGTCTCGAGCTTCGCAGTTGTGCGGCACGCACGCCGATCTCGTCATGAGCCCGCGCCTCCCGGACCCGGGCGCCTGGCCCCCATTCCGGGATCCCGAGGTCTCGCTTGGAACGTGGTGGCCCGTGCTCCCAATGTCCGGCACGGTTGAAGCTCGGGTCTCCGGCGTCGGGGGTGTGCACAGTGAACCTGGAGGCGGCGGCGACGTGATCTCGAGGGCATCGGAGCAGCCGTGCGCTGGGAGCATACGCTTCGACTACCGGTTCGAATGGCAGGACAACGGGGTGTCCGTCGGGCTGGACGGCGAGGTCGTAGGCAACCCGGTCATCCGGTCGCCCTGACCGTCTGGGCTTCGAAAGGGTGGGTGAGGCTGGCGCTTCCCTGAACGGGGGATACCAGCAGCAGTCCGGAGGCACCCCGTTCATGCCCAGCGCGCACCCCTCCTTGTTGGCACGGGTGTTGGGTGCGCCACCGACACCGCTCTCCTGCGGTCTGGGGGGGGCGATCTGGCTCCTGGCGCCGGCGATGGGCCTGGGCTGTGGATCGGTGCGGGCGGCCGAGCCGGCCCCGCCGAGCACACTCTGCGCCCCGACGGGAGATCCCGCGGGCGCCCACTCAGTCCTGGCCTCCCAGGGAGCCGCGGGGGGCGTGCTCGTCGCATGGCAGGAGGGTCTGTCGGGGGACCACCCCTTTCGCCTCTGCAACGTGGCGCCCGACGGATCCGCCACGCTCCTGCTGCAGAGCGCGCCCCTCCCCGACTCCCGGCCGCTCTGGCTCCGAGGCGGGGCAGACCCCGGCCTGCTCGTTCAGGCCACCACCGAAGATGGCCGGGGCGCGCTCTCCTGGGTCACCGCACACGGCAACACCCCCGTCCCCAGGGCGGCGGAGGACCAGCGCTCGGCCATGACGGTAGACGCCGCGACGGGCATCGTGGCGTGGATGCGCCCGGTCGCGCCAGGAGGTGCTGTACCTGTCGTGCACGTGCCCATGGAGGCCCGGTCGACGGGCGAAGCCCCGTCGCCCAATCCGCCTCCCGTGATGGCGTCCGGCGAGGCGATCCTCGGGAGATGGGCCGACGGGAAGATCACGCCCCTTGGTTCGCTCCCGTCGCTTGGATCGGCACGCAACCGACCCCAGGCTCCGGCCCTGGCAGTCGCAGACAGCGGTGACGTCTGGGTGGCGACCCCCCGGTGCGGAGTCCTGATGATGCAGGAAGACTTTGGTTCGTACCCGCGGTACCTGAACTGCACTGTCGAGGTGGCGGGCTGGGTGGGTGGAAGGGCGCGGAACCTCCCCTCGCCGGGTGCGTACACTGCCGGGCCCCTGCTCCTCGCGGCAGCCGGGACGGGTCCGACGGTCGCGTGGGGGGGAAGTCCGGGCGCGGAGCGCCACCTCGTGACCTGGAACAACGCAGGCCAATCCTGGATCGAGCAGCCCCTCCCCCCGCAGCCAGGAGAGCTCACGGGGCTCTATCTGAACCCGCTCCGGATCGTCGCCCGGAGCCCAACCGAAGAGGCGGCGTGGATCCACGGCGACGGTGGCTGGACGCCGGCTGCCCCGCCCCTGGCGCCCGCGTTGCCCCATGGGGCCACGCCCGGACCGGAGGCGGCGTTGGGTTGGGTCGGCGGGGTGCTGCTCGACGTGTTGCCAGGGGCCGCCTACGTGGACGTCTGGCTGCTCAGGGGCAGTGCCGACGGGTGGGGTGCCTCGATCCTGGCGGGTCCCGCGGTCTCGAAGGCCCCGAGCGCGCTCGTGCTCCGCGATTCGTCAGACATGTACAAACGAAACCCGCCGTCGCTCGGTTGGTCCGGCGCACCGGGCGGCCCAACCCTGTCCGCGATCCTCCTCCAACTGCTGGACAGCGACACGGGTTGGGCGATGCTCCTCTCGGGACCGGCAGGAGACGTGAGCGGCGACGGGGTCGTCGATCTCGTGACCGTGGAGCAGGGCGGTCGCATCTCGCTGTACGACGGCACCCCGGGGCGAACCCGGCTGATCGGGGTCGGACGCCCCGTGAAGGGGCTGCTCCTCGGAGCGCGGGCAGCGGGTGACCTCGACTCGGACGGGTACGCCGACCTGGTCGTGACAACCGGCGACGCGCCCGGCGTCGTGATCGTCGCAGGTGGACCCCACGGGTACGTGGACACCCGGACCGTGGCTCTCGGCCCAACCCCAACGTACTACCATGCCGACGGTCTCGGGGCCGGTCGCGACGTCACCGGCGACACCCTGCCCGACGTGGTGATCGCCGATCCCCAGACACGAAAGCTCCTGATCTACGCGGGAGATCGAGGCGCGCTCCCCTCCTCCCCAATCGCAACGCTCGACTTCTCCCGCGTTGCACGTTGGTCCGACCCAACCCCGAAGCCCGTGCTGACCCTGCTCGGCGACACCGACCACGACGGCCTCGGAGAGCTCGCGCTCGGCTTGCCTGGGGCCGCGGTTCAGGCGGTGCACGTGTTCGAAGCGCGATCACGCGGCTGGCCCGGGCGGCCCCAGCGGGAGTTGGATGCGCCCACCGGAGGCAGGGAGTACGCGAATTTCGGCCAGGACGTCGAGCCCGTCGGCGACCTGGACGGGGATGGTTTCGAGGATGTCGCAGTGCTCCAGAGGACCGGCCAACCTGGCGATGCCTGGGCGGAGGGGGCGGTCTGCATCTACCCGGGCGGACCCGACGGGCTGGCCCGCGAACCCGCCCAGGTGCTCGTCCCTCCTGACATATACAGGATTGGTAGACGGATCATCACCCCGGGAGACCTGACGGGAGACGGTGTTCCGGACCTCGTCGTCGAGGTGCAGCCGGTTGGCGGAGTTGTCGCGCTCCTCTGGGCAGGAGGGTCGGAGCTCGCAACCCAGGCACCGCGTCCGTTGTCGGTACCCGGGTGGTAGGAGGAACCGTGGAATACTCCCTGGCGCTGCTCCTCGTGCTCCTGCCGTCTGTCGCCTTCGCGAGCCCCGCAGAGGATGCTCGGCGTTGCGCGGAGGGAGACACCTCCCGATGTGCCCTCCTGGGGCGCAGTCGTGCCGCCCAATGGGCAGAAGCCGTCGCCGCCTCGCTACGCGATGAAGCCCATCCGGACCCCGCGCTGATGTACCAGATGGCCAATGCCTGGTTCTCGGCCGCGTGCGCCGGCGGGGACGAGGTCGCGTGCCTGTCCCTCGGCTTTCGGGAGCCACCTGGTTTCTATGTGACGATGGACAGCACCATCGCCGTTCCCGGGGTCGCCGCTGCGGCGTTCGGTGAGGGTGCGCGGTTGGAGATCCCCCGCCTCGATGGCCGGCAGATCGCGTGGTCTACCCCGAAGGGCGATTTCACCCGGACGCTCCTCGAGGTCGGCGCGTTCGGTCCTGCGGCCTGGGTACACGGCCGCATCCTGGCGACCGTTGTTCCGGACCATCCGTTCCAACCCGGCGAGCCGCTGAGCCTCCTCCGCTTCGGGCCAGAGGGTGCGTCGTGGCAGGCCCTGCCCCCACCCGCCGGAAAGGCCTGGGACAAGCTTGTCGAGATGGATGGTGAGGGACGGCTCCTCGCCCTCGTTCGCAGCCCGGGAGACCGCGCAGACCTCGCCATCGCGCCGTTGGGCGGGGGGAGCCCTGTCGTTCTCGACGGCGCGCGTTTGCGGCGATGGCTGACGCTCTCCGAGGCGGGCGGCCAGTCGGTGACCGACTTGGAGGAAGAAGCGCTCCGAGAGGCGTCCCAACCCGGGGCGAGGCTCATCACATCCGACGATGACCTGCGCAACGTCGCCACAGCGCCCGGCAGGGAGCTCTCCGCCCTCGTGATGGTGGACAACCGGTTCAACCTCACCCGGTTCCTCTTTTCCCCCGGCTCCGATCCCCACATTGATCGCTTCGACCTTGCGGAGCTGATGGTGCCGGTCTTGTCCGCGCCGCCGCCGGGGCTGGACATCGCCGCCGATGGAACGGTGGTCGCGAGCTTGCAGGGCGCGCTGTTCTTGTGGGAGCCCACCGAACCGTCCCCACGTCGCATCAGCGAGTACCTCCCCCAGGCGCAGGGGTCGGTCGCGATCGGACCAGGGCCCGTGGCGTGGCTGGAGGATGTCGCGTACAACACCGAGGGTACCCCGCTCGGGCGCGGCGAGGCCCCCTCCTTCGAGGCCCGCTCCTGGCAGGGCTTCACCCCCGGACCCTGGCTCTCCGACCTGGTGGTGCCGCCGCTGCCCCCCGTACCCCCCGGTATGGTCGCGTCCCCCGGCGCATCCGTACGCGTGACGGTGGACGGCGCGCGAGTCAAGGCGAACCTGGTGGCCCGGCGCGACGACGGGTTGACAGCGACGGGGCGGACCACACCCGGTTCGCCCTGGACCACGGGCAGCCTCGCTTCCGGGGGCTGGACGTTCACCGCGGAGCTCCCGGGGGGGATGGCGGTCGAGCACATGGACCTCCTCCCCTCGTCGTTGAAGGATCTCGTGTTCGATCTGCACGCGTCCGAGGTGTGTACGGTCGCCATCACCCTGGACGGCGCCCCCGCACCCGTCGGCACGCGGTTGGAGGTGCACGCCCGACCGCAGATCGACACCGTCGTGTTCGATACCCGAGTGAGGCGGGACGGAACCGTCGCGTTCTACGGCTTTCCTCCGCGGGCGATCGCGACGGACACCGGGGACCTTGCCGCTCGGGACGATGCCTCCTGCCCCCAGGCGATGAACCTCTGGCACGGGGGGCGGATCCGCGCCATGCGGGACGGGTCTCCGCTGGAGGGGGTCCGGGTGGACCTCGCCAATGGCTGGTCATTCGGTGACTCCTTCATCACCGGCGCCGACGGTTGGGCCGAGCTTCCGGCGCTCTCCCCCGCCACGAACGCGGTTCGGATCGGCGGCGCGGACCTGACGGCCCTCAAGGGCCAGAGTCTCCCCAGCGACGACGTCGATGCCCTGCGGTCGGCGCTGCACAAGGGTCTTGAAGTGCAGGTGTCGCGCGGCCCACCCCGCACGAGCACGGCCCCCGAGAGCAAGGGGGTGTTCGCTCACGGGTTCGACACGGAGGTGGTGGAGGGCGGAACGATCCGTGAGCTTCACAACGGGGAGTTCCAGGCTCTCGGAGCCTCCTTCCAGTTCTCGGGAGAACGCCTGTGGTGCGGCAGGTACGAGGGGGCTGCCATCCGGTGGACAGAGGTCCCATCCGAGCGCGTGCAACTCGTCGATGAATCCGGATGGCCACTGCCGGTGCGGCCCGCCTTTCTCCAGTTGGAGACGGAGACCGGTGGCTGCGGTGCGAGAGGGACCTTCTCCCAGATGTCGGGTTTGGATGGCTCGGTGCTCGTCCCCAGCGACGGAGCCCTGACCCGTACCCACTACCTGCCGACGCGCACCGCGCACGGCGGACGAAGGACCCTGGTGCAGGAGGCCGCCTACGAGCCCGTGTGCGGCACGGACCCCGCGACGAATTCATCGGACCCCTTTCAGCCCTTCGTCGATGGGGGGCCCTGCACCCAGCCGGCGGTCCCGTTCCACGCCCCGCCAGATGACACCGCTGGCGCGCTCGTCGGGGACTGGACCGAGGCCGCGTCGGAGGTCGCACCCCTGCACCTGAGCGTGGCGAGGCAGGGCAGCGGGCTCCTGGTCCGACTGGACGATCAGTGGGCCGCGGCACGGGTGGTGATCGGCTACGGCCGCGTCCTGGCGGCCTTCGCCGGAAGCTCGATGGGGGGATCGTGGCAGCTCTTCCCGCTCGGCGACGGGACGTTGCTCGCCTGGGATCCGCTTGGGAGCTTCCGTTTGTTCTCCCGGTAGAGCGGCCTGGGTTGGACGCCCTCGACGAGCCAACTACTCGGGGTCGGTGAACCGCGGCGGGCGCGCCTCGAAGTTGGCCATCACCGCCTCCATCTGGTTCGGGCTTCCGAGGAGCGCCCGCTGGAGCCGCGCCTCCAGGGCGAACGACGCCGGAGCGTCCAGGCCGAATGCACCGTTCACCAGCGCCTTGTCGGCGCGGATGGCATCGGGGTTCCGGGCGGCGAGGTCCCGGGCGAGCGCGAACGCGGCCTGCAAGGGATCCGCCTCCACACGGGTGCACAGCCCGATCCGCACCGCCTCCTCGGCGTCCACCTTTCGGCCGGTGAACGCCAGCTCCTTCGCGATGTCCGGACGAACGTGGCGCAGGACGGTCTGGGTGAACCCCATGTCCGGAATGAGCCCCCACTTGATCTCCATGACGGAGAGCCTGGCCTGCGGGTGGACGAGCCGGATGTCGGCGCCCAGGGCGATCTGGAGCCCACCGCCGTACACGTGGCCGTGCAGCGCGGCGATCACCGGGACGCGCAGCGCGTGCCAGGCCCAACTCACATGCTGCGCACGATTGGCAGGGCCGAACATGTCGTCCATGAATCGGGGGATGAGGGTGGCCGCGTCGGCCATGAAGCTCGGGAAATCGAGTCCCGCGCAGAACGAGGCCCCCTCCCCCGACAGCACGACGACGCGCACGCTGGGGGTGGCGGCGATTGTCTCGGCCGCGGCGATGAGGGCATCGATCATCGCGACATCGAGGCCGTTGTGCTTCTCGGGGCGGTCCAGGCGGACGTCTGCGACCCCCTCGTGGAGGCTGAGGCGAACCCGGTGGGGGGCTGGGGGAGAGGCGTGATCCTCCCCGTTCGACGGGACGGCGGCGTTCGACATGGGACCTCGGGGGCGGTTGCTGCCCCCTCTCTACCCCACGTTGGGCGCCGCCGGGCTCCGACCCAGCCCCGGGGCGGCGCTCCGGCCGGCCGCTCCCGTGTGCGCGCGCACGAGGCGACATCGTGGTACGGATTCGCTCCGGAGGCCTCCGATGTCGCTCCCCGCGCTCGCCGACTACATCCGTGCCCACCGCCCTTCCGCAGAAGCCACCGCCGACCTGCACGCGCTGGTCGAGCGGCTCGTCACCCAGGCGAGGCACACGTCGACGCTGTCGACGCTCCAGGCGGCGCCCGACCCGACACCGGGTTCGCCGCGGGAGGCGGACGACGGCTCCCGTGAGGCACACGTCGAGCGTTACGAGGATCTGGGCCCGCTCGGGGAGGGCGGCATGGGCGAGGTTCGCCGCGTGCGGGACCGCGATCTCAACCGAACCATGGCGATGAAGGTGATCCGCGCCGACCTGATGAAGCACCCTGCCGTGCTGGCCCGCTTCGTCGAGGAGGCCCAGTGCTCGGCGCAGCTGCAGCACCCGGGGATCGTGCCTGTGCACGAGCTCGGGCGCACGCGAGACGGCCGCGTGTACTTCACGATGCGCGAGGTGCGCGGTCGGACGTTGGGCGACGTGATCGCGGAGGTGCACCGGGCCCCGGAGGCTGACTGGGCGGCCGGACTGCGGAGGCTGGTCCAGGCCTTCCGAAAGGTGTGCGAGGCGGTGGGCTACGCGCACTCCCGGGGGGTGGTGCACCGGGATCTGAAGCCGGCGAACGTGATGCTGGGAGAGTTCGGCGAGGTCCTGGTGCTGGACTGGGGGCTCGCGAAGGTGCGTGGCGTTCGCGACAGGGCCGCGGAAGCGGGAGATCTGGACGTGGTCGTGACGGACCGGTCGTCGAAGGGGACGGTGGCCACGCGCATGGGCGCGGTGGCGGGCACGCCGGCCTACATGCCACCGGAGCAGGCGCGCGGGGAGATCGACCGCATCGACGCGCAGAGCGACGTCTACGCCCTGGGTGCGATGCTGTACGAGATCCTGGCGGGGCGGGCACCCTATGAGGGTCCGAGCGGGCAGGCGGTCCTGCGGATGGTGCTGGCCGGGCCGCCGGACACGCCGGGGCGCGGGACCGCGCCCCCGACAGACACGTGGTGGTACGGTGCCGAGTCGCTCGACGCGCCGGCAACATCGGGCCCGCCATTGCCGGCGGAGCTGGTGGCGACATGCCTCCGCGCGATGGCGCGGGAGCCGGGAGAGCGACACTGCGACGCCGCCGCGCTGGCGATGGAGGTGACGTCCTGGCTGGAGGGCTCGCGGCGACGGGAGCAGGCGCTGCTGCTGGTGGAGCAGGCGGGGGCAGTGGGGCCGGAAGCGGGGGTGCTGCGGGAGCGGGCGATGGAGCTGCGCGGCGAGGCGGAGGCGATGCTCGCGCAGATGGATGCCTGGGAGCCGGAGGAGCGCAAGGCTGCCGGCTGGGCAAAGGAGGATGAGGCGACGGCGCTGGAGCGCAAGATCGAAGTGCTCGAACTGGAGGCCGGGCAGCGGCTGATCGGCGCGCTCCAGGTGGACCCGGTCACGCCGGAGGCGCACGCGGCGCTCGCGGAGCGCCACGGTGCGGCTCATGCGGCGGCCGAGCAGACACACGACGATCGGGCGCTGGCCCGGGAGGAGGCGCTGTTGCGCACCCACGCGACGCAGGCGCCGGCCGAGGTCGCCCACCGCTGGGGCACCTACCTCAAGGGGGACGGCGCGTTGACGCTGTTGACAGACCCGCCCGGCGCGGAGGTGTCGCTCCACCGCTACGAGATGAGGAATCGCAGGCTCGTGTCGACGTTCGAGCGCTCCCTGGGCACCACCCCGCTGCGCGCGACGCGGCTCTCCATGGGGAGCTACCTGTGCATCGTGCGCCATCCCGAGCGCGCGGAGGTGCGGTATCCGGTGCACATCGGGCGGGGGGAGCACTGGGACGGGGTCCCACCGAACCAGCGGGAGCCGCACCCGGTGGCGTTGCCGCGCATCGCCGAGCTCTCGGCGGACGACTGCTACGTGCCGGCGGGCTGGTTCTGGTCGGGCGGCGACGCGGAGGCGGCAGACCCGCTGCCACGTCGTCGGCTGTGGTGCGACGGGCTCGTGGTGAAGCGTTTCCCCGTGACCCACAGGGAGTACCTCGCGTTCCTCGATGACCTCTGGGCCCGGGGCCGGGAGGAGGAGGCGCTACGATGGGCCCCGCGCGACCGATCGGGCGCGCGCGGCGAGGATGGAGCGCTGTCGTACGGGCGGGACGAGCGCGGGCGCTTCACGATCCAGGTCGACGCCGAAGGGGATTCCTGGCTGCCGGATTGGCCGGTCTTCCAGGTGAACGTCATGGGTGCGGCGGCCTATGGACGTTGGGCCGGCGAGCGCACGGGGCAACCCTGGCGGCTGCCGGGGGAGCTGGAGTGGGAGAAGGCGGCGCGCGGTGTGGATGGGCGCTTCTTCCCGTGGGGGGACGTGCTCGACCCCTCGTGGTGCTGCATCCGCGACAGCCACGGAGAACAGGCGATACCGGCGCCCGTGGACAGCTTCCCGGTGGATGAGAGCGCGTATGGGGTGCGGGGGATGGGCGGAAACGTGCAGGACTGGTGCGCCGACCTGTACCGGCGGGAAGGACCCGAAACGCCAGGGCGTCGGGTGTCTGCACCGCAAGTTGTGACGGAGGCGGACATCACCCCGAACACCCGCCTGGCATGGCGAGGCGGCAACTGGATGGGCGCGGTGAGGTTCGTGCGGTGCGGCTCACGGTTCGGGTACGCGCCCACCCACCGGAGCGCCTTCCTTGGGTTTCGCCTCGTGATGTCGTACCCACCAGCGGGCCCATGACGGTCGGCGCGGTGGCTGGGCGCAGATAGGGAGTGGCCATGTCTCCCCCTACGGTCGCCCCCACCGATGTCCAGCGCAGCGTGGCCGAAGCCCGCGCGGGCTACGACCGCATCGCCCGCGTGTACGATCTGCTCGCCGGCGCCTCCGAGCGCCCCTTCCGCGCCCACGCGCTCGCGCTCCTGCACCTCCAGCCGGGAGAGCGGGTGCTGGAGATCGGATGCGGGACCGGAGAGGCACTCGCAGAGCTTGCGGGTGTGACCGAGCACGCCGTGGGCCTCGATCTCTCCCCCGGCATGCTGCTCCAGGCGCGGGCTCGGCTCGACGCGCGCGGACTCCACGCAAGGCTGATGGAGGGAGACGCCCACGCCCTCCCCCTCGACGACCACAGCCAGGACGCCGTGTTCATGAGCTTCGTGCTCGACCTCGTGGCCAGCGCGGAGATCCCCGGGTTCCTGGCCGAGTGCCGGCGCGTACTGCGCCCGGGCGGGCGCATGGCCGTGGTGGCCATGTCGGCAGACGGCGGCATGCGCGCCCCCATGGCGCTCTACGCGTGGGCGCACACACTCTTCCCCGTGGCCGTGGACTGTCGGCCGATCCACCTCCGCGAGGCCCTCGACAGCGGAGGATTCACCGTGTCCACGCTGGAGCAGGGCACGATGTGGGGGCTGGGCGTCGCCTGGGCGCTTGCGCAGCGGTAGCCTCCACCCGCTCGGGCCGGCCGCCCCGGCTACCTCCCGATCAGCCGCTCGATCACCGACCACGCCCGATCCGCGGCAGCGGGCCCCGCTGCCAGCTCACCGAACCGCACCAGCGCGATGAGCGTGCCAAGCACCATCACACCGATCTCCCGGGCGGGTAGCCCCGCGGGGATGCGTCCCTGGGCCGCAGCCTCTTCCACACACGCGACGACGAAGTCGAGCGACCGCGACTTCCAGCTCTCGACCTGCTGCGCCCCCCGCTCCCCCGCGGCGTGCGGAAGCTCCTCCGAGAACGCGAGCCGCGCGATCACCGGGTTGGCTCCCACGAGCGCCGCGCGGGCCCGGAAGAACCGCTCCAGACGCACCAGCGGGTCCGGGTCCACCGGTGGGAACCCGTCGAACAGCCGCTCCTCCACGCGATCGAGGGCCGCAAGCACGATGTCCTCCTTGCTGTCGAAGTGGCGGAACAGGGTGCCGTCCGTGATGCCGATCTCGGCGGCGATGGCCTGGGTGGTGAATCGACCGAGGCCCTGCTCGGAGATGACCTTGAGCGCGGCGTCGGCGATCTGCTGGCGGCGCGCCGCGGTGGGTTGGCGGGGAGTCGGGGGGGTCATGGAGCGGCCTCGGGTTGGACGGGCGGGGGCCGGCGCGTGAGGGCGCCGTCCTCCATCTCGTGGATGGTGTCGAAGACGTCAAGCGTGCGATGGTCGTGGGTGACGACGAGGACGGCCGCGCCCTGCTCGTGGGCGATCCGCCTGAAAAGCTCCATCACGTCGCGCCCGCGGTGGCTGTCCAGTGCGGCCGTGGGCTCGTCTGCGAGCAGGAGCGGCGGCCGGTTTGCGAGCGCACGCGCGATGGCGACGCGCTGCTGTTGTCCGCCGGAGAGCTGCTCGGGGTAGTGCTCCCCGCGGTCGCCGAGCCCGAGGTAGTGGAGGAGCTCCCGTGCGCGCTCACGGGCCCGGCGCCCCACCTGGTCATTGAGCTGCAGCGCCAGCCGCACGTTCTCCTCGGCGGTGAGGAACGGGATCAGGTTGGCCTTCTGGAAGACGAACCCGATCCGGGTGCGTCGCACGGCGGAGAGGTCGGCGACCGCCCGCCCCTCGTCGACCGTCAGGCACCCGTCGAGCCAGATCCGGCCCCGCTCCGGCAGGTTCAGGAGGCCGAGGGCGGTGAGCAGCGTGGACTTCCCCGACCCGCTCGGTCCGAGCAGCGCCGCGACCTCGCCCCGAGCGACCTCGATGGAAACGTCGCGCAGCGCGACGAGCTCGGTCTCGCCATGGCCGTAGACCTTTCGGAGCAGCTCGGCGCGAATGACAGGATGGTCCATCGTCAACCGGCCAGGATGAGGGTGGGCGGGATCCGGAGCGCGCGAACGATGCCCGCAGTGCTCGCGAGCACGCTGATCACGACCACCAGGACGCCAAGCTGGACGAGCTCCGTGGGGCCGACGAGCACGCGCCGCGGGAAGTGCGCGAACGCCACGCTGCCGATGGCGATCGCCATCGCGTACCCGATGGCGCCGAGCAGGAGCGATTGCTGCAGGATCATCCCGACGATGACGCGCGTGCGGGCGCCCATGAGCTTGAGCAGCGCGATCTCGTAGCTCTTGGCCACGGTCATGTTGTACAGCACGAGCGCCACGATGATCGCGGAGACGATGGAGAGCAGGGTGCGAAAGAGCCCGATCTGCTGCCTCGCCTTGTCGATGACACCGTGGAGGAGCAGATCGCGCTGCTCGCCCGCCGTCCAGACGGTCACGTCCGGCCAGTCGACCAGGCGGGCCTGGACCTCCGCGGCGTCCACCCCCGGCAACAGGCGCACGAGCACCGCGCTGGGCAGCACCTCCGGCCGCTGCCCCCCCGCGAGGCGGCTGGACTCGGGCGCCATCCACCCGAGGATCGCATCGGCGTCGCGCTCGGTCACGAACGCGAGCCCATCCCCGCCCGAGGAGACGAAGCCCTTCGTGACCCCGACCACGTCGTAGAGCTCATCCCCCAGCGGAACGCGCGCGCCGAGGTCGAGCCCGAGCGTCTGGTCGACGATCATCTCGCGGTGCGGGGCGCCGAGGCTGCGCCCCGAGAGAAGCGGCAGGGCGGCTCCCTGGACACCGGGCCAGGACAATCCCACGACGCCGATCCGCACGGGGTGTGCGACATCCCCACGTTGGATGGTCGCGTAGGTGAAGGTCTCGGCGGAGGCCACGCCGTCGAGCACCCGCAAGCGGTCCTCCAGCGCCCGGGGGACGACAGACCGCTCGGCGAACGGCCCCCGCGTGTCGCGCTGCACCACCCACAGGTCCGCAGGGAGCGCGTCGAGCAGCACGGTCGCGTCGGCCACCATGCCCTGGTAGATCCCGCCCATCGCGAGCACGATCGCAAAGAGCAGCCCGAGCCCCAGCCCGGTGAACACAAAACGCAGGCCCTGCCGCCGGATGTCCCTCCACGCGAGGTTCATGGCGTCACCGCCACGCGGACGCGCTTCCCGGCCGGCGCGCCGGGGGCCAGGACCACGTCGCCCGGGGCCAGCCCGCTCACCACCTCGACCGAGTCCCGTCCCTGCAGGCCGAGCGTCACGCTGCGGGTCGCCACGCGTCCATCCTCCACGACGGCACATTGGCCCGTGCACCAGCCGCGCGGAACCCGGGGCACGCCGTCACGGCGCCCAAGCTCGATGAAGGCATCGGCGCGTTGCCCGATCGCAAAGTTGGCTGGCAGCTCGGTGATCGCGATGTCCACGAGCAGCTCGTGGGTCTGCCGGTCCACCTCGCGGCCGATGCGCTCCACCCTCCCGGGAAAGCTCCGCGCCGCTTCGGAACGGAACACGAGGCGGGCCGGCTGCCCGATCATCAGGCGACCGAGCGCCGTCTCGTCCACCCAGGCGCGAACCCGCATCGCGTCCGTCGCCACGATGGTGAACGCCGGCGTTCCAGGCGTGACCAGCTGCCCCTCCTCCACGGATCGGGCGACGACGAGGCCGGAGAGCGGGCTGTACAGCCGGCCGTCGGCCACCTGGGCCGCACGGATCCCGCTCGTGCGGGAGGCGACCTTCCGGGCCTGCTCTGCCTGGCGCAACGCGGACTCCGAAGCCCTCACCGTCGCCCGCTCACTCGCCTCCCGCTGGATGCCCGCCTCGTGATCGGCAGCGTCGATGGCGCCCGCCGCCGCCAGCATGTCAGCCCGCGCGCGGTCGGCGGAGGCCTGGGCGGACGCCGTTCGCGCTCGCTCCAGCTCGGCCTGGGCGCGGTCCACGGCGGCGGCCGCCGCTCCGTGTGCGGACTCGGCCACTGCAAGCTCGCGCGTCGCGTCCGACGCGTCCAGCGTCCCCAACACGTCCCCTTGCATCACGCTCGCCCCCTCGTCGACGGACAGCCCGGTGACCCGGCCCGCCGCCTCGAAGGAGACCGCGACCTCTCGCGCGCTCTCCAGCACGCCCACGCCGAGCACTTCATCGACGACCGCGCCCAGCTCCACCTGCTGTCCCTGCACCTCGACAGGTCGCATCCTCATGACGGCCAGCGCCGCGATCGCGACCAGCGGGGTGAGCACGTACGGGAGGGCGCGGACGAGGGTGGGCATGCGGGATCCGGGACTCCGCATATGTAAGCAAGTACTTGCTTCTGGCAAGCCCGGACGAAAGCCCAGGGACACCCCTTGACAGCCTTACGGTGTAAGCTTACGGTGTAAGTGTCAGTCACGCACACGTTCCCCGAGGCACCATGGAATCCCCCGTCCCCCAGAACAACCAGATGAAGGCGATCCTGCAGCGGGCCTACGGACTGCCCGAGGTGCTGCGGCTCGAGGCGGTCGACCGCCCTGCGGTCCCGAACGACGGAGTGCTCGTACGCGTGGTCGCGGCGGGGATCACGAAGGGTGACTGGCACCTGCTGACGGGGAAGCCCTACCCGGTGCGCGCGGCTTTCGGGCTGGGCGCGCCCCGGCGGCCCATTCCCGGCATGGCCATCGCCGGCCGGGTCGAGGCCATCGGGCGAGACGTCACCGCGTTCCACGTGGGCGACGAGGTGCTCGGGGAGATCAACCGGGGCGGGTACGCCGAATACGCCTGCGCAACAGAGAAGGACCTGGTCCCGAAGCCGGCCGGCCTGACGTTCGAGGAGGCCGCGACCCTCCCGGTCTCCTCGACGACCGCGCTGCAGGGCCTTCGCGACGCGGGCGCGCTCCAGGCCGGGCAGCACGTGCTCGTCAACGGGGCCGCCGGGGGTGTCGGCACATGGGCGGTCCAGATCGCCATGGCGCTGGGAGCCCGGGTGACAGGGGTGTGCAGCGGCGCCAACGTCGACCTGGTGCGGTCCCTCGGCGCCGACCACGTGATCGACTACCAGCAGGAGGACTTCACCCGCGGCAGTGCCCGCTACGACGTGATCTTCGACCTCGTGGGGAACCACCCGCTGGCGGCGTGCCGCAGCGTGCTGACCGAGCGCGGGCGGGTGGTCGCCTCCGCCGGAGGGGCCGAGAACGACTGGACGGGCCCTGCGGGACAGGTGATCGCCGGACTGCTGTCGAACGTGTACTCGGCGCAGAAGTTCGTCTCGCTGATGGCGTTGGCGAACAGGACCGACCTGCTCACCGTGTGCGGCCTGGTCGAGGCCGGAAAGGTCCGCGCCGTGATCGACCGCCGCTACGCGCTCGACGAGGTGCCCGAGGCGATGCGGTACCTGGGCCTCGGCCACAGCCGTGGAAAAAGTGTCGTCACCGTGTGACACCCCGCCGACCCACCCGCGCACCCGAGGCACTCCCCCTGGCCCCGCCCCCACCCACCGAACCCCGACTTCCGGTCACTCGTGAACGCATCCTGCGCGCTGCGATCACCCTGGCAGACGAGCAGGGCCTCGCCGCGCTCACGATGCGCGCGCTGGGCGACGCCCTGGGCGTGAAGGCCATGTCCTTGTACAACCACGTCGCGGACAAGGACGACATCCTCGATGGAATCGTCGACCTCGTCGTCGGGGAGATGCAGGTGCCGTCCCCCGCCGAACCGTGGCGCCTTTCGATGCGAAGCCGGGCGTTCTCCGCGCACGAGGTGCTGCTCCGCCACCCCTGGGCGTGCGGCCAGTTGATGTCCCGCGTGAACGTGGGGCCGGCGATGCTGCGCTACGTGGACGCCACCATCGGGTGCCTCCACGGGGCGGGGTTCTCCCTCGCGATGGCCGACCACGCCTGGAACGCGCTCGACAGCTTCACCTACGGCTTCACGCTCCAGAAGCTCAACTTTCCCTTCGAGGCGGACGAGTACTCAAAGGTCGCCGCCGGGTACCTCCCGAGCCTCTCGGCCGAGAGGTACCCGTCGATGCACGCCCTCACCACGCTGGTCGCCTCGGGGGGCCACGACGGCCTCCACGACTTCGCCTTCGGGCTCGACCTCCTCCTCGACGGACTCGAGCGGGCCTGTCCCGTTGTACACTCCACGCCATGCTCGAACGTCTCGCCCTGAGGCTCACCGCGCTCGCAGAGCGCTACATGCCCGACGCATTCGTGTTTGCGCTCGCAGCCACCCTGCTCACGGTCCTGGCCGCCTTCGTCGTCGACCCAGCCGTGCGCGAGGAGCCGCAGCGGGTGGTGCTCGCCTGGGGAAACGGGTTCTGGGAGCTCTCGAAGTTCACCCTGCAGATGAGCATGATCATCATCGGCGGGTACGTGCTCGCGTCGAGTCCACCCATCGCGCGGCTGATCACGTGGCTCGCAGCCAAGCCGCGTACGGGCCCCGGCGCGATCGCGACAGTGGCCCTGGCCGCGATGCTCACCTCGTTGTTCAACTGGGGCTTCAGCCTCATCTTCTCGGCGCTGTTCGCCAAGGCGGTCGCGCGCCGGCTGCAGGGCGTGGACTACCGGGCGCTCGGCGCGGCGAGCTTCCTCGGCCTGGGCACCGTGTGGGCACAGGGGTTGTCCGGCTCCGCTGCGCTCCAGATGGCGAGCGTGACGAGCATGCCGAAGGCCCTGGCGGAGACCATCGGCGCCATCCCGCTCTCCGAGACGATCTTCCGCTGGCAGAGCCTCGTGTGCGTGAGCGTCGAGGTCGTCGTCGTCACGCTGGTCGTGTACTTCGCCGCTCCCCGCATCGGTCAGGACGCCCGGGCCCTGGGCGTGGACCTCGGAGAGGAGGCGCGCCCGGCCGACCCTCCGGCCGCCACGCCGGGGGAGCGCTGGGAGCGCAGTCCCTGGATGCTCCAGTCTGTGGTGGCGCTCGGGTTCGCCTACCTCGCGCTCTCCATCTCGAGCCGCGCAGCGACGCTCGTGGACGGGCTGAACGCGCTGGACGTCAACACGCTGAACCTCGTGCTCCTGCTCCTCGGCGCCGCGCTCCACCGCACCCCGGCGGCGTTCATGCACGCGGTCAAGAGCGCCACCCCCGCAGTGTGGGGTGTGCTGCTCCAGTTTCCCTTCTACGCGGGGATCTCCGGGATCATGACCGGGACCACGCTCAGCCACGCCATGGCGAACCTCTTCGTCAACGCGTCCAGCGCCGGCGCATACCCCGCGTTGGTGACCATCTACTCGGCGGTCCTCGGCGTCTTCGTGCCCTCGGGCGGCAGCAAGTGGGTCATCGAGGCGCCCTATGTGCTCGGCGCTGCGAAGTCCCTGGGCGTGCCGGCCGGCTGGATGGTCGTGACCTACGACCTCGGCGAGGCGGTCGCCAACCTCGTGCAGCCCTTCTGGATGTTGCCGATCCTGGCCCTGCTCGGGCTCAAGGCGCGGGACGTCATCGGCCACACCTTCCTGGTGGCCGTGATCCTCTTCCCGCTCATCCTCGTGCTGGTGACGGTGCTGCGCCCCTGACCCGATTCCCGGACACCCGACATGCTCCCTGCCCTCCTGCTCATCCTCACGGGATGCCCTGCCACCCCGCCAACCGACACCACCGCCGGCATCTCGTGCGGCACAACGCTGACCTGTACCGGCGACGACGTCTGCGTCGAACAGTTGGACCCTCCCGACTGTGCAGATCGCGAGGACACCGGCGTGGCGTGCCCCGAGGGGACGACCCCCTCCCAGTGTGGTGGCGCGGGGCTACCGTGTTGTTGTGGCCCGACGCCGGAACCGACCTGGCAATGTTGGGACGCGACCGCGTGCGGCGACGCGCCGACGTGCGATTGCGTCGCGGACGCATGCCCATCCAACATGACCTGCACCGCCTCCGGTTCGGAGACGAGCGGGGTGTTCCAGTGTGAAGAGCCGGCGATGCCGTGACAAGGGGATCCGGGGCGGTTCGGGGCAGGCCGTCGCCGGGGAGTTCTCAGCGAACGGAGACGTTGCCACAGACCTGGCCGTGGTGGGAGGGGACGGAAACATCCACCTCTTCGCTGGGCCGATCGAGCCAGGAACGTGGGACGTCGATGCCGCAGACCTCGTGATCGAAACGCCGTGGGTCGAGTGGTACGCCGGGAGCCCAATGGTTTTCGCCGATGCAGACGGAAACGGCACCATCGAACTGATCATCAGTGATCGCTACCATGGCAGCACCGAGGCAAACCGTACAGGCCCCGGCATCATCGCCGTCTACGACCTCTCCGCGTGGTAGCCTGATTCCAAATCGTCACGAAGCCGCGCGCTCAGCGCACGGAGCGCGGTCTGTCGCCCAGCAGGGGTTGGTAGTACCGTCCATCCCGGCGCGACCACCGGGCGCACGGGTCCGATGGAGTCGCGCCGGCTCCCGGCGGGTTAACCGGCCAGACTCACCCAACCCCCAGACAAGGACCGCATGATCGAACCGCCTCAGCCCCCGCAAGATCCCCGCTCCAGTTGGATCTCCATCGGGTTGGGATGCTTCTTCGTGGCGATCGCGATCCTGTTCGACCCGATCGGTCCTTCGCCGGACACCGGCGTGTTCGACCTCGGCAGCACGGGCACGAGGTGCCTGATCGGGCTCCTTGGCGGCGTCTTCCTGGTCGCAGGCCTCGTGCACCGGGTTCGGGGTGGTCTCGGCCGCTGACTCCATCCCCGGCTCACGCCGCGGAGGGCCCCCGCGACGCCGCCGTCCGACTGCGGCGCAGGGCGAATCCCCACTTCGATTGTGCGCAGCAACACGGAGGATCACCCTCCTCCACCCGAGCACCGCGCACAGCCGGGCATCGACACGGCCACCGCTCGCCGCGTTGCAGGGACGATCGTCGCCGCAGCACCACCCTCGGGAATCGCGAATGGCACGGAGGTTGCCCGCACCTCGCGTACATCTGTGAGGACCCGACCATGCCAATCCGCTTCCACATCCCCGCCCTGACCCTTGCCCTGTGTACCCTGGCCGGCTGCCACGGCGACGTCGGGCCGACGGACGGGGACGGGGACGGCTTCATCTCCCAAATCGACTGCGACGATACCGACGCCAACGTGCACCCCTTCGCCACCGAGGTTCCGGGTGACGGCCTGGACAACGACTGTGATCTCGCCACGGACTGCGACGACCCGGACCTCACGGCCCCGTGGACCGGGGATCTCGGCGAGGCCGACCTCCCGGACTTCTGCTCGGGGTACTGCGCCCGCTCGGTCACAGGCAGCATCCTCCTCGACGACACGTCCCTCACCGATCTGGATGCTCTCACCTGCCTCACGTCGGTCGGAGGGGACTTCCAGATTCTTCGGAACTCGGCGCTCACCTCGCTCTCCGGATTGGGGAGCCTCGAGTCGGTCGACGGCAGCTTCTCGATTGGTGAGTACCAATGCGACTACACGGACGTCTGGGTGTGCGAGGGCTTCGGAAACCCCGCGCTGACCTCCCTTGCGGGGCTCGAGAACCTCGCGACGGTTGGCGGTGCGTTCTGGCTCGCAGACAACGACGCGCTCACCACCGCCGGCATGTCGTTCGACCACCTCGTCTCGGTCGGCGGCGCGGAGCTGTCGGAGGGGCTGGCCATCGACGGTCACGCGGCGCTCACCACACTGCCCGCCTTTCCTCAGCTCACCTCGGTCGGCTGGTTGGAGGTCTGGGGCAACCCCAGCCTCACCTCGCTGGACGGCCTCGACGGGCTCACCAGCATCGCGGACACCGTCTCGATCTACGACAACACCTCCCTCGCCTCGCTCCACGGCCTGGACAACGTGACGACCGTCGGAGGAGTGCTCGGAGTCTATGGTGACAAGTCCGGTGACAGCCTGACCTCCCTCGCAGGGCTCGACAGCCTCACGACCGTCGGCGCCTACCTCGAGGTGTGGGACAACAGCGCGCTCACGTCGCTCGACGGCCTCGATGCGCTGACCGCCGTTGGCCAGTACGTGAACCTCATCAACAATGACGCGCTCACGTCCCTCTCCGGGCTCGGCGGGCTCACCACGGTCGGGCTCGACTTCAATGTCATGGACAACGACGGCCTGACCACACTCGACGGCGTCGAGGCCCTCACGGACATCGGGCGGAACCTGCAGATCATGGGCTACCAGGAGGCCACCGCCAACGACCAGTTGACCGACGTGACCGCGTTGTATGGGCTCCTGGCCGTCCACCAGGACGTGACCATCACGGGGAACCCCATGCTCACCAACGCCGCTGCTCAGGGGTTGGTCGAGGAGATCGAATTCATCGGGGGCACCGTGACGATCTCCGGCAACGAGTGACTGCGGGCTGGCGGTGACGGGCCCATGCGCTGAGCAGGGCCCCGATCGATCGTGGTAGAGCCGCGCATGAGCGCACCGACGAACTGGCTCCTGCTGCGTGGCCTCATGCGGGAACGCCGCCACTGGGCCGGCTTCGCGGAGGAACTCGCGGCTCGATCGGGCACCCGGGTGCTCGCCCTGGACCTGCCGGGCGTGGGGACCGACCGGGATCGGCGGAGCCCCGCCTCCGTTCCAGCGATCGTGGATGACCTGCGTGGCCGGTTCCTCGCCGCTCGCGCGCAGCACTCGGACGGGCCGTGGAGCGTGTTCGCGCCCTCCCTGGGCGGGATGATCGCCCTCTGCTGGGCGGAGCGCCACCCCGAGGACTTCGTCCGCGTCGTGGTCTGCAACACGTCGACGAAAGACCTGGGCTCGACCTTCGAGCGCTTCTCCCCGCTCGCCCTGCGCACCGTTCTGGTCTCCCTGGCCGCGAGCGTCGTTGCGCCCGATGCGGTGGCCCGCGAGCGGCGGACGCTCGCGCTGGTGTCCAACACCGCCCACGGGCGCGCCCACGCAGAGCAGTTCGCCCGCTTCTCCAACGACGCCCCGGTGGGACGGCGCGTGCTGGTGCGCCAGCTGTGGGCCGCATCCCGAACGACCGCACCGCGCTCCTTGAGCGTCTCCGTGATCGTGATGTGCTCCGATGGAGACAGGCTGTGCAGCTCCACGATCTCCCGCGCCCTGGCCGCGCGCCTGGACGCTCCGCTGCGCGTTCATCCCACGGGCGGTCACGACCTCCCGCTCGACGACCCCGACTGGGTGATCGAACAGCTGCTGGGCAGCTGACTGGGCGTGCGGGGATCCACGAACCGCGTGGCGCGCGGTCGACCGGATAGGAGATGTGGCCCGGAGCGCCCGTGAACCTCATCGAATCGATCTGCGGAGACCTCGCCGAGATGGCCGCGCTGCGCCGTGACCTCCACGCCAATCCGGAGCTCGGCTTCCAGGAGCTGCGGACCTCCGATCTCGTCGCCGCGCGGCTGACCGGCTGGGGCATCCCGGTGCACCGCGGACTCGGGCGCACCGGCGTGGTCGGCATCGTCAAGAACGGTACCTCGCCGAGGGCGATCGGCCTGCGCGCGGACATGGACGCGTTGCCGATGTCCGAACAGAACGATTTTGGCCACCGCAGCCAGGTGCAGGGTCGCATGCACGCCTGCGGTCACGACGGGCACACCACGATGCTCCTCGCTGCGGCGAAGCACCTGGCGACCCATCGCAACTTCGACGGCACGGTGTACCTGATCTTCCAGCCGGCCGAGGAGGGCGGCGGGGGCGCGAGAGAGATGGTCCGGGACGGGCTGTTCGAACAGTTCCCCATGGATGCCGTTTTCGGCGCCCACAACTGGCCGGGCATCGAGCTTGGGGTCGTCGGGGTCAACCCCGGGGCCATGGCGGCTTCCTCCAGCGAGTTCCGCATCACCCTGCGTGGGAAGGGCGCCCACGCGGCCATGCCCAACCTCGGGGTCGACCCGGTCCCCCTCGCCTGCCAGTTGGTCCTCGCGTTCCAGACCATCGTCACGCGCAACGTCCGTCCCATCGATCCCGCCGTGCTCTCCGTGACGATGATCCACGCTGGCGAAGCCACCAACGTCGTCCCGGACAGCGTGTGCATCCAGGGGACCGTGCGTACGTTCGCCACCGGCGTGCTCGACACCATCGAGACGCGGATGCGCGAGCTGACCGAACACACGAGCCGGGCCTTCGGGGCCACCGCCGAGTTCGAGTTCGTCCGCAACTACCCCCCGACCGTGAACCACCCTGCGGAGTCCGCGTTCGTTCGCGAGACGCTCGCGGGCGTGGTAGGCGCCGACCAGGTGATCCACTTCGAGCCCACGATGGGCGCCGAGGACTTCTCCTACTTCCTGCTGGAGAAGCCGGGCTGCTACTTTGTCATGGGGAACGGGCAGGGTGGGCATCGGGAGGCCGGACACGGCCTGGGCCCCTGCATGCTGCACAACCCGAGCTACGACTTCAACGATGCGTTGATCCCGTTGGGTGCCACGTGTTGGGTGCGGCTCGCCGAGGCCTGGCTCGCCCCAGGACCCCGATGAACCTCCTCCTCCTCCTGCTCCTCGGTTGCCCCACAAACGGGTCTGACGACAGCCCGGCTTCCCTCGCCTGCGGGACCTCGCTCACGTGCACCGGCCAGCAGGTCTGCGTCCGGGAGGACTACGTGCCGGAATGTGGCACGCGCGCGGACACGGGGGTCGACTGCCCCGAGGGCACGACGCCGTCCCAGTGCGGGGGCGCCGGGGTGCCCTGTTGCTGCGGGCCGCTCCCCGACCCGACCTACCAGTGCTACGAACCGACGGGGTGCGACGAGGCTCCGACCTGCGACTGTGTCGCGGACGCCTGCCCGGCCGACAAGATGTGCTCGGCGGTGTTGGACACGACCCGCCAGTTCGCCTGCGCCGAGCGGGATCAGTCCCGGTAGGGCCTCAAGCGGCGCGCGGCGACGAGCCCGCGCGGCCGGTTCAGGGGATCACGATGGGCGTCCCGGTGAGATCCCCGTAGGCATACACCCCGATCTTTCGCCCGGACTCGCTCCCGGCGAGGTCACAGTTGCCAATCGTCCCGTACACGGAGCCCGTGAAGTCGGTGTAGGCACAGAAGTCGTCGGAGACCGCGTGGAGCCGGTCCGGCCACAGCGCTTCGGCACCGCCCTGGTCGTAGGCCTCCACGTCCCATTGCTGAAAGCTGTCGGCCTCGTCGCACGCCGCGAGGCTCACGGTCCAGGGCCCGATCCAGGAGTCCGTGTGGGAGAGGCACGCCCCCGTGCCGAGGTTGCGGAAGCCCGTGTGCTCTCCGAGCGACAGGACCTCCCACTGCTGACCGGGGTCGGTCGGGATGCAGGAGGTGGTGCTGGAGACGGTGCCTCCACTCTCCGCCACGAGGCAGCGCCCGTCCGTCTGGAATTGGATGGCGTAGAAGCCGGGAGCGTCATCGCAGGCGTCGCCGACTCCGTCTCCATCGCTGTCGACCTGGTAGGGGTCGACGACGTCCGGGCAAACGTCCGTGGAGTCCTCCACGCCGTCGCCGTCGCTGTCCACGCCCTCGAGCGGCGGATCCCCGGGCTTGGGACAGATGTCGCCGTGACAGATCCAGTCCGGGTAGTCGTAGCGGATCATGGCCTCTGCAGGGGCACACACCTCGCCGGTGACCGGCCCGGTCAAGCACCCGGCCTCGAACCACCCGCCGCCTCGGGCGGCATCGGTGATGGTGATGAACGAGGCGACCCTGCCCTGAAAATCGCCCGTGATGTCGAGGGTGCCGCCCTCTTCGCCGTTCCCGGAGAAGTCGGTGTCCTGGCTCAACTGGCCGTTGAGCACAAGCTCGACGTCGAGCGGGAGCACGGCTGCATCGTCCAACCAGTAGGGGTCGGCCGGGTCGTGGACCTCGATCGTGGCGCTGGCCCGACAGTCCGCGTAGGTGAACACGCTGATGGCGTGCACGCCGTTCAGGCTCACGTCCCAGTTCACCGAGCCCTCCCCGCACGTCGTGTTCCAGTTTCCCGTGCCGCCGGGGTTTTCACAGTCGTTCATCCGGCACTGCAGGTCATCCTTGATCGCCACGAACGAGCGGACGAGCTCGTCGTTCTGCCAAAGCGCCACGGGGCCCTCGACGTCTGCGCAGGAGGGCGAGTCCACGAGGTAGGAGGCCTGCTCGGTCTCGTCCGCTTCTCCCCACCGGATGTTCACGACGTGGAACCCACAGTCGAGTCCGACGTGCCGGTCGCTGGACAGCGCCGCCGCGCAACTGTCCCCCCACCCAGGGTCTCCGCCGTCGACCGAGTAGCACACATCCACGTCGTCGAGCCCGATCACGTCGACCGCCGCGGCCTCTTCGGTGAGCGTCGTGCCCGAGATCGGGTCGAAGTGCGTCTCCGCGCGGGTCACGCGCGCTCCTGGATGACAGGCTGCGAGGAGGAGGAGGAGACCGGGGCGAGAGATCATGCGCGCAATGTACTTCATCCCCCTGCCGTCCACGAGCCCTCCGCGGACCCGTCAGCCGGCCGGGCCCCTACAGCGCGAGCGTGATCTCCGCGAGCGTCCCGCCGTCGTCCCCTACGAACGTGACCAATACCTCGCCGGTGCCGGGGTCCAGCCGCAGGCGGGTGTAGTTCCAGGCGGCGAAGAGGATTGGGAACTGCCCGGTCGTGTCCTCGTAGAGCTCGGCGAGCACGTTGAGCGGAGACCCGCTCGGCCCCACGAGCACCTCCCACTGCCCCTCGGCCGGGCCTCCACTCCCGGGTCGGTCCACCTCGACCACAGCCGCCAGGTGGAAGTCCCCTCCAATCCAGAGGACCCCCGGTACGCTCCCGAGCGCCGTGAGGATCTCGGTGCGTTGGGTGGGGTAGCCCTGCCAGCGATCATCCTCCAACGACGTGCCCAGCATGTCGGAGAAGTCGCTGATCGGCACGCTGGTGAGGATGAGCTTGAACCGCGCCGTGGACGCGGCCACCTCGGCCTTCACCCAATCCATCTGCTCCGGCGAGATGTACTGGTCCGGCGGCTCCCGCTCGCCGCGGCAGTCGAGGACGAACACATCGGCCACAGCCCCCCAGGACTGCTTTCGCCAGATTCCGCCGGTCTGGCCCACACGCTGCGGGAGCGACTCCCGGTAGGCCTGGAGCGCGGCCTCGAACTGCCCGTCGACCAGATCCTCCCTCGTCCAGTTGTTGCCGACCTCGTGGTCGTCCCACGTCGCGACCACCGAGGTGCGCGCGGTCAAGGCGCGGAGCCCCTCGGTGGACATCGCGGTCCGCCAGTAGGCGCGGTACTCCTCGATCGTGGTGGCGTTGTCGGCGTAGACCGTGTCTCCGTCGAGGATGAAGAAGTCGAGATCGGCGGCGGCTGCGAAGGACAGGTTGGGCCATGGCTCGTTTCCCCCCAGGCAGGAGGTGGCGCCAATCTGCAGGACCCGCCAACCGTCGGCCGCCAGCGCGCTGCGAAAGCGACCGATGCGGGATCGGGAGTCGTCGGGGCCGAGCGCGATCCACCGGTACGCGGTGTCGGGCTGCAGCCCCGCCACCTCGACCTGCACGGTCTCGTCGGAGCGGGTCACCACCTGCCGCGTGTGCTCCGTCCACCCGTCGCCGTCGGCCTCCACCACGAGCAGGGTGACCTCGGTGTGGGTCGAGCGCACGGAGAGGATCACGGAGCTGTCGGTCACGTCCCCGGACTGCAGGCCCCAGGCGAACGCCGTCTCGTCCTCGGTGCCCGGGGGTGTCCACTCCGCGGGCTCGGGCATGCGCTCGGGAGTCGGCGTCGGGCCAGAGTCGTCGGTGCCGCTGTCCCCGACACCGGTCTCCCGGGCCACGACGCAGGCAGTGAGGAGGGAGGGGGTTCCGAGGATGACCTTGCGGCGGGTGAGGGGCATCCGGTGATCTATCCGGAGCGAGCCCGGGCCCGCCCCGTGCTCCGGCACCCCGAACGACGGATCACTTCGGGGTCGCTCCTCCAGCGAGCGTGCCCGCGGTCCGATCGAAGACCCATTGGCTCTTCGCTGCATCATCGACGAGGAAGGCGACCTCCCCGACCCCGCAACGGCCGATGTAGTTGAACCGGGCCTGACCTCGCGCGTTCGTCTCCGCCGTCACCACCTCGTCCGTGAGGTAGTCATCGAGGAAGCGTCCGGTGATGGAGACGCCGCGCAGCGGAAAGCCGCGGCTGCTGGTCACCCGCAAGTCCACCTGGGTCGCGTTGTAGGCGAGCCCCCCCTCCGTGCATGCCCCCGGGTCGGCTGGGTCCGACACGACCTCGGATTGGATGACGAACGTGCTCACCTCCATGCAACGTAGCCCGCAGGGTTGGGCCGGCGTGAGCTTGACCAGCCGCCCACGGTGCCCGATCATCACCTGCGCGAGGATCTGACCGTTCTCGTTCATCGGTCCGGCCGCGGGGACTGCGCTCCCCGGGTACGCGGGTGACAGGAGCTGCGGGAGCGCCTTGGCGGTTCCGTCGGGCCCGTAGGCGACCAAAGCCATGCCTCCGATGGTACCCGAGACATCGCCCGCCGAATTGATCGATCCGAGGCCAAACCTGCCCAGCCGGTCGGTGCCCGTCGACGCCAACTGTTGCCAGGTGCCATTGGGGTGGTACCGGAAGAGGAACACCTCCTCACCCTCTCCGAGGAGAAAGCGTGCCTGCTCGCCGGAGTCGTTCACCACCGTGGGGAGGATCCCCACCGCAAATCCCTGCGGAGGCGGCCTCATGAGCACGACAGAGCCGACATTGTCGAGCGAGTACCAGTAGTCTTCGGTCGCCACCATCCCGGCCGGGCTGATGGCCAGCGGGATGTCGTCCGGGAACCCAAGCGAGACGAGGTCCAGCATCCCGTCGGACTCGGTCCACACGAAAGGGTTGGATGCGCCGCCCGGACCAACGGTCGTCGACCACCCCACCACACGACCGACCTCGTCGATGCCCGAGGCGATCGAGGTCCGGCTTCCCGGCAGGATGCCCAGGTCGATGAGCGTGTAGCCGGACAGTGTAGGCTTCCAGACCACCGCCCGCTTGGCGCTCGAGGATCCGGCAAAGCCGGAGATCCAACGGTGCGAGTTCATGCCCGTCACGTACAGGTTGGTGTAGCCGGCGAGCCCGGGGAGCACGATTCGCTCACCCTCCAGCCAGGCGACCGTCTCCTTGTGCGCGACGCACCACGGCCCGCAGTCATCATCGGCGAAAGCACTCCCGGCAACGTCGCCGTCGTCATTCAGCGCACCCCCGGCGGCCGCCGTGGACACGAAGTCCACAGCGTACGTTTCGTCGGCTCGGGCATTGGTCGAAAACCCCCCGGACGCCAACAGCGCCGCGGCCAGGGCCACACGGCCGGGACGAATCAGTTCAAGCGCACGGGACAACGCCCCGCAATGGACCATCACGTGGATCGTACACATGTCATCTCCCTTCGTTGGAATTTCGGCGCGCAGATTGGCCAGGCGGCGTCGGCGCGCTCTCGGGCATCCTTGCGTCGGATCCGGGCATCGTCGCCCTCTCCCCGACGCGACTGCGAACACTCCCTCCGGTCCGGATCAGGGCCGGACCTCGCCCTCCTGTCGGGCTTGGCCGCACACGAGATGGGCGATTTCACCGAGATCGGCGGTGATGCCCCCGATGAGATCGTCCACGGTGACGATGCCGACGAGGCCCCCACGCTCATTCAGGACGGGGAGCCGCCTCACGTTGTTTTCACGCATGCGGCGCGCCACGACATGGGACTCCTCGTTCATGTGGGCCACGACGAGCGGCCTGGTGACGAGATCTCCGACCACGAGGCTGTGGACCAGCTCGAGGCCCCGCGCCACCACCATCACTACGATGTCGCGATCCGTGACCACACCGAGCGGCGTGACCGCCGCGCCGGGCTCTTCGCGCACGACGACGAGGTCGCCCACGTGATCCTCACGCATCCGCTGCGCGGCCTCCACCACCGAGGCGGTGGAGTGGATGATCGCTACATTCCGAGTACATAGTTTGCCGACGTTCATGACTGCTCCGCGCCGCGCTTTGCGGCACTCCCAGTTATCGCAAGGTGCATGCCACGCCTGCCCGGGTCGCCCGACTCCTATCGACGGTACGAACCTTGCACCCATCGAGCGGATTCCGGTTCGCAGTCAACATCCACCCGAGGTGTGTCGTGACGCTCAACCGTCTTCTCGTTCCTTCCGACTTCTCAGCGTCCTCGGACCATGCGCTGCAGATCGCCGCCAGTCTGGCGCGTGGCGCCCAGACGCACATCATGCTCCTGCACGTGGCGCAGAGCCCCGCCGCCTTCGTCGCGCCCTACCCCATGCCCGTGGTGGACCTGCCACCGAGCGTCGAGCACGTCGAACGCGAGTCCCAGCACATGCTCGAGCGCCAGGCTGCGCGCTGGATCCCCGCCGATGTGCCGTGGAGCGCGAAGGTCGTGATGGGCGTCGCGGAACAGGAGATCGCCGCCGAGGTCGTGCGTGGCGGCCATGACCTGGTGCTCATGGGCACCCATGGTCGCACGGGCCTCCGGCACCTCCTGCTCGGATCCGTGGCGGAGCACGTACTGCGGCACTGCGCGGTTCCGGTGCTCGTCACTCGCTGACGGGGGCGGACGGTGCCCGCGACCTGCTCCACTACGTCGCGATCGCGTACTGGTCCCGACCCGCCGCTTTCGCGGCGTACAACGCAGTGTCTGCCCGACGCTGCGCGGAGGAGAGCCCCTCGTCGGGTCGGAACACCGCGATGCCGATGCTCACCGTCACCCGCTGCCCGCCGATCGCCGCGAGCGGGCGCTCCCGGACGGAAAGGATGATGCGCTGGGCCACGCGCTCGCACACGTCGAGGTCCGCCCCGGAGAGCAGGATGGCAAACTCCTCACCGCCCCAGCGGGCGACGACGTCGTTGCCCCTCAGGCCCCGGCTGCACATGCGCGCGACCTCCCGGAGTGCGACATCTCCGGCCTCGTGCCCGAACGTGTCGTTCACGCGCTTGAAATGGTCGACGTCCAGCATCAGGATTGCGGTCGGAAGGCCCCGAGCCCGCGAGGCGGCAATGACCGCCGAGGCGGAAGCCTCCATGAATCGTCGATTGCCGACGCCTGTCAACAGGTCGGTGTTGGCGTCCTGGCTCAGCCGGGCGTTGGAGACCTCCAGGAGGTCCCGGCTGCGGGACTGCGTCTCCAGCATCAGGCCCACCACCAGGAGGAGCGAAGTGACCATTCCGAGGCCCAATGCGGGGAGGGCCACGCTCGACCGAGCGGGATCGGTGGCGGAGGCCATGGCATAGGCCACCGGGCGCGCGATGTTGCCGAGCAGCGCAAGGCTCGCTCCCGCGATCAAGTACCTCGTGCCGATCGACCACGCCGGCATGCGTGATCCGGCCATGCGATAGAGCCAGTACCCGGCGTTCGTGGCCATCGGAACGGCGATGGCGAAGACCCGCGGCTTCGCGAGCGCAAGCTGTCCCGGAGAGTCGTCTGCGAGCCACAGCGCGGCGCCCAGCACGAAACCCGTGGCCGGCACCCCGATCTCCCACAGCGCCGAGAGGGGCATCGCGTACAGGACCGAGAGGCATCGATAGGCAAGTCCAGCGCCTGTCAGGATGAGCGCCTGGGCGACGATCGCGGGCAGCACCGCGGCGCCATCTACCCGTTGGGAGAGCAGGAGCAGGCCCACGAGCACGCAGGAGGCAGCCAGGGCGATGCGGGCTGCGATCGGCCTGCAACCTGCGCTCGTGAGCACCGGGATCGCCACCACCAGGAGGAGCAATAGCTCAAACACCAGAAAGAAGAACGGCAACTCCGGCGACTGCATGCGTGTGCGTAACGTGGGTCCGAAACGTGTGCGCTCGCGCGCCGCCCGAACTACCTTCCGGCCAACGAGTGTTCCATGCCCCTGTTCCTCACCCTCTGCCTTGCATTGCTCGCCTGTGGCGCACCCTCAACGAGCCCCTTCTCGGGGGGGGTGTCCGCCCCCCCTGCCCTCCCCGCGCCCGCGCACCCTTTCGTCGCGAAGGGGACCTGCCCGGGCGGATGCTGCCAGTTCGGACTCTGGGACGTCGTCGCCCCCGTCGACCTCGTCGACACGATCGGCGGCAGCACGGTCGTCGCGCACGTGGACGCTGGCGGGAAGGTGATGGCAGACACCGGGGAGATCCGCGTGGAGCCCGTGGAGGCCACCGTCAGCCGCGAGAAGGTGCTCCGCCGGCCCAGCTCCCTGGACAGCCGCGCCCCGCAGCACACGCTCCGCCCCGGTGACAAGGTCACCGTGTTGAACGCGCAGGGTGGCGGATACCGCGTCCTCTGGGTGGATGGGCACTACTACTCGGACAAGGCTGCATTCGTCGACCCGGGCGGCTGCCCGGCCGCCGGTGACAACGGGTGCTGGGCCGAGTCTGCCGCCCCTGCGGAGACCTGGTGGGTGCAGGTCCGCACGCTCGACGGGACGCCAGGGTACGCACCGGGCGAAGCGTTCAGCGGCTGGAATCGCTGCGGGTAGGCCGCGCCCGCGGAGCGGGGCTTACCTTCCAGCCATGAGCCGCTCGATCCCACTCCTCTGGGGCCTCTCGATCTCCCTCTTCGCGCTGTGGCTCCGCTTCGCGCGTCTGGAGACATACAGCGTGAGCCTCGCGAGGCTCATGGGAGACGAGCGCGTGCACGTGGTCGCGCACCTTTTGCTCTACGGCACGCTCGCGCTGCTCGCGCGAAGGTTCATCGGACGGCGGGTGCCGGTGGTGGTGGGGACCGTGCTGGCGATGGGCGCCATCCAGGAGCTCGCGCAGGTGGTGGGCGCGCGGACCCCGGGTTGGCCCGAGCTGTTCGACCTCGCCGTGGACACCGCGGCCGCGCTCACGGTGTGCGGCCTGGCGGCAGGGTTGGAGCGGCTGCGCGGGGGCCGGGTCGGATAGGTCCCGAGCGGCGATTCACTCGCCGCTTGGCGTTCTCCGCTGCACCGAGTAGGTCCGCTGGCCCCGCGAGGCCTCCTCGGTCACGATGGTCTCGAGCTCCGACAGGCCCACGCTCAGCGGACCCGGGGTCCAGCCGGACGCCAGCAGGATCTCCTCGAAGCGGGCGTCGTCGTTCGGAGTGGCCGCCGCCGCGGGATTCGAGGCCTCGAGCGCGTCGTCGGCGTTGCGGATCTGCGAGGTGAGCGACCCCACGAGGCTCTCGCGCCAGGCCGTGCGCTGGGCGCCGTGCAGGTGCGCGTACCCCTGGGCGCCATCCATGCGGTAGAGCCAGCACGGCGTCGCGGTGACACAGCTGGCGGCCCTGGGGCCACGCTCGATGAGCGCATTCACCCCCAGCAGGCGGGCAGGTCCCAGCTTCGCGAGGCGCTCGGCCTTCCCGTCGCGTACGTTGTGGATCACGTCGACCTCGCCCTGGGCGACGAGCCAGGCGTCGGTGCCGGGCTCCCCCTCGAGGAAGAGGATGGTGCCGGCGGCGTACGGCACCGCAGTGAACCCGCGGGCGATCGCGGCGATCGTCGACTCGTCGACCCCACCCAGCCCGGGCTGCACCCGGAGCAGGGGTTCGATCGGGGGACAGGGTGTGGACGGCTCGTCCTGCCGCAGCGCGTTCCAGAGTCGGACGAGCGCGGATCGCTCCTCACGAGCAGCGTCGGGGCCGCCGCCGTTGACGCTCATGGCGATGCGCTGGTTGGTCGCCCGAACCCGCCGCACGAGGGCGTGCTGGGCGAGCTCCAGCAGGGTGTCGTACATGGCGGACCCGGTGCCGCGCATGGCCTGGAGCTTCTCTCCGCTGAGGAGGAGGACGCGGGAGGGGCTCGCCGCGCGCAAGGTCACGGTCCGGACGTGCGCCTTGAGGAACGCCGATGCCTCGCCGATGATCTCGCCCGCCTGCACCTTCCCGACGGTGACGCCCTGCCGCTCCACCTGGAGCTCGCCGCTCACGAGGACCGCCAGACCGTCGGCCGCATCGCCTTCTTCCCAGAGGGGCTCGCTCACTGCCAGCTCACGCTGCCGCCACGCCGCACCGCCCGAGACCAGATCCAGCGCAGGCAGCTCGGAGAAGGCTTGGATCGACGCAAGGTCTTGGGCGATGGTGTTCATGGGAAGCTCGTGAGGGTGAAAGGCATCCCGCAAGACACGTGCCCAGCAGGCATCGACACTAACCTGTGCCGCCGGCGCAGCATCGCCGCGGGCCCGCGGTTCGAAGGATGGCATATCCCCTTTTCTACCGACGGTCCGCACCGCGGCCGGCGAGCCTTCGCATCGACGAGCCTCCCCCGGCGGTGAACTACGCCCACAGCGCCCGTGATACCCGGCAGCCGGAGCACCCGCGATGTCAGCCCCTCCCCTCCTCCTTGCAGCACTCCTCCTCGCCTCCTGCAGGCCGTCCGGGGACTCGGCGGCAGACGCCCCGTCTGGCGACCTCGTGCTCACCGATGCGAACAACTACAGCTACACCGCCACCCTCGGCCTCGACGCGGTGGAGATCCCCTACGGCTTCGACCCCGTCATCGACTGGAGCGGGATCACGCTCGACATCCGTGGGCGCGAGGTGGCAGACCCCGCCAGCGCCAGCCGGCTCACGCTGGCAGCCTTCAACATGGACCAGCAGGGCGTGCTCGACGCGATCGCGTCCAACGATCTCCTGCAGTCCGACATCCGGACCTACTACGTCTTCGACAATTCCGACGCCGTCACGTCAGCGCACGCGAGCGACTTCAACATCATCGGGAACGACTTCGTCCCCGGAGACGACTTCGTCGACCACGGGGATGCGGTCTGGACCTGGATCCTCACGCTCTGGGACGAGAACGTCCTCGGCGGTCAGGACATCCTGTCCAGCGCGTTCGTGGTGCCCTCCGCGACCGGCACGAGCAGCACCATCGCGTTCACCGACGACACGGCGACCTTGAGCTTCGTGGCCGACCTGCACTCGGCCGACCCGCTCTCCACGGCGAGCGGGCTCGATGCCTACACCCTGGACTGGTCCGGCCTGTCCGAGGACGCCACCGGGCACAGCTTCAGCACGAACCAGGGAGACGAACTGGTGATCGCGCACCTGGGCGTCGGTACGGTCGGCGAGGTCGAGGACGTGTTCCTGCAGGCGCTGGACAGCGCCGACGCGGTCTACTACCTCGACGTCCACGGCTCGAGCGCGGCAACGCTGGACGCCGCCGTGGACCTCGAAGGGAGCACCTTCGACGGGTTCACCACCGAGGGCGTCTGGATCGTCGGGATCCTGTGCACGACGTGCACGAGCCCCGCGCCCCTGTTCGCCTCGACGGTGAACGTCGTCGACTGACCAGGACCCGGGTCTGGGGCCTACTTCAGCGGATCGTAGATGTCCGGGATGTAGTGCACCCGGCTCGTCCCCGCTCCAAGCGTGGCAGACGCCCGCCACACGACCTCCTGGGCCGGCGTGATCTCGGTCAACATCCCCTGGTTGGCCCAGGACACCATGTAGTTGCCGTTCGGCATCTTGCGGACGTCCCCGAGCAGGGGGTTGAAGTACAGGTCGGGAGCCCAGTATTCCCAAACCTTCTTCACCGTGTGCGCGGCCTCGTCGTACGAGTACTCCACCGCGCGCGACTGCGCGGGGTCATGGTGGTACCCGTTGTCGAACATGACGAACCCGCCGTCCCACCAGTCCGACATGTGGCCGTGGCTCCACCACGTGGAATTGGGCCCGTCCACGTTCGCCCAATCGCCGTCGGGCAGGGTGTCGCCGTCGACATCCGTGAAGTCGCTGTACCGCCCTCCGAGCTGCCAGACCTGCTGGCCGCTCGCGCGGTCGACCTTGATGATCGCGTCGAGGTTCTTCGACACCAGCAGGAACGCATCGTCGGGCTCGTAGTACATCAGCGAGTTGGAGTGGCTCCAGTCCACGCCCCCGGTGTCGTAGGCCTCCACTTCCGAGTGCCGGCAGATGTCCCAGAGGGTGTGCGGGTAGTCATCCAGGATCGCGTAGACGATACGCGCCTGGTCGTCCGACGTGGCGCCGGCAGGCGACTCCCCGATGGTGTCGCTGGTGACCGTCGCAGTGCCCCCTTCTTCGAAGGGGATGTCCTCCCGCGTGTCGAGCCCGATGTAGGCGAGGTCGCCACCGGGGAGCTCCACGACGTCGTGATGGGAGAGCGAGGCCGCGGTGAGCTGGTAGTGCGTGCCGTCCAGCGACGCGGAGACGATGCTGCCGAGCGCGGTGGCTTGATCCCGGTCGTTCTGCGCGAACACGACCCCGTGGCCGTCGTAGCTCAGGTGCGTGGACGAGATGCCGAGCTCGTCGGTCGAGGGGAGGTACCACACGTAGTCGCCGTCGCGGTCGATGATCGCGGCGTAGCTGTCCCCGGCCATGAGCACCGAGGTGAGCAGGAAACCCCCCTCTGCAGCCTGCGACGGATCGTACTCGGTGATCCCGAAAGCGGGCAGGCCCTCCGGAGGCGGCGCGAGATCCACGGATGAGGTCGCCGACTCCAGGCGCTCTCCATCGGCCGTGACGGTGACTCCGCGGAAGCTGTACGTCCGGCCGGCCTTGAGTCCGAGCAGCGTGGCACTCGCGCCCGTGCCGGTGGGCGTCACGAGGTCCAGCGCGCTGTCGAGCCCGTACTCGACGAACGTGTCTCCCGCGGCGATGGACCCATCCCACGAAACGGTCACCACCGTCGGCACCTCCTCGCTGATCGTCGCTGTGACGCTGCCCAGCGCCCCGGCATGGCCTCGCACACAGCCTGCGAGCAACGCGGTCAGCGCGAGCGCACCGGCGAGGCGCGCCACGGGGGAAAGTGAGGAGACGGGCGCTGGATGCACACGGCGGAGCGTAAAACACCGCGACCGGATCAGCAACTGGCGCCGAACCCTCGGGCGCCCGGCCGACCCCGAGGCCCGCCCGAAGGCGGGGCGCGATACATCGAGCCCCCGTGACGCTGCTTGCACTCTGGCTTCCCCTGATCTCCATCGCCCTGGCGAGCAAGCTGGAGCACATCGCCGACCTGCAGCAGGCCGGGGACGACGCCGAGGTCGTGGCGACAGTGGACCGGTGGGAGGCGCAGGACGCGCTCGGTGACGACGCTGCGGTGCTGATCATCCTGCGCGACCGCTCCGCGCTCAAGCTCGCGCTGGCCGCACACTCGGTCAAGGCGCTCGCAGACTTCCGGGCCACCTACCCGGAGAGCTCGATGCTCCCCGACGCGTTGAAGGCCGAGCAGGACCTCGCGTTCGACGAGGCGCAGTCCCAGGGCACGGCGGCGGCGCTGCGAAGCTTCCTCGCCGCCTACCCGGGGAGCGCGTCGCAGGCCCAGGCGGCGGCGCTCGAGGAGGGGCTCGCGTACCAGGAAGCCCTCGCGACAGGCGCACCCGAGGCGCTCGAGGCCTTTCGCCAGAGGCACCCCGCCAGCTCGTACCTCACCACCGCATGGGAGGGGATCGCCGCGCGCAGCCCGGGGATCTACGTCCGCCTCGCAGACGGCGGCCCCAAGGCGCTGCCCGAGACCCCGGTGCTCGACTACTACGTCCCGCTCCCCCGGCCGACGGCGATGGCCCCCATCGCCCCCTCCGTCGCGGTGAACCTGCCCGGCACGGGCCGGGGCGCCACCTCGGAGTGGTGGGGGCTCTCCGCCCTCGGCAGCGACGGCACGTTCCGGAAGACCTCCCCGACCGGAGCGTCCCTTCGCGACGCGTTCGGCGCTGCCCCGCCGTGGGTGCTCGATCTCGTCGAGGCGGACGGCGTGCACTCGGCGCGCGTGGCCACCACGGTCGCGCCGCTCGTCACCCCGGGCTCGTGCGGGGGGTTCGCCTACTTCGCGTTCGTGCTCCAGACGACGGAGGGTACGCGCACAGCCTTCCCGTTCGCCGTGAGCTGCACCCTGTCCGACGCAGACGTCGAGACCCTCGACGGGTTCGCCATCCCCGCGGTGCTCACGGCCGTCGAGACCGCCGAACGGGGCGACGTGGCCACGGCGGGTCAACTCTGGAAGAAGGCGCTCGGGCTCACCGGTGGCTCGCAGCTCAGCGAGTGGCTGACAACGCAAGCCGGCGGACAGGACCCGTTCGACAAGTGGATCACCCGACGCGCCGCGACGGGCGACGTGCTGGTGTGGACCCCCTCCCCGCTCGGCGGGGAGACGACCTGGTGGCACGCAGGCGCCGACTCGACCCCCATGGCCCTGGCGCACCGCGATGGGCTGTGGATCGCGGACGGGGCGCACCTCTGGACCGTACGCGAGGAGACCGAGGCCTGGTCGGCAGCCGCTGGGGGCGGGTGCCAGGCAGCGACTGGCCAGCGGACAGCGCTCTCGCTCGCGGACGTGCTCGGCACCCAGGTGATCCCGATCCCGGCGCTCTCGGATCGCGGGGGGGCCATGGCGCCCACGAGCTACGCAGGCGGAGTCCTTTCGGTCACCCACGACGGCGCGGCCCCGGGGTGCAGGAAGTCCGGGCCTCCTGTCGTGAGCACCGTGGCGCTCCCCGACGCCCAGGCGGCGACGCTCCCGGGCTGGGCCGCGAGCACGGCGGCCGGAGCGGGTGCGGTGAGCGTGGTCGGCGACGACGTGCGCCAGGTGTACTGGGCCTTCGCGGCGGAGGAAGAGGCCGCGCCCTGACCCCGGGATACGTGCGAGGGACCCGGAGGAGACCCGTTGACCCCACCTCGATGGCATCGCTGTACCTGGCTCGCAGCCGCGCTCCTGGCCGCCCCGGCCGCCCACGCTGGGGACACGTGGACGAACATCCGCCCTGGCGTGGACTACCTGCACCGCACGACGTCCGGGCCGCAGGACATCTACGCGGCCCGCATCGACCTCACCGTGCCGAACGTGGGCATCCACGCCTCGGCGGATGCCATGGGCACCGAGCGCCACGTCACCACCCCCACCTTCGCGAGCAGCGCGGACGTGCTGGTGGCGATCAACGGCGACTGGTCCGACGCCACGACCCCCGTCGGACTGGCGATCTCCGATGGCGCCCAGTGGCACGACCACATCCACGATGACTCGCTCGGCTCCACCTGGGGCTACTTCGCCTGCACCGCCACGAAGACCTGCACCATCGGCGTGGAGCAGGCGCTCGACGTGGCCTGGTGGTTCACCACCCCCACGGCACCTCCCTACCGCTACTTCCAGGCGATCGGCGCCAACGGCCTGCCCCTCATCACCGACGGCGTCCCCAACTCGGGCTGCTATGACAGCTCCCAGTACCCGCGCAGCGCGATCTGCCTCGAGGCCGACGGCACGACGCTCTGGCTCGTCGTGATCGATGGCCGCACGAGCAGCGCGGCGGGCATGACCTGCGACCAGACCCGGGACCTGCTCCTCGGGTTCGATTGCTGGTCGGCCGCGATGCTCGACGGCGGGGGTAGCTCCACGCTCGTGATCGAGGACGACGTCAAGAACAACCCCTCCGACGGCTCGCCCCGCACGGTGGCGAACCACCTCGGCATCGTCTACTCGGACGCGCTGGACCCCGCCTGCACGGTCGCCAGCGGGAAGTGGTGCGACGGGACCACCTTGAGCGTCTGCCAGGGTGGCCGGTTCATCGCCTCGGGCGACTGCGCGGCCTACGGCGCGACGTGCGAGGAGAACGGCGACAACGCCTACTGTGTCGACTACCGCTGCCCCGGGGGGAGCGGATCGGGGGCTGTCTGCCTCGACGCCACGCACCTGGCTGCGTGCAGTGACGGCACCTACGGCGAGGGCGACTGCGGTGCCTTCGGGCTCGTCTGCGGGACGGACGCCAGCGGCGCAGCGTGCATGGACAGCCGATGCGAGGGCGGACCCAACACCGCGTTCTGCACCGACAGCGGGCTGTACGCTGCCTGCACGGCAGGTGCGTACGCCGAGCAGGACTGCACCGCCTCGGGCATGGTCTGCTGGGAGGGCGCGGGGACCGCTGCGTGCATGGACCCCCGGTGCACCGCCGGGCCGGACGCCCAGGTGTGCTCGGAGGCCGGGGTGCTCACCGGCTGCACCGGCGGCGTGTACGGCGAGCAGGACTGCGCCGCCGCAGGGCTCGCCTGCGACCCCGCTGCCGGTTGCGTGGACCCGGGCGCTGGGGATTCGGGGCAGAACGTCGCGCCGCCCGGCGACCGCACCGCGATCGACGAAGCCGGCGCCTGCGGCTGCGCGGCGTTGCCGGGTCCCGACGGCCTCCTGGCGCTTGTGGGGGTGGCGTTCATGGCCCGGCGGCGACGGCGACCGGGCGCCTGACGGCGCGTCAGGGCGGAGCAGCGGCGGTCACGGGCCCGGGCGAGGTCACCCGGATCGGCCGGACGGCTGGCACGTTTCCTGCTCGAAGCGGGGTAGACCCCAGGGTCTGGAGAAGTCCATGTTCCTCGTGCTCCCCTTCCTCGTCGCGTGCTCAAGCCCCGCTCGCCTTTCCTCCGGGACCTTCGGGGCCACCGACGCCAGCACGCCGGAGGGCCCGGTGGCCCCCCCGGCGATCACGCTCGACCTGGATCTCGATGCCGGCACCGCAGCGTTTTCGGACGAGACCGGCGCCGAGGCCGCCAGCGCGAACATCACGATGTGGGACCGGCACGACTGGCCGTCGGGCTGCCCGACGAATTTCTCAGCGACGCCAGAGGAGACGGCCACGATGGAGATCGATTCGATCACCCTCGGTGAGCTCACGATCGACTCGCCGATCCTCGTCGCCTCCTGCCCCGACGGCGCCAGCGTGGCCCTGCGCGACGACGGGGAGTTCGGCGGAGGGGGCCCCTGCGTCGGGGCGATCGCCTGCATCGTCTTCGAATAGGCCGCGCGGCGTCGAATCCACAAGCGGGCGCTGGAAAGCCGACTTCAACAAGGCGGGGGCTTGCCGAAGCGGGGTGGCAGGGTGTACCATTTGTAAGTGCGCTCACCAAATGGCCGTCCACGCTGGCTCCTCCCCGGGATCCTGGCCATCATCGTGGTCCTGGTGCTCGCATGGCGATGCCGACCGATCCCCACGCTCACGGAGGGGGCGCTGTCCGGGATGCGGGAGACGTTCAACGCCGGGAACGACGGACCGCGTGTCCTGGTCTTCCTCGTCTCCGGCTGCGCGACGTGCGAGATGGATGCAACTGCCCTGGAGTCCGTCCTGGGGCGGCTCCCCGGGCCGCTCGTCGTCATCGCGGTGTGGGAGCCGCTCAAGCCCACCGACGGGCCGCCCACCTCCCAGATGCTGAGCCACCTGCGTGATCGGCGGGTGACGCAGGTGTGGGACCCGGACCACCGGCTGTCGGACGAGATGGCGAAGGCGGAGGTCGCCTACCCGGGCTCGATCCCGCAGGACAGGCTGCGCACGGGGGAGCGGTCGGACGGCATCCTGTACCACGCGGTCGCGCTGTTCCCGCCGGGAGCGCCATGGGGGTCGACGCTGCCCGCGCCGAGCTACCTGGATGGCGGCCTCGAGCCCACCCTGGGCGAGGTGGAGCGACGACTCCAGGCGTACATGCTCCCGGCGGCACGGTAGAGCGTGTGATAGCCGCGCGAAATGCGCCTGTTCGCCCTTCTCCTCCCCCTCTTCTCGGCCTGCAAACACGAGACGACGCCGGGTCCGGACACCGGCCCCAGCCTGCCCCTCGCCTCCGACAGCCCGTGGCCCAAGTTCCGGGCAGACGCCGCTCAGGACGGCCGCGGCATGGCGACCGCTGCGGATGGAGAGGGACTGCCGTGGAGCTACGTGACCGGCGCGGGGATCTTCAGCTCCCCCGTCATCGCCGGCGATGGCACCATCTACATCGGGAGCGCCGACCACACCTTCTACGCGCTGAACGCAGACGGCTCGCTGCGCTGGTCGACACCGGTCGGCGAGATCATCGACTCCTCGGGCCTCCTGGACGCCGAAGGGCGCGTCGTGTTCCCGTGCGGAGACGGGCACGTGTACGCGCTGGACGCTGCAACCGGCGCGACGGATTGGACGTTCGCCGCGGAGGACCCGACGGTCACCGGGGCGTTCATCAACTGGTTCGAGGGCAACGTGGCCATGCTGCCCGACGGCACCATCGTCGCCGGCAACGACAATTTCCGCGTCTACGCGATGGACGGCTCCACCGGCGCTGGCATCTGGAGCTTCGAGATGCCTGATCAGACGTGGTCTTCCGCCGCCGTCGACGTCGCCTCGGGCGCCTTGTACATCGGGAACAACGACCTCCTCGGGCGCGGCAACACCTACTCCATCGACGGCGCGACGGGAGAGGAGACGTGGTCCTCCGCCGACAGTCTCGGTACGGTGGCCGCGAGTCCGGTGCTCGCCGACGGGCAAGTCGCGGTGGGCGGCTTCGACGGGTACCTCCGCGCGTTCGACGCGACGACCGGTCACGCCTCCTGGACATTCGGGGCGCTGGACCATCTCTACGCATCCCCCGCGCTCCTCTCCGACGGGACCATCGTGCAGGCCGGCGCCGACGGGACGCTGTACGCGCTCGACCCGGCAGATGGGTCGGTCCGGTGGGCCTACGACACCCTCGCCCCGCTGCGCTCCTCACCCGCCGTCGGGGCCGACGACGTCGTCTACTTCGGGGGCGGCGACGGCCGGTTGTACGCGGTGAACGCGGACGGGACCCTCCGCTGGTCGATGCTCCTGGCTGCCGGCGACCGCAACGACCTGAACAGCTCCCCGGCGCTCGGCGCCCACGCGCTCGTCATCGGGTCCGAGAGCGGCGAGGTCTGGTCGGTGCCCTACGACTGGTGCCTCGACAACGCCGACGACGCGCGGTGCAGCACGGCCTCCGAGCCCTACCCGGAGGATGGCGCGTTCCTGTGGGTGACCTCGCGCTTCGGCAACGTTTCGCCCACCGCGCCCGGGTCGCTGGCACCCACGGAGCCCATCGCCCTCTCCCTGGTCGACCGGGCGGCCGGGGACAACCAGCTCGGGCTGATCGACACCGCCAGCGTGGAGGTGACCGTCGATCCCCCCGTGGACGTCGAGGTGGTGGTGAGCGCCGACCGTCGCTTCCTCACGGTCAGCCCGCCAGCGACCGGGTGGTCGGGCGCGGAGGTGCACATCCACGTCAGCGGCACGACCCTCGTGAACCCCGATCGGACCGGCCTCCGGTTCGAGGGCGGCACGCCGGCGGGAGAGGCAGTCGCGGAGCTCGACTTCCAGGTCGATCGCACCGGCCCTGCAACCCTCCCCGGCGGCGCCCCCGGGGCGCGCTGGTTGCTCTCCCGGCTCGCGGCCCCGCTCCCCACGATCCTTCCGAGCTACAACCAGATCGGCTTCGACAACCTCGCCTATGTGCTCTCGGTGGTGACCATGCAGGGCAACGCCGGCGTCGGCTTCGTCACCGGGGCCCTGCCCGACGGCTCCTCCGACCCTACCTCCCAGGCGATGTTCCCCGTCACCCTGACCTTCGCGGATGGCGCCCTCGACGTGCAGGCGAGCGGCGGCATGTCCCTGCAGGCGATGAACGTGACCCTGTCGTTCGATGCCTTCCGGGTGGACGCCGGACTGGACTCGAACGGCGACGGGATCGGCGGCGCGGTGATGGAGGTGCGCGCCACCTGCGGGAACATCCCGCTGTACGGCCCCTACCTGCGCACGCTCGGCCTGTGCAATCCGGACACCGACGCGCTCGAGGTGTTCGGCGGCGCGGACCTCCACGCCAGGGGCCCGGCGCCCAGCGTGGACGTCGGGTCGGTGGTCTTCTCCCGGACCACCGACGGCGCCCGCGCGGCCTTCGCACCCGGCTTCGACACCACCGACCACCGCGTCGCGCTCGTCCTGGTGGACCCTGCGAGCGGCCTGCCGGTCTCCGCCGACTACGGCACCGGGACCACGGTCACCGGCGATGGTGCGGCGATGCAGGTGGATCTCGCGGCCAGCCTGCCCTCCAACGTCATCGCCTACCTGCTCGTCGACGGGTTCGTGGCGGCGGAGGGCGCGATCTAGGCCGGCCCCACCCCTGCCTCACACCCGTCCGATCACCCACTCGGCGAGCTCGCAGTACTGCTTCGCAGCACGTGCGTGCGCGTCGAAGCCGTGGATGTCGACGCCCTCGATCTGGGCCTTCTGGATCGCGACGTCTGCGTTGATCTGGACAGGGGCCAGCAGCCCGCCCCAGTTCTCCACCAGCATGTCGGTGATGAGCGCGTTGGTAGCTGCGTTTCGCTGATCCACCCTCGTCAACACGAGCCCGAGCACGTCGAGCCTCGGGTTCAGGGCCTTCCGGATCTGTTCGACCGCGCCGAGCAGGCCCTCCACGCCGGACACCGCCAGCATCGCCGGATTGCAGGGCACCAGCACGGAGTCGGCCGCCACGAGGCCGTTCAGCGTGAGGTTCCCGAGGTTGGGCGGGCAATCCAGCAGGATGATGTCGTAGTGCGTGCGCGTGACGTCGATCAGGTCACGCAGCACCAGCTCCTTGCCGATCCGGGTCGAAAGCCGGTTCTCTGCCCGGGCCAGGTCCTGGCTGCCCGGCATCACGTCGAGCAGCGGGACCTTCGTCCCGACGGCGATCTCGCCGACCTCCATCATGGTCGGCTCCTCGAGCAGCTCAGCCAGCGATCCCGCCCCGGCGTTCACCATCCCCCGCATCGCCAGCTCCACGTGGGACTGTGCGTCCAGGTCGATGATGAGCACCTTCTTGTCGTAGTACCGAGCCAGCGCGGCCCCCAGGGAGACCGTGGTGGTGGTCTTGCCCACGCCGCCCTTCTGCGCCGCCACGGCGATCACCCGGGCGTGCTTCTCGCCCGGCGCGAGGGACTTGGCCGGCTTCTTCGGGGCAAAGGCGATGGGGGCGGAGGCGAAGCCGAGGCGCATGGCACGACCGTGAGTTCTTGTAGAGTCTCACGTTGGTGTTGGTTTGTCAAGAGTACACCCTGCGCGATCCGACCTGTTTTCCATCTGTAAAGCTCCTGAATCTGGCCGGCCAGCGGCGCTCGCCGGCCCGGCCGTCGCCCCCCTTGCCGGGACCGGCGGGTCAGTCCCCCAACTCCAGGCCCCCGCCTTCGCACAGGAGCTTCGTGCCGGGGGGAGCGGATGCCAACACTGTCTCCAGCGGCCGCGTAGGTAGCCTGAGCATGCGCCGTACGGGCCCCGTCAGGTCGGCAACGACCACGGTCCGCGCGCCGAACACCCCGGAGAGCCGGCCGGTCGCCTCCTCGTCGTCGAAGTCGGTGCCCACCACGAGCACGTCGCAGCCCCCGAACATCCGGACGAGCCGGTCCAGCTCGCCAGCGGGGGTGAACCGGTGGAGCGCCTGCCCGAGCACGACCACCACCCGCCCGGCGCGCGTGATGGACAGGGCCAGCGGCGGGGTGGCGGGACGGCGGAACAGGTGGCCGAGCCGCTCCACCGCGAGCCGGGGATCCCGAAGGGCAGAGGCTGTCTTCCGCATCGCCTCCCGGGGCGTCGCGTACGGGATGGGGTCGTAGGGGGCTGCGGTGATCACCCACCCGCCGAACCGGACTGGCGCGGCGCCCAGCGCGACCCCCTCGACACCCAGCCACTTCAGGACGACGGGCGCGGCGGCCAGCGCAGGCGGAGGGCCCGCCCGGACGCCCGACACCCGCTCGGTCTCGGTCCAGGTGACCACGGTCGGCGCGTCGGGAGCGGCCGGGGGATCGAGCAGCAGGCGGGCCGTGCCATCGCGAATCGCGAGCCCGGTGAACCCGAGGTGGGTGATGTTCATGGCCAGATGCTGCGGCGGGCATCGGTCATTGAACATCCGTCATGGGACCGACCCTCTGGTTCCCCGGGCCCCTCGACGCCCTACCGTGCAAGCGCGGCCTGCCCCTCGGGCGTGATGTCCGCCCGGGTCCACGGTGGATCGAACGTGACCTCCACCTCCGCGTCGCGGCCGATGGCGGCGAGCGCGTGCTCCACCTCGGTCACGATCGCCGGTCCCGCGGGGCAGCCCCGCGTGGACAGCGTCATCAGCACGTGCACCTTGTCGCCCTGGTCTTCGACCCGACGGACCAGGCCGAGCGCGACGATGTCGATCCCAAGCTCCGGGTCCAGCACCGTGCGGAGCGCGTCGAGCAAGGGGCCCGGCTCCGGTGGGGGGTTGGCCTGTTCGGGCGGTCCGGCCATCCACTTGTTGAGTCGGTCGAAGATGCTCATCGGGGAGCCTCGGTGTCAGGGAGAGCGCCCTGACGGGGTGGGGGTGGGAACGAGCGGCACGGGTCACGCGACATGGATGAGCACCTGCACGTGGTCGTCGATCGTGGAGACGGTCCAGGCGAGCCCGCGCTCAGCCAACCGGGGGTACAGCAGCGCGGGCTCCCGGTGGTGTACCAGCGTGAGCGGAAGTTCACCCCGGTCGAGCGCCGCGAGCGTGAGTTCAAGCGGCCCAGGCGGCTCCAGCCCACGGACATCCAGCGTCCAGCCGCTCGGCGTGCGGCACAGGCGCTCGACATCGTCCGCCCCGCCGTGCGGCGTCACGTCGGGCGGGTGCCAGAACGACGCACGGCAGGTCTCCCGTTCCCAGGCCACGTGCGAGCGCCACCCCTTGCCCTCCATCAGACGACGCAATGGCGCGGGCTCGAACGGCGCGAGCACCGTGAGCACCTCGCCGGCGGGGAGGATCCTCAAGGCGTGCATGATCCTCACGAAGGGCTCATCGCCGCGCTCGAGGTCCTGTCGCACGTCGAGCGGTTGTACAGGAGCGCGGGGGAGCCACGCCGGGACGGGCTCGTCCACATGCGGCGCAGCAACCGGAAGCGCGGTCGGCGGGCCGGGCAGGTTCATCACCGCCAGGAGCTCCGCGGGTGCCACGCCCGCGACCTTCGCGGCGTCTGCGATGCTGACCAGGCGGGGGAGGATGCGTCCGAGCACCGGATGGTCCAGGCGCCGGAACGCCGGGTGGAAGGCAGGGAGCAACTTCCGGAGCTCCGGCCGCACCACGAAGGCGTCGGACATGCGGGTCTCCAGCGTGAACATGATGGGGTACGTCGCAAGCCTCATGCCGTGCTTCCACGTATACTGTGGGACCTGGCCGACATATCGGATCCACTCATGGAAATGATGCGACTACACCACTTCTGGTGGAGGGAGCGAACGGCTAGGGCAACAATGCGTTTACAGCGTTCACCCCCGAGGAACCATGACCCCTACATCCAAGCTCGCGCTCATCGCGCTCACCGCGCTCTTCGCCCTGACCGCATGCAGCACGGAGGCCCCGGCTCCCGCCCTCTCGCCGGTCGCGCCGAGCGCACCAGTGGCGGCAGCCCCGAAGCCGCCCGCGGCCCCGAAAACCGACGCCGAGAAGACCGTGCTCGACATCGCGCTTGGTTCTCCCGACCACACCACGCTGGTGGCCGCCGTCAAGGCGACCGGCCTGGCCAGCGCGCTCGGCAGCCCGGGGGGCGTCTACACGGTCTTCGCGCCCACGAACGCAGCGTTCGACAAGCTGCCGGCCGGCACGCTCGACACGCTGTTGAAGCCTGAGAACAAGGCCCAGCTCAAGTCCATCGTCCAGCACCACGCTGCGGTGCCGATCATGGACCTGAAGGACTTCAAGGACGGCCAGGTGGTCGGCATGTCGGACGGCACCTCGGTCACCATGCACGTGGTCGATGGCAAGGTGATGGTCGACAACGCCGCGATCCTCGGCACGGTCCGGGGGATGAACGGAGTCGTCTACGTCGTGGACACGGTGCTGCTCCCCCCGACGAAGTGATCCCCGGCCCGGGCCGCCCGCGTGGCGGGGCCGGGGCCTCGACCTTTCCGGCGGTGTTCCGGCCAGTGTCCAGAGCGACCAGACCAGCGGCTCTCGCCGGAACACCGCCAATTCCATTCTCGAAGAGGGATCCATGACCCGACCGGCCCCGACTGACGCTCGCGAGCTCGACGTGCGCGAACTGCCGTCTGCCGTTCGTCACCTGCGGATCTTCATGCATTTCGCCGCGCTGCCGGAGGGCGGCTCGCTCATCGTGGTGAACGATCACGATCCGCAGCCGCTGCGACACCAGTTCGACTACGAGTACCCCGGAGCCTACCGCTGGACGTACCTCGAGTCCGGCCCGGCAGTGTGGCGGGTGCAGATCCAGCGCGCTCCAGCTGGAGGTGTTGGGTGATTCCGCACAGGCCCTGTGTCAAATACGCCCGATGGCGTACCAGCACACACAGGGTGTCACAGCAACCCAGCGCTCTCTGCCCGCCGGATCGCATCGAGACGGCTGTGGGCGCCGAGCTTTCGCAGCGCATGCTGGACGTGGTTGTTCACGGTGACCCGGCTGATGAACAACTGCTGGGCGATCGCGGCTCCGCCGACCCCCTTCGCCAGGAGCCGGAGCACGTTGGTCTCCTGCTTGGTGAGCTCCACCACCTGCGCGGGCGGGTGGGCCTGCCTGGGCAGCGCTCCGGGCGTGGCGGTCATCGCGAACTCGCGGACCATGCCCTCCAGCCGCTTGTGGACATCGATGTCGCGAAGCACGTGCACGGACGACGGGAGGGACTCCCCGGACTCCTCCACCAGGAGCACGGAAACGCTGCACCATCGCGGCCCACCCGTCGTTCCGACCTGGATGTCGAAGTTCTCGATGGGCCGGCGCCGGCGCCGCGCGCCGAGAATGCAGCAGCGCTCCCCACAGACCGATCCGCACTCGTCCGTGCCTTGCACGATGGGACCGCACTCCTTCCCCACCACCTCAGCAGCGGGAAGCCCGAAAAGGGCTTCACACTGGGGGTTCCACGCCGTGATCACCCCCTGGGGGTTCACCACGAACGCGGCATCACCGGTTCCTGTCACCAGACGCTGGATGTCGACACGACGCATCAGATCACCTCACCTAAATGATGCAGATACACCACTTCGCGCCCAAACCGCCATCCGTTAGGTGAACGATGGCTCGCCAGATCTCCTTTCACCCTTCGAAAGACCAACTCCCGAAAACGTTCTTTGCACGCGATGGAGCGTTCGGCCGACTGCGGCATGAACCTTGCACATCACCCCCGCCACCGACCCCGGAGTACCCCATGCGTTCTATCATCCTCCTCGCCCTCGTGGGCTGTGCCACCACCCCAGCGCCGACCGCGGCCCCCGCAGCAGGCGGAGACCTCCAGGCTGTCATGACCGCGCGCGGCTTGACGGACACGGACGTCCTCGCAGCCGCGAAGACCTACACGCCCACCGGCAAGCTCGATGAGTACGTCATCTTCGCATCCGGCGGACAGATGGGCGGCCTGATCGCCATCGGCGTGCCCAGCATGCGAATCCTGAAGTACATCGCAGTGTTCGAGCCGGAACCCTGGCAGGGCTACGGCTACGGCGGCCTCTCCGACAAGGTGCTCGCCGGCGGCGACCAGGGCGGCAAGGAGATCACCTGGGGCGACGTGCACCATCCGAACCTCTCGGAGACAGACGGCAACTACGACGGCCAGTACATCTTCGTGAACGACAAGGCCAACGCGCGCATCGCCGTCGTCGACCTCGCCGACTTCCAGACCAAGCAGATCATCGCCAACCCGCTCATCATGAGCGACCACGGCGGTTCGTTCGTCACCCCGAACACCGACTACGTGGTCGAGTCCAGCCAGTACGCGACCCCGCTCGGCGGCACGTACGCGCCGCTCTCCGAGTACAACGACAAGTACCGCGGCGCCGCGATGTTCTGGAAGTTCGACCGGGCGGCCGGACGCATCGACGCCAGCAAGTCCTGGGCAGTCGAACTCCCCCCCTACATGCAGGATCTCGCCGACGCCGGCAAGGGCCCGAGCGACGGGTACGTGTTCATCGGCTCCTGGAACACCGAGCGGGCCAGCGGCTCGGGCGGGGAGGGCAAGCCCTTCCTCGAGAGCGGCGCTTCCCAGAACGACATGGACTACCTCCACATCATCGACTGGAAGAAGGGCGAGAAGCTGATCGCGGACGGCAAGTTCACCGTCATCAACGGCGTGAAGGTCATCTCGCTCGCGGATGCCGCCAAGGAGCACGTCCTCACCCTGGTCGGCGAGCCGAAGTCCCCTCACGGCGCAGACGTCACCCCGGACGGCAAGGCGATCGTGGTCGGCGGCAAGCTCGACACGCACACGACCATCTTCGAGTTCTCCAAGATCAAGGAAGAGATCGAGAAGGGCGAGTTCGCCTCCAAGGACGCGTATGGCGTCGACGTGCTCGACTTCCAGAAGTCGCTGCGCGGCCAGAAGGAGATCGGGCTCGGGCCCCTGCACACGGTGTTCGGAGACAAGGGGGACGCCTACACCTCGGTGTTCCTCGACAGCACGGTCGTGAAGTGGAACTACAACGACCTGAACGTGCCGAGCGAGTCGCTCTCCGTGAACTACAACATCGGCCACATCACCGCCGCGGAAGGCGACACCATGAGCCCCGACGGCCACTACGTCGTCGCCATGAACAAGATGGCGCAGGACCGGTTCCAGCCCGTCGGCCCGCTGCTGCCGCAGAACTTCCAGCTCATCGACATCAGCGGAGCGACCATGCAGCTCCTGTACGACCTGCCGATCCCCCTCGGCGAGCCGCACTACGCCCAGATGATCAAGGCCGACAAGCTCAAGCCGATCCCCGCGTACATCCCCTCCGGCACCAACCCCTACACCGGCCAGAAGGACCCCGGGGCCGTCGCGTCGGGTGAGGAGCGCATCGAGCGCCACGGAAACAAGGTCGACGTGTACATGAGCGAGATCCGGTCGCACATCACGCCGGACTTCATCGACGTGAACCAGGGCGACGAAGTGACGCTGCACATCACCTCGCTCGAGCAGGCCTACGACCAGACCCACGGCTTCACGATCGACATGTACAACGTCAACCTGTCGATGGAGCCCGGCAAGTACGACGAGATCACCTTCACCGCCGATCGGGCGGGCGTATTCCCGTACTACTGCACCGAGTTCTGCTCTGCCCTCCATCTCGAGATGGAAGGCTACATGCTCGTCAAGCCGAAGGGGTCCTGATCCTCATGCTGCTCATGCTGCTTGTCGCCTGCGGCGGGGGCGCTGCCTCCGCTCCCTCCACCCCCGCTCCTGCCCCCCCCGTGGCCGCCCCGGCTCCGGTGGCTGTGGGACCGGACGGACCGGAGACCATCGCGGTGCCCCCCCTCGCTTCGATCTCCACCGACCCGGCTGACATCGCAGCCGGGGAGGCGGTGTTCACGGCAAAGGGCTGTGGTGCATGTCACAAGTTCGGCGAGAAGCTCGTCGGACCTGACCTGGCAGGCGTCACTGCGCGCCGATCCCCCACCTGGATCGAGCGCATGGTGTCGGAACCGGAGATCATGACCAAGCAGGATCCGGTCGCCAAGGACCTGTTCCGTACGCTCATGGTACAGATGACCAAGCAGGGAGTCCCTCCGGAGGACCTGCCCAAGCTCATCGCGTTCCTGAAGTCCAAGGAGAACGCCGTGGCCGCGGCTCCAGCGGCCACGGCCCCCCCCGCCGCCCCGGCAAAATAGCGTGTCAGCGCCCACGCCAGGCTGGCAAATCCACCGGCGAGCAGTCACCGTACTGCTCGCCATCGCGGGCTCGATCACGCTGGGATGCAGCTACTTCCTGCCGTGGTGGAATTTCGACATGGTGGCGCCCCAATACCCTCAGGGGTTGCAGCTCGTGGTTTCTCTCACCGGCGTGGGCGGAGACACGACGGAGATCGGCATCATCAACCACTACATCGGCATGGCCCACCTCGAGTCCGGCGCGATGCTCGAGCGGGCCTACGGTGGTTGGGCGGTGGCATTGCTCTGCATGCTCGTAGTAGCCGCGACGCTCGGACTCGGGCGGAAGTTCGGGTGGGTCACGGCCGCGTTGGCGATTGGCCTGCCCATCGGGTTCATCGCAGACACGATGTACTGGCTCTACACGTTCGGCCATGACCTGGACCCGAAGGCGCCGGTCCACATCGCGCCGTTCACGCCTGCGATGTTCGGATCGGGCAAGGTCGGCCAGTTCCACACGGTCGCGAGCCCGACGCAGGGGTTCTACCTCGCGTTGTTCGGCGTGGTTCTCGTCGCGCTCTCGGTCTGGCAACGCGCAAAGGCGTGCCAGGCCTGCCCGCTGCACGACAGTTGCGGCGTGACCTGCTCCAAGGGCTTCGTCGGCGTTCCGCGATGATCCTGCTCGCGCTGTACGGCATCGCGATCGTTGCACTCGCCGGGGAGCATGATGCCCCGGAGCTGGCGATCGTGCCGCTCGTCACCGCGGAGATCCCCTCAGGCCCGCCGCAGGCCGTGCGCCTGACACCCGGGGCAGACATCCCTGCCGCGATCCACGCCCTCACCGCGGGGTCCACCCTCACGCTGGCGCCGGGCACCTACCAGGGGCCGGTACACATCGATCGCCAGCTCACGCTCGTCGCCGAGCCGGGCGCGATCCTGGCGGGCGCGGGCACCGGCACAGTGCTCATCATCACCGCGAACGACGTGACGGTGCAGGGACTGGCCGTGCAGGGCGGCGGCTCCGACGCCACACAGGGCGACGCCGGCGTCCTGGTGGCCGGGCAACGCGTGCACCTCGAACGGCTCGAGGTCAAGGACGTGCTCACCGGGATCGACCTTCGCGCTGCTGACGACGGCGCCGTGATCGACTGCCGCGTGATCGGCTCCGCGGAGCGAGCGGTGAGCCAACGGGGCGACGGCCTCCGGCTCTGGGAGTCCGACCGCAACCGGATCGAAGGCAACGACCTCACCAACGTGAGGGATCTGGTCGTGTGGTACTCCGAGGGAAACACCCTCACCCACAACCACGTCACCCACTCGCGCTACGGCTCCCACTTCATGCACGCGAGTCACAACGTCGTGCAGGGCAACGAGTACTCGGACGACGTGGTGGGCGTGTTCGTGATGTACAGCGACGATCTGCTGCTCACCGACAACGTGGTCGCGCGCGCCAACGGTGCCGCAGGGATGGGCTTCGGGTTCAAGGAGAGCGACGAGATCACGGTGCGCGGCAACCGCCTGCTCGGCGACACGACCGGCATCTACCTCGACCACACGCCGCACAACATCGGGGGGCTGGCGCTGTTCGAGGGGAACACCCTGGCCTACAACCACGCCGGACTGCGCATCCACGGATCGGAGAGCGGGGCGGTCTTTCGCGGCAACCGCTTCCATGAGAATTCAACACAGGTGAGCGTAGATGGGCGTGCAGACGCAGAGGGCACGCTCTTCGATGGAAACACCTGGACAGACTACACAGGATACGACCTCGATGGCGACGGTGTTGGCGACCTCGCCTACTCTCCGCGTGTGCTAAGCAGTACACTCACACAACGGCGCCCGGCAATGGCCTTCTTCTCCAACACAGCAGCAGCGGGACTCCTGGACCTCCTCGCGGAGGCCTTCCCCATGTTCGCCCCACGTCCCGTGCTCACCGATGCCCACCCGGTGCTCGGATGATCCGGCTCAGGGGCGTCACCAAGAGCCTGGACGGTCGGCAGATCCTTCGCGGCATCGACCTGCACGTGAGCGCAGGCGAGCGCGTCGCGCTGGTGGGCCCCAACGGATCCGGGAAGACCACGCTCCTGCGTGCCATGATGGGCCTGCTGCGGGTGGGCGGCGAGATCCGCATGGATGGAAAGGACCCGTGGGCAGACCACGCCGCAGCGCAGGTCCAGGTCGCCTGGGTGCCGCAGCGAGCCCCCGTGCTGCCGCTCCCGGTGGCAGAGATGGTTCGGGCATGGGCCCAGATGCGCGGCCTGCCCGGCGCCCGCCTCGCGGAGTGCGCGGCGGACTTCGGGCTCGACCTCGCGGCGCTCGGCAAGCTCCGGTTCACCGCACTCTCGGGAGGGATGCAGCAAAAGCTGCTCGCAGCCACCGCGCTGGCTGCGGAGTGCCCGGTGCTCCTGTTCGACGAGCCTACAGCGAACCTCGATCCGCACGCCCGCGAGATCTTCTTCGATCGTCTCGCAGCGCGCAAGCCCGCCCCGACCGTGGTGCTCTCCTCGCACCGGGTGGAGGAGGTCACGCACCTCGTCGACAGGGTCGTCGTGCTCAACGAAGGCCTCGTTCGATTCGACGGGCGACTGGACACCTTCCTCGCAGACCCCGTGCTCACGAGTGAAGCGGGGTTGATCTCGGACGTCGTGCCGCTCTGGAGGTCCCGGTGATCCTCGCCCTGCTCGCGTGCTCCGACCCCGACGCCCCTCCCTCCATCGCGTGGGACCACGCCGCCTGTGACCAGTGCGGCATGCTGGTCGGGGAGCCCGCATCTGCGGCCGCGATCGTTGAAAAAGACGGAGCGCAGCGTGTCTTCGATGATCCGGGCTGCCTCTTCCAGTACGTGATCGACCACCACCCCTCGGTCGCGAAGATGTGGTTCTTCGACGGCACCACCTGGTACCGGGAGAACGAGGTGGCCTTCACGACCGGCAACACGACGCCGATGGCCAGCGGCCTGCACGCGGTGCCTTCCGGTACCCCCGGCGCGCTGACCGTGGGCGAGGCCTCGAGCCGCGCGGTGACGAAGTGATCCCCGCCATCGCCCGCATCGAGGTCCACGGCGTGCTGCGCGCCCGCTGGTTCACCGCGGCCGTGACCCTGGCGTCCGCGCTGGTGGGCTTCTTCATGCTCGTCGCCACCCGTGAGTCGTCCGTGATCGGGTTCACCGGGTTCGGACGGGTGATGGGCGGGGTCGTGCAGGCCTCGCTGCTCTTCGTACCGCTCCTCGCCTTGACCTCCACCACGCAAGCCGTGACCTCCGCGCGACAGGGCGGGGTGCTGGAGTGGTACCTCTCCTACCCCAACGGGCGCGGGCGCTGCTTCTGGGCCCTGTTCGTGCCGCGGCTCACCGCGGTCGCGTTGCCCGTCGGGGGCGCCGTCGCCATCCTCGGGCTGGTGGCGGCCCTCATGGGCCAGCCCGTCTCGCCGGGCCTGCTGGCAGCGTTCTGCACGCTGCTCGTGGGGCAGGCTGCGTGCTTCTCCGCGCTCGGGATGTGGGTGAGCACCGGCGCCCGCACGACCGAGCAGGCGCTGCTGCGCGGCCTGCTGTTGTGGATGGCCGCGGTGGCGCTCGTGGATTTCGTGATCCTGGGGCTGATGTTGCGCTGGGACATGCCCCCGGCGCTTGTCTTCATCCTCGCGGGCGTGAACCCGGTCCAGGCGGCTCGGGTCGGCATCCTGGCGACGGTCGACCCTGAGCTTGGCGTGCTGGGCCCGGTCGGGACGTGGGCGGTGACCACCCTGGGCACCGGTCCGACCATCGCATGGGGCCTCTCCTGGCCCTTCCTGGTGGGCGGTGCCGCCCTGCTGGCCGCGCGGCGCCGGTTCGGCCTCGCGGACGTGTTGTAGCAATCATCCGAGTTCGCGGACCCGGGTCACTATGACCTGCCACTGTGCGAATGCGCCCACCCTGGACCCCACAGGGACCGCCCACAGGATGCCCGTGCTGGTACGCCTCTTGCTAAGGATCGCTCCCCCACAGGAGTTCCCATGGACCGCGCTACCATTCGCTCCATCCTCGTCCCGACCGACTTCTCCCAGCCCGCCAATGTCGCCTTTGCCCACGCGCTGCGTCTGGCACTCGCGCTCAAGGCCGAGCTGGACATCTTCCACGTCGAGCCGCACAACGACACCACGGACTGGCGTTGGGCGCCACCGGTGCTGGAAACATTGATTCGCTGGGGTTTCCTCGAGGAGGGTGCGACCGAGGCCGACCTCGCGAGGCTCGGCATCCGCGCACGGAGGACCCTGAGCTCCGGCGAGCGCCCGGATGAGGCGATCCTGCACGAGATGGCATCCAGCCACGCGGATCTGGTGGTGATGGCGAGCCACGGGCGCTCGGGCATCGCCCGGTGGTTGCAGCCGAGCGTCTCCCGACCCGTCGCGCTGCGTGCCCCCGTTCCGGTGCTCCTGATCCCCGCCGACAGCAAGGGTTTCGTCGATGAACAGACCGGCTACGGAACGGTGTCCCGCGTGCTCCTGCCCGTGGACGTCGTCCCCGATCCGGGCCCGGCGTTCGACGCCGCCGGGATCTTCTCCCGGGCGCTGCCCGGGGACTCCACCGAGTTCGCCACGTTCCACGTGGGCCTGGGGCACCCCGCGTTGGAGCTCATGCAGGTGCCAGCGGGCGCGCGCCTGCACCATTGGCGCGCGGAGGGCGGAGTCGTCGAGTCGATCGCGACGACCGCGTTCACCTGGAGCGCAGATCTGGTGATCGTGGTGACCGAGGGTCGCCAGAATTTCCTGGATGCGCTCCGTGGCAGCACCGTGGAGCGCTTGATGGGCGCAACGCCGAAGCCGCTCCTGATCGTTCCCGCCGGGTGGGGCAGCTGGACGGAGCGGCCGAGCGCCCCACCCGTCGAAATGTCCCTGTAGTCAAGGCGTGTGCCAGCTGGCAGGACGGGGTAGACCGCACACGTGAAGCCCTCCGGTACCAACCCGCTGGTGATCGCCGCGATCGTGTCGCTGTGCATCGGCCTCGGCAAGGCGGCGTTGGCCGTGTGGACCGGATCCCATGTGCTCTTCGCCTCGGCGGTCGACTCGCTCGGGGACTGCATCGTCTCTTCGGGCAACTTCGGCCTCGCGCGGTTCGCGAGCCAGCCAGCGGACGACGGGCACCCGTATGGCCATGGAAAGGTCGAGGCGCTCGCCGGGCTCGGGCAGGCCCTGCTCCTGACCGCTGGCGCCGGCTGGGTCACCTGGACTGCCGTGGCCGGGCTGCTGAACCCCGGGCGCCCCGCGCCCACGGCCCTCCCGGGCCTGATCGGGCTCGTGATCTCGATGGTCACCTCGGTGGCGCTCGGCGCGATGCTCAAGCGCGCGGGAGACAAGCGGGGCTCCATCGTGCTCCGCTCCGACGCCATGCACTACACCATGGACGCCGCATCCGGCATCGCGGCCCTCTGCGGGCTGGGCATCGCCGGGCTCACGGGCTGGGTCCAGGCAGATGACGTCGCCTCCCTCTGCGTGGCCGCGCTGATGGTGCCCGCGATCGTCGGACTCGCCCGCGCCGTCATCGACGAGCTCGTCGACCGGAGCCTGCCTGCCGAAGACCTCGCGACCATCGACACCGTCCTGCGGGCCACCCCCGGGCTCGACGGCTGGCACGCCCTGCGCACCCGACGCAGCGGGCAACGCCGCTTCGTCGAGCTTCACGTCGAGCTCGACGGGGCCATCACGCTCGCCGAGGGGCACCGCCGCACGGACGAACTGGAGGCCGCCCTGCGCGCCGCGCTCCCGGGCGCCGACGTGCTCGTCCACGCCGACGTCGCGAACGATCACCCGTAGCGACGGCACATCCGTTGCATGTTCGACCGCGTGCAAACCACGCGTCACATCGCCCGCCCCACGGGTGTTGCGCCCGCTGATCCGTCGCGCACGGCGCTGGTCCTCTCGGGGGGCGGCGCGCGCGGCGCATACCAGGTGGGCGTGCTGCGCGGCCTCGTGGACATCGGGGTCGTCCCCCCGGGGCGCTCCCCCTTTCCGATCCTCGTCGGAGCCAGCGCCGGTGCCCTGAACGCGGGCATGCTGGCGGCGTACTCGGACTCCTTCGAAGGCGCCGTCCAGCACATGGAGGAGCTGTGGGGCGGCCTCCGCGCCGACCAGGTCTTTCGTACGGATGCCATGTCCATCGCCTCCAACGGCCTCCTCTGGGCCCGGGACCTGTCCCTTGGCGGCATGTTCGGACACACGGCATCCCGATCCCTGCTCAACACCGCCCCCCTTCGTACGCTCCTGAGCCAACGTGTCCCCTGCTCGAGGATCCAGGGCAACATTGACTCGGGAGCGCTGGATGCCCTGGCGATGCCGGCGACCGACATGTACACGGCCGATGGCGTGCTGTTCGTCCAGGGGCGCGCGGACACCGCCTCCTGGGAACGGAGCCGCTGGAGCATCGAGCACACGGAGATCACGGTGGACCACCTCCTCGCGTCCAGCGCGATCCCGGTGTTCTTTCCGCCTGTCCACCTCGGCGAGCGCTACCTCGGGGACGGCTCCATCCGCAACACGGCCCCGCTCTCCCCCGCGATCCGGCTCGGCGCGGAGCGAATCGTCGCCGTCGGGGTCCGCCGCTCCAGACTGCCCCACCCCCCAGCGGTTCATCGGGCAGGCCCCCCGACCCTCGCTCAGATCGCCAGTTCGCTGCTCGATGCGGTGATGCTCGACGCGGTCGAGACCGACGTGGAGCACAGCACACGCGTGAACGACGGCGTCGCCCGCATGCCCGGAGGCGATGGGGCCGCACCCCTGCGCTGGATCGACGTCCTCTGGCTCACGCCGTCTGCCTCCATCCGTGAGATCGCGGACAGGCACAAAAAGGCGATCCCCGGCATGATCAGCTACCTGATGCGTGGGCTCGGCAATGACGGCTCCACCACCGAGCTTGCGAGCTACCTGCTGTTCCAGAGCGCGTTCTGCCTGGAGCTGATGCTGCTCGGCCGGAACGACGTGCAGGCGCGCTCCGACGAGGTGCGACGGTTCTTCGAGCCGGTCATGACGCGCAGTTGACGCAGGTCACGGCCGTGGGCAGGCTCATCAGGCGCCCCGGCGCGATGGGCTCGCCACACAGGGCGCAGATCCCGTAGGTCCCGGCGTCGAGCCGTTGCAGGGCAGCACGGAGCGCCAGCACCTCCGACCGAGCGTCCTCGTCGAGGCTGGCGAGCACCTCCTCGTCGGAGAACATCGGCGCCCTGTCCCTCCAGTTGTCCGGCAGGGCCGTGGAATGGCGGAGCCGACGGACGACCCGATCGTTCCGCTCCAGCCGCTCCTCCAGCAGCCGGACCAGGGACTCGCGAACCAGATCGTGCTCTACTGCCGCTTCGAAGAACATTGGCACCTCGCCAGCGGAAGGAGCAAGCGCCGTGCCACTCAGCGGTCCCCGGCCGGCACGGGCTGCGCCGGAGCGGCTGGGGGCGTGGGGGACGGCTCCACGTTCACGGGAACGCGAAGATTGGCGCGCTTGACCGGCCAGGCGTAGTCGGTCAGGACGCGCTGCAGGCACGGCCGGTAGCCAGCCACCGCCGTGTCGGCGCTCACGACCGAGACGAGCGAGACGTGGCCACGTCGAAGCTGGACCTCGAACACGAGCGTGCCCGGCCTCACATCAGCCGGCGCGGGGGGCGCCACAGCGCAGGACGTGAGCGACAAGCTGTCGACCGGCACCGGCGTGTGGAACGGAAGGTTCAGCACGGGCCCGGCGGTGAGCACCGGCTCTGCGATCGGCGCGGGCGTGAGCAGGGGCCCCGGGTCAGCGGCGAACGCCAGCGGGAGGAGGAGGGCGACGACGAGCAGCATACCAACAAGGTAAGCACGGGCGATGCCGCCCGGGCAGGCGCGGCGCGCTCAGGACCCCGTTGCGGTGGTCAGGAGGGGGCATCCTTGCGAGAACGTGTGCTCGGCGGCCCCGGGGTCCGATCGGTCTCCGCGAACCGGGCCTCCCGATGCACGTTGGCGACCGCGCTCGAAGCGGCGAACCCGCCGTCCGCCGAGAGTTCACCCTTTCCACAATTCACCGCGACCCCGGAGTCGAAGTTGTCGAGATCACAGGCCGTGATGAAGCCGAGCAACAGGAACCGCTTCGGCACAGCGCCAAGGTTCATGCCATTGGCGAACAGGTGTTCCAGGCGGAGCAGATCCGCGCCCATCTTCATCGCCTCGGGCCGCAACCCCTGCCGCACCAGCGCCGCCGCGAGCCCAGCCTTCGCGAGCCCCGGATGCCGCTGGTAGCGCCCTGCGTAGTGCTTCGCCGCCTTTGCAAGACCGGGGAGGTCGAGCACGTCGGAGATGGGTGTGAAACTGCCTTCGTCCCCGCGCGCCACGAGGTAGTGCTGCACATACAGGCACTTGCGCACCGAGAGCGCAGAAAGCATGGCGAAGTACGCCATGTTGAACGCCTTGATGTCGTCACGACGCAGCGTCGGCTCCTGCTCCGTGAGGAGATCGATGATCTCGTCGGGCATCAACTGCTGGCCGGCGAACGCGTTCGTCTGCCGCGCGCTGCCCATGCTCCGCAGCCCCAGGAAGAAGACCTCGCGGATGTGGTCGTTCTCGGGCTGCAGCGCAAACCGGAACGTGGCGCCCACCTGCTCCTCGTTCAGCCCGCGGGCGATCACGACGATGAGGCTGGTCGCGATGTTGTGCTTACGCAGGTTGGCCAGCGCCGCCTTCCGGGCCTTGATCAGCGGCCGACCGCGCAGGGCCACGTTGGCCGGCTCGTTCAGCCCGTCGAACTGGAGGAACACCTCGTCGACCCCCGCCTCGGCCAGGCTCGCGCAGTAGCCGGCGTCGGTCAGGTTGATGCCGTTGGTGTGCAGCGCCGCGATGTTGCCGCTCGCCTTCACCTTGCGCACCCAGTCCAGCAGATCGGGCCGGAGCGTCGGCTCCGCGGCCATCAGGTCCACCTTGATTCCCCTGCGGGACGAGATCAGCTTCTCCAGGCCGCCCAGATCGAGGTCGGGCGTGTCCTCGGTGTTGGCCTTGGCGAGGCAGATCGGGCACGCCAGGTTGCAGCGCTCCGTCATGCGGACGATGTAGTCGCGCTGCGGGTGCTCCTTCGAATTGACCTCGAAGTAGAAGGTGTCGAGGTCGCCCCAGTATTCGGGTTTGCGCGAGAGCAACTGCAGGGCCACGCCGTGGGTCGGGCAGTTCTTCTCCAGCTGAACCGTGCCGTCGAGCACGACGACCGCGGCGGGGACCTCCTCGAGGCACGTGGGGCAATAGCCGCGCGTGTTCCGAAGCACCCGGCGGGCGGACCCCGTCGCCGGTGCTCCAGTGGCAGCCGCGGCGACAGCCTGTTCCTCGGGCTCCACGCCGGCAAGACGGAGCGCGGCGGGGAACAGCTCCTCGTCCTCGATCCGGGCGTGCTCGCAGAGGTCGTCGAGCATCGCCAGGAGCGCGGCTTCGTTCGCGCCGGCGTCGCGGGACGCCGATCGAAGCGCACCCTCCAATGTACGGATCTCGTCGTGTTCAGCGAGCATCTGGTTGATCGGTCCGGCGACCCCACAGCCCGACGACTCCTTGCCCTCGGCCAGCGCGATGATCGCCGGGTAGAGGATGGTCTCCTCCTTCATCATGTGGTCGTCCATCGTGCGGTGCAGATGCTGGAACGGAGCCAGGATCTGTCGGCTGCTGCCCGCAAGTGCCACTGCGAGCCGCGGCATCTCGCGGTGCATGAACACGTGGTGGGTGTCGAGGATCCGGCGGGCGAGGAGGGCGACTTCGGGGGAGGACATGGCGTCGGAGTATGCAACCCCCATGCCAGATTCGGCATCCGTCAATTGGATGATTCGGGTGCACGCGCCCACCTGCCGCGTCCAGGGACCCGATCGCGATGCGCATCCGCCCCCGCGCACGCCGCCGGAACCGGGTAGAGAGCCGAGTGCTGCCGGACAGCTTCCTCACCATCCTGCTAAGGGACCTCCTCGACCCCGAAGGCCGAGGGCTCGACGCCGTGCTGCTCGCCGGCGCGACCCAGGACATGCAGGCCCGCGTCGCCGGCATGCCACGGTACCTGGGCGCCGGCATCAAGGCCTTGAGCCTCGTTTTCGCCGCTACGGGCTACCCGCGCTGGCCGCTCGCCCGGAGGCTGGGGTTCATCCGCGCGTGGCGCTCATCACCGCTCTCGCCGATGCGCGACTTCGTGGAATTCTACGAGAAGATGGGCACCTTCGTGTACTGGTCGCGCGTCGAGCACGCCGCTGCATCCGAGCACCCATGAGGACCCTCGACTGCCAGGTGCTGGTGGTCGGCTCGGGCCCGGGCGGCTCGACCACCGCGTGCCTGTGGGCCGAGGCCGGCCACGACGTGCTGCTGATCGAGGAGGGCGACTACCTCTCCGTCGGCGCGACCGAGCCCTACTCCCTCGACGAGATGGACCGGAAGTGGCGCAACGGCGGCCTCACCCCCGCCTTCGGGCCCATCAAGGTCACCTACGTCGAGGGGCGCTGCGTCGGCGGTGCCAGCGAGATCAACGCCGCGCTCTACCATCCCCCCCTGCCGGACGTGCTCGACGCCTGGGCCCGGGACTACGGCATCGACGACTTCGGCGGCCGGGCGCTCGCCCCGTTCGTCGAGGCGATCGAGCGCGAGTGCTCGGTCACACCCTACCCGGGGAGCCCCGGCATCGCGTCCGAGCGGATCGCCGAGGGCGCCCGATCGCTCGGCTGGAAGAGCGTGCAGGTGTCCCGCTTCTGGAAGTACGGCGACGGCACGTCCGAGGGTCGCCGCCAGTCCATGACCGAGACGCTCATCCCCCGCGCCGTGGCGGCCGGCGCGCGGCTGGAGCCTGGCCTGAAGGTCCGCAAGCTGCACCTGAAGGGCCGTCGCGTCACGGGCGCCCTCGCCACCGACCGCGAAGGCCGCAAGGTCGAGATCCGCTGCGAGCGCGTCGTGCTCTGTGCTGGCGCGGTCCAGACCCCCCTCGTCCTCCTGCGCAGCGGCATCACCCAGAAGATCGGGCGCACGCTGACGATGAACCCCATGCTCCGGCTGGCCGCGCAGTTCGGCGAGCGCGTGAACCAGCCCGAGCTTGGCGTGCCCGTACAGCAGATCGAGCAGTTCAAGCCCCAGATGACCCTCGGTTGCTCCCACAGCTCGCTCGCCCATCTGGCCCTCTGGCTGGTCGGCGCGCCGGGCGACCGGGAGCGCATGCTCGCCGAGTGGTGGCGCCTGGGCGTGTTCTACGCCAAGGTCATGGCCAAGGCGCGCGGCCGGGTCCGCAACGTCCCGCTCGTGGACGAGGCGTTCGTCTCCTACTCGCTGGGGCGCGAGGACCTCGCGCTCCTGGGCCTCGCAGCCGAGCGCCTCGGGCGCGTGCTCTTCGCCTCCGGGGCGAGCGCCGTCATCAGCCCCATCCCCGGCGCCCCGGCCCTCACCTCGGTCGCCGATCTCGGCGCCCTGCGCGCGGGCGTCGAGGCCGGAAAGGCGCAGATCACCGCGATCCACCTGCACAGCACCGTGCCGATGGGCTCCGAGGCCCGGGGCTGCCCCGCCGACAGCTTCGGCAGGCTCCGGGCGCTCGACAACGCCTGGGTGAACGATGCGAGCCTGCTGCCCGACACGCCGGGCATCAACCCGCAGGGCACGATCCTGGCGATAGCGCGCCGCAACGTCAGCCGGATGCTCGATCGGTAGTCGAGCCGGAGACTCCACCCATGTCCCTGCTCCTCGTGCCCCTCGGGCTGTTCCTCCTCATCTCGCCGGCGCACGCGATCAGTGGGTGTGACGACTCCAGTCCCGTGGCGAGCCTCCCGGCCTCAGGAGCGACCGACGTGCCGCTCGACGTAAAGCCCCTGTTCGTGTTCTGGGTGAGTGACTGCCAGGACAACGGCTGGACCGCGACCCTCTCCCGCGAGGACGATGGATCGACGGTCAGCCTGATAGACGCCCACATATCGGCTGACGTCATCGAACTCCCGGTCGTCGGGCCCCTCTCGCCCAACACCGCCTACGTGCTCACTGTCGCCTCGGACGGTTCGTCCAACACCTCCACCGTCACCTTCACGACGGGAGAGAGCCTCGCGGAGCCGCACGCGGGCGTCCCCGCGATCAGCGGCGCTTTGGCGGGCTGGAGCGAGCAGTTCGACATGATCCTCGCGAATGCGGTCATCGCCCCGGTGGAGGGAACAGAGTCCCTCATCCAGGTCGCGGAAGACGACGAAGGGCACATCACCTTTCCGATCACGGAGGTCTCCACGATGGAGGCTCCGTTTGCCTACTCCTGGGCCACCCCGTTGGCGGAGCGCCCGGCCGAATGGTGTCTCTCGGTGCGACAGCGTGACATCGCCGGCGACTGGACGGAAGGCGACGACTGGTGCGCTGAAATCGCCCGGCCCCACATCTTCGGAGGTTGCAGCGCCTCTCCCCACGCGCCCTCGACGTTCGGCCTCCTCGTGGGGATCGCGGCACTGTTGTCGAGGCGCCGCGGATACCGCCGGACCTGATCCGGCCCGGTCCTCGACCGCGCCCAAAAACCCCAAAAGCCGCGACGTCCTCGCCGCGGCTCTGGGGTCCTGTGCGGGAATTCCCGCGCGGCTACTCGGCCTGGACGGTCTTCGCTGCGGCGATTGCGTCGGCCTCGACGGTGTGCACGGGAAACACGGGCGTGGAGCCCTTGTTCTCGCGGCTGCGGCGAGCGGCCTTCCCGGCGTTGGCCTTGCGGAGTTTGCGGCGGTATTCGGTGACGGCGGTGTTGGAAGCCATGAGAAACCTCAAAACGGTGCGAGTAGAAACGGGCTGCCGCGACTAACGGCGGCGACGCCCCGTGTCAATCGTGCTGGCCCCCTCGCGGGCGGTCGTTTCTCTCGCGTCGGGAGGAACTTTGGTTTAGACTCCATGCATCGTCTTGTCACGTCAAGTGTTTACCTTGACCCCGTCCGGAGATCCCCATGCGCCAACGCCACCCCTCCCTGCTCCTCGTCCTCGCCGCCTGCGCAGCCGTCCCCGGTCGCGCCTTCGCCTGGCCCGCCGACGACCTGTGGCTCCCGCTGCAGCAGGGCGGCGTTCCGATCAACGACGTCGTGGGCGACGAAGAGCAGGGGGACAGCACCGTTGACGGGAGCGTGGACCTCGTCGGGGATGCGAGCCCCGATCCCGACGCCGCCGCCGGCTACTGGTACGCGGACGACGAGGGCTTGTACTTCAGGATGCGCGTCGACGAAGACCCGCGCAACGGCTCCGCAGAGCTGCGGTCCTCGAACTGGGCGTTCCTCCTCGATACCGACGGCGGAGACGACTACGAGTACCTGCTCGGCGTGGTCGGGCTCGGGCCCCTGAGCGTCGTCGGGATCTACGAGAACACCACCAGCACCCCCGGCGTGGACGCCCAGGCCGACAGCCTCGACGCCATCGTCACCACGCTCAGCTCCTCCACGCTCCGGGTGTCGGAGGCCGACACGAGCGTGAACGGCGCGCTCGACTACTTCATCGACGTCTCGTGGTCGCGCGAGGACCTGGAGACCTTCACCGGGACCGACCTCCACGGCACGTTCGGGGTCGTCGTCGGCACCTCCGACGGCGCGAACGCCGACCGGGTGCTCAACGACTGCGCCGGTCACGACGACTCCGCGGGGCTCGGCACGCTCGCCGAATGCGTCACCGACGTCGTGGGCATCGACCAGGACGGCGACGGGCTCTCCGATCCCGAAGAGGCCGCGCTCGGCACCGACCCGCGCGACGCCGACTCCGATGACGACGGCCTCACCGATCAGGAGGAGGCAGACGCCGGCACCAATCCGATGAGCTGGGACTCGGACGGGGACGGGCTCTCCGACGGCCTGGAGCTCGGCGTCACGGAAGCCGGTCCTGACACCGACACCTCCGCGGGCCACTACACCCCGGACGAGGACCCCAGCACCCGGACCAACCCGCTCAGCTCCGACACCGACGGGGGAGGCCGACCCGATGGCATGGAAGACGCCGACCACAACGGCGCGATCGACGACTGGGAGACCGACCCCAACTACGCGCTGGACGACCAGGACACAGACGGCGACGGCATCCCCGACATCCTGGAGGACTTCTGCAACGGCTCCGGCACCTCCGACGACGCTGACGGCGACGGCCAGCCCGACACCTCCGAGGGGCTCGTGGACTCCGATGGAGACGGGCTCCCCGACTTCTGTGACGACGATGACGACAACGACGGGCTGCCCTCGTCCGACGAGGACAGCACGCTCGACACCGATGGCGACGGCATCCCCAACGACCAGGATCCGGACAGCGACGGCGACGGCATCGACGACGGCACCGAGGGCACCGGCGACCTGGACGGCGACGGCGTCCCGAACAACCTCGACCACGACGACAGCGATGGCCCGGCCGCCGATCCCGACGGCGACGGCATCCTGAACGGCGACGAGGACGCCTGCGGCTCCGACGCCAACAGCACCGACTCCGACAGCGACGGCATCCCCGACAACGAGGAGTCCTGCGACGACGACGTGGACTGCGACGGCCTGCCCGACCGCCTCGACGCCGATCCCACCGACGGCTCCTGCGACTCCACGCCGATCGACACCGCCGAGCCGACCGGCTGCACCGATCTGGACGGCGATGGCGTGCTCGACTGCGGGTACTACGCGGGCGGCTCATGCTCGACGACACCTGGGAACGCAGGCGTGATGCTCGCGCTGGCCGGTGCCCTCGCACTCACGGCCCGGCGGCGCCCCGCCGCCCGCGGGCGGGGTCCGCTCCTCACGGTGACCCTTCTACTGACAGCCATCCCCTCCGCCTGGGCCACCGACAAGTTCGACGCCCAGCGCTTTCACCCCTCGCTGGACAGCCAGACCACGCTCGGGGTGGAGGACCCGCAGGTCACGCTCACCGGCTTCGGCGGCGGCGTGTGGTTCAACTACGCCCAGGACCCGCTGGTGTACCGCTCCATCGACGGCAGCAGCAAGGACATCCAGCTTGTGGGCCCGCTGTTCACCGCCGATGCCCAGCTCGCCTACACCTACAGGCCGTTCCGGCTGGGGATCGACATCCCCGTGAACGCCTACGGCACCGACATCGGCGCAGGTGGCGCCGTGGTCGGCGACATCCTCGTGGACGGCAAGTACATGGTGTTCAACCGCGTGAAGTCCGGGTACGGCCTCGGGGTGGACGCGCGCCTGTCGTTGCCTACCGGGGCTCCGGCCGCGTGGCTCGGCGACGGCACACCCACGGTGCAGGTCACAGCAGCGGGCGCGATCGGCAAGAAGGCCATGGCCGACGCGAACCTCGGCTTCCGCTCGGGACCGACCCGGACGCTGTCCACGCTCTCGTGGGGCAACCGGATGACGTGGGGCCTGGGCGGCTCCCTGCCGATCACCTCGGCGCTCTCCGCGTTCACCGAACTGGACGGCGAGATCGTGCTCGTGTCCAACCCCGACACCGTCGACGCCCCGTCCACCCGGCTCCCAGGCGAGTGGCGAGTGGGCGCGCGCTACCAGATCCTGGACCGGCTCCAGGCCTCGCTGGCGGGCGGTGGCGGGTACTCGGAGGGTATCGGCAGCCCGTCCTTCCGGATCATCGCCGGCATCACCAGCGCGCCACCGTCCCGACCCAAGGCGCCGCCGGCAGCCGGAGACAGGGACCACGACGGAATCCCCGACGCCGTCGACAACTGCCCGGACCAGGCGGAGGACATCAACGGCAAGAACGACAGCGACGGCTGCCCGGACGCTGGGCTCACGCCCACCCACTTCGTCGTCATCGATCCGCAGGGTCGCAGGATCACGGGCGCGACGCTCGATCTGGTCGAGGGCCCGGAGAACGGGCGATACACCCTGGGCTCCGGCGAATTCACGCGGTCCATCCCGCCTGGTCCTTATCGTCTGCGCACCGAGGCCCCGACCTTCATGCCCGACATGGACCTGATGGACGTGCCGGCGGCCGATCGCTTCGAGAAGACCATCACGCTCAAGCCGGAGTCGGCGATGTTCCCGCTCACGGTCGTCGCGAAGGACGAGCAGGGGCGCCCGGTGCAGGCGCTCGTGACGGTGCTGGGCAGCGGCAAGAAGTTCCAGACCGGGCCCGACGGCATCGGTGAGGAGCCCCTGCGCCCGGGGCCCGCCGAGCTTTCGGTCTGGGCGGAGGGCTTTGCGCCGGAGCGCGTGAAGACCGTCGTCCAGCCCAATGCTCGCGTAGAAGTCACGCTCCGCAAGTCGCGCGTGGAGGTCCACGACGACCAGGTGGTCATCCTCGACAAGGTGTTCTTCGAGCTCGACTCGGCGATCCTCAAGGCCGAGAGCATCCGCATCCTCGACGACGTCGCCGCGACGCTGATCTCCCACCCGGACATCACGCTGCTCGAGGTCCAGGGCCACACCGACGACCAGGGCAGCGACGAGTACAACATCGGCCTGTCGCAGAAGCGCGCCGAGGCCGTCCGCGACTACTTGATCGCCCAGGGCGTCGAGCGGCAGCGGCTGGTCCCCAAAGGCTACGGGGAGACCCTGCCGCTCCAGCCCGGAACCTCCGAAGAGGCGCGCGAGGCCAACCGTCGGGTGGCGTTCATGATCCTGCGGGGACCGAAGGCGAAGTAGGGGTCACCCTCAGAAGTAGACGCTCTGTCCGATCTCGGGACACCACGACGCCGTCCCCGAACCCGCGACGTCGCCCGTCAGCGCGATCGGGTCGAACGAGACGTAGGGGTACTGCCCCGCGCCGTCCGCGAGCGTCAGGTCCCAGGGGTAGTCCGCCTCGTCCCCGCCGGAGGCGGTCACCGAGAAGGTCACGGGCCCGCCGGTCCAGAAGTCGCCGGTGTAGCAATACCCCGCGTCGCAATCCGACGATTGGGTCCAACTCCCGTCGCCGAAGGCACAGTTCATCACGACAGAGGCCGGGAAGTCAGACCATGTGGTCTCGTCCGGCGCGACGTAGTCCGCGAGCACGAACACCGAGCAGGTGCCGGAGGGCGTGATCGCGGCCGGGTCGAGCGTCTCGTCGCCGGAAAGCGACCGCGCGACGTCGCCGCAGCTCGCACCCTCGTTGCCAGGGAAGAACAATGCGATCTTCCCGTTGGACGCGCTGTCGAACCCGAACGCCGTGCCGCCGACCGTGGCGCTCTCTCCGCTCGGATCCACGAGCGCGCCGATGCCCGTCGAAGGCGCCCCGGAGTCGTCGGCCGAGCCACCCACACAACCCACGACCAGCAGTGCGATGTACGACATCACTCCTCCCCGCCCGCGCCCAGCGTTCCATTGGCGCGTGCCACAAGGTAAGCCTCCATGAAGGGCAGTAGCCTGCCGTCCAACACGGCGTCCGTGTCACCCGTCTCCGTGGCGGTGCGAACGTCCTTCACCAGCCGGTAGGGGTGGATCACGTAGTTGCGGATCTGGCTGCCCCACTCGATCTTCTTCTTCGTCGCGTTCACGAGATCCCGCTCACCCTCCCGGCGCTCGATCTCCTGCTGGTACAACCGTGCCTTCAGCATCTTCATGGCGGTGGCGCGGTTCTTGTGTTGGCTGCGCTCGCTCTGGCACTTCACGATGATGCCCGAGGGACGGTGCGTGAGCCGCACGGCCGAGTCCGTGGTGTTGACGTGCTGTCCGCCAGCGCCGCCCGACCGCATGGTGTCCATGTCGATGTCGGCTTCGTTCACCTGGATGTCGATGTCGTCCGGCACGTCGGGGTAGGCCGCGACCGAGGCGAAGCTCGTCTGCCGCCGGGCATTGGCGTCGAACGGGCTGATGCGCACGAGCCGGTGCACGCCGATCTCGCCTTTGAGGTAGCCGTAGGCATATTCGCCGTGGATCTCGATGCTGACCGACTTGATCCCCGCCTCTTCGTTGGGTTGCTCGTCGAGCACCACGCTCTTGAAGCCCATGCGGTCCGCCCAACGCAGGTACATGCGCTTGAGCATCTCGGCCCAGTCATTGGCGTCGGTCCCGCCCGCGCCGGAGTTGATCTCCAGCACCGCGTCCGCCTCGTCGCCCTCCTCGCCGAGCATCCGCTGCGTCTCGAGCTTCCGCACCAGCGCGTCCAGCTCCATGAACGAGGCATCCGCTTCGTGCTCGAGCGCATCGTCGTTGGCCTCGGCGGCCAGCTCCAGCAGGGTCTCGATGTCCTCCAGCCTGCGGTTCACGCTGTAGAACTTCTCGAGGCCCTTCTCGAGGGTCGTCTTCTCGCGCAGGATGCCGCGCGCCTTCGCTGCGTCGTTCCAGAATTCCGGGAACCCCGCCTGCCGGTCCAGATCGGCGACGCGTTCCTGCTTCGGAATCACGTCAAAGATGCCCCCGGAGTGCGTCAACACGCACTCGCAGGGCAGAAACACGTTCACGGAGGTCGACGATCATCAGAGTCCTCGGAGGCGCGACGCCTAACCGGATTCCCCTGCCCGCGCGATCAGCCCACCCGGCGCCGTCCCGAGCATCGTGAGCAACCTGCCCTCGGCCTCGCGCATCTCGATCGCGTCGTCCGGCTCGACGTGGTCGTAGCCGAGCAGGTGCAGGAACCCGTGGACGAGCAGGATCCGCACCTCCACCTCGACAGCGTGCGCCTGCTCGGTTGCCTGTCGGGCCGCAGTGGTCATCGAGATCACGATGTCGCCCAGCACCTCGGCGTTCAGGTCGGCATCCTCCCCCTCGCCCATCGCAAAGGACAACACATCTGTCGGTGCGTCCACGTCTCGCCACTCGCGGTTCAGCCCGTGGATGAACCCGTCGTCGCAGAGCACGAGCGAAAGTTCGGCTTCCGCAAGGTCCGCATGGACCAGCAACCGCGCAGCATCGGCCTCGATCGCCGCGGTCGGCCACTCTCCGCCCTCGAGACGCACGTCGATCATGGCTCCTCCAACCCGACCGGGGGGCGCACACCGGGCAACTGCTCGACGGACTCGTAGTCCACCACCGCCGACCCAGGCGCAGGCGGCACCGAGGCCCGCGGGGGGGACAGCGGGTTCATCACCTCGAGGGTGATCGTCCCCTGCTTGGGCACGGGCACGAACCGACCCTTCCCCGAGGAGATGGCCGCGGTGGACGGATACTCGATCCGATGGTGGTAGATCCCGAGCAGCACCATCGTGAAGCTGTCGGCGATCTGGTACAGCTCCTTGAGCGTCAGGGGACATTCCTCGAGCTGGCCATCCACCATCACGCTGTTGACGATCTGCTGGATCATCGCCCGGATGCGCGACTCGCTCGGGTCCTTGATCGTGCGGCAGGCCGCCTCCACCTTGTCCGCCAGCATGATCACTCCCGCCTCGCGGGAGTCCGGCTTGGGCCCCGGGTAGCGGAACGCGGCCTCGTCGATCACGTCGTCGGGCCCGGACTGCTCCTTCGCCCGGGCGTAGAAGTACTGGATGAGGCTCGTGCCATGGTGCATGAAGATCTGGTCGCGAACGGGCTTCGGGAGCTTGTACTGGTCTGCGAGCGCGCTGCCCTCGATCACGTGGTTGATGATCAGTTGGGCCGAATGCTCGGGTGACAGCCTGTCGTGCCGGTTTCCGGCGTCACGTTGGTTCTCCACGAAGTACTGGGGCTTCAGCCCCTTCCCGATGTCGTGGAAATAGCAGGCCACACGCGCGAGCAGCGCGTTCGCGCCGATGGCCTCGCACGCGGCCTCCGAGAGCGAGCCGACGATCACCGAGTGATGGTAGGTACCGGGCGCCCGCAGCATCAGTTGGCGGAGCAACGGGTGGTTGAGGTTGGAGAGCTCAAGCAGCTTGTAGTCGGTGGTGAACCCGAAGATCTCGAACGCCGGGATCGCCAGCAGCGCGAGCGCGGCGTTCAGGAAACCAGCCCCGAACGCCACGGACACCAGGGTCACCACCACCCCGAGGTCCGGCACCGGGTTCGCCCCGGGCCCCTGGCTGCGGACCAGCGCTGTCAGAACGACCGCGCCCGCACCCAACAATCCGGCCTGCAGGCCCGCGCGCACGACAGCCAGCCGCTCACGCGCCTGCCCGACCCCCGCCGCCGAGGCCAACGCGGTGAGCAGGTAGTAGACGGCCGAGAGGGCTGTCTGGTCCGTCATCGCGGCGCAGCAGAGCGCGGCCACGATCGTCCAGATGAGGGCGCTCTCGCTGTTCACCAGCACCCGCACGATCATCGCCCCGGCGGCGACCGGGGCCAGCAGCGCGAGGCCGGATGCATCGAGCCCGGGCAGGACGTATGCCGCGGCGGCGGTGGCCAGGATGCGTGAAACCCCGAGCACTGCGACGAGCACGCCTCCCATCGCGAACAGATCGGCGTCACGCTGGGAGAATTTTCGGATGGTCGCCCGCGCGAACCCGAGCGCGGTGCCGATGAGCATGACCACGTACCCGAGCCAGGAGCCGAAGATCAGCCTGCCGCCGCCGTGGTACGACGACGCCAGGGCATCGAGCATCTGCGCCTGCGCGCCCACCACCAGGTCGCCCGCGCGAACGATCCGCGTACCGCGTCGCACCTGCACCTCCACCGCGGGCACCCGATCCCGGGCCTCGGCCTGTCGCTGCCCGGTGGTGACCGGGTCGAACCGGAAGTTCGGGCGCACCCCCGCGCGCGCGATCGCAGCAGCGGACTTGACCAGTTCGGACTGCCGGCTCCCCGAGAACCGCTCCAACACGTAGAGGGTCACCGCCTGGCGAGCCTCCTCGGGCGTTCGGATCTGGCCGAATTCCTCGAGGACCACCTCGTCGACCTCCTCCCCCCCGAGCAGGTTGCGCACCGTGATCGCGCGCGCGGGGCTGGGCAGCTCGGCACGATCTGCCACCACGTTGCGGCGCATCGCGACCCCGAGGAGCTCGAGGGTCATGTCCTCGGCATCGGCGCTGAACGCAGCGCCAGCGATGGGCCGCACATCGGCGGGCTCCAGCTTCAGGTCGAGCGCCGCCAGGAAGTCGCTCAGGACCGTGTCGTCTGCACGTTCGACCGTGGTCTCCGCGGCATGCCGGCGTCGCGCCATGTCGAAAGCCTGGGCCACCCGGTTCTCCACACGCTTGAGCGTCGTGAGGTCCGCCTCGAACACCGGGTTGATCTGCTGCTCGGCGAGCTCCTGGCGCTCGCTCGTCGCCGCCTGATCCCGGAATGTGTAGGAGATCGGGGCGACGACGTCGTACGGCGCGACATCCCCCGAATGCAGCTCCAGGTCGGGCGGCCCGGCAAAATCCGTCATCAGGGCCGCGCTGGTCACACACACGAGCGTGAGCGCCGTGTACCGGAGCAACGGGCCGCGCGCAGCCCACGTCCGCAGCTGTTCAAGAGCGCTCGCCACGCTCCCCCTCCCCGCGACCCGCCGCGCGATCATAGGCCCGTACGATCTCGCTCACCACCGGGTGCCGCACGACGTCCTTGTCCGAGAACCGCACCATGGCGATGCGGTCGATGTCCCGGAGCACCCCGACGGCGTCCACGAGGCCCGAGCGTTGATGCCGCGGCAGGTCGATCTGGGACATGTCCCCGGTGACCGCCGCCCGCGACCCGTTCCCGAGCCGCGTGAGGAACATCTTCATCTGCTCCGGCGTCGTGTTCTGCGCCTCGTCCAGGATGATGAAGCTGTTGCTGAGCGTGCGGCCGCGCATGAACGCGAGCGGCGCCACCTCGATCACGCCCTTCTGGAACAACCTCGCCCCGCGCTCCTCGTCGATCATGTCGTAGAGTGCGTCATAGAGCGGGCGCAGGTAGGGGTTCACCTTCTCTTCGAGGGCACCGGGGAGAAAGCCGAGCTTCTCGCCAGCCTCCACCGCCGGGCGACACAGAACGATACGTTTCACGCTCTCCGAGAGCAGCGCAGCCACGGCAACGGCCATCGCGAGGTAGGTCTTACCGGTGCCGGCGGGCCCGAGCCCGAAGACGATGTCATGGTCCTCGAATGCGTGGATGTATTGCTTCTGTGTCGGCGTGCGTGGAAAGATCGCCTTCTTGCGGGCGCCGATCAACACCACGTCCCCGTGGAAATCCTGCAGCCGGGCCCCCGGCTCGGCGGTCAGGAGCCGTACGGCCTGCTCGACGTCTGGCCCCGTGATGGCGACCCCGCTCGCCGCGAGCCCGTACAGCTGCTCGAGCACCCGCGAGGCGAGGGCCACTGCGGGTTCGTCGCCCGAAACGCGCACCTGGCCGCCACGCTGCAACACCCGTACGCCCGCCGCCTTGCTGACGATGGCGAGGTTTTTGCCGAGCTCGCCTGACACCTCGCGCAGTCGATCCGCGTCGTTGAAATCCAGTAGTTGCTCGAAGATAACGGACTCCGGGGGGTAGCGCGCCGCGCGGCGCGACGTGCAGTATACCGTGTCCCTCGCGATAGCATGTGTGCACATGATCATCGGCATCCCGCGAGAGACCCTGGCCCACGAAGGCCGCGTCGCCGGCGTACCCTCGGCTGTTCGAACCCTGCGGAGCCTGGGCCACGGCGTGCTGATCGAGCAGGAGGCCGGCGTTCGAGCTGGCTTTGGCGACGATGAGTACATCCGCGCCGGTGCGGAGGTGGTGCCGACGGCCGAGGAGGTCATCGACCGCTCGGAGCTGCTCTGGAAGGTGGAGGCCCCTTCGCCCCATGAGCTCACGCTGCTTCGAAGTGGGCAATCCATGCTCGCCCTGCTGCCGGCGCCCATCCGGCTCCCCGAGGGTGTCCGAGCGCACGATGGCCTCTCCTGGCCAGGGGTGCACGGCGACTTTCCCGCCCGGGTCGCGATGAGTGAGATCGCCGGCCGCATGGCGGTGGAGGCCGCGAGCCATGCGCTGCAGCAGCCGAATGGGGGGCGTGGGCTCCTGCTCGGCGGAGTCGCGGGAGTCCCACCGGCCGAGGTGGTGGTGCTCGGCGCGGGGGTCGCCGGGCGGGGCGCCACGGACCTCGCGCTCGCCATGGGCGCACGGGTGACTGTGCTGGACATCTCCCTGCCCGCGCTGAGGGCCGTCAGGACGACAGCCCTGGTCGCGACGCCCTCCGCGATCGAACGCGCCCTCGCCGGGGCGGACGTCGTGATCGCGGCGGTGCGCACTCCACAACAGGCCGCGCCGCGCCTGTGCCGCGCTGCTCACCTCTCCCTCATGCAGCCCGGCGCGATCATCGTGGATCTCTCGATCACGGAGGGAGGGGCGTTCGAGACCACCCCGGTGACCACGCTTTCGCATCCGAGCGTCGTGGTCGGGGGCGTCGTACACATCGGAGTCCCGAATTTTCCCGGGGCGGTGCCGCGGACCGCCTCGGTGGCCCTCTCTCATGCCTGGCTCGATCTGGTCATCCGCCTCGCCGACGGCAGATGACCACGGCTTAGCGGGCCTTCTCCTTGACCAGCTTCGTGGCCATCTGGGTGAGGGTGCTCGTGACGTTCTTGTTCCGGGAGAGCGCCACGAGATCCTTCTCATGCAGCCGGCTGACCAGCGGGACGCTCACCGAGATGGGTGTGCGCGGGTTGGAGACCAGCGCCGCCTGCACCGTGTACTTTCGGACCCACTCCTTGTTCGCCGCGATCTCGCGCAGGATCTCCGGGTACAGGTTCCGGTTTCCGGCGTGGGAGACCACCTCGGCGTCGGTGAGTCGCCCGCTCTTGACCACCGCGGAGGCGACCATCTTGGACCGGTCGCGGATCAGGATGTTCCGGACCTCCTTGTTCCCGAGGAACGCCAGCTTGATCTTCTTTCCAGCGCTCATGGCGCGGATCTTCTTCTCGATCGAGAGCCGCACCTCGTCTGTGGCCTGCATCTCGTCGTCCATCAGCTCCATCCCGAACTCGTCGTCCTCCTTGAAGTCGAACGAGAACCCGGGCAGCGCCGGACCGAGGTTGTCCACGTTGAACATGGTGAGCTTCTGGCGAGCCTCGAGCATCGGGGAGGCTCGGCCCTCGAGGGCGGCCTCGATCTCGGCCTCCAGATCGAACGCGGGCTCCTTCGCCGGGGGCACCGCAGTGGCAGACCGGACAGCCCCGGCCCGCTCCGTCGGCATCTCCGGGAGCTCGTTGTTCATGCGCAGGAACGCCAGCGCGCGCTCCAGGGTGGCTTCCGCACATTGCGGGTTCCGATGCAGGGCCAGCGCGATGTCCGGGGTGATCAAGAGCCGTGCGTGGTTGTCGGCGATGATCTCGCACAACTTCGCCGATGCCCGCTCGGCGATGCGCGTCGCAGTGCGGTCGTTCGTCGCCCGGATCTGCAGGATCTGCTCGTCCAGGGCGGGGTCGGGCCGCATGTTGCTCAGGAGCTCCAGCACCTTCGGATGGGTGCGCTGGTTGATCGCCCGTGCGACGTCCGGCAGCGCCCCCAGGGATGCGATGGCCCGCTCCCGAACGCTCGTGTCCGGGTCGCAGGCGAGCGCGTAGAGCGCCCCCAGCGTGGCCTCGGGCCCCGCCCCCGGCAATGCCCCACCCGCTGCAGCGAGCCGCAAGGCCTGCGGGGCAGCCGGGTCCACCATCGGCCGCAACCCATCCGGAATATCAAGCTTGTCCCATGGTATGCTCATGGAATCTCCTCGGAGCGTTCCCGGTCGAACCAGATGCGCAGCCCCGCCAGCGTGAGATGCTCGTCCACGTCGTCGATCTCGGAGCAGGCCCGCCCGACCAGGTTCGCGAGGCCCCCCGTGGCGATGCAGGGCACCCGCGCCCCGGCGCCCAGCTGCGCCTTGCAGCGCCTCGCCAGGCCATCCACCAGCCCGACATACCCCCAGAACAATCCGGACTGCATCGCAGACACGGTGTTCGTGCCGATGGGCGCCACCGGCTCCATGATCTCCACGCGGGGCAGGCGGGAGGTGCGCTGGAAGAGCGCGTCCGCCGAGATCTGCAGGCCCGGGGCGATCGCCCCGCCCACGTAGGCGCCCGAAGCGTCGACGGCGTCGAACGTGGTGGCGGTGCCGAAGTCCACGATCAGGAACGGCGGCTGGAACCGGCTGCGCGCCGCGATGCAGTTGACGACGCGATCAGGCCCGAGCTCCCTCGGGTTGTCGACCTCGATCGGCATGCCGAGGTCGGCGCCTTTTCCCAACACGCGCGCGGTCCTGCGCACGTAGCGTCGGCAGGCCTTCTCGATCGCATAGATCGTGCTCGGCACCACAGAGCACACGGCCACGCCCCGGATGTCCGACACAGACACGGTCTCGTGCGCGAAGAGCTGCAGCAGCAGCAGTCCGAACTCGTCCGTGGTGCGTTGGAGCGTGGAGATACGCCAGGTGTGCACCACCTGCGCGCCCTTGTAGAGGCCCAGGACGGTGTTGCTGTTGCCGACATCGATGACGAGGAGCATGAGGCAGGGCATTATCGCGTTGTCGTCATCGGCCAACCCGCGCCACCGGGGGATAGCGGGGCGCATGCCCCCCTCCTCCGTCGCCTATGACGCGGCGACCCTGAGCATCCTGCCCTCCGGCTCCGTGTGTCGGGTCCATCTCTTCCGCCACGCAGAGGTCGTGGGTGCCGGGGAACGGCTCTGCAGGGGGCACACCGACGTCGCGCTCTCGCCGCGCGGGGAGGCCCAGACAGCCGCCGCGGCCGCGCGATGGCCGGGGCCGTACGACGCCGTGTTCAGCTCGGACCTCAAGCGATGCACTGCCCTCGCCGCCCGCCTCGGGGCGTTCCACGCCACCCCCCGGCTGCGGGAGCAGGACATGGGGAGCTGGGACGGAGTGTCGTGGGCGGAGCTCACGGATCGGGACCCTGCCGGCACCACCGCCTACTGGGCAGACTACGTGACCGCGACCCCGCCCCTGGGCGAGTCCTACGGGCAGGTCTACCAGCGGGTGAACGCGTGGTGGAGGGAGCTCGCGCCCACCCTGGGCGAGGCCACCAACATCGCGATCGTCACGCACATCGGCTGCATACGCAGCCTGCTCTGCGCGTGGACGGGGATGCCAGCGGGCGAGGCCCTGCGGTGGGCGCCCGGCTACGCCACGCACAGCGAGGTGCTGCTCGCCGAGGCGGGCGCGGTCATCGTCCGTTTCGGCGAAGAAGCCGGCTGACCTCCTCGTACACCCGCCCGGTGCCAGCCACCATCACGTCCACCGAGTACAGCCGGGCCCGCTCGACGCCCGCGCCCCGCGGGATCGCGAGCGCCCGAACCATCGCGGCGGCCAGAGCTTCCGGGTCCCGCGCGGGGACCACCTCCCCACCGTCCCCCAGCACCTCGGCCACCCCGCCGGCGCGGGTGCCCACCACGCGGCACCCGGCCGCCATCGCCTCGACCACCGCCTGCCCCATGCCCTCCTCCTCGGACGGGTGGACGAACACGTCGACCGCCGCGTAGAGGTCCTCGATCGCGGACACCTGCCCCAGGAGATGCACGCGGCCCTGCAGACCCAGCGCCTGCACCTGCGCTTCCAGGCGCGGCCGCAAGGCACCCTCCCCCGCGACGAGCAGCGTGCCCGGCACCCGAGCCATCGCCTCGATCACGTGCCGGTGCCCCTTGTGCGCGACGAGCGCCCCCACGCACCCGTAGAGGGGTCGATCGTAGCCTCCCCATCGGGAGGGGTCTCCGGGCGGTGGGGTCGGGACACCGTCCGGCACCACGGTCACCCTCTCCGCGGAGACCCCGACCGAGACCAGGATCTCGCGCACAGCGCCGCTGACGGCGATCACGTGGGCGGCACGCCGGTACTTGAGCCCGGAGGGGACGAAGTCCACCCGTCGGTGGGCGACCGTGGGGAGCCCGGCGAGGAGCGCGATGCCGAGCGCGTGCGGGGTGTGAGCGGCCACCAGGTCGAAGCCCGCAGCGGCGGCGCGCAGCGCCACGATGTTCCACGGGTGCGCCCCGGGGCGGAGCGTGATCGACGGCGGACCCGCTCGCGCCGCGAGCGGGGCAGCAGGCACCCCCGCCCAGAGGTCGCCCGGGCGCCCCGCGAGCAGCAGTTCGAGCTGTCGCTGTCCGCCCCGCCACTCGACGGCGGTGTCGACGTGCAGCACCCGCGTCATTGGACCTCGATCCGCACCGGACCGGCCCGGGTCTGCACCACCACGAGCACCGGCACGTTCGAAGCGGAGAGGTAGAGGTCGATCCCCCCCCGGAAATCACCCTCCGAGGCGCTCACCAGCGTGATGTGTCGAACCGGCTCACCGCTCGGAGCCGGGGCCGAGCCGATACAGGTGACGACGATGTCGAGCGTGCGCTTGCCGTTGAACACCGCCATGTGCCGCACATCCCCGACCTGGAGGTCCGCCTCGCGGATGCGGTAGAACGCGGAGACCGGGTCCTCCACGCCAGCCGGGCTCGAGTAGTGCGAGCTGTATTGGTTCCACCTGCCGTCTTCGAACTGGGACCGTGCGACGTCGACCCCGCCCCCGGTGAACCGCATCTCCTGGTCCTGTAGAAACCGGCCTTCGCGGAAGGTCGTCTGGTAGAGCAGGCTCCCCCCTTCCGTACCCGCCCGGGAGACGATCCGGTCGTCGATGGGGTACAGCGAATCCAACCAGCCCGCATTTCGCGCCGTGACCGTGACCACACGCACACCTTCGGTCACGACACTCTCGGCCTCGGCCACGCCGGCGTCGAGCCCCATCCATCGGGCGGTGAACGTGAGCCTGTCGGCCGCGAGGGCGTTCGAGCAGCACCACAGAAACGCGAGCACCGTGTTCACGCCTCGAAAAAATGCTGTGGCGGGAGCCCGAACAGCCGCATGTCGACCCGATCTCCCAGGAACTCCACGCCCTCCGCCTCCAGCAGCGCGCGCTGGAGCAGCGCCCTGTCCGGTGCGCCCTGCGAGGCGATGTGCCCGGACGAACGAATCACCCGGTGCCACGGAACCGACGTGTCCGACGGGAGGGCCGCCAGCGCCCATCCGACCTGCCGAGACATCCCGGGTTGCGTGAGCGCCGCGGCCACGTGCCCGTAGCCCATCACCCTGCCCGCGGGGATCACGCGGACCACACCGTACACCCGCTCCTTGAACGATTCGGAGACCGCCCTCATGCGCTCCCCCCGAGCAGCAGCGAGCGGTACGGCCCCTCCACCGCGGCGAGCGTGGTGTGCGTGCCGTCCTGGACGATCTGTCCCGCGTCGATGAACACGATGCGATCCGCGTCGCGGATGGTGGAGAGCCTGTGGGCCACCACCAGCGTCGTCCGGCCCACCATCAGCCGATCGAGCGCCTCCTGGACTGCGGCTTCGCTCTGCGTGTCCAGGTTCGAGGTCGCCTCGTCCAGCAGCAGCACAGCCGCGTTCCGCAGGATGGCCCGCGCGATGCAGATCCGCTGGCGCTGCCCCCCGGAGAGGCGCATGCCCAGCTCGTGGATCCGCGTGTCGTAGCCCTCGGGGAGCTCCTGGATGAAGGCGTCGGCGTTCGCGTCGGCGGCCGCGCTCCGCACTGCGGCTTCCGAAGCCGATGGCACACCAAAGCGGATGTTCGCCGCGATGGTGTCGTCGAACAGGAACGTCTCTTGTGACACAACAGCGATGTGTCGCCGGATCTCGGGCAACGCGAACTCGCCCAGCGGGACGCCGTCCCAACGCACCTCGCCACCGGTCGGATCGTAGAGTCGCGGGATGAGGCCGAGCAAGGACGTCTTGCCGCCGCCTGACGGCCCCACCAGCGCGACCCGCTCACCCGCGTGCAGCGTGAGTGAGATGTGTCGCAGCACCGACCCCGAGCCATAGTCGAGGCTCACGTCGTAAAGCTCGATCGCCGCGGGTGCTGCAGCAGCGCGGCCCCCGCCCCGCACCCGTGGAGCCCGGTCCAGCAGGCCGTACACCGTGTCCGCAGACGCGAGCGACCGCTGCAGCAGCGAGCTGACCTCCGAGAGCCCCCGCAGCGGCTGGTTCATCACCGCGAGCGCCACGAGGAACCCGACCAGATCCCCGGGCGGGGTCTGCCCGGACGCGACCTCGTTGCCGCCCACCCACAACACCGCGCCCACGCCCACCGCGGCGATGAGCTCGGTGAGCGGCGCGGGGAGCAACTGCGCCGTCAAGGCCTCCACCTGGGCGGCTTCGTGCGCGCTGTCCAGCGCCCGGAACGCCGCGCTCCGCTCCGCTTCGCCGCCGGAGAGTTGGATGACGCGGATGCCGCCGAGGCTCGCCTGCGCGTGGGCGGAGAGCGCGGCGGAGGCATCGCTGGCGGCCTTCGCCGCGCGCCGGACCCAGGCCCCGACCTGGTGGATCGGCACCGCGGCCAGCGGCAGCAGCGCAAAGGCGATGAGCGCCAGGCGCGGGTTCATCACGAACGCGTTCACGATCAAGCAGAGGATGGTGATCGGCTTCTGCACCGCCGTGACGACCCCGTTCACCGCGTACTGCAGCGCGTTGACGTCGCCGATCAGGCGGCTCTGCCGCTCCCCGGAGGGTGTGCGCAGGTGCCAGTCCAGCTCCTGCTCCAGGAGGTGGTCGTGAAGCTCCCCGCGCAGGTCGGTCACGACCCGCCACGCCACGGACCGGGTGATCGACGCACGGCAGAAGTTCACGAGTCCGTTGAGCGCGTAGAGCAGGACCACCCCGATCGCCAACGGAGCGGGGTTTCCACCCACCACGAGCACGTCGTTGATCGCGGACTGCACGATCGTCACGGGCGCGCTCTGGAGCACGGATGCCACGACGACGAGCACCGCCGCCACGGCGAGCCGGCCCCGGTGCGGGGTGAATGCCCGCCACAGCCGGCGCGCGCTCGAGTCCGGCTTCACGTCACCCGCCACCTTCGTACGCTCCCCCGCTCTCCGGCTCGAACACGGAGCCGTTCCACGCGTACCGCTCCACGCCGACGATTCCGGCGTCATCCACGTCGTAGACGTTGAAGTGTGCGGTGCGCTTCTTTTTCGGCAGCCAGGCGTACCCGCTCGCCCCAGGGTTGAACACCGCGACCTGCCGCGGCCCCACCCGGGTGCGGAACCCGTGGTGCTCATGGCCGTGCAACACACCGACGACACATGGGTGCTTTTCGATCAGGGCCTCCACCGCAGCGGCATTGCGGAGGGCGCGTGTAGGCGGCCCGTACACCTCCCCCCTTCGGTTGCGCAGCGGGTAGTGCAGACCGAGCAACGTCGGGCGCGTGCTGCTGCCCAGCGCGTCGTCCAGCGCCTGCAGGGTGGCTGGCCCCGCCTCACCGCGAGAGAGCCAGTCGGGAACGCACACATCCACGAGGCATAGGTCCAGCGGGCCGATGTCGAACCGGCGCACGCCCGTCTCCCCGAAAAACCGCGCGTAGCGGCCCACGCTCTCGTTCGTGTAGACGTCGTGGTTGCCCGGGATGCAGTAGAACGGCAGGGCGTCGAGCGGCCGGAGCAGCGTGCGCGCTGCCTCGAACTCGGCGTCGGTGCCTGTCGCAGTGAGGTCGCCGGTGCAGACGACCGCGTCGGCACGAGCAGCGAGCACGGCGGCGGGTAGTGCCTCCTGCGCGACCTTCGAGAAATGCGCGCTCCGCCCGAACAGGTGCAGGTTCACCTCTCCGAGGAGGCGCTTGTTGAGGAGCTCAGCGGCGCGCGCGGGGCGCTCCACGTGCAGGTCGGTGATGTGGGCGAGGCGCATCGTGACGGATCCGTAGCCCGGATCCGGCGCCGAAGGCGGGCCGTCGCGATAAGCCGCCCCCATGCTCGACCCTCGAACCCTGCTGGAGCGCGCCGCGGAGCAGCGGCTCACGTGCGAGGTGATGCCACGCTCGGGCCTGGCGTGGTCGAAGGCCACCGTGGAGCGGGTTGAACGGGGCGGAGTCGTCGTGCGGGCCGCCTCAGGGAGCCTCCCCTCGGGTGCAGACGTACGCTGCTGGATCCGCGTGGATGGCGTGCCGTACGCGTTCGACGCGAGCGTCGTCCGGACCTCCGTGCCCGTCTCCGACCGCAGCGATTCCGGGGTGATGCTCGGGTTCATCGACCGGTGGGAGATCGCGACGCGCACGGCCGGGAGCCTCGTCCTCGAGGTCCTCCCCCCGACCGGGGGGCCGGTCTCCCTGCTTGGCGGGGCCATCCAGCTCGTCGATCTGGAGGCCCACCTCTGGACCGTGACGACGCCTGCGGATTCGCCGCTCATCTTCGTGGAGGGCGGCGGCGTACGCTTGCGGATCGCGCTGCCCGACTCCGCCCCCATGGAGCTGGCCGCCCGTGTCCAGCGGCTCACGCACGCGAGCGGGCACCTGCTCTACGCCCTGCAGATCCAGGACGTGGAGGCACCGGAGCGCTACGCGGACATGCTCGCCGCCGCGCGGGTCGCCGCCGGGCTCTGATCAGCCGAGCTGTCGGACCAGCTTTTTCGGCGCCACCGCCCGGTAGCTCTCCAGCACCCAGCCCTGGATCGCGTCGTCGGGCGGCAACTGCGTGAACCCGAACGAGACCCAGCCGGACTTGCCGAGCCCGTACCCGGAGGGCTCCGCGTCGTCCCGCTCCAGGGCGCGCAGGCCGGTCTCCGGGAGCTTCACCCCCATCCCCCGGCGGTCGTCCCCCGGTCCTCCGAGGAACACGAAGATCCTCGACTTGGACCCCACCGCGACCTTCACGACGCACTCCCCCCACGGGTGATCCTCGAAGGCTCCGGGGAGCGTGAGGGCGAACGTTCGGGCTGCGTCGAGGATGGCCATTCCCTCTCGTTATCCCGGGCCGGCGGGCTAAAGGGGCCGGATGCCCAACGCATCCCGCGTCTACAACGAGCTTGCCCGCATCCAGACCTTTTTTCCCGCGCTGACGGCGCTGGGGGACGGCTTCGCTGCCGAGCGCCCCTGGGAGGGGCTGACGATCGGCCTGAACATGCACCTGACGACGCTGACGGCGACGCTCGTGAAGGAGCTTGCCCTCGGCGGGGGTCGGATCGTCCTGTCGGCGGCCAACCCGGCGACGACGGATGGCGGGGTGGTGGAGTACCTGCGCGGGATCGGGGTGGAGGTCCACGCAGGAACCGGCCGGACAGACGGGCAGAGCCCGATCGTGGCAGCCTGCCCCGACGTTGCCGGCGACGTGGGCTTCGCCCTGGGCGAGGCGATGATCGCGGCCCAGTACCGTCCGAAGTACGGCCTCGTCGAGATCACCGGCAGCGGCATCGCGCGACTGCGCGCCTGCGAGCCCGTCCCCTTCCCCGTCCTCAACATCAACGACGGGCGACTCAAGCGCGCGATCGAGAATCGACACGGTGTGGGGGAGGGCCTGTGGCAGGCCTACACCGCGCTCACGGGGCAGCACCTCGCGGGCAGGCGCGTGCGCGTGATCGGCTACGGTCGCGTCGGAGCCGGCGTGGCTGCGTACGCCAAGATGGGTGGTGCTGTCGTGGAGGTGGTCGACACCGACCCGGTCCGGCGGCTCATCGCCCGCTTCGACGGGCACGTCCCGGTGGACCCCGACGGGGGGACCCGGCCCCAGGTCGTGGTGACCGCGAGCGCGTCCAGCGGCGCGCTCACCCTGGCGCAGATCGGCCGGCTGCCCGAGGACACGGTGCTCATCAACGCGGGGCACAACCCCGACGAGATCGACGTGGCGGGGCTCGCGGCGGAGTCTCCCGAGGTGGACCACATCGGCCCTAGGGTGGTGCGTTATCGGCACCCGCGGGGTGGCCACGTGATCCTGCTCGGAGGAGGCAGCCCGCTCAACATCGTGATGAACGCCGGCTCCTACGAGCCGGTGCTCCTCCACTTCACGCTGCTCGCCCTGGGGTTGCGGTGGCTGATCGAGGCGCCCCGGCCCAACGGCGAGAACAAGCTCCCCGGCCACCTCGAACAGCAGGTGGCGCGGCTGTGGCTCCCGTAGACGTGGACGCCTGGGAGGCCCTGCGCACCGCTGCGGGAGCGTTGCGCAGCCAGCGGTGGGAAGAGTCGTTGGTCGCCCTGCACACCATCCCGGACAGCACGGAGCCACCGGTGATGACGCGACGGGCCGCGTTCCGTGCCCAGGCCCTGGAGGCGTTGGGTCGACTCGAAGAGGCGCAGCAGGCGGCCGCGGAGGCTGTGCGATGGGCCCGAAAGGAGCCCGGCCAGCCGGGCCTGCAGGCGGTTCGGGCCCTCCAGGCCGGCGTGCTCGCCCAGGTCGGCGCCCGACTCGCTGCGGAGAAGGCCCGAAAGGACGACCTGGCCCTCCTGGAGCGTCACGATCAGGTGCTGGCCGACCAGCCCGACGGGACCGCCCTGCTGATCCGGAAGGCCAACGCCCAGGTGGACGTGGGGCGCCTCGACCTCGCCGCCGCGTCGGCGTCCATCGTGTGGAACGCCCCCGGGGTCTCCCCCCGGGATCGGGTGCTCGCAGCGCTCACGCTTGCCCGGTGCGCGCAGCCCGAGCACTGGATCCTCCTGGCCCATCGGGAGGCGGACCGGGCAGACGACCAGAACCTGCTGACCGCCGTGGCGAAGGCCGCCCGCGCGAGCGGCGTGATCCTGCCTCTTTTGCCGGGGACGGTGTAGCCGACCGGGGGGTTGGCCTGGGCGCCGGGTTGGGTGGATCAGAGGGGGTCGTGCCGTTGCCCACGCGGGGCCCCACAGACGGCGAAGATACCCGCATCCCCGGGACCTTTGGCGGCGGGGGCGCCAGAGATGACGAGGATACCCACATCCCCGGGACCTTTGGCGGCGGGGGCGCCACAGATGGCGATGATACCCGCTTCCCTGGGACCTCTGGCGGCGGGGGCGCCAAAGGTGGCGAGGATACCCACATCCCCGGGACCGTTGGCGGCGGGGCGCCAAAGATGGCGGGAATGCCCACATCCCCGCGACCTTTGGCGGCGGGGGCGCCAGAGATGGCGAGGATACCCACATCCCCGGGACCTTTGGCGGCGGGGGCGCCAAAGGTGGCGAGGATACCCACATCCCCGGGACCTTTGGCGGCGGGGGCGCCAGAGATGGC